>NZ_JBIAUL010000005.1:571570-576004 GCF_042892755.1 Streptomyces sp. NPDC001714
GTGAGGCCAGGTTGGTCGCGCCCGCGCGGTGGAGCCGCATATCGGGTACAGCCCCGCGCCCCTGGGTTGGCTGCGGTTCGCTTGGTCGGGAAGTGAGGGTCGGCTGCGGTTGGCTCGGTCGGGAAGTGAGGGTCTGCTGCGGTTGGCTCGGCCGAGAAGTGGGGGCTGCCTGCCGGCGCCGGGCGAAGGGTGTTCGGGGCGGCGCCGGCAGGCGGGTCGGCGGGGGTTGCCCGCCGAGGTCGGTCAGGCCTCCGGGGCGCCCAGGGGCTCCGGAAGCGCGTCCAGTTCGGCCAGGTCCTGGGCGGTGAGGGCGATGTCCGCGCCGCCGGCGTTCTGCTCCAGGTAGCGCTCCGTCTTGGTGCCGGGGATCGGCACCACGTACTCGCCCTTGGCCAGGAGCCAGGCCAGCGCCACCTGGGCGGTGGTCGCGTCGTGGCGGGCGGCGACGGCCGCCACCGCGTCGACGATCGCCTTGTTGTGCGCGAACGCCTCGTCGGTGAACCGCGGCTGCGTGCTTCGCCAGTCGTCCTTGGGCAGGTCGCCCGGCTTGCTGAACGCACCGGTGAGCAGCCCGCGCCCGAGCGGCGAGAACGGCAGGAACGCGATGCCCTGCTCCACGGTGTACGGAAGGACGTCCACGAAGGCGTCCCGGGTGAAGAGGGAGGCCTCGGACTCGACGGCGGCCACCTCGTGGACCGACTGGGCCGCCTTGACCTGCTCCAGGGTCACCGACGACAGCCCCAGCGCGCGGATCTTGCCGGCCGCGACCTGCTCGGCGAGGGCGCCCCAGCTCTCCTCCAGCGGCACGTTCGGGTCGACGCGGTGCAGGAAGTACAGGTCGATGTGGTCCACGCCGAGCCGCTGCAGGCTGGCGTCCACGGCGGCCGACAGGTGCTCGGGACGCCCGTCGAGCCCGAGCCCGTTCTCGTCGACGACCAGGCCGCCCTTGGTGGACAGCACGACCTCGTCGCGGCGGCCCTTGAGGGCACGGCCGACCAGCTCCTCGTTGGTGAACGGCCCGTACACGTCGGCGGTGTCGACCAGGTTCACGCCGAGGTCCAGGGCGCGGTGGATCACCTTGACCGAGGCGTCGTCGTCCCAGCCGTGCGGGTCGTAGCCGAAGGACATGCCCATGGTGCCGAGGCCCACACGGCCCACGACGGGACCGTTCTTGCCCAGGGTGGTGGTACGCATCGTCAACTCCAGTGTTGATGAGGGGGGATGGGAAAACAGGGGGAGAGGAGGTCAGGGGAGGCGGACCGACTGGCGGTGGTGGAAGACGTCGCCGGGGTCCCAGGCCTTCTTGACCTGCTGGAGACGGGCGTAGTTCTGCTTCCAGTACAGGTCGTGCCAGGCCACCGACGAGGTGTTGAACGCCGGGTCGGACAGGTCGCCGTCGGGGTAGTTGATGTAGCAGCCGTCGGTCACGTCGTTCGGGACGGGCACCCCGCCCGTGTCGCCGTACACGGAGCCGAACGCGCCGCGGATCCAGCCGACGTTCTTCGCGTCGTCGGCCTTGTCGTACCAGCGGCTCTCGAAGTTCACCTTCATGATCGCGTCGCGCTGGGCGACCGCGGTCGCCGTCGGTGCGACGCTCGCGATCCGGCCGCCGGACGCGGACAGCACGATGCCGGTCATGGTGCTCGGCTTGTCCGTGCTGGTGAGGTGGGCGTACATGGCGTCGATCTGCCGCTGCGGGGTGCGGGTGCGCAGGTGGGCCGACTTGTGGCAGCCCCGCGTGGTGGGGTCGAGCTGGGTCGGGGAGATCGCGCCGATGTACTTGGTGCCGCGCAGCCAGGGCTGCAGCCGGGTCGTGGTGTACGCGGTGTCCAGGACGCCGTCGTGGCGCGTGGTCGCCGAGTGCAGGCCCAGCGCGTCGTCCATCCCGGCCAGGAAGTCCGACAGGACGCTCGCCGCGTCCGGCAGCGAGGCGTCCAGCTGGACCACCGCGCCCATCGAACCGCTGTCGCGGTGGTTGAGCATCAGCCAGGAGTACAGCGAACCGGCCGTCGTACCGGGGGTGTTGTGCTGCTCGAACCAGGTGCCCCAGTAGTCGACCAGCCGGCCGAAGCCGTCCTGGGTGACCTTCTCCCAGGGCCAGCCCGCCAGCGTCAGGAAGATCTTGGAGGGCGCCTTCGGCAGCAGGTTCCCCGCCGGGCCGCTCGCCCCGGGCGTCCGGAACCAGAACGCGGTGATGACGCCGAAGCTGCCGCCACCGCCACCGGTGTGCGCCCAGAACAGGTCGCGCAACGCGGCGTCGGCGGAGTCCCGGGCCGCCACCACGCTGCGGGCGGTGCCGTTCGCGTCCACGACGACGACCTCGACGGCGTGCAGGTGGTCGACGGTCAGCCCGTACTGCCGGGACAGGTTGCCGTAGCCGCCGCCGGTGACATGGCCGCCGACGCCCACGCTGTGGCAGATACCGCCCGGGATGGTCACGCCCCAGCCCTCGTACAGCGCCTCGTAGACGTCGAGGAGCGTGCAGCCGGCGCCGACCTTGAAGGCGTTCAGCGAGCTGTCGAACGACACCGCGTTCATCAGCCCCATGTTGATGTTGACCTTGATGTCGGCGTTGAAGACGAAGTCCTCGAAGCAGTGCCCGCCGCCGCACACGGACAGCCGCTTGCCGGCGGTGACCGCCTCCTGCACCGCGGCGACCACCTCGGCGGTGGTCCGCGGCAGCACGACCTTGTCCGGACTCGACGTCCACCGCTGGTTGTTGCCGGATATCAGGTCCGGGTAGCGGCCGTCGGCGGGTGTGACGGCGACGGCCGCCGTGGCCGCCTTCGCCGACACCGGCGTACCGGCGGCGGCCCGGGCGTACGGCGCCGTGGCGAGACCGCCGCCGGCCGCGGCCGTGAACGCGATCCCGGAGCCGAGCTCCATGAACCGCCGTCTCTTCAACTCAGCCATCATTGACCCCCGTTATTGCTCGGATGCGCTCGACAGTCGACAGGAGAAGCGAGCGGCGCGGTGCAGGGAATTCGGAAGGAATACGCCCCGGCCTGCCGGCGGGGAACGCGTACGGGATACCGGCCGGAGATTTCTCCGGCGCCCGGCGGAACGTGCGGCCGCCGGCGCCCCGACGGACTCCATACCAACACCGTCCGCGCCCCGGACGCCAACCCCGCGCACCCACTTCGGCATGTCCGCCGGTTGTTCGCCGAACCCTGGGCGACTTACGGAACTCGCCCTTGTCCGCGGCCACCGCACACCGGAGGCTCGGGCGGACCCGGGTGGCAGAACCCGGCCCCCAACGCGTCCGCCGGCCGGGCGGACCGAGCCCGAACGGAGCGGACCTTGACCACACTTCCCGGAGCCCGGGCCGTCCACCACATCGCCTACACGGTCCCCGACCTGGACCAGGCGGTGAGCTTCTTCGTCGACGTCATCGGCGCCGAACTCGCCTACACCCTCGGCCCGGTCGAGGACCGCGAGGGCGACTGGATGACCCGCAAGCTCGGCGTCCACCCGGCCGCCTCCGCGAAGATCGCGATGCTGCGCCTGGGACCGGTCACCAACCTGGAGCTCTTCGAGTACTCCGCGCCCGACCAGGACCGCGCACGCCCCCGCAACAGCGACTGGGGCGGCCACCACTTCGCGATCTACGTCGACGACGTCGACAAGGCCGCCGCATACCTGCGTGAGATCCCCGGCGTAACCGTTCTCGACGAACCGGAGACCATCACCGAGGGTCCCATCGCGGGCGACCGCTGGGTCTATTTCACCACCCCGTGGGGCCTGCACATGGAACTCATCAACATGCCCGCCGGAATGCCCTACGAACAGAACACGGCTACCCGCCTCTATCTCCCCGAAGAAAGCTGGGACGCGCACCGTCCCGCCGCCCCCGTGGACGAATCCGTGAACAGCAACCCGTTCAACCGGAAGGTCATCCGGGAATTCCGCGAGAACGGCGGCCGGGTGGCCGACTTCGGCGACGTCCCGCTGCTGCTGCTCAGCACCACCGGCCGGCGCAGCGGCGCGACCCGGACGACCCCGCTGGTGCACCTGGAGCGCGACGGCCGGCACATCGTCTTCGCCGCCAACGGCGGGGCCGCCACCCATCCCGCCTGGTACCGCAACCTGGTCGCCGCCGGCACCGGCACCGTCGAACTCCCCGGCGGCCGCCGCTTCCTGGCCCGCCCCGAGCCGGTGCCCGCCGCCGAGCACGAGGAGCTGTGGGCCCTGCAGACCGCCCAGGACCCCAACTTCGCCCAGTTCCGCGGCCGCACGGGCCGCGCCATCCCGGTCGTCGAGCTGGTCCCCGTTGACTGAGGGCACAGGAAAGAGAGGAATCACGGTGCCGGAGACCGTCGCCACCAAGGAGTTCCGGGCCGCACGGGACTTCCTGCTGGAACACCGTGCGGACTACGCCACCGCCTACGCGGGCTTCGAGTGGCCGCGTCCGGACCACTTCAACTGGGCGCTGGA
>NZ_JBIAUL010000006.1:0-9475 GCF_042892755.1 Streptomyces sp. NPDC001714
CCGCTACGAGAAGACCGCGACCATCTACCTGGCCGGACTCCATATCGCCGGCATCTTCCTGTGGTCCGCCCCCTGATCCAAACGAAACAGCCTAGGCCCGCATCCGCCGGTTGTCCGGCTGTCGCGCCGTCGTGGGCGGTCGCGCGTTCCTCCCCCAGCCCTTCGGCCGGGGGGACCCCCAGCGCCCCTTTGGGGCGCGGTTCGGCAGCGCCCCGTAAGGGGCGCGGGGAACTGCGCGACCAGCCCCCATGGCGCCGCGGCCGAACGGCAGGCCCTAGCCCGCCAGGGCGATCAGTCGGGCGGCCAGGTCGGCGAACGGCCCGTCGGCCGGCTCCCCCTGCACCATCCGCTTCACCAACGCCGTCATCTCCTCGTCGTACGCCGCACTCACCGCCGTCAGCGCAGCGAAATCGTGGACGAGCTGGATCTCCAGCTCGGCGCGCGGGATGCGGCGTCCGTCCAGCCAGATGAGGGCGGTCGACTCGGCGAGCGAGATCCAGGAGCGGATGACCAGTTCGAGACGGGGCGGCGCCTCGGTGATGTCGAGGTGGGAGAGGATCTGCTCGTAGGCGGCCTGCCGTACGGAGTCGATGAGCGCGTTGGTCGCCGAGGAGCCGACCGCGGGGCCGCCGCGCATCAACGCGGCGAAGCCGGGCCCGTGTTCGTCGACGAAGTCGAAGAAGCGGCGCATCACGCGCAGCAGCCTGGCCCCGAGCGGGCCCTCGTGGGGCTCCTGGAAGCGGCCCGCGAGATCCTCCGAGGCCCGCTTCAACGCGGCCTCGTACAGGCTGAGTTTGCCGGGGAAGTAGTGGTAGACCAGCGGTCGTGAGATGCCCGCGGCCGAGGCTATCTCGTCGATCGAGACCTCGTCCGGCGAGCGACGGCTGAACAGTTCGAGGGCGACGCCGATCAACTGCTGCCGCCGCTCCTCGACTCCCATCCTGCGGCGTACCCCGGTTGTCATGCGAACACCTTACCGATCGGATCCGGCCTCCCACGGACCCGACCCTTCACGGGTGTTCACAGATCCAGCACAAGTCTCCCACTTCGGGCCCGGGATACACAGATGAGCATCGAGTCGGCACGCTCCGTGTCCGTGAGCAGCTCGTCCCGGTGCTCCACCTCCCCTTCCAGCACCCGCTGTTGGCAGGTCCCGCAGAACCCCTGTGCGCAGGAGTACGGCGTGTCGGGCAGCTCCGCACGTACCGCGGCCAGCACGGACGTGTCGGCCGGGACCGGCACCGTCCGTCCGCTGCGCCGGAGTTCGAGTTCGAAGGCGTGGTTGCCGCCGCTGTCGGTACGCGGCGCGAAACGTTCGAGGCGGACCGCCGGAAACCGCGCTTCCACCGCCGCCATCAGCCCCTCCGGACCGCAGCAGTACAGCGCCGCGCCCTCCGGGACGGCCAGCGCGTCGAGGTCCGGGCGCCCGTCCTCGTCCTCCGCGACGACCGTGACCCGGTCGTCCCCGGCCAACTCCGCCAGGAACGGCATGGAGGCGCGCGTCCGCCCGCAGTACAGCAGCCGCCACGCCACGCCGTCCGGCACGGCCCGCACCATCGACAGGATCGGCGTGATCCCGATGCCCCCGGCCACGAACACGTACGAGGCGGCCTCGGCGAGCGGGAAACGGTTGCGCGGCCCGCGCACCTCCAGCTCCATGCCCTCCGCGACCTGCTCGTGGAGCTCCCGCGAACCGCCCCGCCCGTCCGCGACCAGCCGGGCGGCGATCGTGTACGACGAGGTGTCGGCCGGGTCGCCGCAGAGCGAGTACTGCCGGACCAGTCCGGACGGCAGCACCACGTCCAGGTGGGCGCCGGGCTGCCAGGCCGGCAACCGACCGCCCTCCAGGCGCAGTTGGACGACCCCGTCGGCGACCGCCCGGTGCGAGGCGACCAGGAGCCGCAGCGCCCGGGAGCGCGGCTGCCCGGAGGCCGGCGGATCCAGGGCCGGCATCGGCCACAGCGGCGAGGCCTCGATACGGCGGCGCAGGGCCCGCCTGACGAGCAGCGCGGCGCCCGCGACGGCGACGACGGTCCGCAGCCTCGGCGTCATCACTTGCCCTCCTGCTCGGCGGCGCGCGCGGCGGGGGAGGAGGCCAGGTAGGCGACGGCCTGCTCGGTGGAGCCCTCCTGGGAGGGGTGGTAGGTGCGGCTGAGGTAGCGCGGGATCGACTTCAGCATGTCGCCGGTGGCGGGCAGCGTGCCGCGCCGGCCGGCGAGATAGAAGTCCCGGAGCCGGGCCCGGCCCTCGTCGAGCGTCGGGTCGTTCGCCATGAAGAAGCGGGCGCCGCGCTGCCACAGGAACACGATCGCCGTGAACGCCGTCGCCCAGGTCCGCACCCGGCGCCGGTAGCCGCCGTCGAGGTGCAGGAACAGGTCGAAGGCGACCGACCGGTGCTCGACCTCCTCGGCACCGTGCCAGCGCAGCAGGTCCAGCATCATCGGGTCGGCGCCGCGCCGGTCCAGTTCCCCGGCGTTGAGCACCCAGTCGCCGAGGAAGGCGGTGTAGTGCTCGATGGCCGCGATCAGCGCGACCCGTTCGAGCAGCCACCAGCGCCTGGCCCTCCCGGGCGGCAGGGTCCGGTCGCCGAGCAGCTTCTCGAAGAACCAGTCGACCTGCGCGGTGTACGGCGTCGGGTCGAGGCCCTGTTCCCTGAGGTGGGGCAGCACCTCGTCGTGGGCCTGGGAGTGCATGGCCTCCTGCCCGATGAACCCGATGACGTCCGCGCGCAGCCGCTCGTCACGGATGAGCGGCAGCACCTGCTTGTAGACGTGCACGAACCAGCGCTCGCCGGCGGGCAGCAGCATGTGCAGCACGTTGATGGTGTGCGTGGCGAAGGGATCGCCGGGGACCCAGTGCAGAGGGGTGTCCTCCCAGGCGAAGGACACATTGCGGGCCTTGAGCGCGATGTGCTCGGACTGCACCGGCTGCGGCTGCTTGTTGGACATGGCGTCAATGTACTGACGGGTAGGTGGCCTGAGAAGACCTCCGGCCGCCTTGTTTACGCGAGCGTCAGCAAGCGCTCGGGTGGCGGACTCACCGCAGCCCGCTGATCTCGCCGCCCTCCTCCAGCGTCCCCTTCAGCTCGGCCTGCGCCCCCTGCTTCGCCTCGGCCACCAGCGTCGTCCCCTGCGCCGAGGCCGTGACCCCACCGGTCGCCCGGATCGACGCGGTGTCGCGGCTACCCGCGGCCAGCAGGTACCACTGGCCGCCCCCGGACTTCCACAACACCCCGGCCAGCACGTGCGGGTCGCGCGGACCGCAGGCCGTCACGTCGGCCCCCTTGGCCGCCACCGCTCCGTACCGGCTGCCCGGCGTCCGGAACTGGGCCAGCGACACTGTCCCGTCGCCCCGCCAGGTCTCGGTGCGCGTGCACACCCACGACCCGGTGCCGCCGGCGTCCGGCAGCTGCTGCTCGGCGAACGCCCACGCGTTGACACTGCGCACCCCGGCCGACCGCTCCGCGGCCAGCGAGCAGGCGAACGGCGCCCAGTCGCGCCGCGCCGCCGCCCCCGAGGCCTCGCCGGTCTCGCCGGGCCGCCCGGCGGTGAGCCGGGCCGGCATGAGTTCGCCCAGGTCGGTCGCGAGGTGCACACCCTGCGCGTCGGTCAGCTGGAGCACGTTCCAGGACGTGCACGTCCCCTGCTGCAGCGCGGGACTGGCCAGCGGCCCGGTCACCCCGTCGGTCAGCCCGAGGTCAAGCGCCCCGGAGTCCGGCTTCGTCAGGTCCCGCTCGGCCGCCCCGGTCACCCAGGGCGCGGTCAGATAGCGGACGTTGCCGTCGGAGCGGCCGAGGACCAGGGCGCTCGCCTCCGGGCCTGCCGCGCCGTCGGCACGGGCGAAGTCCAGGGCCGCGCCCTGGGTGCCGTCCTTCGGTTCGGCGTAGCGGACGATGCGCAGACCGTCGTAGAAGATCACCACCCGGGCGCTGTCGACCACGCCCGCGTACAGCAGCTGGGGCGGTCCTGCCGGGCCGCCGGTCTGGGTGCCGGGGGTCGCCGAGACGCGGACGGTGCCGCCGGGGCGGGCCCAGACGGCGAGGGCACGGCGCAGCAGCGCGGTGTCGCCGGTGAGGGCGCCGCGGGCCGGCCAGACGGAGAAGTCGGTGCGCGCGGCGGTCTTCCAGACCGTGGCCGGGACCTTTGCCACCTGCGCCGGGTCCAGGGCGGCCTGGGCGGCCGGGTTCTGCGCGTACACCGGGGCGGCCGCGCCGTCGGCGCCCCAGCCGCCGTCCGGCAGTGCGACCAGCGCCCCGCACACGGCGAGGGCGGCAGCGGCGGCGAGCGCCGCCTTGGTGTGCTGACGGCGGCGCATCAGGTCGGTGGGCCGGGCCTGCAGGGAACAGGGGTCGAACTCGGGGGAGTCGAGCAGCGGGTACTCGGCCGGGACGCCGTTCGCCTCGGCGAGCGCGTCCTCGGGTTGCTCGACGCCGGCCGCCCGCAGGAGACCCCGGACGTCGCCGTCGGGGAGCTGTTCGAGACCGCGCAGCGCGTAGGCGGCGCGGGCCGGGCCGGAGAGGGTGGCGAGCCGCTGGTCCAGGGCGAGTTCGTCGGCGCCGCCGGAGCGCGGGAAGAGCCTCAGGCCCCACACCTGGGGGAGCAGCGGCGGCAGCTGGGCACGCTTGGGCCACGCGGTGAGCCGGAGCGGATGGCCCGCCTCCAGTGCCGTACGCACCACTTCCAGGCGGACCAGGGAGTACCCGGGGTCGGTCTGCCGCCCGTCCGACTGGGCCGGGATCACCGGGAACTGCTTGCGGCCCCGGGGCAGAGCCCGCTGGACCAGGGAGTGCGCGGTCAGGACGCGGCGGCCGCGCGCGAGCCCCGGTGGCAGCACCAGGTAGGCGAGCCGGACGAGCCGTGGGTAGTGCTCGACGAGCGCGGCCTCGGCCTGCTCGACATCGACGGCCGGTTGCGGGGCTCCGGCGGAGGCGGCTGCGTGACGCTGGGCTACATCCTGTGACTGCACGTCCTGAAGAACGAGCGACCCGTTGGTTGGTCACCGCCACTCGGGTGACACTGCGGTGTCCCGTGCGATGTGAGCCGATGTGAGTGCTTCGCGGCCCGCAGCCGTATCGAAGGGGACGGGCCCCCTGAAGGCACCCGGGGCCGGCAATGCGACCGGAGGAACAGATGAGGTTGACCCGACCGATGCTCGCCGTGGCCGGCGCCGTGGCCGTCCTGGCGCTGGCGGGCTGTGGATCCGGAGACGGCAAGGCGGAGGCCAAGATCCCGGTCACCGCGACCGGCAGCCTGGAGAGCCTGGCCGCCAAGGTGAAGTGCACTCCGGACATGCAGATCGACTCCGACGAGGTCCGCCAGGCGATCTGCAAGGTCCCCGCAGGCAAGTTCGTCTTCGCCACCTTCGCCACCGACCGCGGCCAGCGCGAGTGGATCAACGACGCGAAGGACTACGGCGGTTTCTACCTCGTGGGCCGCAAGTGGGTCGCCGTCGGCACCGACAAGGTGGTGAAGGCGCTGCAGACCACGCTGGGCGGCGAGGAGGAGATCGGCGTCGACCACAGCAAGCACACCAGCTGAGGTTCGCGATCCGTACGGCACATACGAGAGCGGGCGGTGGGAGAATCCCACCGCCCGCTTCGTGCTACCGGCCCAGGTGCCGCCGGCTAGCTACTGCTCACTAGCACTTCTTGCCGGTGTTGATGCAGTTGGCGATCGTGGCCGCCAGGTTGTTCTTGGTGACGCTGATGAAGTCGTCGTGGTCGGTGGCCGCCTTGTGCAGCTGCTCGGGGAAACCGTCCACGGCGTAGGCGTTCTTGACCTGGCCGTTCACGATGCTCGGCTGGGCCAGGTTGTACACCAGGCGCATGGTCAGCTGCGGGATCGCCTTGAAGCCGTTCGGGCAGACACCGCTCGCGGGGTCCGCGAAGGCCACGTGCGTACGGTGGTTGGCGCTGTCGATGTTCACGCCGTCCCAGCAGCTCTGGAAGGCGAACGTCCGCACCACCTGGCTGCCCTGCGGGCAGATCGGGTACTGCTGGGTCAGCTGGACCTTGTTCTCGAAGCCGGTGCAGCTCCAGTGCGCGTTGGCGTTGGCCAGACCGTTGGTCGTGGTCTTGGCGTCACCGGTGATGATGCGCAGGAACTGGGGCATCGCGACGACCTTGCTGGCCGGGCTGCCGACGTACTTGATCTGCGCCTTGACCGGCGTGATGATCTTGCCGACGTTGCCTTCCTTGCCACCGCCGAGCGCGTTCGCGTCGAACTCCTGCTGGCCGTTCTGCTCACGCACGACCGGCCAGTAGTACGCCGAGAGGTCACTCTGGTTCTGGCAGCTGGAGGGGGCGGCCAGCAGCGAGTCGTTCGTGGAGAACGCGTTGACCTTCTGGTTGCCGACGTAGTCGTGCTCGTGGTGCGCGCCGTTGGTCACGCCGGGCGCCACGATGACGTTGTCGGTGTTGTGGTTCTTGTTCTGGTTCGTACCGCAGCGGGTGGTGAAGGTACCGGTCGAGGCCTGGGCGCCATTCTGCGGCTTGCCCTGGACGTTCGCCGCGACCTTCGTGATGTCCACGAAGTCCGCCGCGGACGGGCCGTTGCCGGCCTGGCCGCCGGCGCCGACGTCGACCGGGGTGCTGGCGCTGGCGCTCGGGGCGGCACTGGCCTGGCCGCCGTTGTTCTGACCGCCGTTGTTGTTGTTCTGACCGCCGTTGTTGTTCTGACCGCCGTTGTTGTTGCCCTGGCCGGCGGTGGTCTGGTTGGCGGCCTGCGTGGTGCAGGCGGCGAGCTGCGACAGCGCGCTGTCGAACTGGCCGCCGACCCGCGTGATGTCGATCCTGATCCGGTCGATCGTGGCCGCCCGCTTCTCCTTCAGGGGGCCGACGATCGCGTTCTGGACGAAGTTGGCGTCGTTCGCCTGTGCCTGACGGGTGGAGGCGAGCCGGGAGTAGGCCTCGGTGATCTGCTTGTCGAGGTTCGCCAGTTCCGTCGCCACCCCCTGCTTGGCCTTGTCGGGCACACTCGTCAGTTTCTGGCCGACGTCGGGGCAGGAGATGGTCGCCACCGTCGCGGAGGCGGCCTTCGTGTAGTTCTGCGCCGAGTTGTTCGACTCGTGAGCCGAAGCGTTCATCTGCGCATAGAGCAGCCCGCCCCCGCCGAGTGCGACAGCCGCCGATGCGGCTATGACCTTGACGGTCAGCGGCGAACGGCGTTTGCGTATGTTGCGTCCCATGGAACTCCTCAGACCTTCCTTGCGGGGCGGCATCGAGGCGCCCGACAGGAGTGAAGCGGCGTCCATTCATACGCAGGCGGTCTCAGACGTGTTCAGGCGTCTCACAAATTCATCAGAGATTTGTTACGCACTTGGGGCACAACTGCCGTTTGAGCAGGGCGGTTTCTGGAAAATCACCGGTCGCGGTCCAGGTACGCGAGCACCGCGAGGACGCGCCGATTGTCATCGTCCGACACCTCGAGTCCCAGTTTGGTGAAGATGTTGGAGGTGTGCTTGGCGATGGCCCGTTCCGTGACGACGAGCTGCCCGGCGATCGCCGCGTTCGAGCGGCCCTGCGCCATCAGCTCCAGGACCTCCAGCTCCCGCGGTGTCAAGCCCCCCAGCGGCCGGTCGTCGGCCCGCCGGGACAGCAGTTGCTGGATCACCTGCGGATCCATCGCCGTACCGCCCGCCGCGACCCGCCGAACGGCGTCCACGAACTGCTCCGCGTCGAACACCCGGTCCTTCAGCAGGTACCCCACCGCGCCGCTGCCGTCGGCCAGCAACTCGCGTGCGTACAGCTGCTCGACGTGCTGGGAGAGCACCAGCACCGGCA
The DNA here is from genome assembly GCF_042892755.1 of Streptomyces sp. NPDC001714. Classification (NCBI taxonomy): domain Bacteria; kingdom Bacillati; phylum Actinomycetota; class Actinomycetes; order Kitasatosporales; family Streptomycetaceae; genus Streptomyces; species Streptomyces sp. NPDC001714. Next base: position 7,781 of record NZ_JBIAUL010000006.1, read on the forward strand.
GCCCCGGCCGCTCCCGCCGGGCCCGGAGGGCGCACTGCAGCCCCTCGTCGGTGTGCGTCGGCGGCAGCCGTACGTCGACCACGGCCACGTCGGGCTTCAACTCGGCCAGGGCGCGGTCGAGTTCGGGGCCGGACTCGACCGCGGCCGCGATCTCGAAGCCATAGGCCTCCAGCAGCCGGACCAGCCCGTCGCGGAGCAGGAACAGGTCTTCGGCTAGGACAACGCGCACGGAATCTCCATGGTGACCATGGTGGGGCCGCCCGCGGGGCTGCTGACGGCCAGGACGCCGTCGAATGTACCCAGCCGCCGCTCCACCCCGGCGAGCCCCGACCCGGCCCCGACCACCGCGCCGCCCCGGCCGTGGTCCGTGACCGAGATCCGCAGCATCCCGCCGCCTTCCTTCACGTGATGCAGGTCGACCCAGATCCGGTCGGCACCGGAGTGCTTGACCGCGTTGGTCAGCACCTCGCTCACCGCGAAGTACGCGGCCGACTCCACCGGCGCGTCCGCCCGGCCCGGCAACTCCACCGTCACCTCGGTCGGCACCGGCAGCCGCAGCGCCAGCGCCCGTACGGCGTCCCCGAGCCCGCGCTCGGCCAGCACCGGCGGATGGATGCCCCGGACCAGGTCCCGCAGCTCGCCCAGCGCCTCCACGGACGCCTGCCGGGTCTGCGCGAGCAGTTGCTTCGCCTTCGCCGGGTCCTTGTCCAGGAGCATCTCGATGGTCCCGAGGTCCATGCCCATGGCGACCAGCCGGGCCTGCGCCCCGTCGTGCAGATCCCGCTCGATCCGGCGCAGCTCGGCGGCCGAGGCGTCCACCGCGTCCTTCCGCGTCTCCGTCAACACCCGAACCCGTTCGACGAGTTCGCCCTTCCCGGGGTCGAGGACGGCGCGGGTCAGCCGGAAGTGGGAGGTCAGCAGCCGCGGGCACAGGTACCAGGCGCCGACCAGCAGCACGGCGGCGGTGGCCGCGGCGCCGAACGCGGTGGCCTGGCCGGTGACCGGGACGAAGCCGTACCAGTAGGTGCCATCGAGGGTGAGCACCCGCCACAGCCCGGCGGCCACCGCGAACCCCTCGAACGGATAGAACAACAGCACCGCCGGCAGCAGCGCGGTCACGAACCCGGCCGTCATGTCCGTGAACAGCCACAGCACGTCACGCCCGACCTGCGGGTCCCGCAGCATCCCGAAGGTCCTGGCCCACGGGTTGGCGTCCGCCGGGACCGCCCGGTACGCCGACCGGATCCGCACCCCGCACCACTCGTACGCGAGCCGCCGCCGCACGTCCGCCACGTCCCGCACCCCGCCCAGGATCCACGGCGTGGTCACGATCCCGACCCCGATCGGGATCAGCGCCACCGAGACCGCGACCAGCACGAAGCAGAGCACCGAGACCGGCAGTATCACCAAGGCCAGCACCAGCCCCCGCACGGCGGCGAGCAGGGTCTCCCGCCCCCTGGCACGGAAGCCCCCGCTGTCTGTGTTCGTCGTCATGCGACCAGTCTCCCGAACCTCCCGGATCCGGGTCACTGGCCCGAAGCCCCATGTCAGGGGGTGGTGCTGGATACACCCCGGGAGTGCCGCGACATGCCGTGTGCCGACTGCGGCGCCGTCGTGGGGGGGGGGGGGGGGGGGGGGGGGGCCCCGGCCCGGGGGGGGGGGCCGGGGGGCGCGCCCCCCCCCCCCCCCCCCCCC
>NZ_JBIAUL010000006.1:9485-35745 GCF_042892755.1 Streptomyces sp. NPDC001714
GGGGGTGGGGGGGTTTACCCCCCCGGGGGGGCGGCCCCCCGGGGGGGGGGCCCCGGGGGGGGGGGGGGGCCCGCCGGCCCCCCCCCCCGCCCCCCCGGGGGGGGGGGGGCCCCGGCGCGGCAAGCCCCCACCGGCCCGCAGCCTGATCACGACCTGATCCGCCCCACTCGAAGCACCCTCGCTTCGACATCGGGGTCGAGCCCCATCCCCGCCCCCACCAGCACCGAGCCGTCCGCGCCGAAGGACTCCACGGCGGCCGGCTCACCGCCCGGCTTGTCCTGTGCGTACTCGGTCGCCTCGGCTCGACACGTACGTATACCGTCCGGCACGGCCCCGCAGCAGCCGTGCCGAGGCCCGCACCACCCGGGGCGCGAGGCCGTCGGGTGTGGTGCGGGCGCCGTGCAGCGCCCGCACCCCGGCCGGGGTGCGGCGGCTGCCGCGGTGGAAGCCGTCACCTCCCAGCCGCGCCCGAGCGCCGCCTCGACGACCGCCCGGCCCACGAACTCCGTACCGCCCAGCACCAGAAGTCTCGTGCCGTGGACGGCGGACAGAACGGGGTTCAGCCGCGGGCGGAGCGGCCGCCCGCGGCTCGTCAGCGGCCTGTCGGCGGCGTGTACTTGTATCCCACCCGGCGGACCGTCTGGATCGCCCGGCGGTGCTCCGCGCCGAGCTTGCGGCGCAGCCGGGCGACGTGGACGTCGACCGTGCGGCCGTCGCCGACGTGGCCGTAGCCCCAGACCGTGGTGACCAGCTGGTCGCGGGTGTGCACCCGGCCCGGGTGCGCCACCAGATGGGCGAGCAGCTCGAACTCCAGGTAGGTGAGGTCGAGTTCACGCCCGTCGACCTGGGCGGTGCGCTCCACGGTGTCGACGGTGACGAGCGGCCGGGTGCCGCTCGCGGCCGGGGCGGGTTCCGTGGCCGGCTCCTGCGGGTCCGGCACCGCGACCGGAAGGAAGGGCGGCTGCTGGTCCGCCGGGACCAGCACCAGGTAGCCGATCATCGGCGGCTGGCCCGGCAGGGTGGGCAGGGCGTGCTGCGGGGCGGGCAGCCAGGTGGCGCCCGGTGGCAGCAGATCGGCCATGTCCACGACCTCGTCCCGGTCGACGGCACGCAGCCGGTGCCGGGCGGGCGAGGAGGCGGCGAGGGCGGAGGCGGGGGAGAGAGAACGAGTGGTCGCCATGAGACGTCAGCTCTTTCGCGCGAGGAGTCAGTCGGTCGAGGGCGACGGCCGCGATTCGTGGTCGGGCGCGCCGCGGGGACGTACTGCGTTCCGCGCTGGCCGAAGGCCGGGGTGTACGGCTTTAGAGGGCCCGCGCGTTCGTCGCGCGGCAACACACCCGGTCGAAGTCGTGGTGCTGACGAGAAGGCCAGAACGGCTCAAGGTCCTGGCGACCCGTCGCGCTGCACTTCTGGAAGCTGGCCATGCGCCCATTGAAGCAGACACAGCCGGGAAACAGGACCCTCCTCTCACTGCTTGGACGCTTCTTTGGCACGACGCATGCCGAAGGGGCGCCCACCGTCACGGTGGGCGCCCCTTCGGGAGAGTCGTCCGCGGATCAGACCTGGCCGGCCTTGTCCAGGGCGGTGCAGCAGGTGTCGACGATCAGCCGGGTCACGACGTACGGGTCGACGTTGGCGTTCGGGCGGCGGTCCTCGATGTAGCCCTTGCCGTCCTTCTCGACCTGCCACGGGATACGCACCGAGGCACCGCGGTTGGAGACGCCGTAGGAGTACTCGTTCCACGGGGCGGTCTCGTGCAGACCGGTCAGCCGGTCGTCGATGCCCGCGCCGTAGTTCTTGACGTGGTCGAGCGGCTTGGAGCCCTCACCGAGCGACTCGCACGCGGTGATGATGGCGTCGTAGCCCTCGCGCATCGCCTTGGTGGAGAAGTTGGTGTGCGCGCCGGCGCCGTTCCAGTCGCCCTTGACCGGCTTCGGGTCGAGGGTGGCGGAGACGCCGAAGTCCTCGGCGGTGCGGTAGAGCAGCCAGCGGGCCACCCACAGGTGGTCGGAGACCTCCAGCGGGGAGACCGGGCCGACCTGGAACTCCCACTGGCCGGGCATGACCTCGGCGTTGATGCCGGAGATCGCGAGACCCGCCTTCAGGCAGTTTTCCAGGTGCGCCTCGACGATCTCGCGGCCGAAGATCTCGTCCGCGCCGACACCGCAGTAGTAACCGCCCTGGGGGGCCGGGAAGCCGCCCTCGGGGAAGCCCAGCGGGCGGGAGCCGTCGAAGAAGGTGTACTCCTGCTCGATGCCGAAGATCGGCTCCTGCGCGGCGAACTTGTCGGCGACCTCGACCAGTGCGGCGCGCGTGTTGGAGGAGTGCGGGGTGAAGTCGATGTCCAGGACCTCGCACAGGACGAGGACGTCGTCGCCGCCGCGGATCGGGTCCGGGCAGGTGAAGACCGGCTTCAGCACACGGTCCGAGGAGTGCCCCTCGGCCTGGTTCGTGGAGGACCCGTCGAAGCCCCAGATCGGCAGCGCGTCGAGACCGGCGGGGGCGCCCGCGATGATCTTCGTCTTCGAACGCAGCTTGGCCGTCGGCTCGGTGCCGTCGATCCAGATGTACTCAGCCTTGAAGGTCACGGGCCACATCCTTCGGGGTGGGTCGGGCGCACTTGCGGGTGCAGTGGCGCTACGGCACTGGGGCGCCTCGGTGTTGCCCGGAAGCCTGTCAACAGGCGATTTCCCGATCATTGCTCGAATGTGAACCCGGTGTTACCTGGTGGCTCTGTGGTGCGACTCACGTTGTGAGAGCGGGGCGGGCGGGGTACGGAGCCCAATTCGGGCACCGTGCCCGTCCCTTCGCGGCGGCCGCCGACTTTCCCTCCGTAAAAGTCGGCGGCCGGGCCTCGGCTCGTGGTTCCGGTCAGCCGACCTTCTCGATCAGCGCACGGCGGATCAGGAACTTGCCGGGCTCCCGAACCTGTTCGAAGGCCGCGTTGTTGAGCAGCACGCAACTGCCGGAGACCGACGTGACCTTCACCGTCGTGGACTTGTTGTTGTCCAGGTTGGTGACCTTCAGCGTGGTCCCCGCCGGGAACTGGTTGCTGGAGGCGGCCGGAGCGCCTGCCTCGCCGGACAGCGTGACCGTCGAGCCCTTGCAGACCTGCTGCCCTGAGGCGGCAGTGCCCCCGGTGTTACCGGTGTTGCCCGTGGCCGCGGTCTGCGACGGCGTCGCCGTGGCGGTCTGCCCGGTCTGGCCCGTCTGCGTCCCGCTCGCCGCCTGGGAGCCCTGAGCCGACTCCCCAACGACGCAACCGGACGCCTTCTGCTGGACCTTGATCTGCGCGACGACCGCCTCGCGGTTGGCGATCCGGGCCGACGACTGCGCGTCCGGGTTCGCCTTCTGGTCCGCGATGAACTTCTGGTTGTTGCCGAGGGCCGTGGCCAGCCCCGAGCAGACGGTCGAGTCCGCCGCCGACGACAGGGTCTTCGCGCTCTGCGAGCTCTGCGCGGCGTTCGAGGTGGACGCCAGGACGAAGGCCCCGCCGCCGGCCACGGCCGCGGCACCGACCAGCAGTGCGATCGTCTTCTTGGCGCCGAGAGTTCTCCTACGCGACATGCGCGCCTCCTGAAAAGGGGTGGGGGAACGTACGCCGATAGGTACGAGATATCGAACGCCGTTACTCAGCGGTTACCGGAGTCGCTGAAGTAACTTGCGTCACATTGGAGTTGAGGGCTGTTCAGCTCTTGCCTCTGGCCAGCGCTTCCTGTACGGCCTCGTCGGTGCGGGCGACGAGTGCCGTGCCGTCGTCGGCGGTGATGATCGGCCGCTGGATGAGTTTCGGGTGCTCGGCGAGGGCCGTGATCCACCGGTCGCGCGCGCCCGCGTCCCGTGCCCACTCCTTCAGCCCCAGCTCCTTGGCGACCGCCTCCTGGGTGCGGGTGATGTCCCACGGTTCGAGCCCGAGCCGTTCCAGTACGGCCCTGATCTCGTCCTCGGTCGGTACGTCCTCCAGGTAGCGGCGGACGGTGTAGTCGGCCCCCTCGGCATCGAGCAGGCCGATCGCACTGCGGCACTTCGAGCACGCGGGGTTGATCCAGATCTCCATACGGGGAACGGTACGCGAGCCGCCTCCCAGGGCCGCTCTGTTCGAATTTCTGGGGGTGTCGAAGGAACCCCTCCCGTACATCGCGCCCCACCTGAAAAACCCTTCTCCACCTGGCTGTTCGGCGCCCTTGCGGGCTGTCTCGTTGTCAGTGCCGACCGGTACACTGGACGCAGTGTTCGAGAGAGTCGCCGGGAAGTCCGGAGGCGCTCCGACCGCGACAGGAGGATGCCTGTGCCCGCTGCCGCACTGAAGCCGAAGCCGAAGTCCCTGCCGACCCAGTCCACCGCGAAGCGTGCGGTGCTGCTCGACTCGCCGTACGCGCCGGCGGAGAAGCGCCCGCTGCCGGCCGGGCGGCCACGCGAGTGGTACGTCAGCCACAACCGCCGCCTGAAGGCCATGCGCCTCGCCATCGCCCTGCTCGACTCCGGCGTCTACCTGCCGAACCAGGCACGCAACGAGACGATACGGAGCACGGCGGAGAGCATCGGGATCCACCCGCCGTCGGACACGACATGCCACATGGTGCGGGCGCTGATGCGATATTCGCGGTGAGCCGATGGTGCCGGGTGCCGTGTGTTCCGCGCGGCGCCCGGTGCTTGTCCGACTGGGGGCTGCCGCCCCCAGGCCCCCGCATCGGGGGTGCGGCCGATGTGGTCCGGCTGCGGGCTGGTGGGGATGCTCGCGCAGTTCCTCCCCCAGCCTTCGGCCGGGGGTGCCCCCAGCGCCCCTTACGGGGCGCTGCAGTCGGTGCTCCTTCCCGGCGGGCGGCACCCTGCCAGTGCCGGTGAGCGACCCCACCCCCCGGCCCTCACCCGCTCAGCTCCCGTTCCAGCGGTGTCCGGAAGCGCGGGGTGACCTTCGCGGTTCCCACCCAGCCGCGCAGCCGCTCCGCCTCCGCCGCGACCGCCTGCTCGGCCTCTCTCCGGATGCCCGGATCGAGGATCCGCCAGACGATCTCACCGTCGCGGCGCTGCGCCCAGCCGCCCACCACCAGCCCGTTCCACCACACCGTCGGCCCCACGTTGCCGCTTCTGTCGAAGAGCGGCGGCCGCAGCTCCGGCGGCAGGTACCAGTCCCGCCGCTGCCATGCCATGGCCGTCGGGTCGAGGGCGGGCAGGAGGGCCGCCCAGGGGCGGGACGGTCCGGTGACGGCCGGCAGATCGCCGGCCGTCACGTACCCCGTGTCGTCCTCGTCCAGAGTCACCGGCTCCGCGCCGATCGCGGTCAGCGCCCGGCGGACCTCGGTCACCCGCCACCCCGTCCACCACTTGAGGTCCGCTTCCGTGGCCGGGCCGCAGGCGTGCAGCCAGCGGTCCAGCAGGACCGCCTGGGCCTCGGCCGGGTCCAGCTCCGGATGGTCCGGCGCCGCCGCCCAGCGGAACTGGCTCGAGGTCCAGGAGCCCAGCGGGCGGCCCCGCACCACCTTGCCCTCCACGCCCAGGACCCTCAACAGGCGCGTCGAGACGGTGTGGATGCCTTCGTAGCTCTTGCCGGCGGCGTACGGGAACTGCTCGCGCAGGCGTGGTTCGGCGGCCGCCAGCTCCGACGCCGTCGCCTGGCCGAGCCGGGCCAGCTCGGCCAGCGTCGAGGACTCGACCTCCCCGAGCCAGGCCGCGTCCGGGGCGCCGGCCCGTGCCATGTCCTTGAGCAGGGCGGCGCGTTCGCGGGCGGCCACCGTCAGGCCCGTCGAGGCGTGCACGACCGCCGTGAGCTCCGCGGGGAAGGCGAAGACCGTGTGCCGCATGCCGTGCATCCGCACCAGGGTGCGGTCCTGGTAGAGGGCCCGCTCCGTCTCCGGCACGGTCTTCGCCGCCTCGGCCAGCCGCGCCCCCACCGCCAGGTACACCGTCGCCGGGTCCGAGCCGTGCAGCGCCACCAGCGCCTCGGCGACCTCCTCCGGCGTCGTCGCCCGTGCCGGGCCCGCCAGCCGATGGCGAGACGCCAGCCGGGCACGCCGCTCCGCCACCCCGATGTGCCGCCGCCCGCCGCTCATGCCGACCTCCCCGTGGACTCCTGACCGCATCCTGCCCGACGCCACTGACAATCACCTGTTCGCCGGACTCGGCATGCGCCGGCCCCGCTCCTCGCATTCAGTGCGATCAGCAGGTCAGGGAGGGAGCAGGCGACCGAGGGGAGCGCCGCGTGACCACCCCCGCCGACCGTGCCGCCCGCGGCAGAGCCGCCCGCAAGCGGGCCCCCGTTCGGCCCACGCCCGCCGGTTGCCCGCCGTCGACCGCGCCGACCCCGTCGCCGTACTGGAGCGGCAGGGCCGCGACCGGCTGCCCGAGCTGCTGCCCGTCCGGGCGAGCGGCGGCGCAGGCTCAACTCCCCGAGCGCGGCCGTGCTTTCGCCGTGGCCCGAGAAGTCGAAGGCCAGGGCGGGGCGGCCGTGGGCGGCGAACTCCGCGAGCAGCGGGCGCAGTCGCCGTTCGCTGCCGTTGCCCGCGCCGTGCAGGAGGACGGCGACCGGTCCGTCCGCGCCGCCGGCGGCCGGGGAACGGACTTCGCCGAGCCGTTCGCCGTCGTACTCCTGGGTGAAGCAGGTGAGTTGGTCCATGCCGCACGTTCACCCATGGGTGCGTCCGCGGGTGCGCCCACGAAAACGGGATGCACGCCGAGTGACCGGCTCCCTACGCTGGAGAGGCGTTGCGGAGTGGTCCACCACCGCTTTCCGAAGGGCGGGCCGCGCCCCCGGGACCCGGGACTACACTGCCGCGCACCGACGGACGGCCGCCCGTCCCCCGCGTGCCGTCGGATCCGTCGACCGCTCACACACCCACGCCACGGAGGCCCGTCATGGGCACCATCGTCCTATCCGGAACCGTCGTCCTGGTCATCCTCGGATTCGGCAACCACAACTGGTGGCTCGCCGCCGTCGCCCTGCTCTTCCTGTACGTGCAGTACGGGCGGGGCTCGTCGTCGGCCTCCTCGTCGGGCGGTTCGTCCGGCGGGGGAGGGGGCATGGCCGGCGACTACAAGACGTACCGCGACCGCCGCGACCAGCAGGCCAAGTGGGAGCGCCGCTACCGCCGCGAGCGCCCCCTGGAGTCCCGGCGCCAGCAGAACGAGAAGGGGAAGTAGGCAGCAGGTGCCTCCGGCCGGTCAGAGGCCGGGGGCACCCCAGACCGGGAACCAGCGGCTGAGGTCCTGCTCGATCCGCAGGTCGCTCGCGAGCGCCGCCTTCACCTGCAGCTCAAGTGCGCTGTCCCGCCGCTGACCGGAACCGGGCAGCGGCGCGAAGGGATAGAAGGTGCCCCGTTTGTAGAGGTAGACGAGCGCGAGCCTGCGCCCGCGCTCGTCCCCGAAGGCCGCCAGCGAACAGAGCAGCTGCGGGCCGAAGCCGTTGACCTCCATCGAGCTGTTCACCGCGTGCAGGTCGTTGACCAGCTGCGGAAGCTGGTCGGGGGAGCGCTGCGAGACCAGCCAGGAGTACCCGTAGTCGTCCTGGCGCAGCTCCACCGGAACCCCGCCGCGGTCCGCGTCCGCGTCGAGGAGCGCCTGGACCTCCCGGTGGGTCTGCTCGAAGGCCGCGCCCTCCACGGTGGCGAAGCACACCGCGCCCCCGCCGGTGGGCGTGAACCCGGCCGCCGCCTCCAGCGTCAGCGCCGCCGACGGCAGCGCGAACAACTGGTCGAGATCGGGTGCGACCGGCTTCGTACGGCCCAGCAGGATGTCCAGGAACCCCATGCTCACCCGGCCTTTCCGGGCGTCGCCGCCTCACCCAGCTCCGCCGAGATCCGCCCCAGCTGCTCGAGCCGCTGCTCCAGGGTCGGGTGGGTGGAGAAGATGCGCTCGATGCCGGGCTCCTTGCCGGTCGCCGGGGTGAAGTAGAACGCGTTGAAGGCCTGGGCCGTGCGCAGGTCCTTGGTCGGGATCCGGGCGATGTCGCCGGAGACCTTGGTGAGCGCCGACGCCAGGGCGGAGGGCCGGCCGGTGAGGTGGGCGGCGGCCCGGTCGGCGGCCAGCTCCCGGTACCGGGACAGTGCCCTGATCAGCAGGAAACTGATCGCGTACACGGCCGCCGAGACCCCGATGATCGCGGCGAACACGGCGGCGGTGTTCTGGTCCCGCCGACCCCCGCCGAAGAGCTGCGAGTAGAACGCGAACCGCACGATCAGCCCGGCGATGACCCCGAGGAAGGACGCGACCGTGATCACGGCGACGTCCTTGTGCGCCACGTGTGACAGCTCGTGTGCGAGCACGCCCTCCAGCTCGGCGGGCTCCAGGCGGCGCAGCAGCCCCGTGGTCACGCAGACGACCGCGTGATCGGGGTTGCGCCCGGTCGCGAACGCGTTCGGCATGTCCATCTCGGACACGGCGACGACCGGCTTCGGCATGTCGGCGATGGCGCACAGCCGGTCCACCACGGCATGCAGCTCCGGATACTCCTCCCGCTCCACGACCCGCCCGCGCATGGCGAACATCGCGATCCGGTCGGAGAACCAGAACTGCGCCACGAACATCGCGCCCACCAGGACGACGACCAGCAGCCACGACTTCAGCAACACGATCAACGCGGCAACGAAGCCGACGTACAACAACCCGAGCAGGAACAGCGTGACCGTCATCCGCACGGTCAGCCGCCGGTCGCTCCGGAAGCGGCTCTGCATCTTGCATCACCCCGCAGTCAGGCACTCGTCCCGCTGTCCAGTGTGCACCTGCCGTGGCCCATGGAAAGGTTCCGAACGTCCCTAGTAGCGGCAAAAGGTCCCTGTGAGCGTGCGGCCGCGTCGTGGTTGCTCGCGCGGTTCCTCCCCCAGCCTTCGGCCGCGGGACCTCCAGCGCCCCTTTGGGGCGCTAGTACGGCGAGCGCGTCTGCATGTAGCCCAGCAGGACGATCACCGCTGCCACGCACCCCAGTACCACCGCCGTCGACACCCATGACGACCGCCGCGGTGCCACCGGTCCCGGGTCCGGCCGGAACGGTACCGGGTCCGGCGGGTTCTCCCGCCACCGGGCGGCCAGCATGCGCGCCCGCGCGGACGGCTCCTTGTGCTCCGCCTCGGCGGCCCACCTGAGGTCGAACTCCCGCTCTTCGTCTTCCTGTTGGGACATCCCGATCCCCCCCGTATCGAACATGCGTACCGACGCACGATACGACGGCGCCCCCGTCCTGAGAAACAGGAACGGGGGCGCCGAACAGCCGAAGCGGCGTCTGTCACACGTCGAAGTAGAGCTCGAACTCGTGCGGGTGCGGACGCAGCTGCAGCGGGGCGATCTCGTTGGTGCGCTTGAAGTCGATCCACGTCTCGATCAGGTCGGGCGTGAAGACGTCACCGGCGAGCAGGAACTCGTGGTCGCGCTCCAGGGAGTCGAGGACGGCCGGGAGGGAGGTCGGGACCTGGGCGACGTTCGCGTGCTCCTCGGGAGCCAGCTCGTAGAGGTCCTTGTCGATCGGCTCGGCCGGCTCGATCTTGTTCTTGATGCCGTCCAGGCCCGCGAGGAGCAGGGCCGAGAAGGCCAGGTACGGGTTGCCGGAGGAGTCGGGCGCGCGGAACTCGACGCGCTTGGCCTTCGGGTTCGAACCCGTGATCGGGATACGCATCGCGGCCGAGCGGTTGCGCTGCGAGTACACCAGGTTGATCGGCGCCTCGAAGCCCGGGACCAGGCGGTGGTACGAGTTCACCGTCGGGTTGGTGAACGCGAGCAGCGACGGGGCGTGCTTCAGGATGCCGCCGATGTAGTAGCGGGCGGTGTCCGACAGGCCCGCGTAACCGGCCTCGTCGTAGAACAGCGGGTCGCCGTTGGCCCAGAGCGACTGGTGGACGTGCATGCCCGAGCCGTTGTCGCCGAAGATCGGCTTCGGCATGAAGGTCGCGGTCTTGCCGTTGCGCCAGGCCACGTTCTTCACGATGTACTTGAAGAGCTGGAGGTCGTCGGCGGCGGCGAGCAGCGTGTTGAACTTGTAGTTGATCTCCGCCTGGCCGGCGGTGCCCACCTCGTGGTGCTGGCGCTCGACCTTCAGGCCGTTCTTCTCCAGCTCCAGGGAGATCTCGGCGCGCAGGTCGGCGAAGTGGTCGACCGGCGGGACCGGGAAGTAGCCGCCCTTGTAGCGGACCTTGTAACCACGGTTGTCCTCGAGCGCGCCGGTGTTCCAGGCGCCGGCCTCGGAGTCGATGTGGTAGAAGCTCTCGTTCGCCGAGGTGGCGAAACGGACGCTGTCGAAGACGTAGAACTCGGCCTCGGGGCCGAAGTACGCGGTGTCGGCGATACCGGTCGAGGCCAGGTACGCCTCCGCCTTCTTCGCCACGTTGCGCGGGTCACGGGAGTACTGCTCGCCCGTGATCGGGTCGTGGATGAAGAAGTTGATGTTGAGCGTCTTGTCGCGGCGGAAGGGGTCCACCCGGGCCGTCGACAGGTCGGCGCGCAGCGCCATGTCGGACTCGTGGATCGCCTGGAAACCGCGGATCGAGGATCCGTCGAAGGCGAGCTCGTCGTCCGGGTCGAACGCCTCGACGGGCACCGTGAAGTGCTGCATGACGCCCGGCAGGTCGCAGAACCGGACGTCGACGAACTTGACGTCCTCGTCCGCGATGAACTTCTTGGCCTCGTCGGCGTTCTGGAACATCCAGCTCCTCCTACTCCCAGCCGTTCCCGTGCCGGGGTGGTAGTTCGTTCGTGCGGCCAGTGCGGTGGCACACGTTGTTCTCGACCCTAGGGACGGGTGATTTCTCGGGCGTGACCCATTTGTTTCGCTGAAGTTAACCGACCTCGGTTCCACCGTAGCCCGTGGCACCCCGCCGACCCAGGGGCCGGGCCGGGCCCAGTACCGTGGTCGGGTGGACAACAGGCAAGCAATCGGATCGTGGCTCTCCGGACCCCGTGCGGCCATGGAGGACGCGGGTGCCGAGTTCGGGTACCGGGGCGAGCAGCTCGGTCTGCCGGAGGAGGGGCCCGGCTCCATCGCCCGCCCCGGGCGGCGGCTCGGGGCGCTGGTCGTGGACTGGGCGCTGTGCGAGTTGATCGCATACGGCCTGATCACTAAGGGCTACAACCCGGCGACGACCGGCAACTGGGCTCTGCTCGTCTTCTTCGTCCTGGGAGTCCTCACGGTGGGCACGCTCGGCTTCACGCCGGGTAAGCGGCTGTTCCGGCTGCGGGTGGTCGGCGTCGAGACGGGCCGGGTGCAGCCGCTGCGCGCACTGGCCCGCACGGTGCTGCTGTGCCTCGCGATCCCGGCTCTGGTCTGGGACCGGGATGGCAGGGGGCTGCACGACCGGCTGGCGAAGACCGTAGAGGTCCGTATGTAGGTGCGGCGCCGCGGGGGCTGGTCGCGCAGTTCCTCCCCAGCCTTCGGCCGGGGGTACCTCCAGCGCCCCTGACAGGGCGCTGGAGCCGCCGTGTCTGCCCAGCCGCGCGCGCTCGAAGATCTCGGCCGCGGGCAGTCGTGAATCTCAGCCGCGGGCAGTCGAGCCGCTGGGGCGATGGGGGTCCCCCGCTCGAGCGAAGCCGAGAGTGGGGGAGGGCGGGCGCTGGGGTCCCCCGGCCGAAGGCTGGGGGAGGCACCCGGCAAGCGCCGGTGAGCGCGCCCACCCCCGCCCCGCCCCATCCCGCCTCACCTCCTCCGCAGGACCCGCGTCAGCACCTCCCGCAGCTCTCCCTCCGGTTCGGGCACGGCGCCTTCCGAGCGCCACGCCACGAATCCGTCCGGCCGCACCAGCACCGCGCCGTCCGCCGTCGTACCGTGTGCCGCCGCCCAGTCGCCGTCCTCCGTGTCGTACACAAGATCGCCCGCCGTCCCGACGCGGTACGTGTCCAGCCGCAGCCGCTCCGTGTCCGCGATCCGCCGGGCGGCCGCATGCCAGGCCGCGCCCCCGGCCGAGCCCGCGTCGCTCAGCAGCACCATCGACCGCTCGTACAGGTCGAGCGTGGACACCCGCTCCCCCTCCCGGCGCAGCCACAGGTGCGGGGCCCGGCTGCCCGGCTGCCCGGTGAGGTTCATCCCGGCGGGTACCAGCGGCTGGTCCGGGTCGGCGCCGAGGACCGCCCCCTTCGGGTACCGGTAGCCGAGGACGACGTTGAGGATGCCGCCGCGCTTGCCGGCGCCGATGCCGGGGGCCGGTGCGAAGCCGGGGTGGCTGTGCTCGACGGAGCGGGCGGAGGCGCGGGCGCTGGTGGCGAGGGCGACCGGGCGGCGCTCGGCGTCGTAGGAGTCGAGGAGCCCGGGGCCGGCCCAGCCGTCCAGGACCGCCGCCAGCTTCCAGGCGAGGTTGTGGGCGTCCTGGATGCCGGTGTTGGAGCCGAAGGCCCCCGTCGGGGACATCTCGTGCGCGGAGTCGCCGGCCAGGAAGACCCGCCCGGACGAGTACCGTTCGGCCACCCGTTCGGCCGCCCGCCAGGAGGCTCGGCCGGTGAGCTCGACGTCGAGGTCGGGGACGCCGACGGCCCGCCGGATGTGCCGGGTGAGCCGCTCCTCGGTGAACTCGTCGAGGGTCTCGCCGCGTTCGGGGTGCCAGGGCGCGTGGAAGACCCAGCGTTCCTTGTTGTCGACGGGGAGCAGGGCGCCGTCGGCCTCCGGGTCGGTGAGGTAGCAGCAGATGAAGCGGCGGTCACCGACCGTGTTCTGGAGCAGCTTGGAACGGAAGGTGATGCTGACGTTCGCGAACAGGTCGCCGGGGCCCGTCTGGCCGATGCCGAGCCGGCCGCGGACCGGGGAGCGCGGACCGTCGGCCGCGACCAGGTAGTCCGCGCGGACGGTGTACATCCGGTCGGAGTCACGGTCGCGGACGTACGCCGTCACTCCTTCGGGGTCCTGTTCGAAGGACTCCAGCTCGTGGAAGTAGCGCAGCTCGCCGGTGAGCGACTCGGCTGCCCGGCGGAGCACCGGTTCGAGGTCGTTCTGGCTGCACAGGCACCAACCCGTAGGGCTGAACCTCGCGAGTCCGCCGCCCGGATCGATCTCCTTGAACAGCCATTCGCCGGCGTCGCCGACCAGCGTCGGGGTCTGCAGGATGCCGTGGTTGTCGGCGAGTAGGGAGGCCGCGGCCTTGATGTCCGGCTCGATGCCCGCTCTCCGGAACAGCTCCATCGTCCGCACGTTGTTGCCCCGGCCGCGTGGGTGGATCGAGGTCCCGGAGTGTCTCTCGACGAGCATGTGGCGGACGCCCAGTCGGCCCAGGAAGAGGGACATGGACAGGCCCACGAGGGAGCCGCCCACCACGAGGACGGGGACCTGGTGATCGGTTTTCTGGTGCATCGGGCACTCCAGGGGCGGGTGTTGGTGCGTCAGGTGCGTTGGAACGTCCATGCCCCGTCCGGGCCCCCTCGGGAGGGGTTCCGCAGGCTCAATCACCCACCTGGTTCACGCGAGTCGCGCGCTTCCGAGGACCGGCACAGGATCAAGAAGCGCTGACGCCGCGTCATCGGCGAAGGCGCAGGCCGCTGCCCCAGCGAAGGAGAAGTGCGAAGCATGACGACGATCTCGGAAAAGGTTTCGGCAAAGCCGACCCGAACGACCCGCCCGGTCTCGACACGGGTCTCCCAGTCCGTCTTCGACGGCTCCCGGCTCCGGGTCGTCCTGCTGGTGGACGTCTACGACGGCGCACAGCAGCAGTTCCTGGAGGCCTACGAGCAGCTGTGCAGCCAGGTCGCCCAGGTGCCGGGCCACGTCAGCGACCAGCTCTGCCAGTCGATCGAGAACCCCTCGCAGTGGCTGATCACCAGCGAGTGGGAGAGCGCCCCGCCGTTCCTCGCCTGGGTGAACAGCGAGGAGCACGTGCAGATGGTGAAGCCGCTGCACAACTGCGTCCGCGACACCCGCTCGCTCCGCTTCCACGTCGTACGGGAGACCGGCGGACCGTCGGCCGACGCCGTACGCGTCCTGCAGGCCAACCCGCGGATGGGCGACGGCGTGATCCGCCACGCGCTCACCTTCACGGTCACGCCGGGCAGTGAGGCCAAGGTCGCGAAGATCCTCGCGGACTACGCCTCGCCCCAGGCGAAGGTCGACGACGCCACCCGGCTCTGCCGCACCTCCCTGTACATGCACGGCAACCGGGTGGTGCGGGCCATCGAGGTGCGCGGCGAGCTGATGGCCGCCCTGCGCCACGTCGCCCGGCAGCCCGAGGTACGGGCCGTCGAGGAGGCCATCAACCCCTACCTGGAACAGGACCGCGACCTCGACGACCAGGAGTCCGCACGGGTGTTCTTCACCCGGGCGGCGCTGCCGGCGGTGCACCACGTCGGCGCCGAGGAGCCGGCCGACGGCGAGCGGCACGCGCTGTACTACCCGGCCCGTCCGGGCTGCGGAATGCGGCTCGCGGAGCTGCTGGCCCAGCAGGACGAGGCCGCGGCCGAGGACCCGGCGAGCCCGATGCTGCACAGCACGGTCTTCCAGCGTGACGACGTCGTCGTCCGCCTGGTCGAGCAGCGGCCCGGGACGCCCGTGGACGTCACCCCGGCCCACGCGCTGACCGCCCTGCTGGACGGCGACGCGGTGCGGATGCAGCTCATCACCGACCGCCGTTCGCCGGACGCCTGACGTTCGACCCTTCACCGTCGCATCACCCCACGGAGGAACGCAGACATGCAGCCCATTCCCAAGATCGTGGACCTCAGCGAGGTCGAGCCCAACACCCGGCGCGGCGGCGATCTGCGCGCCATGCTCACCCCGGCCACGGTGGGTTCCACCAGCGGTTTCATGGGTGTGGCCATCGTGCAGCCGGGTGACCGCATCGCCGAGCACTACCACCCGTACTCCGAGGAGTTCGTGTACGTCGTCTGCGGCGACCTGGAGGTCGACCTGGACGGCGAACCGCACCCGCTGCGGCCGGAGCAGGGACTGATGATCCCCATCAACATGAAGCACCGTTTCCGCAACGTGGGCAACGTCGAGGCCCGGATCGTCTTCCACCTCGGCCCGCTGGCACCGCGCCCGAGCCAGGGCCACGTGGACACCGAGGAGACGGAAGCCGTCGCCGTGGGGCAGGTCCGGTCGTGACCCGGCGCGTGGCGGTTACGGGCATAGGCATCGTGGCTCCGGGGGGTGTGGGCGTACCGGCGTTCTGGGATCTGCTCGCCTCGGGCCGGACCGCGACGCGCGGCATCACCTTCTTCGACCCCTCGGGCCTCAGGTCGCGGATCGCCGCCGAGTGCGACTTCGACCCGGCGGCGCACGGCCTGGACGCCGAGGAGATCGAGCGGGCGGACCGGTACATACAGTTCGCCCTGGTCGCCGGTGACGAGGCGGTCCGGGACTCCGGTCTCGATCTCGGCCGGGAGGACCCCTGGCGGATCGGGGTCTCCCTGGGGACGGCGGTCGGTGGCACCACCCGCCTGGAGCACGACTACGTCCTGGTGAGCGGCGCGGGACAGCGCTGGGACGTGGACCACCGGCAGGCGCAGCCCCAGCTGCACCGGGCGTTCTCCCCGAGCACGCTCGCCTCCGCGGTGGCGGAACGATTCGGCGCCCAGGGTCCGGTGCAGACCGTGTCCACCGGCTGCACCTCGGGCCTGGACGCCGTCGGCTACGCCTTCCACACCGTCCAGGAGGGCCGCGCCGACGTCTGCATCGCCGGTGCCTCGGACTCCCCGATCTCACCCATCACCATGGCCTGCTTCGACGCGATCAAGGCCACCTCCCCGAACAACGACGACCCCGAGCACGCCTCCCGGCCCTTCGACAACCGCCGTGACGGGTTCGTCATGGGCGAGGGCGGCGCGGTGCTCGTGCTGGAGGAGCTGGAGCACGCCAAGGCCCGCGGCGCGCACATCTACTGCCAGCTCGACGGCTACGCCACCTTCGGCAACGCCTACCACATGACCGGTCTCACCAGCGAGGGCCTGGAGATGGCCCGCGCCATCGAGACCGCCCTGGACCACGCCCGCCTCGACCCCACTGCCATCGACTACGTCAACGCGCACGGCTCCGGCACCCGGCAGAACGACCGCCACGAGACCGCCGCCGTCAAGAAGGCGCTCGGGCAGCACGCCTACAGCACGCCCATGAGCTCCATCAAGTCCATGGTGGGCCACTCGCTCGGCGCGATCGGCGCGATCGAGGTCGTCGCCTGTGTGCTCGCCCTGGCCCACCAGGTCGTCCCGCCCACCGCGAACTACGAGACCCCCGACCCCGAGTGCGACCTCGACTACGTGCCGCGCGTCGCCCGCGAACGGCCCCTGAGCGGTGTCCTGTCCGTGGGCAGCGGGTTCGGCGGCTTCCAGTCCGCGGTGATCCTGACCCGGCAGAGAGGACGGACACGATGAGCGAACCCCGTGCTCGGCGGGCGGCCGTCACCGGCATCGGTGTCGTCGCGCCCAACGGAACCAGCACCGAGACCTTCTGGAAATCCGTCCAGGAGGGACGCAACGTCCTCGACAAGGTGACCCGCGACGGCTGCGAGCACCTGCCCATGAAGGTGGCCGGAGAAGTCCGCGACTTCGACCCGGCGGCCGCCGTCGAGGAACGCCTCATCGTCCAGACCGACCGCTTCACGCACTTCGCGATGGCCGCGGCCGACCTGGCACTCGAAGACGCCCGGCTCGGCCGCGCCGACACCGACGGCTCGCCGTTCGACATCGGCGTGGTCACCGCGGCCGGCTCCGGCGGCGGCGAGTTCGGCCAGCGCGAGCTCCAGCAACTGTGGGGCAAGGGCAGCCGGTACGTCGGTCCCTACCAGTCCATCGCCTGGTTCTACGCGGCCAGCACCGGCCAGATCTCCATCCGGCGCGGCTTCAAGGGCCCCTGCTCGGTGGTCGCCGCCGACGAGGCCGGCGGTCTGGACGCCCTCGCCCACGCCGCCCGCGCGGTCCGCCGCGGCACGGACGTCATCGTGGCCGGCTCCACCGAGGCGCCGATAGCTCCGTACTCGGTGGTCTGCCAGCTCGGCTACGAGGAACTCAGCCGGGAGACCGACCCGGCCCGCGCCTACCGCCCGTTCACCGAGCAGGCCTGCGGGTTCGTGCCGGCCGAGGGCGGCGCCATGCTCGTCGTGGAGGACACCGGCTCGGCCTGCAGACGCGGACTGCCGGTACGGGCCACCCTCGACGGCCACGCGTCGACCTTCACCGGCGCCTCCCGCTGGGCCGAGTCCCGGGCCGGGCTCGCCCAGGCGATCCGCGGGGCGCTGGCCGAGGCCGGCTGCGCCCCCGAGGAGATCGACGTGGTCTTCGCCGACGCCCTGGGCGTCCCGGAAGCCGACCGGGCGGAGGCGCTGGCCATCACCGACGTCCTCGGCGCGCACGGCAGGCGGGTGCCGGTCACCGCGCCCAAGACCGGGATCGGCCGGGGCTACTGTGCGGCCCCGGTCCTGGACACCGCCGCCGCGGTGCTCGCCATGGAACACGGTCTGATCCCGCCGACCCCGGGTGTCCACGACATCTGCCACGACCTCGACCTCGTGACCGGCAGCGCCCGCGCCGCCGCTCCACGCACGGCGCTGGTGCTCAGCCGGGGCCTCATGGGGTCGAACTCGGCGCTCGTGCTGCGCCACGGCGCGGCCGAGTGAGTCGAACACACCAGCTGCCCAGCAGCGAAGCAGAAGGAGTTGCTATGAGCATCACCGTGGACGAACTGTCCGAACTCATGAAGAAGGCCGCGGGTGTCACCGTCTCCCCGGCCGACCTCCAGGACCGGGCCGACAGCGGCTTCGACGTCCTCGGCGTCGACTCGCTGGGCCTGCTCGGCATCGTCGGCGAGCTGGAGAACCGGCACGGCGTGCCCATGCCGGTGGACGCCGAGCGGTGCAAGACGCCCCGCCAGTTCCTCGACCTCGTCAACAGCGCCATGCCCGCGGGAGCCTGACATGACCGGACACACCCAGAACGAGATCACCATCGCCGCGCCCGTCGACCTGGTCTGGGACATGACCAACGACGTGGCCAACTGGCCCCAGCTGTTCAGCGAGTACGCCAGCGCCGAGATCCTCGAGGAGACGGGGAAGAAGGTCACCTTCCGGCTGACCATGCACCCCGACGAGAACGGCAAGGTGTGGAGCTGGGTCTCCGAGCGTGAGGCGGACCGCCGCAATCTCCGCGTCAAGGCCCGCCGGGTCGAGACCGGCCCGTTCGCGCACATGGACATCCTCTGGCAGTACGAGGAGGTGCCCGCGGGCACCCGGATGGTCTGGACCCAGGACTTCGCGATGAAGCCGGAGGCGCCCGTCGACGACGAGTGGATGACCGACAACATCAACAAGAACTCCAAGATCCAGATGGCCCTGATCCGCGACAAGATCGAGAAGGCCGCCACCGGCCGGCGCCCCGACCCGGCCCTCGCCGACTGAGCCGGCCGGCAGCAGGACAGGAACGGAGAGACACGTGCACCAGGCCCTGATCGTCGCCCGTATGGCGCCGGGCTCCGCCCCCGACATCGCGAAGGTGTTCGCGGACTCCGACCGGGGAGAACTGCCGCACCTCGTCGGGGTGGTCCGGCGCAGCCTCTTCCAGTTCGGTGATGTGTACATGCACCTCATCGAGTCCGAACGCGAGCCGGGACCGGCCATCGCCAAGGTCACCTCGCACCCCGAGTTCAGGGACGTCAGCGACCGTCTCACGGCGTACGTCAGCGCGTACGACCCGGAGACCTGGCGCTCGCCCAAGGACGCGATGGCCCAGCGCTTCTACCTCTGGGAGCGCGACGGCGGCGCGTGAACCCGCGTACCGCCGTACGCCAACGGTGCCGGACCCGCGCACGACGCGGGCCCGGCACCGGCGCGTGCCGGGCCGCCCGGCTCAGGCGGGCACCGTGCAGTCGAAGGCGTGCAGGTACGGGTTGACCGGCCGGATGTCGTTGACGCTCAGGCCCGCGTCGCCCAGCCGCCGCACCATGGAGTCGGTGGTGTGCTTGGCCCCGCCGACGTTCAGGAGCAGCAGCAGGTCCATCGCGGTGCTGAACCGCATCGACGGGGTGTCGTCGACCAGGTTCTCGATCACCACGACCCGGGCCCCGGGGCCGCCGGCCGCGACCACGTTGGCGAGCAGCCGCGCGGTGGACTCGTCGTCCCACTCCAGGATGTTCTTGATGACGTAGACGTCCGCGTCGACCGGCACGGCCTCCCGGATGTCACCGGGCACGATCCGCGCGCGGTCCGCGAGGTCCCCGCCCTCGCGCAGCCGGGGCAGGGCCTTCTCGACGACCTTGGGCAGATCCAGCAGATAGCCCTTCATCGTCGGGTACTTGTCCAGCAGGCTGGCCACCACGTGCCCCTGGCCGCCGCCGAGGTCCGCGACCGACCGGCTGCCGGACAGGTCGAGCAGGGCCGCGACCTCCCGGGCCGACTGCTCGCTGGAGGTGGTCATCGCCCGGTTGAAGACGTCCGCCGACTCCGGCGCGTCCTCGTTCAGGTAGTCGAAGAACTCCTTGCCGTAGAGGTCCTCGACGACGTTGCGGCCGGTGCGCACGGCCTCGTCGAGCTTCGGCCAGGCGTCCCAGGTCCACGGCTCGGTGCACCACATGGCGATGTAGCGCAGGCTGTGCGGGTCGTCCTCGCGCAGCAGCCGGGAGGTCTCGGTGTGGGCGAACGTCCCGTCCGGCCGCTCGGCGAAGACGCCGTAGCAGGACAGGGCCCGCAGCAGCCGGCGCAGCGGCTTCGGGTCGGTCTTCACCGTCGACGCCAGGGATTCCACGGTCATGGGAGCGTCCCCGAGCGCGTCGGCGACGCGCAGCCGGGCGGCAGCGCGGACGGCGGCGGCACAGGCCGCCCCGAACACGAGCTCGCGCAGCCGCATCGACGGCGGCGGAGCGTCCTCCTCCGGCCCCTTGGCCGGCGTCGTGAGGTCGCGTGCTGGTGCGGTCATGTGCCGCCTTCCTTCCTGGTGGGGTGTCGTACGGCCGTCAGGTCAGCACAGACCCGCGGGCTTGGACTTCTTGCAGGTGTTGTCCTTGAAGGCGTTGCCGTGCTTGCTGGCCTCCTGGTTGACCAGGTCGGCGGGGGAGTTGCCCGACAGCTTGTTGCGGGTGACCTGGTTCTTGTCGCTGGTGACACCCACGAAGCTCTTGAAGACCACGACACCGCCCGACAGCGGCGACTTGCCGGAGTTCCCGGTGACGGTGTTCCCGGTCACCACGGTGTTCTCGGTGCCGGTCAGCACGATGCCGGAGCCCTGCAGGAAGGACAGCCGGGCGGTCTTCTTGCAGTACTTGTTGTTCTTCACGACCTGGTTGTCGGCGACGGTCAGGTGACCGGCCTTCGGCTTGTTCTCGTCGCCGACGACGAACACGCCCGCGCAGTTCCCGGTGACCGAGTTGTCGGAGACGGTGAGGTTGCGCAACCGGCGGACGGTGACACCGATCCGGTTGTTCTCCAGGAGGTTGTGCTCGACGACCGTGCCGAAGGTGTCGACGGCGCCCTTCTCCGTGGTGACGGAGTTGGCGAGGAAGATGCCCGCGTCGCCGTTGTTCCGGGCGACGTTGTTCCGGTACACGCTGTGGACCGCGCGCTCCTCGGCGAGGCCCCACTGCCCGTTCTTCACGGCGGCCACGCCGTGCACGTTCAGGTTGGCCGTGCCCACGGCCATGACACCGGTCCGGGAGAACCCGGTGACGGTCATGTGGGCGATGGTCACGTCCTCGACGGGCTGCTTCTTGGCGCCGACCACGCAGATGCCGTTGCCCATCTCGGCGCAGGACTTCACGGCGGTCTTCTTCGTGCCGCTCATGGCCTTCATGGCCTTCATGGCCTTCTTGGACTTCTTGACCGGCTGGAGCACGGTGTCCGGGCCCATGCCGCGCAGGGTGAGGCCGGGCGTCGTCACCTTGACGCTCTCGTGGTAGGTGCCGGCCAGCACCAGGACCGTGTCACCGGGCTCGGCGGCGTCGACCGCCTTCTGGATGGACTCACCCGGGTGCACGGTCAGAACGCCGTGCGAGGGGGTCGCCGGGGCGGCGCCGAGGAGGGAGCCGCACAGGGCGGCGCTGCACGCGAGGTATGCGATATGGCGTTTTGTCACATACGGGAGGTTAGGAGCGGATGACCCGATAAACGGTTGGATGCTCCGTTCGGCGGCGTGTCGCCCCGTCAGGGGTGCCGGGGTCCCCGGCCGAAGGCCGGGGGAGGAACCGCGCGAGAAACCACGAAGGCGCGGCAGTCGCCAACGCAACCACCGCGCCCGAGCTCGTAGGCGTGCCTACCGGCGTTTACCGCCCCCGAGGCCCACCCTTCGGCATCCGCATCCCCTTCGGCATCGGCCCCTTCGGCAACGGCATGTTGGACATCAGGTCCCCCATCGCCCGCAGCCGGTCGTTCGTGGTCGTCACCTGCGGCCCCGTCAGCACGCGAGGGAACTTCAGCATCGTGGTCCGCAGCTTCTTCAGCTCGATCTGGCCCTCGCCCGTGCCCACGATCACGTCGTGCACCGGCACGTCGGCCACGATCCGGGCCATCTTCTTCTTCTCGGCGGCCAGCAGGGTCTTCACCCGGTTCGGGTTGCCCTCGGCGACCAGGACGATGCCGGCCTTGCCGACCGCCCGGTGCACCACGTCCTGGCTGCGGTTCATCGCCACCGCCGGCGTCGTCGTCCAGCCCCGCCCGATGTTGTCCAGGACGGCGGCCGCGGCGCCCGGCTGGCCCTCCATCTGGCCGAAGGCCGCCCGCTCGGCCCGCCGGCCGAAGACGATCGCCGTCGCGAGGAAGGCGAGCAGCAGGCCCAGGATGCCCAGATAGACCGGGTGGCCGATCAGGAAGCCGATCACGAGGAAGACGGCAAGGGTGCCGAGACCGACACCCGCAAGGACAAGACCGATCACCTTGTCGGCCTTGCGGGTCATCTTGTACGTGAGGACGATCTGCTTCAGTCGTCCCGCATTCGCAGCGTCCGCTGCGGGTTCCTGCCTCGCCATGCCCCGAAGTCTACGTGGCCCCGGGAGTGCCGACGACGGCAGTGTCCCGACAAGGGCCGCGGAAGGTGTGTCAGGAGCGGCCGGCGGCCTGCTCGAGGAAGCGCTGGGCCTCGACCCGGTCCTTGGCGCGACGGCGGTCCTCCAGCACGGAGGTCCAGGCGTTCTGGCGTGCGGTGCGCTGGCCGCCGCTCATGAGCAGTGACTCGACGGCGCGCAGCGCGTCGGTGAAGGACGGGATCGCGGTGGCGCGAACGGGCGCGGCCTGCATGGTGGAGGTCCCCCCTCGAGGTGGGTGTACATGCTGTGATACCAGGGTCACTGTTCGGTGTTACCAGGGCGTGACCGACCGGTCAAACGCCAATGAAACCTTGATACGCGGGCCCGGAACGCTGACGCGGCCCTGACGTGCGCCCTCATCAGCGAGGACGGTCAGGACCGCGTCCATTCGGTCACTACTGGCCAGTAATAGTTTGTGCGTGAATTCACACGCTCGGCGGCGGGGCCGGTGCGGACCGCCGTCAGACCGCCTGCGCGGCGACGAACGCGCCCCGCTTCTCGACGGCCATCTGGTACAGGCGGCCGGCGCGGTACGAGGACCGCACCAGCGGGCCGGACATGACGCCGGAGAAGCCGATCTGCTCGGCCTCCTCCTTCAGCTCCACGAACTCCTGCGGCTTGACCCAGCGCTCGACGGGGTGGTGCCGCACGCTCGGGCGCAGGTACTGCGTGATGGTGACCAGCTCGCAGCCGGCCTCGTGCAGCTGGCGCAGCGCGTCGGAGACCTCCTCGCGGGTCTCGCCCATGCCGAGGATGAGGTTGGACTTGGTGACCAGGCCGAAGTCGCGGGCGGCCGTGATGACCTTGAGCGAGCGCTCGTAGCGGAAGCCGGGGCGGATCCGCTTGAAGATCCGGGGCACGGTCTCGACGTTGTGCGCGAAGACCTCGGGGCGGGCCGAGAAGACCTCGGCGAGCTGCTCGGGGACCGCGTTGAAGTCGGGGGCGAGGAGCTCGACCTTGGTGCGGCCGGCCTCGCGCTCCGCCGTCTGCGCGTGGATCTGGCGGACCGTCTCCGCGTACAGCCAGGCGCCGCCGTCCTCCAGGTCGTCGCGGGCGACGCCGGTGATGGTCGCGTAGTTCAGGTCCATGGTGACCACGGACTCGCCGACGCGGCGCGGCTCGTCGCGGTCCAGCGCCTCGGGCTTGCCGGTGTCGATCTGGCAGAAGTCACAGCGCCGGGTGCACTGGTCGCCGCCGATGAGGAAGGTCGCCTCGCGGTCCTCCCAGCACTCGTAGATGTTGGGGCAGCCGGCTTCCTGGCAGACCGTGTGCAGGCCCTCGCTCTTCACGAGGTTCTGCATCTTGGTGTACTCGGGGCCCATTTTCGCCCGGGTCTTGATCCACTCGGGCTTGCGCTCGATGGGGGTCTGGCTGTTGCGGACCTCCAGGCGCAGCATCTTGCGTCCGTCGGGTGAGACTGCGGACACGACCGGCTCCCTAGCGATTGATTCTTCGGCGACCTTCAGGGTACGCCCGTGGATTCGAATACCCGGTGTGGGTGCTGACCTCTGGAGGCTGCCGCCCCCGGACCCCCGCTTCGGCCTGAACGGCCTCGTCCTCAAACTCCCCCGGAGGGGGTGCCCCCGGACGGGCCGACGGTTGCCGGTGTCTTCTCGATCACCCTCGGCTTGAGATCGGCGTTCTCCAGGACGTCCTTCAGGTGCCGCTCCACCACCGGCAGCACCTCCTCGATCGTCACGTCCCGGCCGAGCTCGCCCGCGAGGGAGGCGACGCCGGCGTCCCGGATGCCGCAGGGGATGATCCTGTCGAACCACTTGTTGTCCGGGTTCACGTTGAGCGCGAAGCCGTGCATGGTCACGCCCTTGGCGACCCGGATGCCGATCGCGGCGATCTTGCGGTCCTCGCGGCGCTGGCCGGCGTTGGAGGGGGCGTACTCCGGGCCGTTGAGGCGGGGGTCGAACTCCTCGTCCGTGAGCCGGGGGTCGAAGTCCAGGGAGAGGCCTCCCCCAGCCTCCGGCCGGGGGGACCCCCAGGCCTGCGGCCGCTGCTCGACCGGGTCGCCGAGCACCCACACGCCGCTGCGCCCCTCGACCCGGGTGGTCTCCAGGCCGAACTCGGCGCAGACGCGGATCAGTGCCTCCTCCAGGCGCCGGACGTGTGCGACCACGTCCACCGGGCGCGGGAGCTTCTGGATCGGGTAGCCCACCAGCTGGCCCGGGCCGTGCCAGGTGATCTTGCCGCCGCGGTCCACGTCGATGACCGGGGTGCCGTCGAGCGGTCGCTCGTTGTCCGCGGTGCGGCGGCCCGCCGTGTAGACCGGGGGGTGTTCGAGCAGCAGGACCGTGTCGGGCACCTCGTCGGTGAACCGCGCCGCGTGCACCCGGCGCTGCTCGTCCCAGGCCTCCCGGTACTCGACGGCGTCCGCGCCGAACCCCATACGGACGAACCGCAACTCACTCACGGCAAGCGCCTCCCTAGGCGATGGGTGTGTCAGGCACATAACGCGCCCAAGCCACTGTACGTCCGCCCGTCGCGCGTCAGCCCCGGGGCCAATCCTCACACGATCGGATGAATGAACGTCGAGATGTGCGATCGACTGCTCACTCTCCGCTACATTCGCGCCGTCCACGAGCGCCAAAAGGGCTGCTCACCGGCAATCCGGGCACAAGCGACCGAGCTGAGCCAGAAGGCAGGAGACCGCACCCCAGATGACGGACCGACCCGCGCAGCGCACCCCCAACCGCCAGCTCGCCGCGCTCATCGCAGAAGCGGGGTTCTCCAACGCGGGTCTGGCCCGTCGCGTCGACCAACTCGGACTCGAACACGGGCTGGATCTCAGATACGACAAGACCTCGGTCACCCGGTGGCTGCGCGGCCAGCAGCCCCGGGGCACCACCCCCGCCCTGATCGCCGAGGTCTTCACCCGGCGACTCGGCCGCCGGCTCACCGCCCAGGACCTGGGTCTCGACGCGTGCGCCCCGGTCTACGCCGGGCTGGAGTTCGCGGCCACCCCCGAGGAGGCCGTCGACATCGTCAGCGGGCTGTGGCGCAAGGACTCCGGCAGCCACGCCGAGCTCCGCAAGATCGCCTTCACCCCGGCCGGGCTGGTCGTTCCCAGCCGGGACTGGCTGATCGGCCGCGCCGACGACCGGGTGGCCCGCGGCGAGCCGACGCCGACGGCGCCGGCGGCCGCGGCCCGGGTGCCGGCGCAGACCCGGCCCGCCGCGCCCAGGGCGGTGCCGCTCGCACCGGTGCGGCCGCGTGGGCAGGCCGAGCGCGGGCCCGGCCAGAAGGTGACCGGCGGCGACATCGCAGCCCTCCGCTCGGTCGGCGAACTCTTCCGCTCCCTCGACGACCAGTACGGCGGCGGGCACGCGCGGCAGGCGCTCGTCCGGTACCTGGAGCACGAGTGCGAGCCGATGCTGCGCGGCACGTACGGGGAGCAGACCGGCCGCAAGCTGTTCGGCGCGGCGGCCGACCTGACCCGGCTCGCGGGCTGGACGTCGTACGACATCGCCGCGCACGGCCTCGCCCAGCGCTACTTCGTCCAGTCGCTGCGGCTCGCCCAGGCGGCGGGGGACCGGTCCTACGGCTCCTACGTCCTCGTCACCATGAGCCGCCAGGCGGTCTACCTCGGCCACGGACGGGAAGCGGTGCAGCTCGCGCGCGTCGCCCAGCAGGGCGTGGGCACGAGCGCCCCGCCGGTCGTCCAGGCCCTGCTGCACGCGGCCGAGGCGCGCGCCCACGGGGTCCTCGGCGAGGTGCGCGCCTGTACCGGCGCGCTGGTCCGCGCGGAACGCGCCCTGGAGACGGCCCGCCCCGGCGACGAAGTCCCCTACTGGGCCCGCTTCTTCGACGAGGCTCAACTGGCCGACGAGTTCGGCCACTGCCACCGCGACCTCCAGCAGTTCCGGGCCTCCGCCCAGCACGCCGAGCGCTCCCTGCAACTCCGTGCGCCCTCCTATGCCCGCAGCCGCCTCTTCTGCCGCGTCGTCCTCGCCACGGCACGCCTGGGCCTCGGCGAACTGGACCAGGCGTGCGCGCTGGGCGTGGAGGCGGCGGGCGCGGCGTCGGAGATGCGCTCGGTCCGCGCGCTCGAGTACGTCAAGGACTTCGAACGCCGCCTGGAGCCCTACAAGGACGCGGCGCCGGTGAAGGGGTACCGCGAGAAGGTCGCCGCACTGAACTGACGTTCCGCTGCGCGGGGCTGTGGCCGACGTTCCGCTGCGCGGGGCTGTGGCCGACGGGGCACCCCGCTGGGCGAGCCGACTTCCCACTCGGCTCGCCTGTCCGCCCGTCAGACTTTCGCCGCCGCTCGCCTTTCTTTCCGCCGCAGCGGTGATCAGCCGCGATGGTGCTGTCCGGCGGTGCCGAGCGGCCGTTGCCGCTCGTTGTCGCCGATTCGGGTGG
>NZ_JBIAUL010000006.1:35845-173491 GCF_042892755.1 Streptomyces sp. NPDC001714
TCTGCCGGGTGCGGCGCCGTCGTGGCTGGTCGCGCGGTTCCCCGCGCCCCTGAGGGGGCGCTGTGCCGCTCGCCTTTCTTTCCGCCGCAGCGGTGATCAGCCGCGATGGTGCTGTCCGGCGGTGCCGAGCGGCCGTTGCCGCTCGTTGTCGCCGGTTCGGGTGGTCTGCCGGGTGCGGCGCCGTCGTGGCTGGTCGCGCGGTTCCCCGCGCCCCTGAGGGGGCGCTGTGCCGCTCGCCTTTCTTTCCGCCGCAGCGGTGGCGCTATGCGGCTCGGCGTTGCAGAGGTTCTGCGGTGTTCAAGGAGCCTGATGTGCCCAGGTCCGTCAGGATGGCTGCCGTTGCCCGGTGGGCTGAGTGGAGGGCTCCCTGGACCGTGCTGGTGTCGCGGTGGTCGCCGCAGACGTAGAGGCCGGCGAGGAGGCGGACGGGGCGGCGGAGGTCGTGCGGGGGGCGCATGGCGGGGATGGCCTCGGGGGTGTGGTGGACGGCGAGGGTCTCCCAACGGCGGGTGGACGTGCCGTAGAGGCGGGCCAGGTGCATGCGGACCGCGGTGTCGATGTCCGCGGGGGGTGTGCCGAGGAGGGTGGAAGAGATCAGGGCGCGGCCCTGGGGTGCCCGGCTCGGGTCGATGCTGCTGACCACGGAGGTGTGGGAGACGGGGCCGCCCCGGTCGGCGTCCAGGAGGAGGGACGTTCCGGTCGTGAGCGTCGCCGGTTCGTCCGTGGTGTGGTGGACCACCGTCACCTGGTGGAAGTCCGGGACGCGCAGGCCCGGGAGCAACTCGGCGGCGGCCCTCGCGTCCGTCGCCAGCAGCACCGCCCGGCAGCGGATCTCGCCGTGTTCGGCCGTCGTCACCGACGTGGTGGAGACCGAGGTGACCCGTACACCCGTGTGGACCGTGCCGGGCGGCAGGGCGCGGGCCAGGAGGTCCGGGAGGACCTCGGCGCCGCCCTCCGGCACGCACAGCCGCCCGCTCGCGAAGGAACGCAGGGCGAGGTCGGCACAGCGGCTGGAGGTCGTCAGCTCGGGGTCGCACAGCAGGGCCGCGAGCAGCGGGCGCAGGAAGCCGTCGATCGTGCGGGTGGGCACCCCGCGCTCGGCGAGGGCGTGCGCGGCGGGGAGTTCGGGGCGGGCCAGGATCCGTTCGACGGGCGTGGCGGCGATGCGGCCCAGCGCGGCGCCCAGGCGGGCCTGGTCGACCGCGCCGCCCATCGGTGCGGTCGCCCGCGGCGGCGCCACCGGCGAGCCGCCCCTGGGGGCGCTCGCCAGGGCGCGCACGGCGTACAGTGCGCCCCTCGCGCTTCCGCCGCCCGCCGGAGCGCCGGCCCGGTGCCTGCGCCCGTCGCGATGCAGCAGCACGCCGGGCGCGTACCGGCGCAGAACCAGGGCGTCCAGTCCCGGGGCGAGGCGCAGCTCCGGGTAGGACGTGGACAGGAGCTGCCCGATCCGGTCGAGCCGGAAGCCGTCCACCTTCTCGGTCGACATGCGTCCGCCGACGTAAGGGGCGGCCTCCAGGACCGCGGTCGTCACTCCTGCGCTGTTCAGCCGATGAGCCGCGGAGAGTCCGGCGATACCGGCTCCCACGACGACGACGTCCGCCTGGTACGCGGGCTCATGCACGAGGCCCCTCCTCGATTGCGCGTCCGGTGGAGACGTGATGCCCCCAACAAGCTCCGGGGATACCCGAGTTCGGGTCGAGGTTAGGACGGTGATCGGTCAAGGACAGTCGCGCATGAACAGGGCACGGTCGCACGGCGGTCGCATACGGTCACACGGGCTGTCAGGCCGCACGGATCGCGTCCTCGATGCCCGGGAACGCGAAAGTGAACCCCGACTCCAGCAGCCGCTTCGGCACCACCCGTTGGCTGCCCAGCACGTCCCCGGCCATCTCGCCGAGCGCCGCGCGGAGCACCGGGGAGGGCACCGGGAAGAGGGCCGGGCGGCGCAGCGCCCGGGCCATCGCCGCGGTGATCTCTCCGTTGGTCAGCGGGTGGGGCGCGGTGAGGTTGAAGGGGCCCGACAGACCCTCAGTCTCCAACAGGAACCGGATCGCGGCCACCTCGTCGTGCAGCGCGATGAACGACCAGTACTGCCGGCCGTCGCCCAGCCGGCCGCCGAGCCCCGCCCTGAAGAGCGGGAACAGCCGGCCCCAGGCCCCGCCGCCGCGAGCCACCACCAGTCCCGTGCGCGTGAACACCGTCCGTACGCCCGCCTCCTGCGCCGGGGCCGCCGCCTCCTCCCACTCCACGCACAGCGACGGCAGGAACCCGTCCCCGGGCGGGGCGTCCTCGTCCACGACCCGGTCGCCGGTGTCGCCGTAGAAGCCGATGGCACTGCCGCTCACGAACACCCGCGGCGGGTCCGGCAGGGCCGCCACGGCCTCGGCGAGCGCCGCCGTGCCGAGCACCCGGCTGTCCCGGATCTCCCGTTTGTAGGCGGCCGTCCAGCGCCGGTCGCCGATCCCGGCCCCGGCGAGGTTCACCACCGCGTCGCAGCCGGCCAGCCCGGCGGTGTCCACGTACTGCCCCTCGGGGTCCCAGCAGACCTCTCCGGTGCCGTGGGAGGCGCGCCGCACCAGGCGCACCACCTCGTGCCCGTCCGCCCGGAGAGAGCGCACGAGGGCGCTGCCGATGAGCCCGGACGCGCCGGCCACCGCGATACGAGAGCGTTCCATGGTTCCCAGCATGCCGGGAATCACGGCGGAAAACCCGTGGGGGCCCGTTGCCGGCCGTCCTAGGGTGTCCGCATGTCAGAGCCGTACATACGCACCGCCCTGCCCGACGACGACGAGGAGCTCTGCGCCCTCGACCTCGCCACCTGGTCGTATCTGCACGCGGTCCTGCCGCGGCCGCAGCCGCCGTACGACCCCTTCTTCAGCGAGCGGCACGCCCCCGAGGACACCCTGGTCGCCGAGCTCGACCGGCGCATCGTCGGCTACGTCCGCCTCGGCCTCGCCTACAAGATCGCCTCCAACGCGCACGTCCGGCAGATCCAGGGCCTCGCGGTCGCCGAGGAGGCCCGCGGCCGGGGCGTGGCCCGGACGCTGCTGCGGGCGGCGATGGAGGAGGCCCGCCGCCGCGGCGCCCGCCGGATCCGGCTCGGCGTCCTCGGGCACAACACCCCGGCGCGCCGCCTCTACGAGTCGGAGGGCTTCGCCGTCGAGGGCGTGCTGCCGGGGGAGTTCTTCCTGGACGGCGAGTACGTCGACGACGTGGTCATGGGCCGGCAGCTGTGACGGCCGGGACGTGATCAGGACGTGATCAGCTCGCCCGTGTCCACCGGCGAGGTGGCGTGCGCCGCGCGCGCGGCGTCCGTGGCCACCTCGTCGGCGGTCAGCACGTACCCCGTCTCGTCGTCGGACGTGGAGCGGGCGAACACCACGCCGTACACCTTGCCACCGGTGGTCAGCAGCGGGCCGCCGGAGTTGCCGGGGCGGACCGTGGAGCGGATCGAGTAGATCTCCCGGGTCACCGTGGCGTCGCTGTAGATGTTCTGGCCGGTGGCCTGCACCTTGTTCGCCACGGTGGCCGCCTGCAGGTTCAGGTCGCCGTCCTGCGGATAGCCGGCCACCACCGCGGAGTTCCCGCGCGCCGCGCTCGTGTCGAACCTCAGCACCGGAGCCCGCAGCTGCGGCACGTACAGCACCGCCACGTCCCGGTCCGGGTCGAAGAGGACGACCTCCGCGTCGTACGACGGACCGACCCCGCCGATCCGCACGCTCGGGTTGTCGATGCCGGCCACCACGTGCGCGTTGGTCATCACGTGCTCCGGCGCGAACACGAACCCGCTGCCCTCGCGGCCCTGGGTGCCGGAGGAACCCTCGATCTTGACCGTGCTGCGCTTGGCCGCGTTCGTGGCCGCCGCCGTGACGTTGTCCCCGGAGGGCTTGGCGACCCGGGCCGTCGACTCGTTCTCGAACGGGTTGAAGACCTGGGGAAAACCCGCCTCGGTCAGCGCCGAGGTGGCCCGCGAGAACCAGGCCGGCGTGGTGTCCGGCATGGTGTCCTGCACGGCGCCGAGCAGCTTCGAGTCCCGTATCGCCGTCGTCACCGCGGGCGAGGAGGACGCGCCGAGGACGCTCGCCGCCACCCAGGCCACGATCAGCACCGCCACCGAGTTGGCGACCGCGCCGCCCATCCCGTCGGCCACCCTGAGCGGCCCCTGGTCCAGCTCGCGGCGCAGCCGCAGCGCCAGCCGCCCCGCCAGCTCGTGCCCCACCACCGCCGGCACCAGCACCGTCAGCACCGCGACCACCGTCGCCGTCGCCGTCCCGCGCGTGACCAGCTCCATCACCCACGGCAGCACCCACACGCCGATCACCGCGCCGCCGACGAACCCGGCCAGCGAAACGCAGCCGGCCACCAGCCCGCGCCGGTATCCGGACGCCGCGTAGACGAGGACCACCAGTACGAGCACCAGGTCGAGCAGGTCCACGGAGCCGCCTTTCTCTCGGTGCCCTTAATACGGTCGGGACAGGTCCGGTGATCAGTTCACGCGCGCGAGGCCCCGAGAACCGGCCACGCGTGCGTGTACCACCTGAAACGCCCCGGACCAGGACGATGGTTCCACCAGGTGGCACAGCACACATCGCGGGCGCAGTCGATCACCCCGAGAGTGATTGCCATGCGTGTCTTCCCAAGAGCGGGGCGGCGCACCAGGATCACCGCCCTGACGCTGCTCGGCTGCCTGCCCGGCCTGGCCGCCGTCCTCGCCCTGGTGCTGTCCGCCCACGGCGCCGACCGGCCCGTCGCGATCCACCTGGCCGCGCCCGCGCCCGCCAGCCCCGCCACCCGCCACCGGGCACCCCGGCCGCACATCGTGCCGCGCTCGGTCTGGCTGGACGCCACCGTCCGCCGCACCCAGCCGCCGCCGCGCTACGACGACCAGGTCGTCGCCGTCTTCGTGCACCACACCGACTCGCCCAACGACTACTCCTGCGCGCAGACCCCCGAGATCATCCGCCGCCTGTACACCGGCCAGACCGGCGACCGCGCCTGGGACGACATCGGCTACAACTTCCTCGTCGACCGGTGCGGCACCGTCTACGAGGGCCGCGCGGGCGGCACCGACCGGCCCGTCACCGGCGCGCACACCCAGGGCTTCAACCACCGCACCGCCGGCATCGCCGCCGTCGGCACCTTCACCGCCGGGGTACCCGTGCCGCGCGCCATGACCGACGCGATCGCCGCCGTCGCCGCCTGGAAACTCGGGCTGGCCGACGTCGACCCGCGCGGCACCGCCCGGCTGGTCTCCAGCAACGGCCTCAGCCGCTACCGGGAGGGCACCGCCGTCGCCCTGCCCGCCGTGGCCGGCCACCAGGACGGCTACCGGACCAACTGCCCCGGAGCCGCCCTCGCCGCCCGCCTCCCGGAGATCAGGGAGACGGCGGCCCGGCTGCAGGGCAGGCTCCCGACGGCGACACCCACGTCACCCTCGAAGCCACCGGCGGTATCCGTGCCCCGCGCGGGAACTCCCCCGGGAAGACTCCTGGACACGCCTTTGAGAACCGTCCTCGGACCGCCCGCGAAAGCGTCCACAGAAACGCCATAGGCGGCACGCAGGCCGTTCAGATCCCCGCGTCCTACCGTCAGGGACATCAGCAGCCGACTGGAGGTGGGGATCATGAACAGCAGTCGTCCCGAAGCCCGTGCCGAAGCCCGTACGCAGGCCGCGGAGAAGGCCGGCCGGGGCAGGTCGTCCAGGGGGCCCTGGGCCGTGGTCTGCGCGGTGGCGACGGTCGTCCTCGGCCCGGCCGCGGTCACCGCGTCCGCCCTCGACCAGGCCAACGCGGCGCCGATGCACCACGCGGTCAAGGCCGAGCAGACCCAGGCGTACATCCCGTCCGACGCGACCCGCCGCCGTACCGCCGCCTGACCTCGAGCCGCCCGGCCCCTACCCCTTGAAGCGGTCCCACAGCCTGGGGAACCGCTCGGCGAGCACCCGGCCGTTCTCGAAGTCGACCGGGGTGCCCTCGGGTTCGGAGGGCGCGGGGGCGATGCCCAGGTCCGGCGCCACGGTCCCGGTGAGCTGCTCGTACGCCTCGTCGGCCGCGTACCCCAGTTCCTCGCCGTCGCCGTCGATCTCCTCGTCGAAGTCGACCAGCAGCTCCGCCAGCGCGTCCGGGTCGTGCAGGGCGCCCTCGAAGACCTCCCGGCCCTGGCCGATGAGCCAGCAGCGGAAGAAGTCGAACGCGTCGTCGCTGGCCCCGTCGAGGAGCACCCAGGCGGCGCCCCACAGGTCCCAGCGGTAGGCGCGGTTGTAGCGGGCCTCGAAGTGACGGGCGAAGTCCAGGACCAGGTCGGGCTCCATCTGCAGCAGCCGCTCCACGAGCAGGTCGGCCTGTTCCTCGGGGTCGCCCTCGGCGGCCTCACGAGTGGTGTCGACCAGCTCCCAGAACTCCGTCTCGTCCATCACGGGTCCAGCATCGTGCCTGGGCGGCGGGGGCGCACGCGGAGTGGTGCGGATTGTTATCCACCGTCACTCCGGCGTGCGTCACCCCGTCAACCGCTCAGAGCGCGTAACGCTCCCGTGCTTCCTTCACCGCGGTCGCCTTGACCTCGCCGCGCCTGGCCAGCTGGGCCAGGGCCGCCACGACGATCGACTCGGCGTCGACGCCGAAGTGGCGGCGGGCCGCGTCCCGGGTGTCGGAGAGACCGAAGCCGTCGGCACCGAGGGACGCCCAGTCCTGCTCGACCCACTGCGCGATCTGGTCCGGGACCTGGCGCATGTAGTCGGACACGGCCAGGACCGGGCCCTCCGCGCCGTGCAGCACCTGGCGGACGTACGGCACCCGCTCCTCGCCGCGCAGCAGGGCCGCGTCCGCCTCCATGGCGTCACGGCGCAGCTCGGACCAGGAGGTCGCGGACCAGACGTCGGCGGCCACGCCCCACTCCTCGGCGAGCAGCCGCTGCGCCTTGAGCGCCCAGTGGATCGCCGTACCGGAGCCGAGCAGCTGGATGCGCGGGGCGTTCGCCACCGCGGACAGCCCGGCCGACTCCGCCGTGTTGAACCGGTACAGGCCCTTGACGATGCCCTCGTCGATGCCGAGCCCGGCCGGCTTGGCGGGCTGCGGGAGCGGCTCGTTGTAGACGGTCAGGTAGTAGAAGACGTTCGGGTCCTCGCCGGGCGCCGACTCGCCGTACATCCGGCGCAGACCGTCCTTGACGATCGTCGCGATCTCATAGGCGAAGGCCGGGTCGTACGTGAGCGCGGCCGGGTTGGTCGCGGCGATCACCGGGGAGTGGCCGTCGGCGTGCTGGAGGCCCTCACCGGTCAGGGTGGTACGGCCGGCGGTCGCGCCGACGAGGAAGCCGCGGCCGAGCTGGTCGCCGAGCTGCCACATCTGGTCGGCGGTCCGCTGCCAGCCGAACATCGAGTAGAAGATGTAGAACGGGATCATCGCCTCGCCGTGCGTCGCGTACGCGGTGGACGCGGCGATGAAGTCGGCCATCGAACCGGCCTCGGTGATCCCCTCGTTGAGGATCTGGCCGTTCTTGGCCTCCTTGTAGTACATCAGCTGGTCGCGGTCGACCGGCTCGTACGTCTGTCCCTTGGGCGAGTAGATGCCCAGCG
Organism: Streptomyces sp. NPDC001714; assembly: GCF_042892755.1. Taxonomy (NCBI): domain Bacteria; kingdom Bacillati; phylum Actinomycetota; class Actinomycetes; order Kitasatosporales; family Streptomycetaceae; genus Streptomyces; species Streptomyces sp. NPDC001714. The sequence continues at coordinate 43,419 of NZ_JBIAUL010000006.1, forward strand.
AGGGGAACAGGCTCTCCATGCCGAAGGTGCGCGCCTCGTCCGGGACGATCGGCACCCAGCGCCTGCCGGTCTCCTTGTCCCGGACCAGGTCCTTGACGAGGCGGACGAAGGCCATCGTCGTGGCCACGTTCTGCGAACCCGAGCCCTTGTCGAAGGAGGCGAAGGCCTTGTCGGCGGGGGCGGGGAGGGGCGCCAGGGCGTGGGTGCGGCGGGCCGGGGCGGGACCGCCGAGAGCAGCGCGACGCTCCTGGAGGTAGCGCACCTCGGGGGAGTCCGCGCCGGGGTGGCCGTAGGGCACGACCCCGTCGGCGAAGGCGCTGTCCGGGATCGGCAGCTCCAGCAGCTCCCGCATCGTCTTGAACTCGTCCACCGTCAGCTTCTTCATCTGGTGGTTGGCGTTCTTCGACGCGAAGCCCTCGCCGAGGGTGTGGCCCTTGACCGTCTGGGCCAGGATCACGGTCGGCGCGCCCTTGAACTCGACGGCGGCCTTGTACGCGGCGTACACCTTGCGCGCCTCGTGACCACCGCGGGAGAGGTGGAAGCACTCCAGGATCTTGTCGTCACTCAGCAGCTTCGCCAGCTCGGCGAGCGCCGGGTCCTTGCCGAAGAAGTCGGCGCGGATGTAGGCGGCGTCGCGGGTCTGGTACGTCTGCACCTGCGCGTCCGGTACCTCGCGCAGCCGCCGTACCAGCGCCCCGGTCGTGTCGAGCGCGAACAGCTCGTCCCACGCCGTGCCCCACAGCGTCTTGACGACGTTCCAGCCGGCGCCGCGGAACTGGGCCTCCAGCTCCTGCACGATCTTGAAGTTGGCGCGCACCGGGCCGTCGAGGCGCTGCAGGTTGCAGTTGATGACGAAGGTGAGGTTGTCGAGACCCTCACGGGAGGCGAGTGCGAGCGCCGCGGTCGACTCGGGCTCGTCCATCTCGCCGTCGCCGAGGAAGGCCCAGACGTGCGAGGACGAGACGTCCTTGATGCCGCGGGCGGTCAGGTAACGGTTGAAGCGGGCCTGGTAGATGGCCGAGAGCGGGCCGAGGCCCATGCTCACCGTCGGGAACTCCCACAGCCAGGGCAGGCGGCGGGGGTGCGGGTACGACGGGAGGCCGTTGCCGCCGGCCTCCTGGCGGAAGTTGTCGAGGTGCGCCTCGGTCAGGCGGCCGTCGAGGAAGGCACGGGCGTAGATGCCGGGGGAGGCGTGGCCCTGGATGTACAGCTGGTCGCCGCTCCCGTCGCCCTCCTTGCCCTTGAAGAAGTGGTTGAAGCCGGTCTCGTAGAGCCAGGCGGCGGAGGCGAAGGTGGCGATGTGGCCGCCGACGCCGTGCTTGCTGCCCCGCGTCACCATCGCGGCCGCGTTCCAGCGGTTCCACGCGGTGATCTTCCGCTCCATCTCCTCGTCGCCGGGGACGGCCGGCTCGGCGGCGGTGGGGATGGTGTTGAGGTAGTCGGTCTCCAGCAGCTTCGGCAGCGCGATGCCGCCCGCCTCGGCGCGCTCCAGCGTGCGGCGCATCAGGTATGCGGCGCGGTGCGGCCCGGCCTCCCTGGCCACGGCGTCCAGAGAGGCCTGCCATTCGGCGGTCTCCTCCGGGTCCCGGTCGGGGAGCTGGTCGAGCGCGCTCGGCTGGATGGCCTGGGGGTCGGTCATGTCGCCGCCTTCCTCAGTCGAGGGGGGTTCCCTCATCGGCAAGGGGTTCTTCGGGGTGCCCTTGGTCTTTGGCAGGACAGGGCTGAGGGCCCGGGTGCGAGCCCGTCGGTGACTCTAACTCCCTGATCGATGATCGATCAAAGGGTTGAGGGGCAAAACCTCTCGATTCCGAGAAAGTCGGCACGGGGTGCCTTCGGCGATGGCACCGGGTGACGTGATCCAGCTGACGTTTGCGCAGGTGAGGCGGTGTTTGAGCGGGGGTGTGCTCTTGTGTGGGGACGGAGTGCGACGAACTCTTTTCCGCCGCGCCGGCGATCAGCCGGGACGGCGCATTTCGGCGGTGCCGAGCCGGGCGTAGCCGCTCACCGTTGCCGGTGGCGGTTGCCGGCTTGGTGCCGCGCCGTCGTGGCTGGTCGCGCAGTTCCTCCCCCAGCCTTCGGCCGGGGGGACCCCAGCGCCCCTGCGGGGGCGCTGCCGACGCCCGCCGCGGACCCGGAGGGTCACGGTCTCGGGGCGCACCCCAGTACATGGGCCTTCACGACATCCGCGATGCGCGGATCGCGGCGCCGGAAGGCGGCCACCAGTTCCTCGTGCTCCTCGGCGTACGACTGCTGGACCGTGCCCAGCCAGCGGATCGACAGGGCGGTGAAGACCTCGATGCCCAGGCCCTCCCAGGTGTGCAGCAGCACCGAGTTGCCGGCCGCCCGGACCAGCTCGCGGTGGAAGCCGACCGTGTGCCGGACCTGGGCCGTGCCGTCGGCGTTCCGGTCGGCGTCGTAGAGGGCCGCCACGTGCGGCTCGAGGGCCGAGCAGTCCTCGGCCAGCTTCTCCGCCGCCAGCTCCGCCGCGATCGCCTCCAGACCGGCCCGCACCGGGTAGCTCTCCTCCAGGTCGGCCGCCGTCAGGTTCCGCACCCGCACGCCCTTGTTCGGCGCCGACTCGATGAGACGGAGGGACTCCAGCTCGCGCAGCGCCTCCCGCACCGGCGTCTGGCTGACCTCCAGCTCCGTCGCGATCCGTCGCTCCACGATCCGCTCGCCCGGCTTCCAGCGCCCGCTGACGATTCCCTCCACGATGTGCTCGCGGATCTGTTCGCGCAGCGAGTGGACGACGGGCGCGGTCATGGGAGCTCCTTAAGGGCGTTTGACGTTTAGACAATAAGGCCGGACCGCCTTTCGGGAGAGGCGCACGGGGGCGCTTTCGTGCAGGTGAGACGAGACTTACACGCTGCCCGGGGATGCCGGGCCAGGTGAGACGACGGTGCCCCGCCCGGAGGAACTCCGGACGGGGCACCGTGGAAACCGCTGGGGATCAGAGACCGAGCTCGACCTCGAACTCGCCCGCCTCCAGGATCGCCTTGACGGCCGTCAGGTAGCGGGCCGCGTCGGCGCCGTCCACCAGACGGTGGTCGTAGGACAGGGTCAGGTACGTCATGTCGCGGACGCCGATGACCGTGCCCTCCTCCGTCTCGATGACGGCCGGACGCTTGACCGTGGCACCGATGCCGAGGATCGCTACCTGGTTCGGCGGCACGATGATCGTGTCGAACAGCGCGCCGCGCGAGCCGGTGTTGGAGATGGTGAAGGTCGCGCCGGACAGCTCGTCCGGGGTGATCTTGTTGGCGCGGACCTTGCCGGCCAGGTCGGCCGTGGCCTTGGCGATACCGGCGATGTTGAGGTCGCCCGCGTGCTTGATGACCGGGGTCATCAGGCCCTTCTCGGAGTCCACCGCGATACCGACGTTCTCGGTGTCGAAGTAGGTGATCGTGCCCTCTTCCACGTTGATCCGGGCGTTGATGGCCGGGTGGGCCTTCAGCGCCTGGGCCGCCGCCTTGACGAAGAACGGCATCGGGGAGAGCTTGACGCCCTCGCGCGCGGCGAAGGAGTCCTTGGCCTGGGCGCGCAGGCGCATCAGGCGGGTCACGTCGACCTCGACCACCGAGGACAGCTGGGCCTGCTCGTGCAGCGCCTTGACCATGTTGTCGCCGATGACCTTGCGGATGCGGGGCATCTTGACGGTCTGGCCGCGGAGGGGGGAGACCTCCAGGGCCGGGGCCTTCTTGGCAGCGGCGGCGGCCGGAGCGGCAGCGGCGGGAGCCGGAGCAGCGGCGGCGGCCTTCGCGGCCTCGGCGGCGGCGAGCACGTCCTGCTTGCGGATCCGGCCGCCGACGCCGGTGCCCTTGACGGCGCCCAGGTCGATGCCGTTCTCGGCGGCGAGCTTGCGGACCAGCGGGGTGACGTAGGCACCCTCGTCGACCGGAGCGGCCGGGGCCGGAGCCGGAGTGACGGGGGCGGCGGCCACCGGCGCGGGGGCCGGGGCCGGGGCGGCCGGAGCCGGCGCGGCGGCGACCGGGGCCGGGGCCGGGGCGGGCGCGGGGGTCGGCGCGGCGGGGGCCGGGGCCGGAGCCGCGGGGGCCGGGGCAGCGGCGGCGGGCGCCGGAGCCGGGGCGGCCGGGGCGGGGGCGGCCGCCGGAGCGGCACCCGGGGCGCCGATGACGGCGAGCTTGGCGCCGACCTCGGCGGTCTCGTCCTCGCCGACCGTGATCTCGAGCAGCACACCGGAGGTGGGCGCCGGGATCTCGGTGTCGACCTTGTCGGTCGAGACCTCGAGCAGCGGCTCGTCGGCCTCGACGGAGTCACCGACCGACTTCAGCCAGCGGGTGACGGTGCCCTCGGTGACGGACTCACCGAGCGCGGGCAGCACCACGTCCGTGCCGGACGCGCCACCGGCGGGGGCGGCGGGGGCGGCGGCAGCGGGGGCCGGGGCGGGGGCGGCGGGGGCCTCGGCGACCGGCGCGGGGGCCGGGGCGGCCGGAGCCGGAGCGGCGACGGGCTCGGCGGCCGGGGCCGGAGCGGCAGCCGGGGCGCCGGTGCCGTCGTCGATGATGGCCAGCTCGGCGCCGACCTCGACCGTCTCGTCCTCGGCGACCTTGATCGAGGCCAGGACACCCGAGGCGGGGGCCGGGATCTCGGTGTCGACCTTGTCGGTCGACACCTCGAGCAGCGGCTCGTCGGCCTCGACGCGCTCGCCCTCGGCCTTCAGCCAGCGGGTGACAGTGCCCTCGGTGACGCTCTCACCGAGCGCCGGAAGGGTTACGGAAACCGCCATGGTTTCGGTTGCTCCTTACGAATTGCGGAAGTCTGAGTCGTCGCTTGCGTCGACCGAGGGTCAGTCGTGCGAGTGCAGGGGCTTGCCGGCCAGGGCCAGGTGGGCCTCGCCGAGCGCCTCGTTCTGCGTCGGGTGGGCGTGGATGAGCTGGGCGACCTCGGCGGGCAGCGCCTCCCAGTTGTAGATCAGCTGGGCCTCGCCGACCTGCTCGCCCATGCGGTCGCCGACCATGTGGACGCCGACCACGGCACCGTCCTTCACCTGGACGAGCTTGATCTCGCCGGAGGTGTTGAGGATCTTGCTCTTGCCGTTGCCCGCCAGGTTGTACTTCAGAGCGACGACCTTGTCCGCACCGTAGATCTCCTTGGCCTTGGCCTCGGTGATGCCCACGGAGGCGACCTCCGGGTGGCAGTACGTCACGCGCGGGACACCGTCGTAGTCGATCGGGACCGTCTTCAGACCGGCCAGGCGCTCCGCCACCAGGATGCCCTCGGCGAAGCCGACGTGAGCGAGCTGGAGCGTCGGGACCAGGTCGCCGACGGCGGAGATGGTCGGGACGTTCGTCCGCATGTACTCGTCGACCAGGACGTAACCGCGGTCCATGGCGACACCCTGCTCCTCGTAGCCGAGGCCGGCGGAGACGGGGCCGCGGCCGACGGCGACGAGCAGGACCTCGGCCTCGAACTCCTTGCCGTCGGCGAGGGTGACCTTGACACCGTCGGCGGTGTACTCGGCCTTCGAGAAGAAGGTGCCCAGGTTGAACTTGATGCCGCGCTTGCGGAAGGCGCGCTCAAGAAGCTTGGAGGAGTTCTCGTCCTCGACGGGGACGAGGTGCTTGAGGCCCTCGACGACGGTGACGTCGGCACCGAAGGACTTCCAGGCGGAGGCGAACTCGACGCCGATGACACCGCCGCCCAGGATGATCGCGGACTTCGGCACACGGTCCAGGACGAGGGCGTGGTCGGAGGAGATGATGCGGTTGCCGTCGATCTCCAGGCCCGGCAGCGACTTCGGCACGGAGCCGGTGGCGAGGAGCACGTGGCGCCCCTGGATCCGCTGGCCGTTGACGTCCACGGAGGTGGGGGAGGACAGCCGCCCGGTGCCCTCGATGTACGTCACCTTGCGCGAGGCGATCAGACCCTGCAGACCCTTGTACAGACCGGCGATGACGCCGTCCTTGTACTTGTGGACGGCGGGGACGTCGATGCCCTCGAAGGTGGCCTTGACACCGAACTGCTCGCTCTCGCGGGCCTGGTCGGCGATCTCGCCCGCGTGCAGCAGGGCCTTGGTGGGGATGCAACCCCGGTGCAGGCAGGTACCGCCGACCTTGTCCTTCTCGATCAGGGCGACGTCCAGGCCCAGCTGCGCCCCGCGCAGGGCCGCGGCGTAACCGCCACTACCACCGCCGAGGATCACTAGGTCGAAAACGGTGCTGGCGTCGTTCGCCACGTCACGTCCTCCATGCATGTGCGCCGTACGCCGGTCAACGGTGACCGGCAGGCGGCTGGTGTCCGGCCGCTCTTCTTCGGCCCTGTGGGTGGGGCCCTGTCCTGCCGAGCCCCATCTTCGCACTTGTCGGAGGTGAACGAGACGCGGGGCTGGGGTGTGAGACACCACACGCTCACTTGTGAGGAGGCCGCCTGGTCCCGCCCAGGGGCGCCGGGGGAGGAACTGCGCGAGAAGTCCCCACGACCCGCGGTCGCCGGACCACGGGCTGGACCGAGTCAACAGGCGACGGGACCCCGCACTACCCGCACGCGAGGTCCCGCCCACAAAAACCCGACGTCAGCCCAGCTCGCCCTCAGCCGTCAGCTCGGCCAGCCGCACCAGCGTCCGCACCGCGGACCCCGTGCCCCCCTTCGGCGTGTAGCCGAAGGCACCACCCTCGTTGAAGGCCGGCCCGGCGATGTCCAGGTGCGCCCAGGTGATCCCCTCGCCCACGAACTCGCGCAGGAAGAGCCCAGCGACCAGTCCGCCGCCCATCCGCTCGCCCATGTTCGCGATGTCCGCGGTGGGGGAGTCCATCCCCTTGCGCAGGTGCTCCGGCAGCGGCATCGGCCACGCCGGCTCGCCCACCTCCTCCGCGGCCTCGTGCACCGCGGAGCGGAACGCGTCGTCGTTGGACATGATCCCGAACGTCCGGCTGCCCAGCGCCAGCATCATCGCGCCGGTCAGCGTCGCGACGTCCACGATCGCGTCCGGCTGCTCCGCCGACGCCGCCCACAGCGCGTCGGCGAGCACCAGCCGGCCCTCCGCGTCCGTGTTGAGCACCTCGACGGTCTTGCCGCTGTACATGCGCAGCACGTCACCCGGGCGCACGGCGGTGCCGGACGGCATGTTCTCGGCCAGCGCCAGCCAGCCGGTCACGTTGACCGGAAGGCCCAGCCGCGCCGCCACCACGACGGCCGCGAACACCGCCGCAGCGCCGCTCATGTCGCACTTCATCGTCTCGTTGTGGCCGGCCGGCTTGAGCGAGATGCCGCCCGAGTCGTAGGTGATGCCCTTGCCGACGAAGGCGAGGTGCTTGTCCGCGTCGGCGTGCGTGTACGACAGCTTCACCAGCCGCGGGGTCGCGGCCGAGCCGCCGCCGACGCCGAGGATGCCGCCGTACCCGTCCTTGGCGAGCGCCTTGTCGTCGAGCACCTGGATCTTGAGGCCGTGCTCCTTGGCCGCGCCCTGCGCGATCGCGGCGAACGCGGCCGGAGTGAGGTCGTTCGGCGGGGTGTTGACCAGGTCACGGGCCCGGTTGAGTTCCTCGGAGACGGCCGTGGCGCGGGCCAGGGCCGCCTTGTGGGCGGCGTCCCGCGGCTTGCCGCCGAGCAGCACGCCGTCGGCGAGCGGCGCCCGGCCGTTCTTCGCCTTCAGGCTCTTGCCGGTGCCGGCCCCGTTGTCCTTGTACGTGTCGAAGGAGTAGGCGCCGAGCAGCACGCCCTCGGCGATCGCGCCCACGGCGGCCGCGTCCTCGACGGGCAGCGCGAAGGCCGCCTTCTTGGCCCCGGCCAGCGCGCGGGCGGCGACACCGGCGGCCCGGCGCAGCGCCTCGGCCTCGTAGTCCGCGTCCGGGCCGGGCTCGGTGCCCAGGCCCACCGCGATGACCAGCGGGGCCTTGAAGCCGGCCGGGGCGGGCAGCTTCGTCAGTTCGCCCTCGGCACCCGAGGCCCCGAGGGTCTCCAGAACGGCGGCCAGCTTGCCGTCGTAGGCCGTGTCCACGGCTTCGGCGCCCGGGGCGACGACCGGGCCCTTGGCGCCCTTGGCGACACCGATCACGATCGCGTCGGCCCGGAGGCCGGGCGCCGCTGAGGTGCTGAGAGTGAGAGCAGTCACGGTGGTGGAATCTCGCTTCCGATGTTGAGTTGCAGTGGCCGAGCGGGTGGGTCGACCGGGCCCGGGAAGCGACCCCAGGAGTGCCCTCGGGCCGCGTTGCGACCGGGGCCTTCACCCCGTCGGCGAACACCCGGGACGAGCCTACGCGTGTGTATGCGTTCGCTCATTCCTGCGGTCCTTCACCTGGGGGTGGCTTCGTGGTCACTTCCCGCCCCTCACGGCCGGTGACCTGGGTGCCGCGCCGTACCCGGGATGGGAGATCATCCATGGGGTACCCTGCCGCCCACCCTGGAGCCCGCCCGGTGAAACTCCGTACCACCTCGCTGCTCGCCCTCCCGGTCCTGCTCGCCGGCTGCACCCAGGCCTCGGACGACGCCGGACGCTGGCAACCCAGGCCGGGCATCAGCTGGCAGTGGCAGCTGAGCGGCCGTGTCGACAGGTCCGTCGAGGCATCCGTCTACGACATCGACGGCTTCGACCAGTCCAGGGCGACGGTGGCCACGCTGCACGGCAAGGGCCGCAAGGTCATCTGCTACCTCTCCACCGGTGCCTACGAGGACTGGCGCCCCGACGCGAAGAAGTTCCCGGCGTCGGTGCTCGGCCGGGGCAACGGCTGGGAGGGCGAGCGCTGGCTGGACATCCGCCGTACGGAGGTGCTGAAGCCGTTGATGGCGGCCCGCTTCGACATGTGCAAGGACAAGGGCTTCGACGCGGTGGAGCCCGACAACATGGACGGCTACAAGAACCGCACGGGCTTCCCCCTCACCGCGGCCGACCAGCTCCGCTACAACAGGCTCATCGCCCGGCTCGCCCACGACCGGGGCATGTCGGTGGGCCTGAAGAACGACCTGGACCAGATACCGCAGCTGGTGGGCGACTTCGACTTCGCGGTGAACGAGCAGTGCGCCCAGTACGGCGAGTGCGACGACCTGAAGCCGTTCGTCAAGGCGGACAAGGCGGTCTTCCACGTGGAGTACGAACTGCCGACGAGCAGATTCTGCGCCCAGTCACGGAAGTTGAGACTGAGCTCGCTGGAGAAGAAGTACGAGCTGGGAGTGTGGCGAAAGGCCTGCTGAGGCACCCCCTTCAGCCGCCCCCCAGCGAAAACACCACGAGCGCCGCGGTCGCCGCCGTCTCCGCGAGCGCCCCGAACACATCTCCCGTCACCCCACCCAACCGCCGCCTGCAGTGCCGCAGCAGCCCGTCCGTCGCGGCCTCGGCCACCACCACCGCGAGCAGCGCCCGCAGGCTGTCGCCCGCCCCCACCAACGCCCCGGCCCCGGCCGCCAGCAGCATCACGGTGAACGTGACCACGGTCGCCCCCACCTTGGGCACCACCCCGGCCACCGCCGCCCCCAGCCCCTCGGGACGGGCGGCCGGCACCCCCTCCACCGCGGCCAGCGTCAGCGCCAGCCGGGCCACCGTCGCCGCGACGACCGCCGCCAGGGCGCCCCGCTGCCACCCGTCGCCGTACGCCTGCGCCAGCGCGGCCACCTGCCCGAGCAGGACGAGGACGAGCGTGATGACGCCGAACGGCCCGATGTCCGACTGCTTCATGATCCGCAGGGCGTCCTCGGCGGGCTTGCCGCTGCCCAGGCCGTCGGCGGTGTCGGCGAGGCCGTCCAGGTGCAGCCCCCGGGTGAGCACGGCCGGTACGGCGACGGCGGCGACCGCGGCCAGCAGCGCGCTCGCCCCGACCGCCAGCAGCAGCGCGCCGACCGCCCCCGCGCAGGCGCCGACCGCGAGGCCGGCCAGCGGGGCGGACAGCATGCCGCCGCGGGCCGCCTCGCGGTCCCAGCGGGTGACCTTCACGGGGAACACGGTGAGCGTGCCGAAGGCGAAGCGGACGCCTTCCGGCCAGGGGGTCTTGGACACCGGCGCAGGTTACCTGGTGGTCAGGAAGGACCGCGGCCCGGCCGGACCCCTGGGCCGGACTCCCGGGCCGGACCCCTGGGCCGGACTCCCGGGCCGGACCCCTGGGCCGGACCCCTGGGCCGGACTCCCGGGCCGGACTCCCGGGCCGGACTCCCGTCGGACTCCGGGCCAGGCTCCCCGCCAGGGATAAAGTGCGCACATGGGACATTGGCTGGAGCGGAACATCGTCGAGCCCGGCAAACTCCCGCTGCTGCTCGCCCTGACCGCCTTCGTCCTGACCTTCGTGATCACACGGGTCGTCACCCGGCTGATCCGCGCCGGAAGGGGCCCGTTCGGCAACGTGAAGGCCGGTGGGCTGCACATCCACCACGTGGTCCCCGGGGTCGTCCTCGTCGTCATCGGCGGCTTCGGCGCGGTCGCCAGTTCCCGCAACGGCCTCGGCGCGGCCCTCGCCGCGATCGTCTTCGGGATCGGCGCGGGGCTGGTCCTCGACGAGTTCGCGCTGATCCTGCACCTCGGCGACGTCTACTGGACCGAGGAGGGCCGCAAGAGCGTGGAGGTCGTCGTCATCACGGCCGCGCTGGTGGGGCTGCTGCTCGCCGGGTTCTCGCCGTTCGGCGTCAACGACCTCTCGGCGGACGAACTCCAGGACCGGGGGACCGTCATCGCGAACGTCGTGGCCAACTTCGTCTTCTCCCTCGTCGCCCTGAGCAAGGGCAAGGCGCGCACCGCGATCTTCGGGGTGATCGTCCCGCTGGTCGCGATCGTCGGCGCGGTCCGCCTGGCCCGCCCCGGCTCGGCCTGGGCCCGCCGCTTCTACGCCGACCGGCCGCGCGCCCGGGCCAGGGCCCGGCTGCGCACCTATCATCACGACCGCCGCTGGTCCCGGCTCACCCTGACCCTTCAGGACTGGATCGGCGGCAAACCCGACCGTCCCGAACCGGCACGGCTGCCCGGCCCCGGACGCGGGCCCGGGCCCGACCCCGGCCGCCGGTGACGCCGCCGGTGCCACAGCCGACGCCCCGCCGTCACCGCCGCGCACAGCGCCGACACGCCCGCGATGGCCGCCAGGTGCTCCTTCCCGGCCAGGTTGTCCTTCAACGCCACCTCGACCGCCATCGCGGCCGCCACCGCGCCGGCGGTGACATAGGCGCCGTACCGCCAGCCCAGGTAGACCGCGAGCCCGACGACGGCGGCCGACGGCCCGGTGTCCACGACCCGGGCGTCCGAGACCGGCAGCCCCAGCGGGCCGTGCGGCCCCAGCGCGATGCCCATCCGCGCGTACAGGGTGCCGGCGAGGGTCGCCACGTACGCGATGGTCAGGGTCGGAAACCAGCCCAGGCACACCTCGGCGATGCCGAGGACGACCAGGATCTGGACCAGCGCGCCCCACACCGGCAGGTCCAGCGCCGGCACGAACAGCGACAGGGGAGTGCGCAGCATGGCCGCCCAGAGCGGGTCCTCGGCGCGCACCGACCCGACGCCCTGCACGAAGCGGTAGCCCCACGACTGGTTCTGCGTGAACTGCAGCAGCGCGGTCACGCACACCGCCCCCACCGTCATCGGCACCGCCCGCAGCCGGCGCTTCGCCAGCGGGCCGCGCACGGTGGCGTACAACAGCCCCCATTCGGCGCGGGCCCAGCGGGCGAGCGGCGTCATGCGGTGGTCCTCATCCCTGTACTTCTGTCTGCGTGTCCAGGTGCCGCCGGTACAACCACCTCGGCAGCCCCGGCGCCGCGGGCCGTGTCGGCGGATTCCCGTCTGCCCCGCGGCGCCTGGCACGCACGCTCGCCGCGTTGCCGAATCACCCGCGTGGCTCCTCCCCCACGCTCGAATACGCTCGCGCGGGGGCACCCCCATCGAGGGCGCTCCGGCGCCTTGCGATCGCACGCGCCAGGCGCCGCGGGGCCCGCCCTCCGGGCGGACGACGGGAATCCGCCGACACGGCCCCCAGGAACCCCTCCGCGCGCGCCGACGCCAGGCCGATGCGCGGCAGGTCCGCGCTCTTCTCGAAGAGCAGGAACCGGGGTTCCCAGATGGGCCGGTACTTGGCGTTGGCCCGGTACAGGGACTCGATCTGCCACCACCGGGAGAAGAAGCTCAGCAAGGACCTCCACAGCCGCAGCACCGGTCCCGCGCCGAGACGCGCACCACGTTCGAACACCGAGCGGAACATCGCGAAGTTGAGCGAGACCTGCGTGATCCCGATCTCCCCGGCCCGCCGGAGCAGTTCGATGACCATGAACTCCATCAGCCCGTTGTCGGAGTCCCGGTCCCGCCGCATGAGATCGAGGGACAGCCCGCCCGGCCCCCACGGCACGAAGGAGAGCAGGGCCCGCAGCTCACCCTCCCCGTCCGTGCACTCCAGCATCACGCACCGCCCGTCCCGGCCGTCCCCGAGCCGTCCGAGCGCCATGCTGAACCCGCGCTCGGTGGCCCCGTCCCGCCAGTCGTCCGCGCGCCGGACCAGGTACGACATCTCGTCCGCCGGGATGTCCTCGTGGCGGCGGATCCGCACCGCGTACCCCGCCCGCTTCACCCGGTTGTACGCCTGCCGGACGGTCCGCATCGCCCGCCCCTCCAGCGTGAACTCGGCGACCTCGACGATCGCCTCGTCGCCGAGCTCCAGCGCGTCGAGACCGTGCCGCGCGTACACCGTCCCGGCTTCTTCGCCCGCCCCCATCACCGCCGGGATCCACCCGTGCGCCCGCGCCTCGCCGAGCCACGGCACGATGGCCCCCGGCCACGCCTCCGGATCCCCGATCGGATCCCCGGAGGCAAGGCTCACCCCGCCCACCACCCGGTACGCCACCGCGGCCTTCCCGGTCGGCGACCACACCACACTCTTCTCCCGCCGCAGCGCGAAGTACCCGAGCGAGTCCCGCTCGCCGTGCCGCTCCAGCAGGGCCCGCAGCCGCTTCTCGTCGTCCTCGGTGATCGGGTCGACGGCGCGGCGGGAGCGGAAGGCGGCGTAGAAGACGGCGAGCACGAGGAGCGTGCTGAGCACGTTGATGACGACGTTGACCCAGTTGGGCGGCGCGATGTACGGGAACCGGGAGGGGTCGGCGGCGACCGACACCAGGCGCAGGGTGCCGTAGTGCCAGCGCTCCAGGAACGTCGAACGCGTGGCGTGCGGGGCCTGGTCGGTGGCGGTCACGAGGAGGGCGGCGAGCAGCGAGGCGGTGAGGCCACCGCCGACGGCGACGGTGGCGGCGAGGCGCGGATTGGACCGGTCGCCCTTGGCGTAGAACTCCCGCCGCCCCACGAGCAGGGCCGTGACGAAGGCGGCGGTCAGCACGATCGAGATCCAGTTCTGCGCGTACCGCCGGATCTCCGGGAACGCCATGGCGAACGCGAACAGCGCGAGGAACAGCCCGCTCAGCACCAGGTTGAGGATCCACGCGGCCCGCTTCCGGCGCCGCATGGTGATCGCGAGGAACGCGGTGAACACACCGGAGGCGAAGCCGGCCGTCAGCAGGTAGGGCGTGAAGAAGTTCTCCTGGTTGTGCCGCCGCACGTCCTGGCCCAGCGACAGCCACACCCCGCTGAGGAAATTGACGAAGGCGACGGCCCGCAAATACCACACGGCAAAGGCGGCGGCCCGCTGGGAAACCCCGGCACCCCGCCGCCCCGACCCACGCTCCACGGCAATTCGGACATCTCCCATGGAGAGCGATCATATGGGCGTCCCCACCTCAAACCCCGCCGCACGCCCCCTTTTTCCGCCGGACGCATGGGCCGGCCGCCCGGCGTCTGCCGGTCTCTTCTGTCCGCCGCAACGGCGATCGGCCGGGACGGCGCATCCCGGCGGTGCCGTCCCGGCCCTGACCCACGGCCCGGCTACTCCTCGGGCTTCTCCTCGGCCCCGGCCTTCTCCGGCAGTTCCGCCGCCAGTGCCGCCGCGGCCTGGACCAGCGGCAGCGCCAGCAGCGCGCCCGCGCCTTCGCCGACCTTCACGCCCTGCTCCAGCAGCGGCTCCAGGGCCATCCGGTCCAGCGCCTTCGCCTGTCCCGGCTCCCCGCTGTCGTGCCCGGCCAGCCACCAGTCCGGCGCCCGGAACGCGATCCGCTGCGCGACCAGCGCACAGGCGGCCACCACCACCCCGTCCAGCACCACCGGCAGCTTCCGTACCGCCGACTGCAACAGGAACCCGGTCATCGCCGCGAGGTCGGCCCCGCCGACCGTCGCCAGCAACTGCAACTGGTCCCCGAGCACCGGCCGCGCCCGCCGCAGCGCATCCCGGATCGCCGCGCACTTCCGCATCCACACGAGGTCGTCGATGGCGAGCCCGCCCCGCCCGGTCACCACGGACGCGTCCGTCCCGCACAGCGCCGCGACCAGGACGGAGGCCGCCGTGGTGCCGCCGACGCTGACGTCACCGAGGACCACCAGATCGGTCCCCGAGTCGGCCTCCTCGTCGGCCAGCGCGACGCCCGCCCGGAAGGCCGCCTCGGCCTCCTCCAGGGTCAGCGCGTCCTCGATGTCGATGCGGCCGCTGCCCCGCCGCACCCGGTGCCGTACGACCTCCTCGGGCAGCGTCTCCGGGTCGCAGTCCAGCGCCATGTCCACGATCCGTACCGGCACCCCGAGCCGCCGGGCCAGTACCGCCACCGGGCTGGCCCCCTCCAGGACCGCCCGCACCAGCAGCTCCGCGCTGCCCGCGGGCCGTGCGGAGACGCCGAGTTCGGCCACGCCGTGGTCACCGGCGAAGAGCAGGACCCGCGGTCGTTCGACCGGCCGTACCGGTACCGAACCCTGCGCGGCGGCCAGCCACTCACCCAGGTCGTCGAGGCGGCCCAGCGACCCGGGCGGCACGACCAGCCGCTCCCTGCGCGCCTCGGCGTCACGGCGCACACCGCCGTCGGGGCGCTCGATCAGATCGGTGAAGTCGTCGAGATTAAGCGAGCTCATTCGCCGAACAGTACCGGCATCGAACCAACGGTCAGGTGGCAGATCGCCACCACACCCGCACGGCGCCTTGGCAGGCAAGATCGGAATCCCATACGTTCCGGTTTGCAGTGGATTGCGTTCAGGGAGTACAGGGAGCACAGGGAGCCGCCCATGTCGCCGCGCACGCCCGAACTCGCCCCGGGCCCCGACCGGTTCCACGAGCCGCGCCGCGAGGACTGCCCCTGGTGCGGCTCCAGACGCCTGCGCACCCGCCTGCGCACGCCCGACCTGCTCCACCACCGGCCCGGCACGTTCACCGTCGACGAGTGCCGGGACTGCGCCCACGCCTTCCAGAACCCCCGGCTCTCCCCGGCGGGCCTCGCCCTCTACCACCGGGACTTCTACGACGGCCGCCTGGAGGACTACACCGACCGCCTCCACGCCACCCGCGCCGGCCGCCGCCGGCACCGCGCCGCCGCCCGCGTGATGCTGGCGCTGCCGGAGCCGGAGAGCTGGCTGGACGTCGGCACGGGCCACGCCCACTTCCCGCGCACGGCCAAGGAACTCTTCGCCTACACGTCCTTCGACGGCCTGGACCCGACGTTCCGGGTGTGGTGGGCCCAGGCCGAGGGCCACATCGAGGAGGCCCACTGCGGATACCTGGCCGCACCGGAGGTCCTGGCCCGCCTGCGCGCCCGCTACGACGTCGTCAGCATGTTCCACCACCTGCAGCACACCCCCGACCCCAGAGCCGAACTCCGCGCCGCCCTCGCGGTGCTGCGGCCCGGCGGCCACGTCGTCATCGACGCCCCGAACCCGCGCAGCGCGTTCGCCAGGCTTCTCGGCAAGTGGTGGGTCCCGCACGGCCAGCCCCGCCACCTGCACCTGATGCCACTGGACAACCTCCGGGCGGAGCTGGAGTCCCAGGGCTGCGAGATCCTCAGAACCGACCGGAGGTCGCCCCACACGCCGTACGACATCTCGGCGGCGGTCGGCCTGGCGCTGGGCCGGCTCCTGCCGAAGCGGTGGCTCCGCGGGGCGGCGCCGCTGGTCGCCGTGGCGAGGGTCGCCGACCACGCCCTGGCTCCGCTGCTGCGCCGGACGCCGTTCTCGAACGCGTACCGGATCGTGGCGAGAAAGGGGAGGTGACACCGGTCGTGCAACTGCGGGCCGGTGGGGGCTGATCGCGCGGTTCCTCCCCCCAGCCTCCGGCCGGGGGGACCCCCAGCGCCCCTGACGGGGGCGCTTCGCCCCCCACTACCCCCGCCCCCCCACTACCTCAGCACCACCGCCTGCCCTGCCACCACCAGCACCACCTGCTCGCACTCGCCCGCGAACGCCGCGTTCAGCCGCCCCAGTTCATCCCGGTACCGCCGCCCGGACGCCGTCGCCGGCACGATCCCCGACCCCACCTCGTTCGACACGGCCACCACCGTCCGCCGCGTCCCCCGCACCGCCTCCGTCAGCTCCCGCACCCGCTCCCGCAGGGCCTTCTCCCCGCCCGACGCCCACTCCGTGTCGTCCCACGCCCCGACGGAGTCCATCGTGTCCGTCAGCCACAGCGACAGGCAGTCGACCAGCAACGGCGGCCCGTCCTGCGCAAGCAACGGCACCAGGTCGCACGTCTCCGTCGTACGCCACGACCCCGGCCGCCGCTCCCGGTGCGCGGCCACCCGATCCGCCCACTCGGTGTCCCCGCCGCGGCTACCGCCGGTGGCGACGTACAGCACGTCGGGGAAGGACTCCAGCCGCCGCTCGGCCTCCACGGACTTCCCCGACCGGGCCCCGCCCAGCACCAGCGTCCGGCGCGGTACGTCGGGCACGTCCTCGTACACCCCCACCGTCAGCGTCGTCCCGTCCGGCACCGCGCGCGCCCCGGCCGCCGCCAGCCGCCGGCGCAACTCCGGGCCGGGCGGCACGTCGTGGCCGAGGTGGACGGCGACGACGTCCGTGGTCGGCCCGACCGAGCCGACCGCCCGCAGCCGCGCCAGCGCGTCCGGCCGGCCGACGACGTCGAGGAGCACCAGGTCGTACGAGTCCGCACTCCCGTTCTCCAGGCCGGCCTGCGCCCCGCCCGGCGGGAGGTACAGCAGCCGCTGCCCGTCGGGGCCGGTCACCGCGTACCCGGTGCCGCCCGCGTCCATCGCCACCGCCCGCACCCGATGCCCCGTCAGCAGCGCCAGCTCCCGCCCGTCCGGCACCCGTCCCGGCTGCGGCAGTCCGGCCGGCACCTCGACGGCGGGTCCGTCGTGCGGATGCGACAGCAGCACCTGCCGTACCCCGCCGAGCGACAGCCCGGCCCGGGCCGCCGCGAACGCCGCGCCCGGTGTCAGGTCGAGCAGCAGCGTCCCGTCGACGAGCACCGCGGTGGCGGCCCGGGCGTCCTCCCCGACGGCGCACGCACAGGCCGCACAGGGACAGCCAGGGCGAGGCAGCCCCGCAGGAGCACCGGTACCGAGCAAAGTCACTTCCACGGACCGATTCTCACCCGTCCTGACGGTTCTCGCTCCAGCCGACGCCCCCTGCGACGCGCCCCGTCAGGGGCGGGGGGCCGTATGCGACTTGCGGCTGCCGCCGCGTGGGCGCGCCCAGCCCCCACCGGGCCCGTACATGCCCCACAACCAGCGGAGTTTTCGTCGGCGCCCTTATACGATGCACAGGTTGGATCAAAGGAGGCCTACATGGCGGCATGGACATGGCGGTTCGAGAAGGCCGACGGGACGGAGGTCCAGCCCGCGGTGGAGCCCGAGGAGTTCACCACCCAGGGCGACGCCGAGTCGTGGATCGGCGAGCAGTGGAAGGCCCTGCTGGCCGGCGGCGCCGACCAGGTGCGGCTCTTCGAGGACGCCACCGAGATCTACGGCCCGATGAGTCTGCACGCGGACGAGTCCTGAGACGTGCCGGTCCGGGGCGGCCCTCGCCGGCCGCCCCGCCGTCACCGGGTCACTGCGCGCCCAGCGTCACGTCCACCGTCCTGCCGACGCCGTCCCGGCTGTAGGTCACCGTCGTCTTCTGCCCCGGCCGGTCCGAGGCGAGCGACTCGGCCAGTGAGGTGATGGTGGTGATGTCGTCGGCACCCACCTTGGTGATGATGTCCCCGGGCCGGATGCCCGCCCTGTCGGCCGCGTCGCCCGGCTTCACGGTCACCACCGCCACCCCGGCCGGCTGGTAGTTCACGTCGACGACCGTGCGCCCGCTGATGCCCAGCGCGGCCCGCCCCGAGTCGGTGACCTTGCCCTGCTTGATGATCTGGTCGGCGACCGTCGTCACCATCGAACCCGGGATGGCGAACCCGATCCCGGGCGCCGCGCTGCCGCCGAGGTCGGGGTCGCTCGCGGCGAGCGTGGGGATGCCGATGACCTGGCCGTCCAGGTTGACCAGCGCGCCGCCGCTGTTGCCGGGGTTGATGGCCGCCGAGGTCTGCACCATGTTGGGGATGGTGGCGCCCGTACCGCCGCCCGCGGTGTTCTCGCTGACGGTCCGTCCGGTCGCCGACACGATGCCCTCGGTCACGCTGGACGACAGCCCGAGCGGCGATCCCATGGCCAGCGTGATCTGCCCGACCGAGACCTTCTCGGTGTCCCCGAAGGTGGCCGCCTTCAGCCCGTCCGGGATCTTGTCGAGCCTGATCACCGCCAGGTCCTGCTGGGGGTAGGAGTACACCAGCGTCGCGGTGAGCGGTTCCTCGGTGTGGGCGGTCGTCACCTTGAACTTCTTCTCGTTCCCCACGACGTGCGCGTTGGTGACGATGTGTCCGTTGCCGTCGTAGACCACGCCCGAGCCCAGGTCGCTGCTGGCCTGGATCTGCACGACCGACGGCAGGACGTCCTTGATCACCTTCTGGTACTGGTTCTGCAGGTCCGTCGCCGCCAGCGGGCGGGCCGCCGCCTGGGCGGCCCGGGCGGCGGAGGCGTCCACGGCCGCGTCGCCGTGGAAGGCGGAGCATCCGGAGGCCAGGGCGAGGCAGCAGGAACCGAGCACGGCGGCCGTGCGCAGGGTCCGGCGGGCGGGGAAAGCGTCCATGCCCCGAGTCTCGCCGCGGCGGTGACGCTCCGGCTCGCGCTGCTGGCCCGAACGAGCGGCGGACCGGGTGGGATCAGCCGCGGACCCCGCACAGGTGCAGCAGCGCCGCGACCGCCCGGTACGGATCCGTCCGCCCGGCCCGCTCCTCCACCGCGAGCAGCGTCTCCAGGTCGGCCGGCGCATCGGCGTCGTCCGCGGCGGTGTCCGTGAACACCCGTACGCCGTACCAGGACTGCAGCGGCGCACCGATGCCGGCGAGGGCGCCGGTGAGGGTGGCCAGCCGGTCGGCCCGGACGTCCAGGCCCAGGCGATTGCGGTAGGAGACGGTGTCGAAGGCCTCCAGGGCGCCCGCCCAGTCGCCGCTCAGCCCCGGCCGCATGGCCAGCGCGTCGGCGTTGCGCACCAGCAGCGACAGCAGCCCGCCCGGGGCCAGCATCCGGGCCAGCCCGGCGAGCAGCGCGTCCGGCTCCTGGACGTACATCAGCACCCCGTGGCAGAGCACCACGTCGAAGCTGCCCGGCAGGAAGTGGACGCCCGTGTCCCGCCCTTCTCCCTGGACGATCCGCACCCGCTCGCGGATGCCCTCCGGCTCGGCGGCCAGGGCCTCCCGCGCGGCCGCGATCATCGTCGGCTCCCGCTCGACACCGGTCACCTGGTGCCCGGCCCGGGCCAGCCGCAGCGCCTGCGTGCCCTGGCCCATCCCCACGTCGAGCACCCGCAGCCGCTGCCCGACCGGGAACCGCCCGGCTATCTGCTCGTCGAGCTGGCGGGCCACCAGCTGCTGACGTACGACGTCACGCAGTCCGCCCAGCCTGTTCAGCCAGGCCTTCGCCGCACCCCCGGAGAAAGGCTCTGTGCTCAGGGCCGCTCTCCGCGCTTGACCTGCGGCTTGGGCAGCCGGAGACGGCGCATCTGGAGGGAGCGCATCAGGGCGTAGGCGACGGCGCCCTTCTTGTTCTGGTCGGGGAAGCGCTCGGCGAGACGCTTGCGCAGCCGCAGGCCGCTGATCACCGCGTCGAGCACGATCAGCACGATCACGACCAGCCAGAGCAGCAGCGCGATGTTCTTGATCGCCGTGTTGTTGACCACGCTCATGACCAGGATGACCACGGCCAGCGGCAGGAAGAACTCCGCCACGTTGAATCGAGAGTCGACCCAGTCACGGGCGAACTTGCGGACCGGGCCCTTGTCACGGGCCGGCAGGTACCGCTCGTCGCCGGTGGCCAGCGCCTGGCGCTGCCGCTCCATGGCGGCGCGCCGGTCCTCGCGCTGACGCTTGGCGGCGTCCTTGCGCGTCGTCGGCGTGTTGGCCACGCTGCGCCGCTGGGACTGGGCCTCACTGCGCTTGGGCGTGGGCCTGCCCTTGGGGGCCTGCGGGTCACGGGTCTGCTTGGAGTCGGTCACGACCGCCTTGTCGGCGGGGGCCTTCTCATCCTTGGCACGGCTACGGAACACAAAACCCAAGGGTACGGGGTCACGGGGTGTGGGCCCTAGTCCGGCGGGGAACGATCCCGCAACGCCAGTCGTCTCCATGGGGGGACAGAGGGGACGTTGCAGGCGCTTCGCTCAGGGGGACCCTCTCCTACCTGTGCCGGAGCGGAGCTGTCGGTAGTCGTCCTTGGGGATGAGCGCATCGGTCCCCGAACAGTGCGGTAATGGAGGCAGGGCCCGTACTGTGGGTTCTGTCGCAGGATCTGTGAGCTGGAGTCCGTCAGAAGGGGGCGCGCGAAGCCCATGAGCGGTGTCATGAAGCGTATGGGGATGATCTTCCGCGCGAAGGCGAACAAGGCCCTGGACAGGGCCGAGGACCCGCGCGAGACCCTCGACTACTCGTACCAGAAGCAGCTCGAACTGCTGCAGAAGGTCCGCCGCGGCGTCGCCGACGTGGCGACCAGCCGCAAGCGGCTCGAACTCCAGCTGAACCAGCTCCAGCAGCAGTCCACCAAGCTGGAGGACCAGGGCCGCAAGGCGCTCGCGCTCGGCCGCGAGGACCTCGCCCGCGAGGCGCTCTCCCGCCGCGCCGCCCTCCAGCAGCAGGTGACCGACCTGGAGACGCAGCACGCCACCCTCCAGGGCGAGGAGGAGAAGCTCACCCTCGCGGCCCAGCGCCTGCAGGCCAAGGTGGACGCCTTCCGTACGAAGAAGGAGACCATCAAGGCCACCTACACCGCCGCCCAGGCCCAGACCCGTATCGGCGAGGCCTTCACCGGCATCTCCGAGGAGATGGGCGACGTCGGCCTCGCCATCCAGCGCGCCGAGGACAAGACGCAGCAGCTCCAGGCCCGCGCCGGCGCCATCGACGAGCTCCTCGCCTCCGGCGCCCTCGACGACCCCACCGGCACCGCCAAGGACGACATCGCCGCCGAGCTGGACCGCCTCTCCGGTGGTACGGATGTGGAGCTGGAGCTGCAGCGCATGAAGGCCGAGCTCGCCGGAGGTTCGCCCCAGCAGGCGATCGAGGGCGGCACCGGCCAGGGCCAGCAGTCGCAGCAGCCGCAGGACACGCCGCGCTTCGACAAGCAGTAGCCGACGCCTGGAGGGCGACATGGCCGACATGGTCGTGAGGATCATGGGGGAGGGCCAGGTGAGGCTGGCCGACAGCCACCTCACCGAACTGAACAAGCTGGACGACGAGCTCCTCGCGGAGACGGAGTCCGGTGACGAGGCAGCCTTCCGCCGCACCCTGACCGCCCTCCTGGACAAGGTCCGGGAACTGGGCACTCCGCTCCCGGACGACGCCCTGGAACCCTCGGACCTGATCCTGCCGTCCCCGGACGCGACCCTGGAGGAGGTCCGGGCCCTGCTGCGGGACGACGGCCTGATTCCGGGCTGACGGTTGGGAAACAGTCTGCCCGTCTGGGGGCACCCCCTCTGGGGGAGTTTGGGGACGAGGCCGTTCAGGCCGAAGCGGGGGTCTGGGGGCGGTAGCCCCCAGAGACGTACTGTTCGCACTGTGAGCCCATTCGAAAGAGCCCGCTGCAGAGCCGGCGCCCATCCACTCGCCGTGGACGCGGTCATCGCCGCGGGCGCCCTCGTCTGCATGGTCGTGAGCTCTTTCGCCGCCCCGCACGGCACGCACGGCGCCGCCTGGGGCATACGCGTCCCGGCCCCCCTCAGCCTGGCCCTGATGACGCTCGCCGCCGCGGCCCTGGTCTTCCGCCGCCACGCCCCGAAGACCGTCCTGGCCGTCACCGGCGCCGCCTCCGTCGTGGAGTGCGTCACCGGCGACCCCCGCGCCCCCGTCGCCATGGCGGCCGTGATCGCCCTGTTCACCGTCGCCGCCACCACCGACCGCCGCACCACCCTGCGGGCCGGCCTGCTCACCATGACCGTGCTGACCACCGCCGCGATGGTCGCCGGCCCGCTGCCGTGGTACGCCCAGGAGAACCTCGCGATCTTCGCCTGGACCGGCATCGGCGCCACCGCCGGGGACGCCGTCCGCAGCCGGCGCGCCGTCGTCCAGGCCATCCGCGAGCGTGCCGAGCGCGCCGAGCGGACCCGGGAGGAGGAGGCCCGCCGCCGGGTCGCCGAGGAGCGGCTGCGCATCGCCCGGGACCTGCACGACGTCGTCGCCCACCACATCGCCCTGGTCAACGTGCAGGCGGGAGTCGCCGCGCACGTCATGGACAAGCGGCCGGACCAGGCCAAGGAGGCGCTCGGCCACGTCCGCGAGGCCAGCCGCTCCGCGCTGAACGAACTGCGCGCCACCGTCGGCCTGCTCCGCCAGTCCGGCGACCCCGAGGCGCCGACCGAGCCCGCCCCCGGCCTGCACATCCTGGACGAGCTCGCCGACACCTTCCGCAACGCCGGCCTCCAGGTCGAGGTCGCCCGCGCCGACCAGGGCACCACCCTGCCGGCCGCGGTCGACCTGGCCGCCTACCGGATCATCCAGGAGGCCCTGACCAACGTGCAGAAGCACGCCGGACCCGAGGCCAAGGCCGAGGTCAGCGTCGTACGCGTCGGACCGCACATCGAGGTCACCGTCCTCGACGACGGCACCGGCGAGGACACCGCTCCCGAGGAGGGCGGCGGCCACGGACTGCTCGGCATGCGCGAGCGCGTCACCGCCCTGCGCGGCACCCTCACCACCGGCCCCCGCTACGGCGGCGGCTTCCGCGTCCATGCGATCCTGCCGGTCAAGACCGACACCAACGACCGTGCGAGCGGCCGTGCGAGCGGCCGCACCGGCCACCGTACGGCCGCCCTGGGGGATTCCGTATGACGATCCGTGTCCTGCTCGCCGACGACCAGGCACTGCTGCGCAGCGCGTTCCGGGTGCTCGTCGACTCCGAGTCGGACATGGAGGTGGTCGGCGAGGCCTCCGACGGCGCCGAGGCGGTGGCGCTGACCAGGGAGCGGGAGGCCGACGTCGTCCTCATGGACATCCGGATGCCGGGCACGGACGGACTGGCCGCCACCCGGCTGATCAGCTCCGACCCCTCCCTCGCCCATGTCCGGGTGGTGATCCTCACGACCTTCGAGGTCGACGACTACGTGGTCCAGGCACTGCGCGCGGGCGCCTCCGGCTTCCTCGGCAAGGGCAGCGAACCCGAGGAACTCCTCAGCGCCATCCGGGTCGCCGCCGGCGGCGAGGCGCTGCTCTCCCCGACGGCCACCAAGGGCCTGATCGCCCGCTTCCTCGCCCAGGGCGAACTCGGCGACGACGGCCGCGACCCGGCCCGCACCGAGCGGCTCGACGCGCTCACCTCACGGGAGCGCGAGGTACTGGTCCAGGTCGCCGGCGGGCACTCCAACGACGAGATCGCCGAACGCCTCGAGGTCAGCCCGCTGACCGTGAAGACGCACGTCAACCGGGCCATGGCCAAGCTGGGCGCGCGGGACCGGGCACAGCTCGTGGTGATCGCGTACGAGTCGGGGCTGGTCCGCCCGAGGATGGACTGATCTCCACCCGGGCGTACTGCGGGCGGAGTAGGAGCCGGACAGGGGAACGGCACCCAGGGGCTACACGAGCAGGTCCGCGCATGGGTGAGAGTGGTGCGGTGGGCGCCCACAGGTGCCCCCTGGGCAGCGCAAACGTCGCTCGTTCACCGCGCACAGCAGCTCGCCGAAGTCACCGAAGCCCACCCGAAAAGAGACCTGACCCATGTCCTGGCTGTCCAGATTCAGCCTCGCGCAGCGGGCCCTGATAGGCCTCATCTCCCTGATCGCGCTCGTCTTCGGGGCGATCGCCATCCCCCAGATCAAGCAGCAGCTGCTGCCGACCATCTCCCTGCCCATGGTGTCCGTCATCGCCCCGTACCAGGGAGCGGCGCCCGACGTCGTCGAGAAGCAGGTCGTCGAGCCGATCGAGAACAACCTCGAAGGCGTCGACGGCGTCACCGGCGTCACCTCCACCGCGAGTGAGGGCAACGCCGTGATCATGGCGTCCTTCGACTACGGCAACGACACCAAGCAACTGGTGGCCGACGTCCAGCTGGCCGTCAACCGTGCCCAGCTCCCGGACGACGTCGACCCGCAGGTCGTCTCCGGCTCCACGGACGACATGCCGACCGTGGTCCTCGCCGTCACCTCCGACAAGGACCAGCAGGCCCTCGCGGACCAGCTCGACAGGACGGTCGTCCCGGCCCTGAAGGACGTCGACGGCGTCGGCCGCGTCCAGGTCACCGGTGTCCGGGACCTCCAGGTCGACGTCACCCCCGACGACACCGAGCTGACGAGGGCCGGTCTCACCTCCGCCGCCCTCGCCCAGTCGCTCCAGGCGGCCGGGGCGACCGTCCCGGCGGGCTCCTTCGACGAGGACGGCGCCAACCGCACCGTCCAGGTCGGCGGCGGTCTCACCTCGCTGGAGCAGATCAGGGACCTGATGGTCACCGGGCAGGGCGTGAAGAAGCCCGTGCGCCTCGGCGACGTGGCCACGGTGAAGGAGCAGGAGGCCCCGGCCGACTCCCTCACCCGCACCGACGGCCGTCCCAGCCTCGCCGTCAACGTCACCATGGACCACGACGGCAGCGCGGTCTCCATCTCGAACGCGGTCAAGGACAAGCTGCCGAAGCTGCGTCAGGACCTCGGCTCCGGCGCCACCCTCACCGTCGTCAGCGACCAGGGCCCGGCGGTCTCCAAGTCCATCAAGGGCCTGACCACCGAGGGCGCCCTCGGCCTGCTCTTCGCGGTCCTCGTCATCCTGGTCTTCCTGGCCTCGGTCCGCTCGACCCTGGTGACGGCGGTGTCCATCCCGCTGTCCGTGGTCCTCACGCTGATCGTGCTGTGGACCCGCGGCCTCTCCCTCAACATGCTCACCCTCGGCGCGCTCACCATCGCCATCGGCCGGGTCGTCGACGACTCGATCGTGGTCCTGGAGAACATCAAGCGCCACCTCGGCTACGGCGAGGAGCGCGAGGCGGCCATCCTCGGCGCGGTCCGCGAGGTGGCCGGCGCCGTCACCTCCTCCACCCTCACCACGGTCGCCGTCTTCCTCCCGATCGGCCTGGTCGGCGGCATGGTGGGCCAGCTGTTCGGCCCCTTCAGCCTCACGGTCACCGCGGCCCTGCTGGCCTCCCTCCTGGTCTCCCTGACGGTCGTCCCCGTCCTGTCCTACTGGTTCCTGCGCGCCCCGAAGAGCACCCCCGAGGACGCCGAGGAGGCCCGCCGCAAGGCCGAGGAGAAGGAGGCGAACAGCCGCCTCCAGCGCCTCTACGTCCCCGTCCTGCGCTTCGCGACCCGGCGCCGCCTCACCAGCGTGCTGATCGCGATCGTGGTCCTGGTCGTCACGTTCGGCATGTCCGGGCTGCTGAAGACCAACTTCTTCGACCAGGGCGACCAGGAGGTCCTCACCGTCAAGCAGGAGCTGAAGCCCGGCACCAGTCTGGCCGCGACCGACGCACAGGCGAAGAAGGTCGAGAAGCTGCTCGCCTCCGTCGACGGCGTCAAGGACTACCAGGTCACGGTCGGCTCGTCCGGTTTTATGGCGGCCTTCGGCGGCGGCACCGACACCAACCAGGCGTCGTACTCCGTGATGCTGGACGACGCGAAGTCGTACGACCGGGTGCAGAGCGCCATCGAGGACGGCCTGCACAAGCTGTCCGGCATCGGTACGACCACGGTGTCGGCCGGTGACGGCTTCGGCAGCCAGGACCTGAGCGTCGTCGTGAAGGCGGCCGACGGTGACGTGCTGCGCAAGGCCTCCGAGCAGGTCCGGGCCGCGGTCGCGGGGCTGGACGACGTCACCGACGTCACCAGCGACCTGGCGCAGAGCGTGCCGCGCATCTCGGTGAAGGCCAACTCCAGGGCCGCGGCCGCCGGTTTCGACGACCAGACGCTGGGCGCCGCCGTCACCCAGGCGGTCAAGGGCACCACGGCCGCGAAGGCCACCCTCGACGACACCGAGCGGGACGTCGTCGTGAAGTCCGCGAAGCCGGCCGAGACCCTCGCCCAGCTGCGCGCGCTCAGGCTGGGCCCGGTGAAGCTCGGCGACATCGCCACGGTGAAGCTGGTGGACGCGCCGGTGTCGATGACCCGGATCGACGGTCAGCGCGCCGCGACCATCAGCGCGAAGCCGACCGGTGACAACACGGGCGCGGTCAGCACCCAGCTCCAGTCCAGGATCAAGGCGCTGAAGCTCCCGGCGGGTGCGACGGCCTCGATCGGCGGGGTCACCTCGGACCAGGACAGCGCGTTCAGGAACCTGGGCCTGGCGATGCTGGCGGCGATCGCGATCGTCTTCATGCTGCTGGTCGCGACCTTCCGTTCGCTGGTCCAGCCGCTGATCCTGCTGGTCTCCATCCCGTTCGCGGCGACCGGCGCGCTCGGCCTGCTGGTCGTCACCGGCACCCCGATGGGCGTCCCCGCGATGATCGGCATGCTGATGCTGATCGGCATCGTGGTGACGAACGCGATCGTCCTGATCGACCTCGTCAACCAGTACCGTAGCCAGGGGTACGGCGTCGTCGAGGCCGTGGTCGAGGGCGGCCGGCACCGGCTGCGCCCGATCCTCATGACGGCCCTGGCGACGATCTTCGCCCTCCTCCCGATGGCGCTCGGCGTCACCGGCGAGGGCGGCTTCATCGCCCAGCCGCTGGCGGTGGTGGTGATCGGCGGTCTGATCACCTCCACCCTGCTCACGCTGCTGCTCGTGCCGACGCTGTACGCGATGGTCGAACTCCGTAAGGAGCGCCGGGCCGGGAAGCGGGCGGCGAAGAAGGGCCTGCCGCCCGCGGATCCCACCCCGGCGACCGAGGAACCGGAGCCCGCGGCCGTGTGACGGCCCCGGCCGCCGGTTCCCGACCCACCCCCGGGAACCGGCGGCCGGCCCTGGACGCCTGGCCGCCGGCCCGGGGCCTCGGCCGCCGACTCCGCGCACCGGTGGTCCGCCCGTCGGCACCGGTCCCGGCCGCCGCCGACCGGGCAACCGGTGGTCCGCCACCGGCGTTCCGTATGCTGGCGCCGCGAACCGCCGGTCGTGGAAGGGGAGTCGACGTATGCCGCTGCACAAGGACGATCCACGGTCCCTGGGCGGCTACAAGCTGGTCGACCGGCTGGGGGCGGGCGGCATGGGCATCGTCTACCGGGGCCGGTCGCGTTCCGGGCGCGAGGTCGCCGTCAAGGTGGTGCACGCCCAGTACGCCGAGGACCCCGTCTTCCGGGCCCGGTTCCGGCAGGAGATCGAGGCCGCCCGCCGGGTCAGCGGTGCCTTCACCGCCCCCGTCCTGGACGCCGATCCGGACGCCCGGGCGCCCTGGATGGCCACCCAGTACGTACCCGGCCAGTCCCTCGCCGCCCGCATACGCGCCCATGGCGCCCTCCGTGCCGCCGAGTTGCGCCCGCTGGCCCTCGGCCTGGTGGAGGCGCTGCGGGACATCCACCGGGCCGGTATGGTGCACCGCGACCTGAAACCGGCCAACGTCCTGATAGCCGGGGACGGCCCGCGGGTCATCGACTTCGGCATCTCCCGCGCGGCCGAGAACCACAACACCCTCACCGAGACCGGGCAGATGGTCGGCACCCCGCCGTTCATGTCCCCGGAGCAGTTCACCGACGCCCGTACGGTCGGCCCCGCCTCCGACGTCTTCTCGCTCGGCGCGCTGCTGGTCTACTGCGTCACCGGACGCGGCCCCTTCGACGCCGACAGTCCTTACCTGACCGGCTACCGGCTGGTCCACAACGAACCCGTGCTGGACGGCGTGACCGGCCCGCTGCGGGCGGTCCTGGAGCGCTGCCTGGCCAAGGACCCCGCCGACCGGCCCGAACTGGACGACCTCTCCCGGGAGTTCGCGGCGGCCCTGCCGGAGCCGGACCCCGGCGATCCGGAGACGATGACCCTGCGGCTGCCGTCGGCCCGGCCCCTCGACGCCGACACCGCGCCGGCCGACGCGACGCCCGGTCAGGGGGCCGACCCCGACCGGGCGACCCGCACCGGCTCCGGCCGCCGCCGGATCCGGAGCCGCCGTACCCTCTGGGCGGCGGTCGGCACGGTGGGCGCGCTGACGCTGGGGCTGCTGTGGTACGTCCGGTTCGGACCGGGTTTCGCGGACGGCCCCCGGACGGCGAGCTCCTCCTCGGCCTCCCGCTGGGCCGCGGCGCCCACCGGCTGGCGGCCCTGGCGGACGACCGTGTACAAGGCGGCGGACCGGGGCGAGGCCAACGCGCTGGGCACGGCGGCGGACGGCCAGTCGGACTGCCTGAGCCAGGGCGACGGCGTCTACTGCGGCGGCCACGGCGTCCTGCCGGTCCGGCTGGACGCCAGGACCGGCAGGACGGTCTGGCGCGCCGCCCTCGCATCGCCCGGAACCGAACCCAGCCGGTACGACTCCTGGGTCCTCGGGGTGTACGACGGCACCGTGCTGGTCCGGGAGACCCTCACCGAGGAGGGGGCCGAGACCAACCCGACCTTCATCGTCGCCCTCGACGCGGCGAACAGCACGCAGCGGTGGATCCGCAAGGTCAACGACACGAACGTCGACCTGATCATGGCCGGCGACGTCGTGCTGACCGCCGAGAGCGACGGCCGGACGGTGACGGCCCGCGCCGCGCGCACCGGGGAGGCCCGCTGGGCCATGACCCTGCCGGCCGGCGACTACTGCACGTTCCTGTCGGCCGGCACCAGCCTGTTCGCGCAGTGCTTCCCCACCGAGGCGGACGCCAAGTACTCCGCGCTGCTGCAGGTGGACCCCGCCGACGGAACGATCGTCGCGCGCCGGGAGGTCCCCTTCGAGAGCGGCTTCCTCGGCGTCGTCGACGGCCATCCGGCCCTGGTCCTGGCCGACGCGGAGAGCGGCTCGACGTCCCTGCAGGACTCCAGGTTCACCAGGATCCTCCTGACGGATCCGACGACCGGCGGCCGGTCGACGACGAAGCTCGCGAAGACGTACGAGGGCTCGGTGACGCTGGCCTCGGACACCCTGTGGATCACGGGCGCGAACGGCGAGGTGGCGGCGGTGTCCCCGCTGACGGGCAAGGAACTCTGGAGCACCCGCACCAGCGTGGAGAACTCCGGCTCCCCGACCTACGACTCCCGCACCCACACCCTCTACCTGGCCAGTCCCAGTGGCCGGGTGGCGGCCCTGGACACCCGCAAGGGCACCCTCCTGTGGGAGACCTCCCCGCGCGTCGACACTGCCTCGACGGGCGACGCGTCCGATCCCAAGGCGCTCCTCTACGGAGGCGTGGTGACCGTCATGACCCCGAACGGCACCCTCTTCAGCCTCGACCCCGCGCACCCCGAGCGGAAGTCCGGCTCGGGGTGACACACGGGCCGTACGGCTACGGCAGCGCCAGCATCCGCTCCAGGGCCAGCTTGGCGAACGCCTCGGTCTCCTTGTCGACCTCGATCCGGTTGACCAGGTTGCCCTCGGCCAGCGACTCCAGGGTCCAGACCAGGTGGGGGAGGTCGATGCGGTTCATGGTGGAGCAGAAGCAGACCGTCTTGTCGAGGAAGACGATCTCCTTGCCCTCCGGGGCGAAACGGTTCGCGAGGCGGCGGACCAGGTTCAGCTCGGTGCCGATCGCCCACTTGGAGCCGGCCGGGGCGGCCTCGAGGGCCTTGATGATGTACTCGGTCGAGCCGACGTAGTCGGCGGCGGCCACGACCTCGTGCCTGCACTCCGGGTGGACGAGGACGTTGACGCCCGGGATGCGCTCGCGGACGTCGTCGACCGAGTCCAGTGAGAAACGGCCGTGCACCGAGCAGTGGCCGCGCCACAGGATCATCTTCGCGTCGCGCAACTGGTCGGCCGTGAGGCCGCCGTTGGGCTTGTGCGGGTTGTAGACCACGCAGTCGTCCAGGGACATGCCCATGTCCCGGACGGCGGTGTTGCGCCCCAGGTGCTGGTCGGGCAGGAACAGCACCTTTGTTGCCGAGGGCTCCCCCTGCTCGAAGGCCCACTCCAGCGCCCGCCGCGCGTTCGACGAGGTGCAGATGGTGCCGCCGTGCTTGCCCGTGAACGCCTTGATGTCCGCGGACGAGTTCATGTACGAGACGGGGACCACCTGCTCGGCAATCCCGGCCTCGGTCAGCACGTCCCAGCACTCGGCGACCTGTTCGGCCGTCGCCATGTCGGCCATGGAGCAGCCGGCCGCGAGGTCGGGGAGGACCACCTTCTGGTCGTCCGAGGTCAGGATGTCGGCGGACTCGGCCATGAAGTGCACACCGCAGAACACGATGTACTCGGCCTCCGGGCGGGCGGCCGCGTCCCGGGCCAGCTTGAAGGAGTCGCCCGTGACATCGGCGAACTGGATGACCTCGTCGCGCTGGTAGTGGTGGCCGAGCACGAAGACCTTGTCGCCGAGCTTCTCCTTGGCCGCACGGGCACGCGCGACCAGGTCCGGGTCGGACGGGGAGGGCAGGTCGCCGGGACACTCGACGCCCCGCTCGCTCTTCGGGTCGGCCTCACGGCCGAGCAGCAGCAGGGCGAGCGGAGTCGGCTGTACGTCGAGCTCCGTGGTCTGGGCGGTGGTCACGGCACGCACCCTTTCTACTTTTCGTCGTTCTGACGTTATCTATCATAACTGCTTCACGTCACTTTGACGATGGCCATAGCGTCGATGTGACATCAATCCCGGCGCCGAACGGGAGGGTTGCCGCCAGGTGGACGCGGGGTGGTCGCCGTGTGCGCAGGTCGCGGTGGGTGGCCCTCGCGACTGCTGTGCGTCACTTCGGGCATGTGCGAGCATGAAGACGTAGGAAAAACGCGAGAACGCGCATGCCGGCCCGGAATGAATCAGCGGACCCGCCGGTTGCACTCGTCGGCAAGCAGTCTCCGTACAACCCGGGAGAGATGTAGATGTCCGTATCGGACGAGACCAGTACCGCCACCGACGGCATCATCCTGAGCGACGCCGCCGCGGCCAAGGTCAAGGCCCTGCTCGACCAGGAAGGCCGTGACGACCTCGCCCTGCGCGTCGCCGTCCAGCCCGGTGGCTGCTCCGGCCTGCGCTACCAGCTCTTCTTCGACGAGCGTTCCCTCGACGGCGACGTCGTCAAGGACTTCGGCGGTGTCAAGGTCGTCACCGACCGCATGAGCGCTCCGTACCTGGGCGGCGCGTCGATCGACTTCGTCGACACCATCGAGAAGCAGGGCTTCACGATCGACAACCCGAACGCGACCGGCTCCTGCGCCTGCGGCGACTCCTTCAGCTGAGCCGAAGGGCACACAGCAGGAAGGCGGTGGCCCCTCGTGGTGAGGGGCCGCCGCCTTCGTCGTTCCGTGCTGTCCGGGTGCTCATCCCACCTGCGGGTTCAGCGTCGTCGCCTTCTCCTTCGGGACGGCCCTGCCGTCCGTGCCGACCACCTTCCGGCCGTCCAGCGGCGCGTCGAGGTGGACCGTCTGGTGGTACTGCTTGGCGATCATGACGCAGATCTTGTCCGGCCAGGGCGTCGCGGTCACCTTCACCACCACCTGCTCCGAGCCCTCGTCCGCCGTCGCCTTGTAGTCGGCGCACACCCCGCCGGTGAAGGCGACGGTCAGCTCGCGGCCGTCGGCCGTGTAGCCGTCCACCTTCACGTCCTTCGTGGTCCCCGCCGAGGCGCTCGCACTCGCCGTGGGCGTCGGCGTCGGCGTCGAGGAGGAGACCAGGTACGCCGGGTCCACCGCCGGATAGGTCACGGTGTACGAGTCCGCCGCCCCCCGCACCTGGAACAGCCAGGACGGCACCAGCGCCTGCCGTCCGGCGACGGACTGCGCGGCGAGCCCGAACACCGCCCTCTCGATCACGGCCGAGGACGCGGACGGCGTCGACGCGGCGCACGGCTGCTCCAGCCGGTCCTTCAGCGGCACGGAACTGGCGCAGCCGCCGATGCCCATCCGGTGGCCGGAGCGCGGCGCCGCGTTCATCAGCTTCAGCGTCTTCGCGGCGCTCAGCACCGGATACGTGTCGCCCTTGGCCGGCGCCGCGAGCATCCCGTTGCCGCCGACCACCTCGCCCTGCTTGCTCACGGTCAGCCCGGTCGTCCAGCCGTGCGTCGGCAGCCCGCCGACCACCGGATCGGCGTTCACCACCCGCTGGGCTCCCATCACCTGGCTCGTGTCGAGCTTCGCGTCGTCCTGGCCGAGCGCCTTCAGCACCGGCGCCGCGGCCTTCTCGGCGTCGCCGACGCTCACCGGGTCACCGGCCGGCGCCGCCGGGTCCTGCGCGCACACCAGGCCGCTCTTGCAGTTGTCGGTGCCCGGGGCGTAGCGGCTGTACGTCCAGATGCCCGGGGCGGCCCGGTTCACCTGGAGACTCCCGCCCGAGCCGTCGTTGTCGGTGCCCACCTTCCAGACCTGGCCCTCGGCCACCGGGGTCCCCTCGACCCCGAGCGACTTCGCCAGCGCGGCGACCCGGTCCTTGGAGACCTCGCCGGAGGGCTGGTACACGGGGGCCGAGCCGGGGCCGGTGGGGAGCGTTCCGCTCGCCTTGTACGTCACGCCGTAGGGATTGGGCTCGCCCGGGGCTATGCCGTTGCCGCCGGAGGAGTAGCCGTCGAGGGCGAGGGGCGGGGGAGTGGAACCGCCGGACGTGCCCGTGGTCGTACCGCCGGAACCGCCGCCGGAGCCGGTGCTCGCGGCGAGGTAGGCACCACCACCGCCGACCAGGAGGACGGCGGCGGCCACGGAGGCGACGACGAGGGCGGGGGAGCGGCGGCGGGGGGCGGGGTGGCCGGCCTCGGGTCCGGCTTCGGCCGCCGAGGTCTCGGGGGCGTCGGAGGCGTCGGCGGTACGGGCACGGGAAGGGGTGGCAGCGTCCGGCTCGGCGGGGGACTCCGCGGGCTCCGCCGCGGCCTCGGCGGCAGCGGCCACGCCCGGCTCGGGGCCTTCCGGTTCCGGAGCCTCTTCGGGCTCGGCGGCCGCTCCCTGGGCGGGGGCCTCCTCCGGCTCCGGAACCTCTGGCACGGCGCCCTCGGCAGACTCCGCGGTGGCCTGCGCGTCGGTATCGGCGTCGGCGGCCACCTCGGCCTCGGCAGCCTTCGGCGACTCCGCGGCCTGCCGGGCCTCGGGGGGCTCCCCGGTGCTGCCCGCGGCCGCGTCGTCTGCGTTCTCGGGTCGCTCGCTCTTCACCGCATCGCTCCTTGCCGTGTCGTATCCCGCCTCCCCTTCACGGGGGACGGCGATGGGACGCGGGAGGGGAGCGCGCGGTTCCCTGGAAACGCGCCGGGCGGGACTCAGTCGCCGTAGTCGGACATCGCGTCCAGGAGCCTGGCGGACTTCTTCGGCACGGTCACCCCGTGGATGAGTGACGGCGGCACCGGGCGGGCATCACTGTGATCAGGAACAGCCCAGTGCGGAGCCATCCGGGCGCAGTCCCCGCGCAGCGACGCGAGGTCGCCGTCGAGGTCGGCCGGAGCGGGGGCGTGGACCTTGAGGTTCGTCATGACGGAACCGTAAGCACGCCCAGGGTCGCGAAGAAAGATCTACTATCGGGTAGTTTTGGCACCTTCAGCGTGCCCACGCCGACCCGGTAGCGTTAACTGTCAATTACGCCCGCCCGTCGCCCGCCCCTGCCCTTCCAGCGAGCGCTGTCGCGCGCCCCTTCTTACTCCTCAGGAGAGTCCCAGCCGTGCGCATCGCAGTCACCGGCTCCATCGCCACCGACCACCTCATGACCTTCCCCGGCCGCTTCGCCGACCAGCTGGTCGCGGACCAGCTGCACACGGTCTCGCTGTCCTTCCTGGTCGACAACCTGGACGTACGGCGGGGCGGGGTCGGCGCGAACATCGCGTTCGGCATGGGACAGCTCGGCACCCGGCCGATCCTGGTCGGCGCGGCGGGCTTCGACTTCGACGAGTACCGGGCCTGGCTCGACCGGCACGGCGTCGACACGGAGTCCGTCCGCATCTCCGAGACCCTGCACACCGCCCGTTTCGTGTGCACGACCGACGCCGACCACAACCAGATCGGCTCCTTCTACACGGGCGCGATGAGCGAGGCCCGCCTCATCGAGCTCAAGACGGTGGCCGACCGGGTCGGCGGACTCGACCTGGTCCTGATCGGCGCGGACGACCCCGAGGGCATGCTCCGCCACACGGAGGAGTGCCGGACCCGGGCGATCCCCTTCGCCGCCGACTTCTCCCAGCAGATCGCCCGGATGAACGGCGACGAGATCCGGATACTGCTGGAGGGCGCGACGTACCTCTTCTCCAACGAGTACGAGAAGGGGCTCATCGAGACGAAGACCGGCTGGAGCGACGAGGAGATCCTCGCGAAGGTCGGCCACCGGGTCACGACGCTCGGCGCACGGGGGGTGCGCATCGAGCGGTTCGGCGAGGAGACCATCGAGGTCGGCTGTCCCGACGAGGAGCGCAAGGCCGACCCGACGGGCGTCGGCGACGCGTTCCGCGCGGGATTCCTCTCGGGCCTCGCGTGGGGGGTCTCCCTGGAGCGGGCGGCTCAGGTCGGCTGCATGCTCGCGACTCTCGTCATCGAGACCGTGGGGACGCAGGAGTACCAGCTGCGGCGGGGGCACTTCATGGAGCGGTTCACCAAGGCGTACGGGGACGAGGCCGCGGAAGAGGTTCGCGGGTACCTGGTCTGACGTCGCCGGGTGCGGGTGCGTGGGGGCTGGTCGCGCAGTTCCCCGCGCTCCCGAAAGGGGCGCTCAGCTCACCCGGCGTACCAGGTAGGCCGTCCCCTTCTCCGCCGCCTCCTCGCCCTCGTACTCCTGTCCCCGCATCTCGCACCAGGCCGGGATGTCCAGCCGTGCCGCCTCGTCGTCGGACAGGACCCGCACCCTGCCGCCCACCGGCACGGTGCCGATGACCTTCGCCAGCTCGATCACGGGGATCGGGCACCGCTTGCCGAGCGAGTCGACGACGACCTCCGCCGCGCCGACCGTGGCCGTCGGCGTCGGGGCGCCCAGCTTCTCCCGCACCCCCGCCACCGCCCCCGGCAGCACCTCCAGGAACCGCTCCACATCCCCCTCGGCCGCTCCCGCCGGCAGCGACACCCGCACGTTCCCCTCGCTCAGCACACCCATCGCCTTGAGCACATGGCTCGGCGTCAGGGTGCTGCTCGTGCAGGACGACCCTGAAGACACCGAGAAACCCTCCCGGTCCAGCTCGTGCAGCAATGTCTCTCCATCGACATAGAGACAGGAGAAGGTGACGATCCCCGGCAGCCGCCGCTCCGCGTCGCCCACCACCTCGACGTCCGGCACCAACTCCGGTACCCGCGCCCGGATCCGTGCCGTCAGCTCCCGCAGCCGTACGGCCTCCCGCTCGGCCTCCGCCCGTACGGCCCGCAGCGAGGCGGCCGCCGCGACGATCGCCGGCAGGTTCTCGAAGCCGGGTGCCCGCCCCGACTCCCGTTCGTCCGAGGCCCCTTGGACGGCGAACCGCACCCCCTTGCGTACGACCAGCAGCCCGACCCCGCTCGGCCCGCCCCATTTGTGCGCGCTCGCCGTCAGCAGCGACCAGTCGCCCGCCACCCGCTCCCACCCCAGCGACTGCGCCGCGTCCACCAGCAACGGCACCCCGGCCGCCCGGCACACCTCGGCGACGGCGGCCACCGGCTGCGCGGTGCCCACTTCGTGGTTGGCCGACTGGAGGCAGGCGAGCGCGGTGTCGGGGCGGAGCGCAGCCTCGTAGGCGCCGGCCTCCACCTCGCCGGTCCGCATCACCGGCACCTGCGTCACCTGTCCACCTTCCGCCTCGAACACCTCGGCCGAATGGAGTACCGAGGAGTGTTCGACGGCTGACACGATCAGGTGACGCCCGGTCCGGCGCCGCCCGGCCAACGCCCCCGCGATGCCGGTGTGGACGGCCCGTGTCCCGGACGGGGGGAACGTCAGCTCGTCCGGCCGGCAGCCGACGGCCTCGGCGGCCGCCTCCCGAGCGGCATCCAGCAGCATCCGCGCCTTCCGCCCCTCCCGGTAGAGACGAGAAGGGTCGGCCCACCCGTCGTCCAGAGAGGCCAACAACGCCTGACGGGCGACGGGGTGAAGAGGGGCAGCGGACGCAGCGTCAAAGTAGGACACAGGGCAACGGTAGAACGTCCCCCAGGACAGTGGACGCAAGGGGCGCGGGGCTGTACCTGTGTGCGGCTCCGCCGCGTGGGCGCGACCAGCCCCCACGCACCTGCACACGCGCACGAAACCCCACCAACCCGAGCTATTGGGCGCCCAATCCCACCCCAACCGAGTGACAGGCGACGCGTATGCCCCCCTCCCCGCGAACCCCCGAAGGGCGTCGGCTAGGGTTTGGTCCGCATAAACATCCAAACCCCTGCCCGACGCAGGGCGGCGACCGACCAGCGAGAAGGCCGCAGCCGACCGCGCGGGCGAGACTCTCGGGAAGGCGCTACGTGAGTCCCAACGGCTCCGACCGCTCGCCGCGGCGCCCGATGCGGCGGAAGCTGCTGCAGGCAATGACCGCGGGCCTGGTCCTGGCGACCGCTACCGGTTGCACATACAAGGACTTCCCCCGCCTTGGTATGCCCACCCCGACCACGGAAGAGGCTCCGCGGATCCTCTCCCTGTGGCAGGGCTCCTGGGCCGCCGCGCTCGCCGTCGGCGTGCTGGTGTGGGGTCTGATCATCTGGAGCGCCATCTTCCACCGGCGCAGCCGCACCAAGGTCGAGGTCCCGGCCCAGACCCGGTACAACATGCCGATCGAGGCCCTGTACACGGTGGTGCCGCTCATCATCGTCTCGGTGCTGTTCTACTTCACGGCCCGCGACGAGACGAAGCTGCTCAGCCTCACCGACAAGAAGCCGGACGTCACGGTCAACGTCGTCGGCTTCCAGTGGAGCTGGGGCTTCAACTACATCACGCCCGTCGACGGTGTCACCGGCGACGCGAAGACCGACGCGAACCTGGCCGCCATCCCGGACCGGTTCAAGAAGGAATTCCCGGCCGCCGCGGGCGGTGTCTACGACGTCGGTACGCCGGGCACGAAGAACCCGCAGACCGGCAACCCCGGTCCGACGCTGTGGCTCCCCAAGGGTGAGACCGTCCGCTTCGTCCTCACCTCGCGTGACGTCATCCACTCCTTCTGGGTGGTGCCGTTCCTGATGAAGATGGACGTCATCCCCGGTCACACCAACGCGTTCCAGGTGACTCCGAACCAGGAGGGCACCTTCCTCGGCAAGTGCGCCGAGCTCTGCGGCGTCGACCACTCCCGGATGCTGTTCAACGTGAAGGTCGTCTCGCCTGAGCGCTACCAGCAGCACCTCAAGGACCTCGCCAAGAAGGGGCAGACCGGTTACATTCCCGCCGGCATCGCGCAGACGAGCCACGAGAAGAACCGGGAGACGAACAACCTGTGAGCATCCTCAACGAACCCCAGGGTGCCGCGGCAGCTGAAGGCTCTTACGCAGATGAGCTGCCGGTCAGGCGCAAGCAGCCCGGCAACGTGGTCATCAAGTGGCTCACCACCACCGACCACAAGACCATCGGAACGCTGTATCTGGTCACGTCGTTCGCGTTCTTCCTGATCGGCGGTGTGATGGCGCTGCTGATGCGCGCCGAGCTCGCTCGCCCCGGTCTGCAGATCATGTCGAACGAGCAGTTCAACCAGGCGTTCACGATGCACGGCACGATCATGCTGCTGATGTTCGCGACGCCGCTGTTCGCCGGCTTCACGAACTGGATCATGCCG
This sequence comes from Streptomyces sp. NPDC001714, assembly GCF_042892755.1. Lineage (NCBI taxonomy): Bacteria > Bacillati > Actinomycetota > Actinomycetes > Kitasatosporales > Streptomycetaceae > Streptomyces > Streptomyces sp. NPDC001714. The sequence continues at coordinate 81,302 of NZ_JBIAUL010000006.1, forward strand.
CTCCAGATCGGCGCCCCCGACGTCGCGTTCCCGCGGCTGAACATGTTCGCCTACTGGCTCTACCTGTTCGGCTCGACCATCGCGGTCGGCGGCTTCCTCACCCCGCAGGGCGCGGCGGACTTCGGCTGGTTCGCCTACTCCCCGCTGTCGGACGCGGTCCGCTCGCCGGGGATCGGCGCCGACATGTGGATCATGGGTCTGGCCTTCTCCGGCTTCGGCACCATCCTCGGCGCGGTCAACTTCATCACCACGATCATCTGCATGCGTGCGCCGGGCATGACCATGTTCCGCATGCCGATCTTCGTGTGGAACGTGCTGCTGACCGCCGTGCTCGTCCTGCTCGCCTTCCCCGTGCTCGCCGCGGCGCTGTTCGCCCTTGAGGCGGACCGGAAATTCGGGGCACATGTCTTCGACGCGGCGAACGGCGGGGCACTGCTCTGGCAACACCTCTTCTGGTTCTTCGGCCACCCAGAGGTGTACATCATCGCGCTGCCGTTCTTCGGCATCATCTCCGAGGTCATCCCGGTCTTCTCCCGCAAGCCGATGTTCGGCTACATGGGTCTGGTGGCCGCGACCATCTCGATCGCCGGTCTGTCCGTGACCGTGTGGGCCCACCACATGTACGTCACCGGCGGTGTGCTGCTGCCGTTCTTCTCCTTCATGACCTTCCTGATCGCGGTCCCGACCGGTGTGAAGTTCTTCAACTGGATCGGCACCATGTGGAAGGGCTCGTTGTCCTTCGAGACACCGATGCTCTGGGCCACCGGCTTCCTGATCACCTTCACCTTCGGTGGTCTGACCGGTGTCATCCTGGCCTCGCCGCCGATGGACTTCCACGTCTCCGACTCGTACTTCGTCGTCGCCCACTTCCACTACGTGGTCTTCGGTACGGTCGTCTTCGCGATGTTCTCCGGCTTCCACTTCTGGTGGCCGAAGATGACCGGCAAGATGCTCGACGAGCGGCTCGGCAAGATCACCTTCTGGACGCTGTTCATCGGCTTCCACGGCACCTTCCTGGTCCAGCACTGGCTGGGCGCCGAGGGCATGCCGCGCCGGTACGCCGACTACCTGGCGGCCGACGGCTTCACCACCCTGAACACGATCTCGACGATCAGCTCCTTCCTGCTCGGCCTGTCGATCCTGCCGTTCCTCTACAACGTGTGGAAGACGGCCAAGTACGGCAAGCCGGTCGGCGTCGACGACCCGTGGGGCTACGGCCGTTCGCTGGAGTGGGCGACCTCCTGCCCGCCGCCGCGGCACAACTTCGTCACCCTGCCGCGGATCCGCAGCGAATCGCCGGCGTTCGACCTGCACCACCCTGAGATCGCCGCCCTGGAGCAGCTGGAGCACGGCCAGGCCGTCGCCGCTGTCGCGGGCAGCAAGGAGGCCGGCAAGTGAAGATCCAGGGCCGCATGTTCGTGTGGCTGAGTGTCTTCGTCCTCGTCATCGCGATCGTCTATGGCGTGTGGTCGAAGGAACCGGCCGGTACCACGGCGCTCTTCCTGGCCTTCGGCCTGTGCATCATGATCGGCTTCTACCTGGGCTTCACCGCCTCGCGCGTCGACGCGGGTGCCCAGGACAACAAGGAGGCCGACGTCGCGGACGAGGCGGGCGAGGTCGGCTTCTTCAGCCCGCACAGCTGGCAGCCGCTCGCCCTCGGCGTCGGCGGCGCGCTGGCCTTCCTCGGTGTCGCCGTCGGATGGTGGCTGCTGTACTTCTCGGCACCCATCATCATGCTCGGCCTCTTCGGCTGGGTGTTCGAGTACTACCGCGGTGAGAACCGCACCCAGTAAGCACGCGCCGAGCGCAGCGGGAGCCCGGACCCTCCGTCAGGAGGGTCCGGGCTCCGGCCGTTTCCGGTCGTTCGCTCCTTCGGCGTGGCGGCCGTCCCCCGTCCGGGCTATCCGCCGCGCCGGTCCGGAAAACATCTCATAGCGTGACAGTATGAGTCACTCTCCGTGCGCCCGTACCGTCGTCAGCTGCACCCTGCTGGTGATCGCCCTCGGCGCGGGCGTCACCGCCTGTGGTTCGGACGGCAACCCCCTCGCGGACAAGCCGTACGACGCGGCGGACCAGATCTCCTTCAACACACCCACCGGTACGGGGAAGCGGGCCGACCCCGACAAGCCCCTGGAGGTCGTCGCCAAGAGCGACGAGGACCGCATCACCGACGTCACGGCCCAGGACGCCACCGGTCGCTTCGTGGCGGGCGAACTGGACGCCGACGGCCGCCGCTGGCACAGCACCTCCCCGCTGGCCGCCAACGCCCACTACACGGTCCAGGTCAGCACCGAGGACGAGGACGGGGCGCCCGGCCGCAAGGTCCTCACCTTCGACACCAGTACGCCCACCACCCGGCAGCGGCTGAAGGTCACCTTCGGCCCCAAGGCGGGCGAGTACGGCGTGGGCCAGCCGGTCACCGCCCAACTCGACCACGAGATCAAGGACAAGGCCCAGCGCGCCGTCGTCGAGCGCGCCCTCAGGGTCGACTCGGTCCCGGCCGTGGAGGGCTCCTGGTACTGGGTGAGCGACAAGGAACTGCACTACCGGCCCAAGGAGTACTGGCCCACCCACGCCACCGTCCAGGTGCACAGCAACCTGGACGGCGTCAGGATCAGCGACCGTCTGTGGGGCGGCGCGGCCAAGCCCCTCAAGCTCACCACGGGCGACAAGCTCCTCGCCGTCACGGACGCCAGCACCCACCAGCTGACGGTCTACAAGGACGACAAGGAGATCAACCAGATCCCCGTCACCACCGGCAAACCGGGCTTCGAGACCCGCAACGGCGTCAAGGTCGTCCTGGAGAAGCAGTACTTCGTACGCATGCGCGGCACCACGGTCGGCATCGCCGAGGGCACCTCGGACTCGTACGACCTACCGGTCTACTACGCCACCCGGGTCACCTGGTCGGGCGAGTACGTGCACGCCGCGCCCTGGTCGGTGGGCTCCCAGGGCTACGAGAACGTCAGCCACGGCTGCACGGGCATGAACACCTCGAACGCGGAGTGGTTCTTCGACACCTTCCACCCGGGTGACCTGGTGAAGGTCGTCAACTCCAACGGCAAGGAGATGGAGAACTTCGGCAACGGCTTCGGCGACTGGAACCTCGCCTGGAAGGACTGGCGCAAGGGCAGCGCCCTCACCAACGGCACCCCGGACGGCCCGAAGCCGGAGGACGCGGCGAGAGTGCAGCCGGCAGCACTGTGAAACGCCCTCAAGGGCAGCCAACCCAGGGGCGCGGGGCCGTATCCGATATGCGGCTGCCGCCGCGCGGGCGCGACCGGCCACACACGGCCCGCACGCGCGCACGCAGCCCGCGCCCCACCCCCTCAGGCGCTCAGCAGCCTCTTCTGCCGCAACAAGGACGCCAGAGCCGAGGCGAACTCCACCGGCTCCACAGGCAGCGTCACAGCCGCGTCCGCCCGGCTCCACGTGGCCAGCCAGGCATCCTGCGGCCGCCCGATCAGCAACAGCACCGGCGGGCAGTTGAACACCTCGTCCTTGATCTGCCGGCACATCCCCATGCCCCCCATCGGCACGGCCTCGCCGTCCAGGACGCACACGTCGATGCCGCCCTTGTCCAACTCGGCGAGGACCGCCGCAGGCGTGGCGCACTCCAGGAACTCGACGAACGGCACATCGGGAGCCGGTCGCCGGCCGGCGGCCAGCCGGACCTGTTCGCGGGTGTTGGAGTCGTCGCTGTAGACCAGCACCGTGGCGGTCGGCTGCATTGTTCCTCCGAGACGTCAGCGTCGTACGGACAGGACCGATGCGCCGGATGCTACTCCCCTGAACACCTCGTCAACACCTGTTGGAACATCGCTTCGATGGGCCATCCGGGCACTACACGGGGGGCGGACACTCCGAACGGCACCCCCCGGAGTGAGCGCGAGATAAGCGACCGACATAATGTCGGTCGTGGCGACAGCAACGACAGTAGATACCGGGCACGCGCACCCGTCGGTCAACAGGCCGAACCTCACCAGCGTCGGAACCATCATCTGGCTGAGTTCCGAGCTGATGTTCTTCGCGGCCCTCTTCGCGATGTACTTCACCCTGCGATCGGTGACCGGTCCGGACCACTGGAAGGAGATGGCGAGCCATCTCAACGTTCCGTTCTCCGCGACCAACACCACGATCCTGGTGCTCTCCTCCCTCACCTGCCAGCTCGGTGTGTTCGCCGCCGAGCGCGGGGACGTGAAGAAGCTCCGGGGCTGGTTCATCGTCACCTTCATCATGGGTGCGATCTTCATCGGCGGTCAGATCTACGAGTACACGAGCCTGGTCAAGGAGGACGGGATCTCCCTCTCCTCCGACCCGTACGGTTCGGTGTTCTACCTGACCACCGGCTTCCACGGCATGCACGTGACGGGCGGTCTCATCGCCTTCCTGTTCGTCCTGGGGCGCACCTACGCGGCGAAGAGGTTCACGCACGAGCAGGCGACCGCGGCCATCGTCGTGTCCTACTACTGGCACTTCGTCGACGTCGTCTGGATCGGCCTGTTCGCCACGATCTACCTGATCAAGTAGCCGGGCCGGCACCACGCGCCGTAGAAGCGCACCTTCCAGAAGCATCGACGCAGAAGATCCTGACACCGGGGTAATCCGTGAAAAAGCTCTCCGCACGACGACGCCATCCGCTGGCGGCGGTCGTCGTCCTACTCCTCGCGCTGGCATGCACAGGGGGGCTGTACGCCGCGTTCGCACCCGCGGGCAAGGCGCAGGCCGATGAAACATCCCAGTCCCTGACCATCGAGGAGGGCAAGAAGCTCTACTCGGTCGGTTGCGCCAGCTGCCACGGCACCGGCGGTCAGGGTTCGTCCGACGGCCCCAGCCTGGTGGGCGTGGGCGCCGCGGCCGTCGACTTCCAGGTCGGCACCGGCCGTATGCCGGCCGCCACCTCGCAGGGCCCGCAGGTCGTCAAGAAGAAGAACATCTACACCCAGGCCCAGATCGACCAGCTCGCGGCGTACATCGCCTCGCTGGGCGCCGGTCCCGAGGTTCCGACCAAGGAGCAGTACAGCCCGGACGACGGGGACATCGCCGCGGGTGGCGAGCTCTTCCGCACCAACTGCGCGCAGTGCCACAACTTCGTCGGCTCGGGTGGCGCGCTGACCAAGGGCAAGTTCGCTCCGGACCTGAAGGGCGTCGCCCCGAGGCACATCTACGAGGCCATGCAGACGGGCCCGCAGAACATGCCGTCCTTCCCCGACACCACGATGTCGCAGAAGAACAAGAAGGACATCATCGCGTACCTCGACTCGGTCAACAGCAGCAAGACGGTGAACCCCGGCGGTCTCAACCTGGGCGGCCTCGGGCCGGTCAGCGAGGGTCTGTTCGCGTGGATCTTCGGTCTCGGTGCACTGATCGCGGTCGCCGTCTGGGTCGCCGCTCGGACCGCAAAGGCCAAGAAGTCATGAGTAGCCAAGACATTCCAGAAGAGAACCTGCCCGCTGAGCAGGACCACGCGCACACCGCCGTGAGTGTGGCGGACGAGAAGGACCCGTTCTCGGACCCGGGTCTGCCGCCGCACGAGCACCGGATCCAGGACATCGACGAGCGGGCCGCCAAGCGGTCCGAGCGCGTCGTGGCCCTGCTGTTCACGGTGTCGATGCTGGCCACCGTCGGCTTCATCGCCTCCTATGTGACGATCCCCAAAGACAAGGCGATCTTCGTCTTCCCGATCGGTCACATCAGCGCGCTGAACTTCGCGCTGGGCCTGACCCTCGGTACGGCGCTGTTCTGCATCGGCGCGGGCGCGGTCCACTGGGCCCGCACCCTGATGTCCGACGTGGAGGTCGCCGACGAGCGGCACGCCATCTCGGCCCCGCCGGAGGTCAAGGCCAAGGTCCTGGCCGACTTCAAGCAGGGCGCCAAGGAGTCGGCGCTCGGCCGGCGCAAGCTGATCCGCAACACGATGTTCGGCGCGCTGACCCTGGTCCCGCTCTCCGGCGTCGTGCTGCTGCGCGACCTCGGCCCGCTGCCCGGCACCTCGCTGCGCCACACGGCGTGGTCGAAGGGCAAGCTGCTCGTCAACATGAACACCAACGAGCCGCTGCGTCCCTCCGACGTCGCCGTCGGCTCGCTGACCTTCGCCAAGCCCGAGGGCGTCGAGGAGTCCCAGGAGGACTTCCAGAACGTGATGGCGAAGGCGGCCCTGATGATCATCCGGCTGCAGCCGGACAACATCAAGGACAAGCGCGAGCTCGAGTGGTCGCACGAAGGCATCGTCGCCTTCTCGAAGATCTGCACCCACGTGGGCTGCCCGATCTCGCTGTACGAGCAGCAGACCCACCACGTGCTCTGCCCGTGCCACCAGTCCACCTTCGACCTCTCCGACGGAGCCCGAGTGATCTTCGGCCCGGCCGGCCACGCCCTGCCGCAGCTGCGCATCGGCGTGAGCGAGGAGGGCTACCTCCAGGCGCTCGGCGACTTCGACGAGCCCGTCGGTCCTGCCTTCTGGGAGCGCGGATGAGCACTAACGAGAACCCCGAGTCCCGCGAGCGCGGGAAGGCACCGGCCGGCGAGCGCGTCGCCGACTGGGCCGACGGACGGCTCGGGATCTACTCCCTGGCCAAGTCCAACATGCGCAAGATCTTCCCCGACCACTGGTCGTTCATGTTGGGCGAAGTGTGCTTGTACAGCTTCATCATCATCATCCTGACGGGTGTGTACCTGACGCTGTTCTTCCACCCGTCGATGAACGAGGTGGTGTACCACGGCAGCTACGTCCCGCTCCAGGGACAGACGATGTCCGAGGCGTTCAGCTCGACCCTGCACATCTCCTTCGACGTGCGCGGTGGTCTGCTCATCCGGCAGATCCACCACTGGGCCGCGCTGATCTTCCTCGCCGGCATGTTCGTGCACATGATGCGCGTGTTCTTCACGGGCGCGTTCCGCAAGCCGCGTGAGATCAACTGGCTGTTCGGCTTCCTGCTGTTCGTCCTGGGCATGTTCACCGGGTTCACCGGTTACTCGCTCCCGGACGACCTGCTCTCCGGCACCGGTGTCCGCTTCACCGAGGGCGCGATCCTGTCGATGCCGATCGTCGGCTCGTACATCTCGTTCTTCCTCTTCGGCGGGCAGTTCCCCGGCCACGACTTCGTGGCCCGGTTCTACTCGATCCACATCCTGCTGCTGCCGGGCATCATGCTCGGCCTGGTGGTGGGCCACCTGATCCTGGTCTTCTACCACAAGCACACGCAGTTCGCGGGTCCCGGAAAGTCCGAGAAGAACGTCGTCGGCATGCCGCTGCTGCCGGTCTACATGGCCAAGGCCGGAGGCTTCTTCTTCCTGGTCTTCGGTGTCATCGCAGCCATCGCGGCGACCACCCAGATCAACCCGATCTGGGCCATGGGCCCCTACCGTCCGGACCAGGTGTCCACCGGCGCCCAGCCCGACTGGTACATGGGCTTCGCCGAGGGTCTGATCCGTTACATGCCGGGCTGGGAGATCAACTTCTGGGGCCACACCCTGGTCCTGGGCGTCTTCATCCCGCTGATCCTGTTCGGTCTGGTCCTCGCGGCCATCGCGGTCTACCCGTTCATCGAGTCCTGGGTCACCGGCGACAAGAGCGAGCACCACATCCTGGACCGTCCGCGCAACGCCCCGACCCGCACCGCCTTCGGTGTCGCCTGGGTGACCGTGTACATGGTGGGTCTGGTCGGTGGTGGCAACGACCTCATCGCCACCCACTTCCACCTGTCGATCAACGACGTGACCTGGTTCGTCCGGATCTTCTTCTTCGCCGGACCGGTGATCGCGTTCATCATCACCAAGCGGATCTGCCTCGGCCTGCAGCGCCGGGACAAGGACAAGGTGCTGCACGGCCGCGAGACCGGCATCATCAAGCGGCTGCCGCACGGTGAGTTCATCGAGGTCCACGAGCCGCTCTCGCAGGAGCAGCTGCACACCCTCACGGCGCACCACCAGTACGAGCCGGCCCAGGTCGGCCCGGCGGTCGACGAGAACGGGGTCGAGCGCAAGATCAAGGGCTCCGAGAAGCTCCGCGCCAAGCTGAGCAACGCCTACTACGGCGAGGACAACCAGATCCCGAAGCCGACTGTCGAGGAGTACAAGGAGATCACGAGCGGCCACGGCCACCACTGATCGACCGCGTCGCCACGCCACGGTCGAAGGGCCCCCGTCCGGGGTACGGACGGGGGCCCTTCGCCGTGCTCGGAGCTGGATAGGGTAGTCCTGAGAACCTCTGTTGCCCGTACGACGATCAGGAGCGGCTTTATGAGCGCTGTGACCCCCGCTGGAGGCGACACCGCGGCGGGCCGTTCCTGGCCCGGGGTACTGAACGCGCTGCTGTACGGCCAGGACCAGAGCGCCGAGGCGACGGCCTGGGCGATGGACCAGATCATGCGCGGCCAGGCCACCGACGCCCAGATCGCGGGCTTCGTCGTCGCCCTGCGGGCCAAGGGCGAGACGGTCGAGGAGATCAACGGGCTCGTCCGCACGATGTACGAGCACGCCAACGTCATCGAGGTGCCGGGCCGCACGGTCGACATCGTCGGCACCGGCGGCGACGGCGCGAAGACGGTGAACATCTCCACGATGTCGGCGCTGGTGGTCGCAGGCACCGGCGCGAAGGTCGTCAAGCACGGCAACCGCGCGGCCTCCTCCGCGTCCGGGGCCTCCGACGTCCTGGAGAAGCTCGGAGTCAACCTCGACCTGACCCCGCAGCGGGTCGCCGAGGTCGCCGAGGAGGCGGGCATCACCTTCTGCTTCGCCATCAAGTTCCACCCGGCGCTGCGACACGCGGGCGCCGCGCGCGGCCAGCTGGGCATCCGCACGGTCTTCAACATCCTCGGCCCGCTGACCAACCCCGCGCGGGTGCGGGCCCAGGCGGTCGGCGTCGCGGACCCGCGCATGGCCCCGGTCGTCGCGGGCGTCTTCGCGGAGCGCGGCAACTCCTCGCTGGTCTTCCGCGGCGACGACGGCCTCGACGAGCTGACGACGACCGCCACGTCCCACGTCTGGATCGTCCGCGACGGCAAGGTCACGGAGGAGACCTTCGACCCCCGTGACGTCGGTATCGACCTGGTCCCCGTGGAGGCGCTGCGGGGCGGCGACCCGTCGTACAACGCGGAGGTCGCCCGCAGGCTGCTGGACGGCGAGCAGGGTCCCGTGCGGGACGCGGTGCTGCTGAACTCCGCGGCGGCCCTGGTGGCCCTCGACCCGGCCGCCGGGACCCTGGCCGAGCAGCTCCGCGCCGGCATGGACAGGGCGGCCGAGTCGATCGACTCGGGTGCGGCCAAGCTGGTCCTGGAGCGCTGGGCGGCGGCGACGAACAAGTAGGGGGCCGGCCCAGGCGGCTGGGACGGGGTCCGGCACCGCCGGGCCCCGCCGTCGCGGCCGATCGCCGTTGCGGCGGAAAGAGGACGCCGGCACGGTGCCGCTGACAATGGACCGGCGTGCACCTTCTTCTCCGCCGCAACGGCGAGCGCGCACACACCCTTCTCGGCGGTGTCTGACTGCGCACGGGCACGGCCGTCCCGCACGGGGAGTCGTCGCCGCTTCCTCTTCCGGTCGGGTCTTCTGCCTGGTCTCTTCCGCTGGCCGGTCATGTTTTCCGCCGCAACGGCGCGCAACCATGAACGGCCTTCCCGGCGGTGCCGAGCCGTCCTCGCGCCCGTCCCGTCATCCGGACAGGAGTTGCGCGGCCGCGATCACTTCACCTACGTTTCTTCCCAGGTCATGAGTGACAGTCATGAGGCCCCGGCCGACTGTCCGGCAACCCTCCGTCCGTGGCGGGGTGCCCCGGGTGAAGACCAGGCCGCAGGCAGCGAGGTCTGCGGCAAGCGCGGACCCCTCGTACACCAGGGGTCCTGGTCGTCGAGGAGTCTTCCGTGAGCAAGCGAATGCGATAGGGCCGCAGAGCCCCGCCTCCGCATCCCTTTGCATCCCCTTTTTCTCTTTCCCCGTGCTGGAGCCGCGGTCGTCCGCGCGCTCGCACGGTGATTCCGCCACGCCTCTCACGGGAGTTCCGCCATGTCCGTCTCCACCGCTGCCTCCGCCCAGTCCGTTTGTTCCCCGCTGCCCGTTCTGGGCCGTGATGTCACCGTCCCGCTCGTCACCGGCGGCGAGGTCACCTACGCCGCCCTCGACTACGCGGCCAGCGCCCCAGCCCTCCAGCGGGTCTGGGACGACGTGGCGGCGTACGCGCCCTACTACGGAAGCGTCCACCGCGGTGCCGGCTACCTCTCCCAGCTCTCCACGGACCTCTTCGAGAACGCCCGCCGCACCGTCGCCGAGTTCCTCGACTGCCGCCCCGACGACCAGCTCGTCTTCACCCGCTCGACGACGGACTCCCTGAACCTCCTGGCCCGCGCCCTCCCCGCCGACTGCCAGGTCTTCGTCTTCGAGACCGAGCACCACGCCTCCCTGCTGCCGTGGCAGGACGCCCGGGTCACCTACCTCAACGCCCCCCGCACCCCGCGGCAGGCCGTCGAGACCCTGGAACGCGCCCTCGCCGACCGGGACCCGCACGGCCCGGCCCTGGTCTGCGTCACCGGCGCGTCCAACGTCACCGGCGAGCTGTGGCCCGTCCGGCAGCTCGCGGCCGCCGCGCACGCGCACGGCGCCCGGATCGTCCTGGACGCCGCCCAGCTGGCCCCGCACCACCCTGTCTCCGTCCGGGACCTGGACGTCGACTGGGTCGCCTTCTCCGGTCACAAGCTGTACGCCCCCTTCGGCTCCGGCGTCCTGGCCGGCCGCGCCGACTGGCTGCAGGCGGCCGAGCCGTACCTCGCGGGCGGCGGCGCCAGCCGCAAGGTCACCCGGCGCGAGGACGGGGGGGTGGCCGTGGAGTGGCACGAGAGCGCGGCGCGGCACGAGGCCGGGTCGCCCAACGTCATCGGCGCCTACTCCATCGCGTCCGCCTGCAAGGCACTCAGCGAGGCCGGCTTCGACACCCTGGTCGCCCGCGAGCGGCACCTGATCGAGAAGGTGCGGGCGGGGCTGGCCGAGGTCCCCGAGGTCCGGGTCCTCTCCCTCTTCGGCGACGACGCCCCCCGCGTCGGCGTGATCAGCTTCGTGGTGGACGGCTGGAACAGCTCCCACTTCGCCGCCGCGCTCTCCGCCGAGTACGGCATCGGCGTCCGCGACGGCCTCTTCTGCGCCCACCCGCTGGTCAGGACCCTGCTGGGCTCCGACCCCCAGACCCAGGGCGAGTGCGGGGCGCCGGAGGCGGCACCGGGCGAGAAGTCCCTCAACGCGATCCGGGTGAGCTTCGGGGCGGGAACGCCGGACGAGCACGTGGAGCGCTTCGTGAACGCGGTGCGGGAACTGGTCGCCGACGGCGCCAAGTGGACGTACCGCACGGAGGACGGCCGCTGCGTCCCGGCGGTGTGATCCAGACCGACCTCAGGGGCAGCGCCCCGTCAGGGGCGCTGGGGGTACCCCCGGCCGAAGGCTGGGGGAGGAACTGCGCGCTCAGCCCCCACCGGCCTGCGGCCGGGCACGGAGCTCCGTGCTCCACTGCGGGTCCGCGGGGGCTTGTCGCGCAGTTCCCCGCGCCCCTGACGGGGCGCTTCAGTGGGCGGTGCCTACTAGCTGTCCAGGCCGATCGCGAACGCCGCCTCCAGGTCGTGCTGGGAGTACGTGCGGAACGCGACGTGCGTGTCCGTGGCCTCCACGCCGGGGATCTTGCTGATGGAGCCGGGGATGACCTCGGCCAGGTCCTCGTGCTGCTTCACCCGGACCATGGCGATCAAGTCGTACGTACCGGTGACGGAGAAGACCTCGCTGACGCTCTCCAGCGCGGCGATCCGTTCCGCGATCTCGGGGATCCGGTCCACGCTGGTCTTGATGAGGACGATCGCGGTGATCACGGCTGGTTCTCTCCCTCGGGTGCCGGAGCTGGGGCGGTCCTCACTTTAGTCGCCCGCCCGTCGCCCACCACCGCCCTTCCAAGGCCGCGCTGCGCGCCCTTCTTTTTTCTGTACCGCACCCACGCGTAGCCGAACCCGAGTCCGAAGCCGACCAGGTGGGCGAGGTAGGCCACGCCGGGGCCGGAGGGGGCCTGGTTCAGGGCCAGCCACTGGAGGGCCGCCCAGAAGGGGAGGACCACCCAGGCCGGGAATCGGAGCGGGAGGAAGAAGAGGAAGGGGAGGAGACTGGTCACGCGAGCGCTGGGGAACAGGTACAGAAACGCTCCGAGGACCGCCGAGATCGCCCCGGACGCGCCTACCAGCGACTGCTGGGACGTGGCGTTGGCGGCCGCGTAGCCGAGCAGGGCGAGATAGCCGCAGCCCACGTAGAAGAGCGTGAACTCCACGCGACCCATCCGTTCCTCGGTCATCGCCCCGAAGACGAAGAGGAAGAGCATGTTGCCGAGCAGGTGCACCCAGCTGCCGTGGATGAACAGCGCCGTGGCCGGGGTGAGCGCCTCCCGGGCCGGGCCGTCGAACAGATCGGCGGGCACCACCCCCCAGTGCCGGAAGTACGCCCGCTGGGCGGTCGCGAGGGCCTCTCCGGTGCCATAGGACGGGGTGAAGCCCGAGACGGGGCCCAGCACGAAGATCAGGCAGCACACGGCGATCAGGGTGTACGTCATGGGCGCGGACGTGCCCCGCAGGCTCCGCAGGGTCCGGGCGGCCGTCGTGTTCCAGTTGCCGATCATGGACATAGAGCATGGCGTAACGGGACGCACTGGTGCAGACCGCCTCGCCGCCGCAGACGGGGCGGCGTCGAGTACCCGCCAGGCCGTAGGGTTACGAGCCACACGCGTCGGGACGGCGCGTCACGGACACTAGAAGGAAGCGAACAAGCCACGATGACGGTTCCCCTGCCGACCGCCACGACGCGGTGGCGCTGCACCCTCTGCGGCAACCTCACGCGCTTCGACGTGACCCGCTCGTCGAAGGTGGTCGAGTACGTCCACCTCGACCTGGCCGGTGAGCCGAAGGTCGAGGAGCGCGAGGTGGTCAGTGAGACCATCGAGTCGGTGCGCTGCCGCTGGTGCAACGCGGTGGACCAGGTGGAACTCGTGGACAGGCCGGGCGCCGACTCCTGAGAGCGGGAGCCGGCCCCGTACAGGTGATGGGGTGTGACGGATGGTGGAGACCACAGGCGGGGGGCCGGGCGACGGCACCGCCGAGGTGCTTGACCGTCCGTTGCCCGACGGTGTGCGACGGCGTGTCGTACAGATCGTGTCGGACGGGTTCGGCGGGCTGACCGTCGGCGAACTGCCCGCACAGCTACGGCAGTACGCCCGCTTTGCCCCGAATCGCCGGGCCAAGTTCGCGGGGAACGCCATGGCCGCCGCGCTGGAGACGGACACCCTCTTCCGGCAGCGGATCGGGGAGAAGCTGAGAGAGGCCCAGCCCGAACTGGCCGGCGCCCTGGACTCCGGCTCCCCGCCCCCGGCCGCGGACCCGCTCGATGTGGCGGCCGCGGCCTATGTACTGCGCCCCACGGGCTGGGTGAAACTCGTGGCGGCGGCCGGCGAGGAGGCCCAGCGGGCCGACGCCGAGCGGGCCGACGAGGAGAGCCGGGCCGAACTCGAGCGGCTGCGCGAGGAGCTGGACCGGGCCCGGGAGCAGACCCGGTCCGAGACGGAGCGGCTGCGCACCGAGCTGGACGCGGCCAAGAAGGAAGCGGAATCGCTTCACCGCAAACTGCGGGCCGCCCTGAGCGACGTCAAGCGCGGTGAGGCGGCCCTGCGCAAGTTGCAGGCCGAGATGGAGACGGGGCGGGCCGAGGGGCAGTCCCTGGTGTCCGCCGCGGAGAGCGAGAGCCGGCGGCTCAAGGCCCGGCTCGGCGAGGTCGAGGCGGCCCTGGAGGCCAGCCGCCGGGCCGCCCGAGAGGGGCGCAGCGTCGAGGACATGCGGCTGCGGCTGCTGCTCGACACCGTCCTCGACGCGGCCCAGGGGCTGCGCCGGGAGCTGGCCCTGCCGCCGGTTTCGGTGCGGCCCGCCGAGACCGTGGACGCGGTCGAACCGGGACGAATGACCCCGAAGGACATCGCGGCGCGCGCGCTGTCCGAGCACGACCCGGCCATCCTCAACCAGCTGCTCGCCCTGCCCCAGGCGCACTTGGTCGTCGACGGCTACAACGTGACCAAGACCGGCTATCCGCAGATGCCGCTGGAGAAGCAGCGGCTGCGGCTGCTCGGCCAGCTCTCCCAGCTGGCCGCCCAGACCGGCGCCGAGGTCACCTGTGTCTTCGACGGCGCCGAGCTGGCCGCGCCGGTGCTGCTCGCCCCGCCGCGCGGGGTCCGCGTCCTCTTCTCCAAGCCCGGTGTGACCGCGGACGAGTTGATCCGCCAGCTGGTGCGCGCCGAGCCGCCGGGCCGCCCGGTGATCGTCGCCTCGACCGACCGCGAGGTCGCCGACGGGGTCGCGAAGGCGGGTGCCCGCCCGGTCGCTTCTGCGATGCTTCTGAAACGACTGTCCTGAACGTGCAACCCGCATATGCAATGCCCGAATTGACCGAACCGTCACGCAACGTAGCGTCAATCGCGCATTACTGCTCGTGAGTTATGTGCAAAGAGTGCGTTGCGTGACCACTTTTTTGGCTGCTGGGTTTGAACTGATCACAGGTAGGTCACTAGGGTCTGGCCTCGAACCTCCACACGGGTGATCACTCAAACGAAGGAGCCCGTCTCCGTGGCGTCCCATCGTCGACCCAAGCAGCCGAGTCGTGCGCGCGTGACCGTGCTCACCACCGCAGCAGCCGCCGCCGTAGTCCTCAGCGCCAACGCCGCCAACGCGGCGCCCAGCGAGAAGCTGACCAAGGACGAGGTCAAGGCGAAGGTCGACAAGCTCTACGAGGAGGCCGAGCAGGCCACCGAGAAGCTCGACGGGGCCAAGGACAAGCAGCAGAAGCTGCAGAAGGAAATATCCACGATCCAGGACAACGTGGCCCGTGGTCAGGAGGACCTCAACAAGCTGCGGGACGGCCTCGGTTCGCTGGCCACCGCGCAGTACCGCTCCGGCGGTATCGACCCGTCGGTCCAGCTCTTCCTCTCGTCCGACCCGGACGACTACCTCGACAAGGCCTCCACGCTCGACCAGTTGAGCAGCCAGCAGGTCGAGGCCCTGAAGAAGATTCAGGACAAACAGCGCGAACTCGCCCAGGAGCGGGCAGAGGCCTCCGACAAGCTCAAGGACCTCTCCGCCACCCGCACCGAGCTGGCCAAGCAGAAGTCGGCCGTCCAGGCCAAGCTCGCCGACGCGCAGAAGCTGCTCAACACCCTGACGGCCAAGGAGAAGGCGGCCCTCGACGCGGAGCAGGCCCAGGCCGCCAGCCGCGCCTCCTCCCGCGTGGACCTTGGCAACACGGGCTCCGCCTCCAGCAGGGCCGCCGCGGCCTTCGCCGCCGCCCAGTCCAAGATCGGCTCGCCGTACGTGTACGGCGCCTCCGGCCCGTCCTCCTTCGACTGCTCGGGCCTGACCTCCTGGGCCTACGCCCAGGCCGGCGTCACCATCCCGCGCACCTCCGAGGCGCAGGCCAACGCCGGCACCCGCATCTACAGCGAGAGCGACCTCAAGGTCGGCGACCTGGTCATCTTCTACGGCGACTACCACCACGTCGGCCTCTACGCCGGCAACGGCCAGGTGCTGCACGCCCCGCACACCGGTGCCGTCGTGCGCTACGAGTCGATCAGCGACATGACCTTCGAGTTCGGCGTCCGGATCTGACCCCACCGGGTTACGCCGACACCCGTACGGCCGAAGATCAACTCGCTGTGCCGCCCGAACGGGCGAATCGCAACAATCGAAACTGACTCCACGCCCCGCCGGTGACCTGCGTCAGCGGCGGGGCGTGGCGTTTGCGTGGCCGTGGAGGTCTTTGGCCGTCGGCCGGTCGTATGGCTAGCATCGCGGCGTTCGGCGACCGAGTTGTCGGACCTACCGCCGGACGGGCGGAAAGTCACGCCTGCGGAGGCCGCGTAGGACCAGCCCACACGGGTTGGCGGCGGCCTGTGAAACAGGAACCCGTGGTGGCGCCGCTGTGCGGTGCGGACCGGAATTCCCCGTCTTCGGGCGGGGGAGGGCGTCAATGTCTGGCGCGTTTCCCCTGTAACCGGGGGAGACCGTCGGCGTCCGACAAGCAAAAGGGGTGCCGTTTCCCGTGGGGTCTCATCGCCGTCTCGTACCGTCGTCCGGGTTCAACCGGGGCGCCGGTGCCGCTCTCTGTGTGCTGTCGGCCGCGGCCGCCGCGCTCGGTGCCGTGCCGGCGAGTGCCGCCCCGCACGCCGACACCCGTGCCGAGGTGGACCGGCTGTACCAGCAGGCCGAGGAGGCGACCCAGGCCTACGACAAGGCCGACGAGCGGGCCGACGCGCTGCGCCGCGAGGTGAACGACGCCCAGGACCGCATCGCCCGCCAGCAGCAGCGCATCAACACCATGCGGGAGGCGCTCGGTTCGCTGGCCGGCGCCCAGTACCGTTCCGGCGGCATCGACCCCACCGTGGCCCTCCTGTTCTCCGACGACCCCCAGGACTACCTCGACCGGGCCTCCCTCATCGACCGCGTCGACGACCGCCGGGCCGGGCAGCTCAAGCGGCTCCAGGCGGCGATGCGCGAACTCGCCCAGGAGCGCGCCGAGGCCGCCGGGAGCCTTGCCGAGCTGGAGAAGAGCCGCAAGACGGTCGCCTTCCACAAGGCCGTCGTGGAGAGGAAGCTCGCCAAGGCCCGGCGGCTCCTCGACGCGCTGCCCGCCGCCGACCGCGCCGCCTTCGAGCACGCCTCCCGCGGCGCCGACCGCGCCGACCTGCCGGACCTCTCCGGCGTCGCCGTCCCCGACGGCCGCGCCGCCGCCGCGATCGCCGCGGCCCGTTCCGCCCTCGGCAAGCCGTACGTCTGGGGCTCCAGCGGCCCCTCCGGCTTCGACTGCTCGGGCCTGATGCAGTGGTCGTACGCCCATGCCGGGATCCACCTCCCGCGTACCTCGCAGGAGCAGCGCTATGCCGGCCATCAGGTGCCGCTCTCCCAGGCGCAACCCGGTGACCTGGTCGTCTACCGCTCCGACGCCAGCCACGTGGGGATGTACGTCGGCAACGGCCAGGTCATCCACGCCCCCTACCCGGGCGCCCCGGTCCGCTACGACCCGGTCGGAATGATGCCGGTCGCCTCCGTCACCCGGCCCTGACTTCCGGGCTCCTGCCCGTACGATCGGAAAGTGGCTGGTCGTGGACGGGTGTGGCGCTCAGGAGCGGTGGGGCTGTGTCTGCTGCTCCTGCCGTTGACCGGATGCGGCGCCGGGGCGTCGTCGACGGGTACCGCGATGGCCGAGGTGCAGCAGGTCCTGGACCGCCGCTCGGCCGCGGTCCTCGGCCACGACGAGGAGGCGTACGCCGAGACCGGCACCCGGAGTTCGTACGGGAACCTGCGGGCCGTACCGCTCGCGGCCTGGAGCTACCGGCTCACCGCCCTCCACCCCGACGGCGCCGGGGCCACCGCCGACGCGCAGCTCAGCTACCGGATACAGGGCTACGACAAGGCACCGGTCACGGCGGAGCGGACGCTCACCCTCAGCCGCACCGCCGACGGGCAGTGGTATGTCACATACGACAAGCCCGCCAAGAAGTCCGGACAGCAGCTCTGGGACCAGGGCAAGGTGACCGCCGTCAAGACCGCCCACGCCCTCGTCCTCGGCGTCGGCCAGCCCCGGACCGCGCTGCGCGGCTACGCGCGCCTCGCCGACACCGCCGTCCCGGAGGTCTCCAAGGCCTGGGGCACGGACTGGACGCGGCGGGTGGTCCTGCTCGTACCCGGGTCGCTGAACGGCATGGCCGGCCTGCTGGGCGCCCCCGCCTCCAACTACAAGGGCATCGCCGCCGTCACCACCGGCGAGGCGGGAGGCTCCGGCCAGGCCCCGGCGGACCGGGTGATCCTCAACCCGGATGCGTACGCCGTCCTCGGCGCGGTCGGCAGACAGGTCGTCCTCACCCACGAGACGACCCACGTGGCCACCCGCGCCCACACCACGGCCGCCACCCCGCTCTGGCTCTCCGAGGGCTACGCCGACTGGATCGGCTACCTCGGCACCGACCGCACGCCCACCGAGGTGGCCCCCGAACTCGCCCGCGCCGTCGAGGCCGGGGACACCCCCGAAGACCTCCCGGCGGACCAGGACTTCGGCTTCACCGACGACCCCACCAAGCTGGCCCAGGCCTACGAGGGCGGCTGGCTGGCCTGCCGGATGATCGCCGCCCACTGGGGCGAGGAGAGGCTCGGCGCCTTCTACCGCGCCGTCGGCGCGCACAAGGAACGGGCGGGCGCGGTCGAGGACGCGCTGAAGACCGAACTCGGGACGACCCTGCCGGACTTCACCGCCCGCTGGCAGGACTACGTGAAGGCCCAGCTGGGCGACTGAGCCGGGCGCACCCGGGCTCAGGAGGAGACCTGGGTCTCCTCCGTGTGGGTCGCCTGGGCGGGGAAGGGGGCGACGGTGTCCCCGGGCACCGTGGAGCGCCACAGTGCGCGGGCCGCCGTGACCGTGGCCGCGAGCAGCAGGCCGTTGCGCAGGAGCAGCAGGGTGATGCCGTACCAGTCGCTGACCACGACGTGCGAGAAGCCGACCGGGAACTCCAGGACCGTCACGAAGGTCGCCAGGAGGACCAGGACGGCCGGGAGGGTCATGCGGCCGGCGCGGAAGCAGAGGCAGACGGCGGCCAGGCCCACCAGCCACACCATGTACTGGGGGCTGATCACCCGGCTGGTGATCGTGAACATCAGGACGGCGGTGAAGGCCGCGTCCGCGAGCGTGTGCGGCCGGAAGCGGGCCGCAGACAGCCGCCACAGCAGCAGCCAGCCGAACGCGGCCACGGTGAACAGCAGGGCCGCCGTGCTCACCGCCTTCACGTGCGGGCCGAGGAATTCGATCGAGCCGTAGTTGAGCAGCACCTCGCCGTGCCAGCCGAAGTGCCGGGCGACGTGGAGGACCAGCGCTCCCAGGGACTCCACCTCGGTGCCCCGGTCCCGCTGGAAGGTCAGGAACGCGAACGCGCCCGGCATGGCCACCGCGAACAGCGTGCCGACCGCGCCCGCGGTGACGGCCGCCGACGCCCAGGCCCGCCGCCGTACCGCACCCACCAGCAGCAGCGCCGGCCACACCTTGACCATCGCGCCGAAGCCCGCCAGCGCGCCCATGAGCCGGGGGTGCCGGGCCCCGGCGAGCAGCGCGGCGACGGCGACGGCGGTGACCATCAGGTCGTAGCGGGCGTAGACGGTCGGGCCGAGCAGCGGGACGCCCAGCACCCAGACCCAGGCGCCGCGCAGGGTGCGGCCGGGGCGCGGGCCGGTGTAGAGGAGGAGGGAGAGGACCACCAGGTCGGCGAGGCAGGCCAGCACGAAGAAGGCGGTCGGGTAGTCCAGGAAGGGGAGGAGGCCGGGGGAGAGGATCGCCAGGGCGGCCGCGGGCGGGTACTGCCAGGTGACGTCGTCCAGGGGAAACGTTCCGTGCCGCAGGACCTCGTACCAGCCCTGGTAGATGACGGAGACGTCGCTGGTGACGTCCGCGCCCGGGAACACGAACACCTTCAGGACGAACAGCAGCAGCACCAGCCGGGTGGCACCCCAGATGAACAGCGGCAACGCCAGGGCACGCCGCACGCCCGTCCTGTCCACCTGAGCCCCTGTCCGTCGGCGTCGCCGTGTCGAGTGGGCCACATGATCTCCCGATGTCCTGTGCGGGGGCCATGAAGCACGGCCGAACACCCTGTGCGGGTAGGGTCGGCGCCGATGAACAAGACCCTCGTCGTGACCAATGACTTCCCGCCCAGGCCGGGCGGCATCCAGGCCTTCCTGCACAACATGGCCCTGCGCCTGGACCCCGAGCGGCTCGTCGTCTACGCGTCCACCTGGAAGCGGAGCCGGGAGGGAGTCGAGGCCACCGCCGCGTTCGACGCGGAGCAGCCCTTCACCGTGGTACGCGACCGTACGACGATGCTGCTGCCGACGCCCGGGGCGACCCGGACGGCGGTCGGGCTGCTGCGGGAGCACGGGTGCACGTCCGTGTGGTTCGGGGCGGCGGCTCCGCTGGGCCTGATGGCGCCGGCGCTGCGGAAGGCCGGGGCGGAGCGCCTTGTCGCCACCACCCACGGGCACGAGGCGGGCTGGGCCCAGCTGCCCGCGGCCCGGCAGCTGCTCGGGCGGATCGGGGACGCGACCGACACGATCACCTATCTCGGCGAGTACACGCGGTCCCGGATCGCGACCGCGCTCAGTGCGCAGGCGGCGGGGCGGATGGTGCAGCTGCCGCCGGGGGTGGACGAGAAGACCTTCCACCCCGGGTCGGGCGGGGACGCGGTGCGGGCGCGGCTGGGGCTGAGCGAGCGGCCGGTGGTCGTGTGCGTGTCGCGGCTGGTGCCGCGCAAGGGGCAGGACACCCTGATCCTCGCGATGCCGCTGATCCTGGCCGCCGAGCCGGACGCGGTGCTGCTGATCGTGGGCGGCGGGCCGTACGAGAAGGAGCTGCGGCGCCTCGCCGAGGAGACCGGCGTCGAGGACTCCGTGCGCTTCACGGGGGCCGTGCCGTGGGCGGAGCTGCCCGCGCACTTCGGCGCGGGGGACGTGTTCGCCATGCCGTGCCGGACCCGGCGGGGCGGGCTGGACGTGGAGGGGCTCGGGATCGTGTACCTGGAGGCCTCGGCGACGGGCCTGCCGGTGGTGGCCGGGGATTCGGGCGGGGCGCCGGACGCGGTTCTCGACGGGGAGACCGGGTGGGTGGTGCGGGGCGGGTCCCCGGAGGAGGCCGCCGAGCGCATCGTGGCGCTCCTGGGGGACTCCGAACTGCGTCAGCGGATGGGGGAGCGCGGGCGGCGGTGGGTCGAGGAGAAGTGGCGCTGGGATCTCCTCGCGGAGCGGTTGAAGGCGTTGTTGTAGAGGGGCGGGTCGCGTGTTGTCCGCGGGTGCGTTGTGGCTGGTCGCTCCCCCACTCTCGGCTTCGCTCGAGCGGGGGGACCCCCAACGCGGCGGTAGCCGCATGTCGAATACAGCTCCGTGCCCCTTCGGGGCGCGTCACTAACTCTGTCGCAGCTCTAGGCGGAACCGGAAAATCCGCACATGCTGCGCGCATGGCAGCAAAACTGATGCAGCGTCAGCTGACGAGACGTCATATCCTGGGCATGATCGCCCTCCAGACCGCCGCCGCGGCCGGTCTCACCCGTGTCGGGCTCCAGACGGCGCAGGCCGCCGAGGAAGCGGCCGACGTCGACAACGCCACCGCGATCGTGGTCGGTTCCGGGTACGGCGGGGCCGTGGCCGCGCTGCGGCTCGGGCAGGCCGGGGTACGGACCCTCATGATCGAGATGGGCCAGCTGTGGAACACGGCCGGCTCCGACGGCAAGATCTTCTGTTCCACCGCCGCCCCGGACAAGCGGTCCATGTGGTTCAAGACCCGTACGGAGGCCCCGCTCGCCACCTTCCTCTGGCTGGATGTCGTCAACAAGGACATCACTCCCTATGCGGGGGTGCTCGACCGGGTGCACTACGACAACATGTCCGTGTACGTGGGGCGTGGTGTCGGGGGCGGGTCGCTGGTCAACGGGGGGATGGCGGTCACGCCGCTCCAGTCGTACTTCACCGAGCAGTTCCCGACCGTGGACGCCACCGCGATGTACAACACGTACTTCCCGCGCGCCCGCACCGTGCTTGGCGTCAACACCGTCGACGCCACCTGGTTCGAGTCGACCGAGTGGTACCAGTTCACCCGGACCTCCCGGAAGGCCGCCGCCAACACCGGGCTCAAGACCACCTTCGTGCCGAACGTCTACGACTTCGGCTACATGGAGCAGGAGGCCGCCGGCACCGCCACCAAGTCCGCGCTCGCCCAGGAGGTCATCTACGGCAACAACTACGGCAAGAAGAGCCTCGACAAGACCTACCTCGCAGCCGCCCTCGGCACCGGCAACCTCACCATCCACACCCTGGAGAAGGTGAAGAGCGTCACGAAGGCGAGCGACGGTTCGTACGTGCTGAGCGTGGATCGGATCGACACGAGCGGAGCCGTCGTCGAGAGCAAGCAGTACAGCTGCACCTACCTTTTCCTCGGCGGCGGGAGCCTCGGGACCACCGAACTGCTCGTCCGAGCCCGGGACACCGGGGCGCTGCCCGCGCTCAACTCCAGTGTGGGGGCGGGCTGGAGCACCAACGGCAACACCATGCTCGGGCGCGCCAACCACATCTGGGACACCACCGGCGCCAACCAGGCGACCATGCCGGTCATGGGCATCGACGACTGGGCCAACACCGCCAACCCCGTCTTCGCGGAGATCGCCCCGCTGCCCATCGGGTTCGAGACCTGGGTGAGTCTGTATCTGGCGATCACCAAGAACCCGCAACGGGCCTCCTTCACCTACGACTCCGCGAGCGGCGGGGTGAAGCTGGGCTGGACCGCGGCCCAGAGCGCGGTCTCGGTCGCCATGGCCAAGAAGCTGTTCGACCGGATCAACGCGGCCAACGCGACGATCTACCGGTACGACCTGTTCGGGTCGAGCAGCAAGGTGTTCGCGGACGACTTCTGCTACCACCCGCTGGGCGGCTGCGTACTGGGGCAGGCGACCGACAACTACGGCCGGGTGAAGGGGTATTCCAAGCTGTACGTCACGGACGGCTCACTCGTGCCCGGGAACATCGGCGTGAACCCGTTCGTCACCATCACCGCGCTCGCCGAGCGGGCGATGGAACGGGTTCTCGCCGAGGACTTCTGAGTTCCCGGAGGCCTGAAATGCCGTACTACTTCTGGTAGATGGCCTCGATCTCGTCCGCGTAGTCCTTCGCCACCACGTTGCGCTTGAGCTTCAGGGACGGCGTCAGGTGGCCCGACTCCTCCGAGAACTGGGAGGACAGAATGCGGAACTTCCGCACCGATTCCGCCTTCGACACCGCGGCGTTGCCGTCGTCGACAGCGTCCTGGATCGCCGCGATCAGATCCGGGTCGTCACGCAGCGACGCCGCGGTGGCACCCGCCGGCTTGCCGTGGTCGGCCGCCCAGCGGCCCAGGAACTCCTCGTCGATGGTGACCAGCGCGCCCACGAACGGCCGCCCGTCGCCCACCACCATGCACTCCGCGACCAGCGCGTGCGCGCGGATCCGGTCCTCGATCACGGCCGGAGCGACGTTCTTGCCGCCCGCGGTGACGATGATCTCCTTCTTGCGGCCGGTGATCCTGAGGTAGCCGTCCTCGTCCAGGGTGCCGATGTCACCGGTGTGGAACCAGCCGTCGGCCAGCGCCTCGGCGGTCGCGGCCGGGTTGTTCCAGTACTCCTTGAACAGGTGCTCGCCGTGCAGCAGCACCTCCCCGTCGTCCGCGATCCGGATCACCGAGCCGGGCAGCGGCTGCCCGACCGTGCCGATCTTCTGCCGGTCCCAGGGGTTGAACGCGGTCGCCGCACAGGACTCCGTCAGGCCGTAGCCCTCCAGGACCGTGAAGCCGATGCCGCGGAAGAAGTGGCCCAGGCGCTCGCCGAGGGGGGCGCCGCCGGAGATCGCGTACTCGCCCCTGCCGCCGAGCACCGCGCGCAGCTTGCTGTAGACCAGCTTGTCGAAGGTCTTGTGCTTGATCTTCAGTCCGAGGGCCGGGCCCGACGGGGTGCCCAGCGCCTTGCTGTAGGCGATCGCGGTGTCCGCGGCCTTGTCGAAGATCTTGCCCTTGCCGTCCGCCTGCGCCTTGGCGCGCGCCGAGTTGTAGACCTTCTCGAAGACGCGCGGGACACCGAGGATCAGCGTCGGCCGGAAGGCGGCCAGTTCGTCGGTGAGGTTCTTGATGTCCGGGACGCAGCCCAGCTTGATCGGCGCCATCATCGGGGCGATCTGGACGAGCCGGCCGAAGACGTGCGCGAGCGGGAGGAAGAGGAGGACGGAACACTCGCCGGTGCGGAAGAGGGGGCGCAGCCGCTCCACGATGTTGCCGCACTCCGCGAAGAAGGCGCGGTGGGTGAGAACACAGCCCTTGGGGCGGCCGGTCGTACCGCTCGTGTAGACGATGGTCGCCGGGTCGTCCGCCTTCGCCTGCGAGCTGCGCGCGTCGACCGTGGCGTCGGTGACGCCCTGGCCGAGTCTGCCGAGCTCCTCCAGGGCGCCGGCCTCGATCTGCCAGACGTGCTTGAGGGCGGGCAGGGTCTCGCGCACCGACTCGACGGCGGCCGTGTGGTTGTCCAGCTCGACGATGCAGGCGGTCGCGCCGGAGTCGCTGAGGATCCACTGCACCTGCTCCGGCGAGCTGGTCTCGTACACCGGCACGGTGACCGCGCCGGCGCTCCAGATCGCGAAGTCGAGGAGCGTCCACTCGTAGCGGGTGCGGGACATCAGGCCGACCCGGTCGCCCGGCTGGATGCCGGAGGCGATGAGGCCCTTCGCGGCCGCGTGCACCTCGGCCAGGAAGGCGGTGGCGGTCACGTCCTGCCAGACACCGCCGACCTTGCGGGCCATGACGGCGACGTCCGGATGCTGCGCGGCGTTTCTGCGGACGATGTCGGTCAGATTGCCGTCCGCGGGGACCTCGTACAAAGCCGGAAGGCTGAACTCGCGCAAGACTGCTGCTCCTCATAGGGCGCCGACGCCACGACGTTGTGCGATGCGACGGTGCGGTCCAAGGCTCGGGCAGGTGCCCAGGGCTTCGCCACGGGGTGGAAGATCCGTTGGTTGAAATCCTGAGCACGACTGGACTGCCCGGACGTTACCCGCCGGTATGGCTTCTTCGACAGGGGGGTCCGACGAGATGTTCGGTGCGTCACACAGGTTGGTGTTCCTTCGCGTACGGTAGTCCACTGCTTTAGTGACTGACCAGTAACCGCAAGCCCGGCCACCGCCTGTTCACGTTTGCCGCACAGGCCTACGCTTGATCACCATGGCAGCCACACCCTCCGGCATCCGAAGGACCCGCGTCCATGTGGTCAGCGACGTGCACGGCAACGCCCGTGACCTGGCCCGAGCCGGCGACGGTGCCGACGCCCTGATCTGTCTCGGCGACCTCGTCCT
This sequence comes from Streptomyces sp. NPDC001714, assembly GCF_042892755.1. Lineage (NCBI taxonomy): Bacteria > Bacillati > Actinomycetota > Actinomycetes > Kitasatosporales > Streptomycetaceae > Streptomyces > Streptomyces sp. NPDC001714. The sequence continues at coordinate 106,240 of NZ_JBIAUL010000006.1, forward strand.
CTTCCTCGACTACGCCGACCACTCCCGCGGTATCTTCCCCGACCTGTTCGGCGTCGAGAACGCCGACCGCCTCGTCGAACTGCGCACCGCCCGCCGCTTCGAGGAGGTCCGGGAACTCGGTGCCCGGCTGTGGGGTGGGATCGGCATGGACCGGGCGACGGCGATCGAGAAGGCGGTGCGCAAGCAGTACGCCGAGATGTTCGCGGCGTTCCCGACACCGACGTACGCGACGTACGGCAATGTCGACATGCCGCCGCTGTGGCGGGAGTACGCGGGCCCGGGCACCACCGTTCTGGACGGCGAGCGGGTCGAGATCGGCGGCTGGGTCTTCGGCTTCGTCGGCGGCGGGCTGCGCACCCCGATGCGCACGCCCTACGAGATCTCCGACGAGGAGTACGCGGCGAAGATCGAGGCGCTCGGCGAGGTCGACGTGCTCTGCACGCACATTCCGCCGGAGGTGCCGGAGTTGGTGTACGACACGGTGGCGCGCCGTTTCGAACGGGGCAGCCGGGCGCTGCTGGACGCCATCCGCCGCACCCGCCCCCGGTATTCGCTCTTCGGGCATGTCCACCAGCCACTGGTGAAGCGGATGCGGATCGGGGCCACCGAGTGCGTGAACGTCGGGCACTTCGCCGGTACCGGCAGGCCCTGGGCGCTGGAATGGTGACGGCCCCGGACAGGGGGTGAAGTCGGCTGGTCGGACGCGCGGTAGCCTTCACGCGGCACGCGTGTGCGCACGCCCGCGCACGCCGACCCCCTTACTGGTCCCACCGGTCCCACCGGCCCGCATCTGGAGGAGCCACGGCGATGGCGGAACACACCAGCTCGAACATCACGATCGAGGCGGCCCCGGCCGACGTCATGGCGGTGATCGCCGACTTCGGCCGTTACCCGGACTGGACCGGCGAAGTGAAGGAGGCGGAGGTCCTGAAGACCGACGCCCAGGGCCGTGCCGAGCAGGTCCGGCTGGTCATGGACGCCGGCGCGATCAAGGACGACCAGGTCCTCGGATACACCTGGACCGGCGACAACGAGGTCTCCTGGACGCTGGTGAAGTCCCAGATGCTCCGCTCCCTGGACGGCTCGTACCTCCTGAAGCCGGCGGGCGCGGGCTCGACCGAGGTCACGTACTCGCTGACGGTGGACGTGAAGATCCCGATGCTCGGGATGATCAAGCGCAAGGCGGAGAAGGTCATCATCGACCGGGCGCTGGCGGGCCTGAAGAAGAGGGTGGAGTCGGGGGAGAAGTGAGGTAAGGGCGCGTAGCGGGGGTACGCGTAGGACCCCGGGTGCGGGTCCGTCGCGGCTGATCGCGCAGTTCCTCCCCCAGCCTTCGGCCGGGGGCACCCCCAGCGCCCCTTACGGGGCGCTGCAGTCGCGTCGGCTTCATAGCCGCGGGCAGGCGTGCCGCCGGAGCACCCTGCAAGCGCCGGTAAGCGTCCCCACCCCCCGGCCCCAGCGCCGGGCACCGTCAGGCGCGGCCCGCTTCGGTTACGGTTCACCCTCATGCGCACCCTCCTGATCACCGGCCCCGGCGGCAGCGGCCGTACGACCGTCGCCGCGGCCACCGCCCTGCGCGCCGCGGCCGAGGGCACCCGGACCCTCGTCCTGAGCGCCGACCGCACGGACACCCTCGGCGCCGCCCTGGGCGCGGCGACAGGACCGGAGCCCACCCGCCTCACCCCCGCCCTCACCGCCTGGCGCCCCGACGCCGCCGCCCGCTTCCGCGAGGACCTCACCGCCTTCCAGACCCGCGCCGCGAACGTCCTCGACCTGCTCGGCGCCTCCCGCCTGGACGCCGAGGAGCTCACCCCCCTGCCCGGCGCCGAGGAACTCTCCTTCCTCCGCGCGCTGCGCGACGCCGCCCTCTCCGAGCGCTACGAGCTGCTGGTCGTCGATCTCCCGCCGGTGTCCCAGGCCCTCGACCTGCTCGCCCTCCCCGAGGAGCTCCGCCGGTACCTGCGCCGCCTGCTCCCGCCCGAGCGGCAGGCGGCCCGCGCCCTGCGCCCCGTCCTCGGCCGGCTCGCCGGCGTCCCCATGCCCGCCGACTGGCTCTACGAGACGGCCGCACGCTGGGACACGGAGCTGGCCGCCGTGCAGGCCGTCCTCGCCGACCGCCGCACCGCCGTACGCCTGGTCGCGGATCCCGGCCCGGCCGGCGCCGACGCCGTCCGCACCGCCCGCCTCGGCCTCGCCCTGCGCGGCCTGTCCGTCGACACTTTGGTCGCCAACCGCGTGCTGCCCGAGGCCACCCCCCTGCACGCCCTCGTCGCCCAGCAGCGCAAGACCCTCGCGGAGTGGGGAGAGGCGTACGACGTCACCGCGGTCGCCCACCACGGGCACGACCCGCGCGGCACCGACGACCTCGCCGCGCTCGCCGTGCCCGGTGTCAACACCGCGCCCGCCCCGGTCGAGTGGCCCGTCGCCGACCGGATCGAGGAGGACGGCGTCCTCGTCTGGCAGATCCCGCTGCCCGGCGCGATACGGGACGACCTCGACCTCGTCCGGCGCGGCGACGAGGTCGTGATCACCGTGGGCGGCTTCCGCCGGATCGTCGCCCTGCCGTCGGCCCTGCGCCGCTGCACCGTCGCCGGGGCCGCCCTGCGCGACGGCGAGCTGCGGCTGCGGTTCGCGCCGGACCCGGAGCTGTGGCCGCGCTGACGGTGAAACCGGTACGCCCGTTCGGGTAACGTCGTAAGACGAACCGTAGTCAGGAGTCCGTCATGAGCGAAGAGCGCCCCACTGCTGACGCCTCCGAGGCCGCGGACGAGGTACGGGCGACGGACGACGACGCCTGGGCCACCGCCTGCGCCGAGGACCTGGAGGCGGAGAAGGCCCGCCGCCGCGCCCAGTACGGCCCGCCCCCCGGGTCGGCCGCCGAGGAACTGCGCCGACTCGTCGACGCCGTCGCCGACAAGCTCTCCGGCATTCAGACCCCGCTGCTCGGCGCGGTCGCCGGACCCGCCGCCCAGCAGGTGGTCCGGCAGGTCGTCCAGCAGGCGAAGAACGCCGTCGAGCCCGTCATAGAGCGCAACCCGGACGTCTTCGACCACCTGGCCGCGGCCGGCAGCGAACTTCTCGCCGCCTACCGCTCCGCGGTCCAGGCCCAGGAGACCCGCTGGGCCTCCCGCGGCCACGACAAGGGCGAGGACGACGGCCCGGGGGAACGCATCGATCTCGACTGACAGCCCCCTGAAGGCCCTGCCGTCGGGTTCCCTCCCCCACTGCCCCAAGGGCGTGGGAGGTGCCCCCACCGCGTCGACTCCCTCCTCCGCCTCGCAGCTGCACGCACCAGACCCCGCCCGGCCCGCCCTCCGGGCGGACGACGGGAACCCGACGGCAGTGCCTCGGGTACGGTTGGCCGTAGCGGGGCTCGACCGAAACTGAGGGATTCATGGGACTCACCATCGGCGTCGACATCGGCGGCACGAAGATCGCGGCCGGCGTGGTCGATGAGGAAGGCAACATCCTCTCGACCCACAAGGTGCCGACCCCGGGCACGCCCGAGGGCATCGTGGACGCCATTGCTTCCGCCGTAGAGGGCGCCCGGGCCGGGCACGAGATCGTCGGCGTGGGCATCGGAGCCGCCGGTTACGTGAACCGGCAGCGCTCCACGGTCTACTTCGCGCCCAACATCGACTGGCGCCAGGAGCCGTTGAAGGAGGAGGTCGAGGCCCGCGTCGGCCTCCCCGTGGTCGTGGAGAACGACGCCAACGCCGCCGCCTGGGGTGAGTACAAGTTCGGCGCCGGCAAGGGCCACCGCAACGTCATCTGCATCACCCTCGGCACCGGCCTCGGCGGCGGCATCATCATCGGCAACAAGCTGCGCCGCGGGCACTTCGGCGTCGCCGCCGAGTTCGGGCACATCCGGATGGTCCCGGACGGGCTGCTGTGCGGCTGCGGCTCGCAGGGCTGCTGGGAGCAGTACGCCTCCGGCCGTGCCCTGGTCAGGTACGCCAAGCAGCGCGCCAACGCCACCCCCGAGCACGCCGAGATCCTGCTCGGCCTCGGCGACGGCACCCCCGACGGCATCGAGGGCAAGCACATCTCCATGGCCGCCCGCCAGGGCGACCCGGTGGCCGTCGACTCCTACCGCGAGCTCGCCCGCTGGGCCGGTGCCGGCCTCGCCGACCTGGCCTCCCTCTTCGACCCCTCCGCGTTCATCGTCGGCGGCGGCCTCTCGGACGAGGGCGAACTGGTCCTCGACCCCATCCGCAAGTCCTACAAGCGCTGGCTGGTAGGGGGCAACTGGCGCCCGGTCGCCGAGGTCATCGCGGCCCAGCTGGGCAACGAGGCCGGCCTGGTGGGCGCCGCCGACCTGGCGAGAGAGCCCGACCCGATCATGTGATGCCCCGGACCTCTTGAGGCGCGGCAACTGCGACCCCCAAGGGGCGCGGGGCTGTACTCATGTGCGGCTGCCGCCGCGTGGGCGCGACAAGCCACCACGCACCGGCAGTCGCACACCCGCCTCGCGCCCCCAGCCATGGGGCGTACATTGATCCACATGGCGTCGCTCCCCAACTCCCACACAGAGCCCGACGGTTCCGCCGTCATCCGCGTCCTCAGCTACAACATCCGCTCCATGCGGGACGACACCGACGCCCTCGCCCGCGTCATCAAGGCCTGCGCCCCCGACCTGGTCCTGATCCAGGAGGCCCCGCGCTTCTTCCGCTGGCGCAAGAAGCTCGCCCGGCTGGCCTCGGCCTCCGACCTGGTGATCCTCACCGGGGGCGGCACCGCGGCCGGCCCGGCGATCCTCTGCGACCTGCGGGCCACCGTCGAGCGCACCGAGGACGTCCTCCTCCCGCTCACCCCCGGCCTGCACCGCCGCGGCCTCGCGACCGCCGTCGTCCGGTTCGGCGGCGCCCGCCTCGGCGTCACCAGCTTCCACCTCAGCCTCCAGCAGGACGAGCGCTACGAGCAGGGCGGCATGCTCCTCGACCGGGTCGCCGGCCTGGGCGTGGCCCACGCCATCGTCGGCGGCGACCTCAACGACCGCCCCGACGGCCGCACCTTCCGCCGCCTGGCAGAGGCCTTCCAGGACTGCCGAACCGCCGCCCCCTGGGGCGGCGAGTTCACCTCCTGGTCCACCGACCCCCACCAGCGCATCGACGCGATCTTCGCGACGAAGGGCATCGAGGTGCTCGGCTGCGGCGTCCCCGAGGACCTGCCCGGCGTGACCCGGGCAGACCTCGCACGGGCAACGGACCACTTGCCCGTGCTGGCCGCCCTCAGGGTCCCCGCCGCCCTCTAGCCGTCTACGGCCGCTGCTTCACCTTGTCCACGACGGCCCAGCTGTCGAGATACGAGAGCTGGGTGTACGTCTTCATGGCCGCGCCGTCGCCCGAGGTCCGCACGTCGCGGAAGCCGAGGAACTCGTACGTCACGGGGTCGAAGATGAAGTAGCCGCCGAAACCCACCGAGCCCTTCGGGAGCGTCGGGTCGTCGTACGTGATGGCCACCCCGGTGCGCCCCTTGGCGTCCTTCTGGCCCGGCACGACCTTCACCCCCGGCACCATGCCGAGCGCCTCGTACGCCGCCGGCCGCAGCCCCGCCGGCATCACCGGGACCAGCTTCAGCAGCCCGGCGAGGCTGAAGTGGACGCTCGACCAGTCCTCGTCGGAGAGATCGCCGAGCGAGGTCTTCCGGCCGCCGAACTCGTTCGTGATCGACAGGATCAGCTGCTCGGGGTCGGTCGGCAGCTTCCGCAGCGTGCCCCAGTCCTGCGGCGGCCAGACGCTCTCGCCCTTCTTCAGCGGCGGCGACCACCAGCCCTTGCCGATCTCCATCGTCCAGCCCCGCGCGGAGCCGTCCACCGAGCGCCAGTTCTCGTCGGTGTAGCTCCGCGTGACACCGGTCTCCTGGTTCGTCTCCTTGATGATCTCCTTGGTGTAGATGAACTGGTCGTCGCGCGGGCTGGCCGTCCGCTCGTGCGCGCGTTCGTACGCGGCGGCCCCCTTGAGCACCGTCTGCGCGCTCACGTTCCGCATGGCGGGCGCGCTGGTCGCGGGCGGTTTCGCGGTGCGGTGGGTGCCGGTGCCGTCGTCGTCCCGTACGGCGACCAGCACACCGGCCGCGACCGCGGCGGCGAGCCCGGCCGTCAGGGCGATGCGCAGGATGGGACGGCGGGGCCGTACGCCCGCGGCGGTCCCGTTCATCGCGGCGAGCAGGCGGGCCCGGGCCCGGCGCCTGGTCTCGTCGTCGAGCGGGGGAGTCCCCGTGTCGAAGTCCCTCAGTTCGCGCAGTTCGTCGATGTCACGCATGGGCGTCTGCCTCTCGGAAAGCCGTCGGATCGGTTCCGCCCAGTGCTTCGCGCAATCTGCTGCGAGCCCGGTGCAGCCGCGATCTGATGGTGCCGACCGGCACCCCGAGCGCCTCGGCGGCCTCCTCGTAGTCGAGGCCGGCCCACGCCACCAGCAGTACGACGTCGCGATGGCGGGCGGACAGGCCGCCCAGCGCGGTCGCCAGTTCCCGGCGCACCCCCGTGGCACCGGCCCTGGCGACCGCGCGGTCCGCGACCGGCTCCTCGTGCTCCACCGGCTCCGGCAGCCGGGCCAGCGCCTTGAAGCGGCGTGCCTCGGCCCGGCGGTGCCGGCCCACGAGGTTGGTCGCGATGCCGAACAGCCACGGGCGGGCGTCGGCGCGTGCGAGGTCGTACGTGTGACGTCGCTGGAAGGCGGTGACGAAGGTCTCCGCCATCAGATCCTCCGCCGCCTCCGGACCCAGCCGCCGGGCCGCGTAACGGTGTACGGCGCCGGCGTGCCGGTCGAAGAGCACGGCGAACCGCTCGGGCTCGTCCCGGGACCGCGCGATCACCCGGGCGTCGCTGTCCTCGCGATCCTCCTCGCGGGTGCCGGTGCCCGGTGGTCCGACGGTCATCGGGGCTCCTTTCCGTTCGTTCGAACGCCTCGAAGGCTTGGGCTTGGTGGTTCACCTCTCCTTCGCCCCTCGGCGGAAGCGAGTTCCCTTTTCCGGGACCGGGGTCGCGCGCGGAAACGCGAGGGCCCGTCCGGAGTGGTTCCGGACGGGCCCTCGGGCGGTGGCGGATCGGTCAGACGACGGCTCCCCGCCCAGGGTCGCCGTCCTCGTCGTCGTCGGTCTTCATGCGGGTCACCAGCGTGACGAACCCGCCGAGGAAGCCGCCGATGCCCAGCGTCGCCAGCCACCACGTCATGTCCCAGCCCAGCAGCACCGCGAGCAGCAGCAGGACCGGCCCGCCCACCACGCCCAGCCAGGCGAACTTGGCCGTGACGTCGGCCTCCGGCAGCGGCGGCGGCTCGGGCGGCACGAAGTGCCCCTCGTCGTCCTCGTCGAAGTCGTCCTCGGACGGCTCCGGCGCCGTGTAGTCACGCGGGCCGCCCACCCCGGGCGCGAAGGAGATCGAACTGCCCAGCGGGTGCGCCGGCCGCTGCTCCTCGGCCGCCCCGGTCTCCGTCCCGGCGGCCTCGGCGCCCGCGTCGGTCTCGTCCTCGTCCATCGCCGGCAGCGCGAGGTCCTTCACCGGCTTGAAGGGCGTCGTGCCCGGCGGGTCCGGCGGCTCGGCGCCGTACCCCGCGACGATCGCCGCCCAGGCGGCCTCCTCGTCGAAGGGCACCCCCGTCTCGTCCGGCTCGCGGTCCTCGCGGTCGGAGTCGTGCTCAGCCAACTGCGGCCGTCCCTTCCTTGCCGACACTGGGTGCGAGCCGGCCGATGAAGGCGAGGCTCTCCTCGAAGATCCGGTCCGCGTCATGGTCCAACGTCGCGACGTGGTAACTCTGTTCCAGCACGACCTCCGTTACGTCCGTGGACGACACCCGGCTCAGGATGCGGGCGGAATCCACCGCCGGAACCACGTGGTCCGCGGCGCTGCGCAGGAGCAGCAGGGGCTGGGTGACCTGCGGCAGCTCCTTGTCCACCTGGCGGAAGAAGTTCCGCAGCGAGTGCGCGCTGTGCAGCGGTACCCGGTCGTACCCCACCTCCGCGGCGCCCGGCTTGGCGATGTCGCTCGCGATGCCCTTCGTCGTGCGCACCAGATGCCGGGCCACCGGAAGGGCGTACGCCGACAGGCCGTGCACCTTGTTCGCCGGGTTGACGATCACCACGCCGTCCACACCCGTACCGTTCCTCGCGGCCAGCCGCAGGGCCAGAGTGCCGCCCATGGACAGGCCCGCGACGAACACCCGGGAGCAGCGCTCGCGCAGCAGCCGCAGCTCGCGGTCCACCTCCGCGTACCAGTCCTGCCAGCCGGTGACCGCCATGTCCTCCCAGCGGGTGCCGTGCCCGGGCAGCAGGGGCAGGGACACGGCCAGGCCGTGTGCCGCATGGTGTTCCGCCCAGGGGCGCAGCGACTGGGGCGAGCCGGTGAAACCGTGGCAGAGGAGGACGCCGACCTCCCCGCCGTCATGGCGGAACGGCTCGGCTCCGGGGAGAACCGGCACCTTCGGTCTCCAATTCATTTCGAGTTCGTTCGAGGGGGCGGAACTGCGGGAGCCATGGACGACGACTCCAGTTGTGCTTCACCGTACGCGACGGCACTGACACCGACCAGGGTCGTCGGGCCCATTCCCGGCGCTCCGGGTTAAGGTCTGATCGACGGAAACAGGAGGCACTCGGTTGTTGTACGGCGCGATGAAGGTCGCCATCGGGGGACCGCTGAAGGTCACCTTCAGGCCCTGGGTGGAGGGCCTGGAGAACGTCCCGGCCGAGGGCCCGGCGATCCTGGCGAGTAACCACCTGTCCTTCTCGGACTCGTTCTTCCTGCCCGCGGTGCTGGACCGCAAGGTCACCTTCATCGCGAAGGCCGAGTACTTCACCACGCCCGGCCTCAAGGGCCGCCTCACGGCCGCCTTCTTCAAGGGCGTCGGCCAGCTCCCCGTGGACCGCTCCGGCGCGCGCGGCGCCGGCGAGGCCGCGGTGCAGAGCGGCATAGACGTACTGGAGCGCGGCGAGCTGTTCGGCATCTACCCGGAGGGCACCCGCTCGCCCGACGGCCGCCTGTACCGGGGCAAGCCCGGCGGCCTCGCGCGCGTGGCGCTCGCGACCGGCGCCCCGGTCATCCCGGTCGCCATGATCGACACGGAGAAGATCCAGCCGCCCGGGCAGGTGATGCCCAAGCTGATGCGGCCGGGCATCCGGATCGGCAAGCCGCTGGACTTCAGCCGTTACCAGGGCATGGAGCACGACCGGTTCGTGCTGCGCGCGGTGACCGACGAGGTCATGTACGAGATCATGAAACTTTCCGGCCAGGAGTACGTGGACATCTACGCGACGGCCGCCAAGCGGCAGATCGCGGAGGCGGCCAAGGCCGAGAAGGACGCGGCGCGGAGAGCCGAGAAGAAGGCCGCCGAGTCCTAGACCGGCGGCGGGGGGACCGGCGGGCGGGGGGACCGGCGGCCGGGGACTGGCAGGGGGACTGGGGGACATGAGCAAGCGGGAACGCGTCGTACGGATGTCGGTCGAGCAGCCGCTGTGGCGCGCCCTCACGGGCTACCGCGTGCTGACCCTGCTGTACGCGATCGGCCTGTTCGCCTCGGCCTACGACGACTACGACCGCCTGGGCGTCGCCCTCGCCTACTACGCCGTCCTGACCGTCTGGACCCTGGCGACCCTGCCCCGCGTGCAGAGCGCGGCGGCCTGCACCAAGCGCTTCCTCGCCGTCGACCTCGCCATCGCGCTCACCGGCATCGTGCTGACCCCCTGGGTGGTCACCCAGGGCCACATCGACCGGGGCGGCCCGACCCTGCCGTCGATCTGGACCGCCGGCTCGGTCCTCGCCTACGCCCTCAAGGGCGGCTGGCGCTGGGCAGCCTTCGCCTCCACGCCGGTCGCCGCCGCCAACCTGATCGAGCGCGGCCACCCGGCCCGCGACACCGTCCACAACGTGATCCTGGTCTGGGTCGCCTCCATCGCCATCGGGTACGTCGTCGAGGTCGCCCGCGCCTCCGAGCGCACCCTCGCCCGCGCCCTGGAGATCGAGGCGCGGACCCGGGAACGGGAGCGGCTCGCCCGGGACATCCACGACGGCGTGCTCCAGGTCCTCGCCATGGTGCAGCGGCGCGGCACGGTCCTCGGCGGCGACGCGGCCGAACTCGGCCGGCTGGCCGGGGAGCAGGAGGTCGCCCTGCGGACGCTGGTCTCCGGCGGCCTGGTGCCGCCCTCGCGGGTCTCGGAGGACGAGGCCCGGGGCGCGGTCGTACGCCTGGTCGAGGAGCCGGACGACAGCGGTCCCGTCGACCTGCGCACGCTGCTCTCGCGGTACGCCGGATCCCGGGTCAGCCTGGCCGAGCCCGGCGCGCCGGTGGAGCTGCCACCGGGCGCCGCACGCGAGTTGGCCGCCGCCGTCGGTGCCGCCCTGGACAATGTGCGCAGGCACGCGGGGGACGGGGCGCGGGCCTGGATCCTGGTCGAGGAGGAGCCCGGTGAGGTCGTGGTGACCGTACGGGACGACGGCCCCGGCATCCCGGAGGGGCGGCTCGCCCAGGCCGAGGGGGAGGGGCGGCTCGGGGTGGCCCAGTCGATCCGGGGGCGGCTGCGCGACCTCGGCGGCAGCGCCGAGCTGTTCTCGACTCCCGGGCAGGGCACGGAAGTAGAGCTGAAGGTACCGAAGGTCTCCCCGGGGAAGGCGGAGCGGCGATGAGCATCAAGGTCATGGTGGTCGACGACCATCCCATGTGGCGGGACGCGGTCGCCCGGGACCTGACCGAGTCCGGTTTCGAGGTGGTCGCCACGGCCGGGGACGGCGACCAGGCGGTGCGCCGCGCCAAGGCCGCGGCGCCCGACGTCCTCGTCCTGGACCTCAACCTGCCGGCCAAGCCGGGCGTCCAGGTCTGCAAGGAACTCGTCGGCCACAACCCGGCGTTGCGGGTCCTCGTCCTCTCCGCGAGCGGGGAGCACGCCGACGTCCTGGAGGCGGTGAAGTCCGGCGCGACGGGTTATCTGCTGAAGTCGGCCTCGACGGAGGAACTCCTCGACGCGGTCCGCCGTACCGCGGTCGGCGACCCGGTGTTCACGCCCGGCCTCGCCGGACTGGTCCTCGGCGAGTACCGCCGGCTGGCCTCCGAGCCCGCCCCGGAAGCGGACCCCGACCGGCCCGACGCGCCCCGGCTCACCGACCGGGAGACCGAGGTGTTGCGGCTGGTCGCCAAGGGCCTGAGCTACAAGCAGATCGCCGAGCGCCTGGTCATCTCCCACCGCACCGTCCAGAACCACGTCCAGAACACCCTCGGCAAGCTCCAGCTGCACAACAGGGTGGAACTGGTGCGGTACGCGATAGAGGCGGGACTGGACGACGACTGAGCCGACGACTGATCTGATCTGATCTGATCTTCGGGCGGCGCGTAAACCAACCGCCCGACAATTCACCGGAATTGCCCTTCCGCGCCCATCCCTGTGTGAGCTGGATCACCATTAGCGTGAGTCCCACAGGCAACCGCGGCGAAGGGACATTTCCATGCGGGTCGGAGTACTGACCGGAGGCGGCGACTGCCCCGGGCTCAACGCCGTCATCCGGGGCATCGTCCGCAAGGGCGTGCAGGAGTACGGTTACGACTTCGTCGGCTTCCGGGACGGCTGGCGCGGACCCCTCGAAGGCGACACCGTCCGCCTCGACATCCCCGCCGTACGCGGCATCCTGCCCCGCGGCGGCACCATCCTCGGCTCCTCGCGGACCAATCCGCTCAAGCAGGAGAACGGCATCCGCCGGATCAAGGACAACCTCGCCAAGCTGGAGGTCGACGCGCTGATCGCGATCGGCGGCGAGGACACCCTCGGCGTCGCCGCCCGCCTCACCGACGAGTACGGCGTGCCCGTCGTCGGCGTCCCCAAGACCATCGACAACGACCTGTCCGCCACCGACTACACCTTCGGCTTCGACACCGCGGTCGGCATCGCCACCGAGGCCATCGACCGGCTGCACACCACCGCCGAGTCCCACATGCGGGTCCTGGTCTGCGAGGTGATGGGCCGGCACGCCGGCTGGATCGCCATCCACTCCGGCCTCGCCGGCGGCGCCAACGTCATCCTCATCCCCGAGCAGCGCTTCGACGTCGACCAGGTGTGCGCCTGGGTCACCTCCCGCTTCAAGGCGTCGTACGCCCCGATCGTGGTCGTCGCCGAGGGCGCCATGCCGAAGGACGGCGAGATGGTCCTCAAGGACGGGTCGCTGGACTCCTTCGGGCACGTCAGGCTCTCCGGGGTCGGCGAGTGGCTGGCCAAGGAGATCGAGAAGCGCACCGGCAAGGAGGCCCGGACCACCGTCCTCGGGCACATCCAGCGCGGCGGCACGCCCAGCGCCTTCGACCGCTGGCTCGCCACCCGCTTCGGCCTGCACGCCGTCGACGCGGTCCGCGACGGGGACTTCGGCAAGATGGTCGCGCTGCGCGGGACCGACATCGTCCGGGTACCGATCGCGGAGGCCACGGCCAAGCTGAAGACCGTCGACCTGAAGCTGTACGAGGAGGTCGGGGTGTTCTTCGGCTGACAGCCGGCTTCCCCTGCTCGGCCCGCGCGCGCGGGCCGAGCTTTGACGCAATGCCACGGCGGGACACCTGAGGGGCGCGGGGCTGTATTCGGTATGCGGCTCCGCCGCGATGGGGGTCCCCCCGCTCGAGCGAAGCCGAGAGTGGGGGAGCGACCAAGCCCCCACGCACCCGCACCCGAAACTCAAGCCCGAACGGTTCCAGTACCGCTCAACTGCCCCACCAACTCCCGCACAATCACCGCCCCGTTCAACGTGAGCACCGACTCGGGATGGAACTGCACCCCGGCGAAGCCAGGTCCCTGCACCGCGTGCACCTCGCCGTTCTCCGCCCGGCTCACCTCGATGCCGTGCGCGGCCAGCTCCCGCGCCGCCTCCTCGTCGCAGCGGGCCACGAAGCTGTTGTAGAAGCCGACCGTCTCCGGACGCCCGAACAGGTCCACGGTCGTCTGCGCCCCCTGGTAGGGGACCTCCTTGCGGACGATCCCCAGCCCCAGCTCCGCCGCGATCAGCTCGTGCCCGAGGCAGACGCCCAGCACGCCGTGCCGGTGCTCCCGGATCACGGTCGCCGCCAGTTCCCGCAGGAACCGCATCTTCGGATCGTCCAGGTCGGACGGGTCACCGGGCCCCGGCCCGAGCACCAGCGGGCCCTCGTGGGCGAGCACGGCCGCCCGCAGCCCCGGTTCGTCGTACCGCCGGACGGTGACGTCGAGCCCGCCGGCCCGCAGCACGTGCGCGAGCATCGCCGTGAACGTGTCCTCGCCGTCCACCACGAGCGCGTGCCCGGACAGTTCGCCGGTCCGCTCCTGCATCCGCAGCCAGAACGGCGCCAGCGCGGTCCGCCGCCCGTCCAGCGCGGCCCGCACCCGGGGGTCGTCGGCCAGCCGCGGTCCCGTCCGTTCCGCGCGCGGCCGGGCCGGCCCCACTCCGAGGGCCGCGAGCACACCCGCCGCCTTGGCGTGCGTCTCGGCGACCTCGCTCGCCGGGTCCGAGCCGCGAACCAGGGTGGCGCCGACGGGGACGCGCAGCCGGCCGTCCGCGTCGATGTCGGCGGTGCGGATCAGGATGGGGGAGTCGAGGGTCTGGGCGCCGCCGGCGTCCCGGCCGAGCAGGGCCAGCGCGCCGGCGTAATAACCCCGCCCCCCGACTTCGTGCCGCTCGATCACCCGGCAGGCGTTCTGCACCGGGGACCCCGTGACGGTCGCCGCGAACATGGTCTCCTTCAGGACCTCCCGCACGTCCAGCGAGGACCTGCCGCGCAGCTCGTACTCGGTGTGCGCGAGGTGCGCCATCTCCTTCAGCCGCGGCCCGACGACCACGCCGCCCATGTCGCCCACCGTGCACATCATCTTGAGCTCCTCGTCGACGACCATCGACAGCTCCTCGATCTCCTTGCCGTCGGCGAGGAAGCCGAGCAGGTGCTCGGGGGTGGGGCCCTCGGCGGGGTAGCGGTATGTGCCGCTGATCGGGTTCATGACCACCGTGCCGCCGGACATCCGGACGTGCACCTCCGGGCTCGCGCCGACCAGCGTCCGGTCCCCGGTGTGCACGACGAACGTCCAGTACGCGCCGCGCTCGCCCTCCAGGAGCCGCCGGAACAGCGCCAGCGCGTCGGCGCGGCCGAAGCCCGGGATCTCGCCCTCGTACGTCCGCCGGATCACGAAGTTCGCGCCCTCGCCCCGGCCGATCTCCTCGCGCAGCACCCGGCCGACGATCTCCGCGTACGCGTCGTCGTCGACGTCGAAGGCGCCGGACTCGACGTGCACGTCGTGGGTGGGGAGGGCGGCGAGGGCCTCGTCGAGTGGAATGTGACATACCACTGTCGGGGTCAGGACCAGCAGCGGCGTCCCGTCGTCCCGCACGTCGAACCCCCGTTCCCGGATCTGCCGGTACGGGACCAGGGCGAGCCCCTCCTCGGGCAGGTCGGCGAGCCGGTCGCGGGCGGTGACCGGGCCGAGCAGGAGCTCCACCGTGTTCTCGTCGTGCCCGGGGGCGCGGCGGCGGAGCAGGGCGAAGGGACGGTCGTCGTGGAGCAACTGGTTCAGGTCCATGGTTCCTCTGCGGTCCTTTGTCGGGTGGGACAGGCGGGAGAGGAACGGCCCCGGAAACGCCGAAGGCCGCCCCTCCGGGCGGCCTTCGCGAAGTCTTGCGTACGCGCAGTCAGTGGGCCGCCGGAGAAGCGGTCCACCACCAGTTCTGGGTCGAATGCGCGAACATGCCGAAAACCCTACCCCACCCCGCGCCCTGTCCACAGGACAATCGCAGCGTCTCACCAGTCGAGCCGGAGGAAAATATGGCGACACGACCCCGTAATGTTTACGAGGTGACCGTGAACGCTAAGACCAGCCTCGGCGCTGGCAACACCTGGCGAAACCTGCCCGCGGCGCAGCAGCCCGAGTACCCCGACCCCGAGGCTCTGCGCGCCGTCGTTGCGGAGCTGGAGTCGTATCCGCCGCTCGTCTTCGCGGGCGAGTGCGACCAGCTGCGCGCCCGGATGGCGGCCGTCGCCAAGGGAGAGGCGTTCCTCCTCCAGGGCGGCGACTGCGCCGAGGCCTTCGACGCGGTGTCCGCCGACCACATCCGCAACAAGCTCAAGACCCTCCTCCAGATGGGTGCCGTACTGACGTACGCCGCGTCGGTGCCCGTGGTGAAGGTGGGGCGGATCGCCGGCCAGTACAGCAAGCCGCGCTCCAAGGGGACCGAGACCCGCGACGGCGTGACCCTGCCGACCTACCGCGGCGACTCGGTCAACGGCTTCGACTTCGACGAGAAGGCCCGCATCCCGGACCCCGAGCGGCTGAAGCGGATGTACAACGCCTCCGCCTCGACGCTGAACCTGGTGCGTGCCTTCACCACCGGCGGCTACGCGGACCTGCGCCAGGTGCACGCCTGGAACCAGGACTTCGTGAAGTCCTCCCCGTCCGGCCAGCGCTACGAGCAGCTCGCCCGCGAGATCGACAACGCGCTGAACTTCATGCGGGCCTGCGGCGCGGAGCCGGAGGAGTTCAAGACGGTCGAGTTCTTCTCCTCGCACGAGGCGCTGCTGCTGGACTACGAGTCGGCCCTGACCAGGGTCGACTCGCGCACCGGCAAGCTGTACGACGTCTCCGCGCACATGGTGTGGATCGGGGAGCGCACCCGGCAGCTGGACGGGGCACACATCGAGTTCGCCTCGAAGATCCGCAACCCGATCGGTCTCAAGCTCGGCCCGACGACGACCGCCGAGGACGCGCTGAAGTACATCGACCGCCTCGACCCGGACCGCGAGCCGGGCCGGCTGACCTTCGTCGTCCGGATGGGCGCGGACAAGGTCCGCGACAAGCTCCCCGAGCTGGTCGAGAAGGTCACCGCCTCGGGCGCCACCGTGGCCTGGGTGACCGACCCGATGCACGGCAACACCTTCGAGGCGGCCTCGGGCCACAAGACCCGCCGCTTCGACGACGTGCTCGACGAGGTCAAGGGCTTCTTCGAGGTCCACAAGACGCTCGGCACCCACCCGGGCGGCATCCACGTGGAGCTCACCGGTGACGACGTCACCGAGTGCGTGGGCGGCGGCGACGAGATCTTCGTCGACGACCTGCACCAGCGCTACGAGACGGCCTGCGACCCGCGGCTGAACCGCAGCCAGTCCCTGGACCTGGCGTTCCTCGTCGCGGAGATGTACCGCGACCAGTAGGCGGCCCCATGGGGGGTGGGGCGCGGATCACATGCGATCCGAGCCCCACCCCACTTTTGCGCTCGCCGGGTGATGGGTAAGGTTAGGTTTGCCTCACCGATCCATCGGGACGGCACCACTGATCGATCCCGGCGGGAGGTGAATCCGCGTGTACGTCTGCAGCTGCTTCGGAGTGACCGAGGCGCAGGTCAAGCAGCACGCGGAGGACGGCGCCTGCACCCCCCGCCAGATAGCGTCCGCCTGCAAGGCGGGCACGGACTGCGGTTCGTGCGTCCGTCGCATCCAGGCGATTCTCGGCCGGGGCGCCTGTCCGCGCCGCGAGCTGGCCGACCAGGGCCGCCCGGTGCTCGCCGCGCTCGAAGCGGTCGACGAGCTCGACGAAGCCGCCTGACTCAGCTGGTCTCGGGCTGCTCGATGATCTGCGAGATGTAGAGCGCCTCGCCGAGCTTCTCCACCAGTTCCAGCTGGGTGTCGAGGTAGTCGATGTGGTGCTCCTCGTCCGCCAGGATGTCCTCGAAGATGTTCGCGGACGTGATGTCGCCCTTCTCGCGCATCATCTTGATCCCGCGCTTGAGGCGGTCGATCGCCTCCACCTCGATCTGTCGGTCGGCCTCGAACATCTCCTTCACGGTCTGCCCCACGCGGACGTGGAACAGCCGCTGGTAGTTGGGCAGCCCCTCCAGGAACAGGATCCGGTCGGTGAGCACCTCGGCGTGCTTCATCTCGTCGAACGACTCGTGCCGGGTGTACTTCGCGAGCTTGTACCAGCCGAAGTTCTCCTGCATCTTCGCGTGCAGGAAGTACTGGTTGATCGCGGTGAGCTCGCCGGTGAGCTGCTCGTTGAGGATTTCGATGACCTCGGGGTCGCCCTGCATCGCAGAGGCTCCTTCCGCATGGTTCCGTACCGGACGGATGGGACGTTTGCGGCGCATGATTGCACCGGTGCGGAAGATCGTCCAGTAAGTGCGTACTTAGTAAGTAAGTGCATGCTTGATGCCAGTTGAGCGATTTGCTGATCTTTGAGTGCTCTGCCTGGTCGGGTGCACTGCCCGTGGTCTGTCAGGATGGAAGGCATGGGTCATCCGGTGGAGCGCGCGTCTCGGGAAAACGCGGGGGCCGAGCTTCCGCCGGGACAGCGACTGCAGCGCGGCTGGCCGGTCACGCACTACGGCCCGGTGCCCAGGTTCCGGCCCGAGCGCTGGGAGCTCCGGGTCTTCGGCGCCACCGCCGACGGGGGCGCGCACATCTGGAACCACGAGCAGTTCACGGCCCTGCCGTACAGCACCGTGGTCGCCGATCTGCACTGCGTGACGAAGTTCAGCATGCTCGGCGCGGAGTGGGGCGGGATCCCGGCACGGACCGTCCTGGAGCTCGCGCCGCCCGCCCCCGAGGTCACCCATGTGATGGTCTGGGCGGAGTACGGCTTCAGCTCCAACCTGCGCCTCGCGGACTTCGCCGCCGAGGGCGCCCTCTTCGCCACCCACAAGGACGGTGAACTCCTCACCGCCGAGCACGGTTTCCCGGTCCGCCTGGTCGTTCCCCACCTGTACGCCTGGAAGGGCCCCAAGTGGGTCCGCGGCGTCGAGTACATGACCGCCGACCGCCGCGGCTTCTGGGAGGAGCGCGGCTACCACAACATCGGCGACCCCTGGAAGGAACAGCGCTACTCCTACCAGGAGGGTCCGGGGGACGGTCCCGAACTCTGAGGTCCGCCCGCTCAGTGGTGGTACCGGTGCACCACCGCGTGCCCCTTGCCCCGCCCGATCGTCCACTTGTTGACCGGGGTGGTCACCACGAACGCGAGCACGAGCGAGACGGCCAGCGAGACCCAGAACAGGGCGTCGGCCAGCTGGGCGTCCATCGCGGCCGGCCAGACCAGGATCGTGCCGTTGTCGATCAGCTCCATCACGGCGATGGAAAGGGTGTCCGCGGCCAGCGCCACCCGCAGGGCGGTGCGGAGGTCGACGCCCGCCTTCAGGACCCCGCGCATGGTGAGCGCGTAGCCGAAGGCGAACGCCAGCGTGATCGCCAGCAGCGTGGTCGGCAGGTTCCCCCAGCCGAACGCCGTGCCGACGACCATGCCGAGCACCTCGCCGATGGCACAGCCGGTGAGGCAGTGCAGGGTGGCCTGGGCGGCCATCGCCCAGGAGGCGCCGGTGCCGCCGTGTGTCTCCTGGTGCGCGTGGGTGTGTTCGGTGTGCTCGTGGACGGCGTGCTCGCGGTTCATGACCGACCCCCGGAGTCAGATGCGGATCCTTCTGTGACGCCAACCATGTATACCCCCCCAGGGTATTCCGGGAAAGGCCCCGGGCTCGTTCCGGTAACGGCACGCACATTCCGTGCCCAGAGCGCTACGCTGAGATTCTTGCCTGGCGCGAGACGCGCCGGGCGGAGACGGATCCGTGGGGCCCTTGGGGTTCCGCTTGTGATCCGGTTCGGGGGCGAGCGGTCGGGGGACGACGGTGGGGCTGTTCGGAGAGCGGCATACCTTCATGGGTGGCCTCGGTCCGGGGGACCGGGAGGCACTGGCGGGACTCGGCACCCGGCACGATTACCCGCCGTACGACACAGTCGTCGCGGAAGGCGACCGCACCACGTTCGCGGTGGTCCTGCTCAGTGGCTGGTGCACGGTGTGGACGCCGACCGAGCGCGGCGGCCGGCTGATCCTGGCGCTGCGCCGGGCCGGCGAGGTCGTCGGCGACATGGCGGCGCTCGACGGCCGCCCGCGCAGCGCCTCGGTGAGCACCCTCGGCCCGGTGACCGGACTGGTCGTACCCGGGGAGCGGTTCCGGCGGTTCCTGGCCTCCCGGCCGCACGCCAACGCGCTGATGACGATCCAGCTCACGGAGCGGCTGCGCAGCGCGGACCACGAGCGCCGGGCCCTGGCCTCCATGACCGTGCTGCAACGGCTCGCCGAGCGACTGGTCGAACTCGCCGAGCGCACCGGCCGGCCGGAGAACGAGGCCGTGACCATACGGCTGCCGCTCGCGCAGCACGAACTGGCCGCGTCCGTGGGCTCCACCCGCGAGGCCGTCGCCAAGGCCCTGCGCCTGTTACGGGAACAGGGCCTGGTCCGCACCGGCCCCGGCACCCTGGCCGTGGCCGACCTGGACCCGCTCCGCCTGCTCGCCGCCGGACAACCACACGGCACGGAGACCTGACAAGCACACGTCCCGCGCTGTGTAAACGGCTACAGCGGCGACCGTCCGGCTCCGCGACCATCGCAGCCGAGGGGCCGACGGTCCGGCGGGACGGCAGGGAGGAGAGAACGATGGAGGGGGAAGCCGCGTACGGCTTCATCGTCAACGTGGACGCACAGGGCTCGGGCCTGCTGTCCGACACCGAGAAACCCGAGATGCGGCGCAGACTCTACGACGTCACGGGCACCGCCTTCGAACAGGCCGGCATCCGCCCGCCGCGCCTCTACCAGGAGGACCGCGGGGACGGCATCCTCAGCGTGCTGGCGCCCGACGTGCCGCCCGCCCGGGTCGTCGGGGAGTGGGTGCAGCAGCTCCACCAGAACCTCCGGGAGAGCAACCGGGACCTCAGGAAACCGCTGCGGCTGCGCGTGGGACTGCACATCGGCCGGGTCACGGCCGACGCCCACGGCCGCTCCGGGCGCGCCGTCGACCTGGCCTGCCGGTTGTGCGACTGCGGCACCGCGAAGGCGATCCTCAAGGCCGCGGACGGCGCGCCCCTGGTGGTGATCGCCTCCGACCGCGTGCACGAGGACTTCGTCCTGCCCGGCGGGCGCTGGGTGGACCCCGAGCACTACCGCCGACACGACGTGGAGCTCAAGGAGGGCCGCACCACCGCCTGGTTCATGGTCCCCGGCCGGTCCCAGCCGCCCGAGTCGGTCGAGCCGGCCGAGGCGATCGCGCCCGCCGGTACGAAAGGTACGCAGGCGAGCACTCCGTCACGGACGCCGGCCGCCACGGAGACCGGGGGCCCGTTCGTGCAGAACATCCACCAGCACGGCGACGGCGAGGTCATCGCCGCCGAGCGGATCGAGACCCTCAACATCGACCGCCGCGGCGGTGGCCGGTGAACGCCCAGAACCCCCCGCCGCCGCAGGGCGGCCCGAAACCGCCGCAGCAACCGCAGCCGCAGCAGAAGGCCGAGCCGGACAAGCCGCAGGGCGCCGAGCCCGGCGGCGCGCCCGAGCCGGAGAAGGCCGACGTCATCGGCGGCTCCGCCGCCGACCCGCTCGGCGAGGAGGCACTGCCCGGCGCGGCGGCCGCCGCCTCCCGGATCTACCGCTCGACCGTGAGCCAGCACGGCACCGGCACCCTCATCAGCTCTGGCTCCGTCGGCACCATGAACTTCTACAGCCGGCAGACGGCCGAACGCGTCCTCGCCGGCCCACTCCCGGAGGACCAGCTGCGCAGACTGCGCCAGGTCTTCCAGGAGCCGGCGGACTACGGCGAACACCGCGAGCAACTCCGCGACGGACGCCTCCTGGTGCTGTACGGCCAGCCCGGCACCGGCCGCGCCTACACCGCCCTGTCCCTGCTGGACGGCCTGACCGGCGGCCGGGTCTCCCGGCTCGACCCCCGCACCGACCTGGACCGGCTCGACGACGACCAGATCAGTGAAGGCCACGGCTACGCCGTGGAGCCGAACGACACCGGGTTACCGGACGAGACCGGCCTCGACCGGCTCTGCCAACTGCTCGGCGAGAAGGACGCGTACGCGGTCCTGCTGGCCACCCCCGAACCCGGTGACGTGCTCTCCCGCAGCGGCCGCTACTACCGCGCCCACACCCCGGCCGCCCAGACCGCGGTACTCGAAGGCCACCTCGCCGTCGAACTGGCGGACAAGGCCCCCGAGCTGTACGAGCGGGCCCGGGCCACCGCCCTGGACCCCGACGTCCTGGAGGCACGCGGACTCGACGAACTGCGGCCCGCGGAGGCCGCGCACTACGCGCGACTTCTCTCCCGGCACACCAGGGACGAGCTCACCCACGACGAACTCCTCTCCGAATGCCGGAAGTTCGCCGAGAACCAGGCCGCCGAATGGTTCGCCGGCGGGGTCCGCTCCGAGACCCCGGAGCGGCTGCGGGACGCGGCCTACCGGATCGCCGTCGCCGTCCTCGACGGAGCCTCGCTCAGCGCCGTCGCCGAGGCCGCCGAAGTGCTCGCCTGGGAACTGGCCGTCACCGTCGACCCCGAGGCCACGCCCGGCCGCCCGCTGTTCAGCGACGGAGTCGACGCTCGGCTGGTCTCCGCCCGCGCGGTCGCCGAACTCGGCACCGAGGAGGTCGGCACCGAGGAAGTCCCCGTGCGCACCGTGCGGTTCGGCGGCGAGGCCCTCGCCCCGGCCGTCCTCGGCCACCTCTGGCAGCACCGGCACAACGCGCGCGGACCCGTGCTGCGCTGGCTGGCCGGACTCTGCGAGGACGACCGGCCCCAGGTCTGGGTGCGGGCCGCCGTGGCCGCCGGTCAGCTGTGCCGCCTCGACCTCTCGCACACCGTGCACGAACTGGTCCAGCCCATGGCCCAGGCCGAGCGGGCCCGCCGCCGGCTGTTCGCCGCGACCGTCCTCGACGTGGCGCTGGGCTCCCCGGAGGTCGGCACCGCGATCCGCGCCCTGATCGGCTCCTGGGCCCGCTACGGCGACGAGCACCTGCGCTGGACGGCAGGCGCCGTACTCGGCCGGGGCCGGGCCACCGACACCGTCCGCGAGACTCTCGACCTGCTCGGCGGCATCGGCGTCTGGGACGAGGGCAGGCTGCGCTCCGGCGCCGCCGCCCAGGTCGCCCACTTCGCCGGCGCCCGCCCCGAGGCCCAGACCCCGCGCCGGATCCGCGCCTGGCTCTCCGACCAACGTCGGCCTCAGCAGGACCTCGGCCTGCAGTCCACGGTCTACCTCGCCTCCGTCCCCGTCACCGACCTCTGGAACCAGCACGAGGACCTGGAGGGCTACGGCGACTGGCCGCTGATGCTGGCCCTGGCCGCCGTCCGGCCCGCCCTCGCCCCGGAACTCGCCGGGCTCTTGTGGACCGCACTGCAGACCCCGCGGTCCTACGAGGCGGCGATCGAGACCGTGTCCGACTGGCTGCGCGGCTCGGCCGACCAGCCCTGGGCCGAGCGGCTGGAGCGGTTCCTGCCGCTCCTCGTACACAACCACGACGACCGCAACCGGCTGCTGGCCCTCATCAAGGAACTCACCGAAGACCCCGACCAACCACTGAACGAACAGCAGGTCCGCCGCCTGTGGGGGGCGGTCCAGGGAGCGAGTACACCATGACGCACAACCAGTGGCAGCCGTGGCCGCCCCAGGACGAGGAGTTCGTCCTGCCGCACGACCTCAGAGGCCCCTTCGTCCGCGAGTTCGCCCCGCAGGCCGCCTACCGGCACCGCAACAGCCAGGTGGCCTCGGTGCTCTACTACAAGAACGGCGGGCACAGCATCATCACCGTCCGCGGCGCCGAGCACGTCAACAAGCCGCTGATGGGCAAGCCGACCTCGGTGTGCTGGATCGCGCGCGGCCAGCACCAGGTCTCCTTCCAGCTGGCACTGCCCACCCTCGGCGACCGGGCTCAGTTCAGGGCGGCAGCGGACGTCAACTGGGAGGTCCGCGACTTCTACATCGCCGCCGAGAAGCGCGTGGTCGACGTGGAGCGGATGCTGCGCCCGTCCCTCGAGGCCCGGTTACGCGGGCTCAGCCGCCGCTACAGCCTGGACTCGGCCCAGCAGGTGGACGAGGCCATCCAGGACGAGCTGGCCAGCGGCCGGTGGAGCGACTTCGGCGCCGAACTGGGCCTCACCACCCAGGCGTTCGTCCGCATCGACCTCGGACAGGCCGCCGCCGACCACCAGGCCCAGATGGTCGCGGTGGAGAAGGGCGGTATGGTCCAGGAGGCCATCGACAACGTCACCAAGGCGCGGATCGCGGCCAACATGGACGACGCCCAGAAGCTGATCACGGCCGGCGAGACCGTCCAGTACGCCCACCTGCTCGCCTCGGACCCGGGGCGGGCTGCCGAGATCCTCGGGGTGCTCCAGCAGCAGGCCCGCGACCAGCGGCAGGGCGCCCTGGACTACCTGACCAACCTGATCAACCAGGGCGTGGTCCAGCGCCACCAGATCGACGACCAGATCCAGGCGCTCATCGACTACAGCCGCACGGTATCCACCGGCGTCTTCCCCAACGGCCTGCCGCAGGCCCCGACCTCGCTGCCGGTGCCGCCCATGCCCCCGATGCCGCCCGCACCCCCGCTGCTCCCGGCCGACGCGCCCCCGCCCGTTCCGCCGGCGGACGTCATCCCCGGGCAGGGGACGGGGGTGGAGAACGACTCCAGCCCCGAGGCACGCCGATGACCCCGGGCGAACCCGACGCCGCCGCGTACTACGTCGCCGAACGGCTGCTGGGGACCGTACGCGAGGACCTGGGCAGGGCGGACGTGAAGGCGTCCGTCCTGCTCTCGGGCGCCGTCGCGATACCGGCGCTGGTGCTCGGCAGGGGGGCGCCGTCCGGCGCGTCGGGCGTCGCGCTGGCCTTCCTCGCGGCGGGCGGGGTGCTCTGGGCGGCCGGCACCCTGCTGCTGCTCGCGGTGATCGTGCCCCGCACCCGCACGGTCCGCTCGGCACCCGGCCCGACCTTCTACGCCGACGCCCTGCACGGCATCGACCCGGAGGCGCTGCGCCGCGCCGCCGCCGAAGCCGGGGCGGACCAGGTGGGCTGGCTGCTCACCCAGCTCCAGGACGTCAGCGTGATCCTGTCGGCGAAGTACCGCTGGCTGCGCCGGTCGATGGCGCTGCTCGGCACGGGGCTGCTGCTGGCGGCAGTGCCGCTGGCGGTGGGGTGAGCCGTCCGGCGAGGGGGGTCAGCCGTCCCGGAGCCGCTTGAGGCGCTCGACGTCGGCAGCGTGCCCCTCCTTGCCGCCGGGCGTCTCGATGACCAGCGGCACGCCAGCGGTCGCCGGGTGGGTCATGAGCGCGCGGAACGGGTCCTCGCCGATGTGCCCGGCGCCGATGTTCTCGTGCCGGTCCTTGTGCGCGCCGACGACGTCCTTGGAGTCGTTGGCGTGGATCAGCTTCAGCCGCCCCTCGCCGACGGTGTCCACCAGCAGGTCCAGCGTCTGGTGCATCCCGCTCGGCCCGGTCAGGTCGTGCCCGGCGGCGAACACATGGCAGGTGTCCAGGCAGACGCCCAGCTTCGGATGGGCGTCCAGCGCCTCGAAGTACGGGCCGAAGTCCCAGGTCCGCGAGCAGAGCGAGGCACCCTGCCCGGCGGTGGACTCGAGGAGCAGGAACGGGTCGTCGTCGTGGGTCAGCTCGTCGAGGAGCGGCAGCAGATGCGTCCGTACCTGCTTCAGCGCCACGTCCCGGGCCCGGCCGCCGGTCGCGCTCCCGGTGTGCACGACCACGCCGAGCGCCCCGATCTCCCGGCCGCGCCGCAGCGAGTGCCGCAGCGACTCCACCGACCTCTCCACGGTCGCCTCGGTGTGCGACCCGAAGTTGATCAGGTACGGGGCGTGCACGTACGCCGGGATCGCCCCCACCGCGCAGGCCGCGCGGAACGCCTCGTCCTGCTTCGGGCTGCCCGCCGGGGTGGCCCAGCCGCGCGGGTTGGCGACGAAGACCTGTACGGTCTCGGCCTTCAGCTCACGGGCGTACGACAGCCCCACGGAGTGCAGACCGCCGGCCACCGGGACATGGCCGCCGACGGGGTTGCGGACGGGGCCTGACTGCTGACTCTTCACCCGTCAAGGGTGTCACGGCGCGGCCCGCACCCGGTCACCGGATGGTGATCGTGATCGTCGACCCCTTGGGCGCCTGCTCGCCGGCGTCCACCGACTGCTTCCGCACGGTGTCGCCGAACAGCCCGAGCAGCCCGCGGTCCTCCTTGACCTGGAAACCGGACTGCTCCAGCAGCTTGGTCGCGTCGTCCACCGTGGCCCCGACCACGTTGGGCACCTCGACCAGCTCCGGGCCCTTGGACAGCGTCAGCGTCACGGTGTCGCCCTCGGCGGCCTGCGCGTCGCCCGCCGGGGTCTGCCGGGCGACCTGCCCCTGGTCGTACTCGGAGTTGATCTCGGTGGCGGACACCGTCACCTTCAGCCCGGCCTCCTGAAGCTCCTGCCGGGCGTCGTCCAGGTCGTCGCCGGTGACGTCGGGGACGTCGACCGGGGCACCCTTGCTGACGACGAGCGCGATCGCGGTCCCGGCGTGCCGCTTGGAACCCGCGCCCGGGTCGGTCGAGATGACCGAACCCTTGGGCACGCCCTCGCTGAACTCCCGGGTCACCATGCCCGGTGCCAGCCCGTCGGCGGTCAGCAGCAGCTTGGCCCTGGCCAGCGTCCGCCCCTGCACGTCCGGCACGTTCACCGTCTCGGGGCCGTCCGAGATGGTGAGCTTCACCGAGTCGTTGCTGCGGATCCGCTCGCCGGCCGCCGGGTCGGTGCTGATCACCGTGCCCCGCTTCACCGTGTCGCTGTAGGCGTGCTCGACCGACCCGACGTCGAGCCCGGCCTCCTTCAGCCGCGCGGTGGCCTGGGCCTCGGTCTTCGACAGCAGCGGCGGGACCTTGGTGAACTGCCCGGAGTTGATGTACCAGACGCCGGCGCCGGCACCGAGGACGATCAGTACGGCCAGGACGAGCGTCACCAGCCCGCGCCGGGACCGACGGCCCCCGCGCCGCCGGTCGGATGGGGGTGCCCCCGCGCGAGCGAAGCCGAGCGTGGGGGAGGGCGGCGCCTCGAACCGGCTGGTCCGCAGCACCCCCTCGTCCTCCTCGTTGACGGGCAGCGGCCGGGGCACCGTCAGCGACCGGGGTATGACACTGGTCCGGTCCTCGCCGATGTCGTGCGCCTCCGCCAGCGCCTGCGGCGGCACGGCGTCCAGCTGCTCGGCCCGGAGCGCGCTCCGCGTCTCCCGCAGCAGGGCGAGCAGCGCGACGGCGTCGTACGGACGGACCCCCGGATCACGGGCCGTGCCGCGGGCGACCAGCTCGTCCAGCTCGTAGGCCAGCCCCGGCACCACGGTCGACGGCGCCGGCACGTCCTCGTGCAGGTGCTTGTACAGAATGACCGCGGGTGAATCGGAGTCGTGCGGCTTCTCACCGGTGAGCATCTCGTACAGCACGACACCGCACGCGTACACGTCGACGCGCGGATCGGCGGCCCCGCTCTCGACCTGCTCGGGCGCGAGGTACGACACGGTGCCCAGCACGGCGCCGGTCGTACTGGTGACGGAGTCCACGGACCGCACCAGCCCGAAGTCCGCGACCTTGACCCGCCCGTCGTCCCCTATCAACACGTTCTCGGGCTTCATGTCCCGGTGCACGAACCCGGCGCGGTGCGCGGCGCCCAGCGCGGCCAGCACCGGCTCCAGGATGTCCAGCGCGGCCCGCGGCTGCAGCGCGCCGCGCTCGCGCAGCACGTCACGCAGGGTGCAGCCGGCGACGTACTCCATGGCGAGGTACACGTACGACCGGTCGGCTCCCTGGTCGTAGACCTGGACGACGTTCGGGTGGGCCAGTCGGGCGACCGACTTGGCCTCCCGGATGAACCGCTCGACGAAGGACCCGTCGGCGGCGAGCGCCGGGTGCATCACCTTCAGCGCGAGCACGCGGTCCAGCCGGATGTCCAGGGCCCGGTACACCGTGGCCATCCCGCCGACGGCGATCCGCGCGTCGACGCGATACCGGCCGTCGAGCACCTGCCCGACGAGGGGGTCCTGAAGGGTCGTATCCACGCGGCGAGTCTACGAGCACCGGCTGACACCTCCACAGGTGAGACCGCTTTCCCAGAGGGACTGCAGCGCACCTGTGACGCTTCACACCTGGCTGAAATATGCACCTATCCCACAGCCGCCGACGGCGCTCGGCCCCCCGGCCAGGCTCTCTCCCCTTCCCGCAGCCGCCGACGGTGATCGACCCCCCGGCCGGGCTTGTCCCCCCTCCCGCAGCCGCCGACGGCGCTCGGCCCCCACGGGAGAGTCCGGCCTTCCAGCGAACGGTTTCGGGCGGTGCGTGGGTGGGAGAGCAGGCGGGAGCGGACCGACGCTCAGAACGCAGGGCGCTCGGGGTCCAGCACGGCCAGGCCCTCCGCAGGAGACGACGCCTCCGCGAGGTACCGGCGGGGAATCCGCCCCGCCAGCCGGGCCAGCCGCCCCGCCTCCACCCCGGCTCGCATGGCGTGAGCCATCCGCTCGGGATCCTGCGCCCGCGTCACCGCCGACGCCAGCATCACCCCGGCACACCCCAGCTCCATCGCCAGCGCCACGTCCGACGCCGTACCGGCCCCCGCGTCCAGAATCACCGGCACCCGCGCGTGCTCGACGATCAGCTGGAAGTTGTGCGGGTTGCGGATCCCGAGCCCCGACCCGATCGGCGACCCGAGCGGCATCACCGCGGCGCACCCCACGTCCTCCAGCTTGCGGGCCAGCACCGGATCGTCGTTCGTGTACGGCAGCACCGTGAACCCGTCGTCCACCAGCGTCTCCGCCGCGTCAAGGAGCTCGACCGGATCGGGGAGCAAGGTCCGCTCGTCGGCGATGACCTCCAGCTTGATCAGCGAGGTCCCCAGCGCCTCCCGCGCCAGCCGGGCCGTCAGCACCGCCTCGCCCGCGGTGTAGCACCCGGCCGTGTTCGGCAGCACCCGGATCCCGAGCCGATCGAGCACCGACAGCACGGAGCCCCGTACCCCCGGGTCCACCCGCCGCATCGCGACCGTGGTCAGCTCGGTCCCGGACGCGACGAGGGCCCGCTCCAGCACCTCCAGGCTGGGCGCACCGCCGGTACCCATGATCAACCGGGAGGAGAACGTCGTACCCCCCAGGACGAAGGGATCGTCGGCCACGGCGCTCAGCCTCCCTGCACGGCGGTCAGGACTTCCACCCGGTCACCGTCGGCGAGCCCGGTCGTCGCCCACTGCCCGCGCGGTACGACGGTCTCGTTGACGGCCGCGGCCACCCCGGAGGGCGCGGCCGTGAGGGACCGCACCAGCGAGTCGAGAGCGGTGCCCGGGGCGATCTCCAGGCGCTCCCCGTTGACGGAGATGGTGACGGAGATGTTCATGCGCTCTGCTCCACGAGGACGTCGCCGAATCGCCTCGGCGTGAACGGACGGGCCTCCTGCGGCAGCTCGCCGCCGGCCAGCAGCTCCGCCATCACGTCTCCGGTGACCGGCGTGAGCAGCACCCCGTTGCGGTAGTGCCCGGTGGCCAGCAGCAGTCCGTCGAGGCGGGTCGGCCCGAGCAACGGCGCGTTGTCGGGGGAGCCGGGGCGCAGGCCGGCCCGGGTCTCGGTCAGGGGCAGCTCGGTGATGCCGGGGACCAGCTCGTGCGCGTCGCGCAGCAGCTCGTACACACCGCCCGCGGTGACCGTCGTGTCCCAGCCCAGCTCCTCGCTGGTCGCGCCGACGACCAGCTCGCCGTTCTCCCGGGGCACCAGGTAGACGTTCCCGCCGCGCACCACAGCCCGTACCGTCCGGCTGAGGAAAGGTGCGTACCGCGCGGGCACGGTCAGCCGCAGCACCTGCCCCTTCACCGGCCGCACCGGCGGCAGCACGTCGTCCGGCACGCCCGCCAGCCGCCCGCTCAGGCTCCCGCCGGCGAGCACCACCTGCCCGGCGCCCCAGGCCGCGCCCGCACGGGTGACGACCCCGGCGGCCCGCCCCCGCACCACCTCCAGGCGCTCGGCCCAGTCGCGGTGGAGGACCACCCCGGTCCGCTCGCACGCGGCCACCAGCGCGGCCGCCAGCCGGCGCGGGTCGATCTGGTGGTCGCCGTCGACCCGCAGCCCGCCGCGCACGCCCGGCGCGAGCATCGGCTCCAGGCGTCGGCACTCCCGCCCGGACAGCCACTCGGACTCCAGGCCCGACTGCTGCTGGAGGGCGTGCAGCTCGCGCAGATGGGCGCGGTCGTCGGCGTCCAGCGCGACCGCGAGCGTGCCGCAGCGCCGGTAGCCGAGGTCGTGGCCGGTCAGCTCGGTGAGCTCGGCGGCGAAGGCGGGATAGCGGCGGGCGGAGGCCAGATTGAGCCCCAGCAGCGTCTGCTCCCCGTAGTGCAGTTCGGTGACCGCGGCCAGCATCCCGGCCGCGACCTGCGCGGCCCCGCCGCCGGGCTCGGGGTCGACCACGGCGACGGCGAGCCCGCGCTGAGCCGCCCGCCAGGCCGTGACCAGGCCGATGATTCCGCCCCCGATGACGAGGACGTCGGACGTACGTGAGGACATGGGCGTCCAGCCCCTCCCTTCGCCGGCATGACCCGGATCAGGTTCGTACGGTCGGAGGCCGCCAGCCTCCCTCTCAGCCCGGTGCGTCCGGGCTCCCGCGTGTGCTTCCCCGCCACCCTAGCCCGCGGAGCTCCGCCCTTGTAAGACGGCCTCGGACGGCACTGTGGACAGCGTGGTGGACGGTGCTGTGGAACAGGTCACTCGCCACGCCCCCTGACTGACTCTCTGTCAGTTGTCTATCGTTCTTGTCTATGGTGATCAGGTGAGCGAGCAGACGCAGCGACGGAGCACGTCACAGACGCGGCGCGTGGTCGTCGTGGGCGCGGGGATGGCCGGGGTGCAGACCGCCGTCGCCCTGCGCGAGCAGGGGTTCACCGGAACCGTCACGCTGATCGGCGCCGAACCGCACCAGCCGTACGACCGGCCGCCGCTCTCCAAGGCCGTGCTGCTCGGCAAGTCGGAGGGCTCCGCCTTCGAGGTCGACTTCGAGGCGCTCGGCATCGAGCTGGCGCTCGGCCGCGAGGCGCTGGGCGTGCGCACCGCCGACCACGAGCTGGACACCGAGGCCGGACCGGTGCCGTACGACGTCCTGGTCCTCGCCACCGGCGCCGAGCCGATCACGCTGCCCGGCACCGAGGGCGTGCCCGGCGTCCATCTGCTGCGCACCCTGGACGACGCCGAGCGGCTGCGGCCCGTGCTCGCCCGGCAGCACGACATCGTGGTCGTCGGCGCGGGCTGGATCGGCGCCGAGTTCGCGACCGCGGCCCGCGAGGCGGGCTGCGCGGTCACCGTGGTCGAGGCCGCGGACCGCCCGCTCGCGGGAGCGCTCCCCGCCGAGGTCGCCGCGCCGATGGCCGCCTGGTACGCGGACAGCGGCACCGAACTGCGCACCCACGCGCGCGTGGTGCACATCGAGCCCGGCGTGGTGGTGCTCGACGACGGCTCGCGGCTGCCCGCGGGCGCCGTCGTGGTCGGCATCGGCGCCCGCCCCGCCACCGCCTGGCTGGCCGGTTCCGGCATCGGGCTGGGCGCGCACCGCGAGGTGCTCGCCGACGACCGCCTGCGCACCACCGTCCCCGACGTCTACGCGGTCGGCGACTGCGCCTCGTTCCCGTCCGGCCGCTACGGCGAGCGCCTCATGGTCCACCACTGGGACAACGCCCTCCAGGGGCCGCGCACGGTCGCCGCCAACATCCTCGGCGAGACCGACGCGGTCTACGACCCGGTCCCGTACTTCTGGTCGGAACAGTTCGGCCGCTTCGTCCAGTACGCCGGCCACCACGCCGCCGCCGACCGCCTGGTCTGGCGCGGTGACCCGTCCGGCCCCTCCTGGAGCGTCTGCTGGCTGCGCGCGGACCGCCTGGTCGCCCTCTTGGCGGTAGGCCGCCCCCGCGACCTGGCCCAGGGCCGCAGGCTGATCGAGGCGAGTACCCGAATGGACCCCGAGGCCCTCGCAGACCCCGGCCGCCCCTTGAAGAACGCGACTGCAGCGCCCCTTTAGGGGCGCTGGGGGTCACCCCCGGCCGAAGGCTGGGGGGAGGAACTGCGTGACCAGCCCCCACTCACCCGCACCCGACCCCCGACACGTACCCGGCACCACCCATCGCGGCCCACCCGGCGAAGCGCCTACCCTGGATCCCGTGACCGAGATTGACACGAAGATCGATGCTCTCGTCCCCTCCTGGCTCACCCTCCCCGACATCGCAGAGATGATGGACGTCGAGGTGACGCGCGTGCGGCAGCTGGTCAAGGAGGGCCAGCTCATCGCCGTCCGCCGCGGTGAGAACAGGGCACTGCACGTCCCCGCCGCCTTCATCGACGGGGACAAGGTCGTCAAGGGCCTGTCCGGCACCCTGACGCTCCTGCGGGACGACGGCTTCACGGACGAAGAGATGCTGGAGTGGCTCTTCACTCCCGACGCGACCCTGCCCGGCACCCCCGCGCAGGCGCTCAGCGAGAATCGCGGCACGGAGGTGAAGCGCCGCGCCCAGGCGCTCGCCGTCTGAGGCAGCCAGTACCGACACAACGGGGGACACCGATGACCGACACCGCCCGCGCCCAGCTGGCCGACGCCCGGCTCTACCTGTGCACGGACGCCCGTAAGGAGCAGGGCGACCTCGCCCAGTTCCTGGACGCGGTCCTGGCGGGCGGTGTCGACGTCGTGCAGTTGCGCGACAAGGGGATGGAGGCCGCCGAGGAGCTGGAGCACCTCGCGGTGTTCGCCGACGCCTGCGCCCGGCACGGCAAGCTGCTCGCGGTCAACGACCGCGCGGACGTGGCCCACGCGGCCGGTGCCGACGTGCTCCACCTCGGCCAGGGCGACCTGCCGGTCCCGGCGGCCCGCGCGATCCTCGGCCCGGACGTCCTGATCGGCCGCTCCACGCACGCCGAGTCCGAGGCGGCCGCGGCCGCCGTGCAGGACGGCGTGGACTACTTCTGCACCGGCCCCTGCTGGCCCACCCCCACCAAGCCCGGCAGGCCCGCTCCCGGGCTCGACCTGGTGCGGTACACCGCCGCCCTGGGCACCGACCGCCCCTGGTTCGCCATCGGCGGCATCGACCTCGGCAACCTCGACCAGGTGCTGGACGCGGGCGCCCGCCGGGTGGTCGTCGTCCGCGCGCTCACCGCGGCCGACGACCCGGGCACGGCGGCGGCCGAGTTCGCGAAGCGACTGCGGTCGCGGTGACGCGCGGGGTGCGGTGGTCCGGAAACTTGTCCAGTATCCGGACGCGAGGTCCACAAGAGGTGGGCAATTCCGGCAAATATCCCGAGTTCGGTTGGGTGACCGTCCGCCCCTGACTAACCTGCGGGTATGGCCCTCGGAACCGCATCCACCAGGACTGACCGCGCACGCACCGTGCGCGACATGCTCGCCTCCGGCAAGACCACGTACTCGTTCGAGTTCTCGGCGCCGAAGACCCCGAAGGGTGAGCGGAACCTGTGGAGCGCGCTCCGGCGGGTCGAGGCGGTCGCCCCCGACTTCGTCTCCGTGACCTACGGCGCCGGCGGTTCCACCCGCGCCGGCACGGTCAGGGAGACGCAGCAGATCGTCGCCGACACCACGCTCACCCCGGTCGCCCACCTCACCGCGGTCGACCACTCGCTGGCCGAGCTGCGCAACATCATCGGCCAGTACGCGGACGCCGGGATCCGCAACATGCTCGCGGTGCGCGGCGACCCGCCCGGCGACCCGATGGGCGACTGGGTCGCGCATCCGGAAGGCCTGACCTACGCGGCCGAACTCGTCCGTCTCATCAAGGAGTCGGGCGACTTCTGCGTGGGCGTCGCCGCCTTCCCGGAGATGCACCCGCGCTCCAGCGACTGGGACACCGACGTCCGGCACTTCGTCGACAAGTGCCGCGCGGGCGCCGACTACGCCATCACGCAGATGTTCTTCCAGCCCGAGTCCTACCTTCGCCTTCGCGACCGGGTCGTCGCGGCCGGCTGCGAAACTCCGGTGATTCCGGAAATCCTGCCCGTCACCAGTGTGAAGATGCTGGAACGGCTGCCCAAACTCAGCAACGCCGCCTTCCCGGACGCCCTGAAAGAGCGGATCCTCACAGCGAAAGACGATCCGGCGGCGGTACGCTCCATTGGCATCGAACACGCCACGGAGTTCTGCGCACGGCTGCTGGCCGAGGGAGTGCCAGGACTGCACTTCATCACGCTCAACAACTCCACGGCGACGCTGGAAATCTACGAGAACCTGGGCCTGCACCATCCCCCGCGGGCCTAGACCGGCCGCACCGGAGTACGACACACTGCGTAGCGGTTACAGGGAGAGGGGCGTACATGGGCTGGACGGTCCTCTACGTAGCGTTCGGCATCGTCGCGCTGTGGTTGCTGGGCGAGGTACTGCTGCAGTACAAGGCGCGGCTGCGCTGGCGGCTGCTCGCCTTCGTCGGCTTCCTCGGGGTCGTCTTCGGTGTCCTGATCCCGTCCGTGATCGTCATCGGTGTGGGCGCGATCGCCTTCGCGGTCGGCCAGACCTACGTCACGCTGTCGTTCCGCCGTGGCTTCGAGGCCGGCTGGGCGGTCAAGCGCCCCGGTGCGGACGGTGACGGCGCCGGCCTGACCAAGCGCCGCCGTGGCGAGCCGGACGAGGACCCGGGTCTGGAGGCCACCGACCCGGACGCGGCCGACGCCGCCTACGCCGAACAGCAGGGCGGCTACGCCGCGAACGGCGGCAATCCGTCCTACGGCGGTGACGAGTACGACCGCGACGACGTCTTCACCCCGGCGGCCCGCACCATGGAGCCCGGCGCGAACGAGTCCACCGCGGTGTACGAGCCGCAGCCGATGCCCGACGACACCGGCTCCTACGGCGTCTACCGCGACTCCGGCTACGCCGCCACCGGCGACCAGCAGGCGGCCTACGCGACCGCCGGCCAGGACCAGGCGTACGCCGCCCAGGGCACCGACCAGAACTACGCCTACGACTACTCCGGCTACGGCCAGCAGCAGTACGGCTACGACGCCAGCGGCGGCCAGCAGCAGTACGCCAACTACTCCGACCCGTACATCGGCAACCAGACCTACGGCGCCGGGTACGACCAGTCGTCGTACGGGACCCAGCAGTACGACCAGCAGGGGTACGCCCAGGGCCAGTACGGCACCGGCGGCTACGGTGAGACCCCGGCGGGCGGGGTCTGGGTCCCGCAGCAGCGCGCCGAGGAGACCTACGGCGGCGAACTCCCGCAGGAGCAGCAGTACCCCTACCAGGGCGACGGGCAGGGGCAGCAGCAGGGCCACCAGGGCAACGGGTACGACGAGCAGTACCGTTTCTGAAGCCTTCCGGCAGCGCCCGGCTCACTGCGAGCCGCGGAACTCCGGCCCCTCCACGATCAGTCCGGCCACCAGCGCCCCCGACATGCCCGCGTGCGGAAGCCCGCCGCCGGGGTGCGACCAGCCGCCCACGCGGTACAGCCCCGGCAGCCGGGTGGTGTTGGCCGGGTGCAGGAAGCGCCCCCCGCCCGCGGCCAGGGCGGGAGCGGAGATCCCCCCGAACCCCGTGCCGTCCGTGGCCTGTTCCGGCAGCCGCGTCTCGTGCCAGAGCAGGCGCTCCCGCAGCCCCGGCACGGCCGCCTCGGCGGCTTCGAGGAGGAAGTCCGTGCAGGCCCGGCCCGTGCTGTCCCGCTCCCAGCCGGCCTCGGCCGACAGCACCGCCGACAGCACCACGGACTCGTGCTCGTCGTCCGGTCTGAGCGCCGGGTCGGCGGGGCGCAGCACCGTCACGGTGGGGCGCACCGGCCGGTCGCCGCCCGGCGCGGTCAGCAGGTCCAGCTCGGCCTCGTCGTCCGGGGCGTGCACGACCGTGCGGTGCGCGGCACCGGCCTCCGGCCCGCCACGGAGCGCGAGCAGCACGGTGAGGGGGACCGCGGGAGGCGCCTTCAGGCCGGCCGCCACGTCGCCGTCGGCGTCGAGCCGGTACCCCGTGGGCCGGGTGAGGGTGTCGAGCCGCACCGGATCCACTCCGGCCACCACCTGGTCCGCGTCGACCACACCGCCGTCGGCGAGCTCCACCCCCGCTGCCCGGCCGTCCTTCGCCAGCACCGCCGTGACCTCGGCGCCGAACACGAACTCGACCCGCCGCCGCACACAGCGCTCGTACACCGCGCGCGCCAACTCCCGTATGCCACCGCGCACATACCAGGTGCCGAAGGCGTGCTCCAGGTACGGCAGCACGGCCGCGCTCGCCGGCGTGTCACGGGGGTTGAGGCCGTACGCGAGCGCGTGGCTGTTGAGGAGCGCGGCCAGCCGCTCGTCGCGCAGCTCCCAGGCGCCGATCTCGTAGAGGGTGCTTGCCCGTCGGGTGCGCAGCAGCCTCTTGTGCGGGACCGACGGGTACGGCTCGCGCTCGGCCAGCACCTGCCAGTTCGGCCACAGCGGCTCCTCCAGGAGCGGGCGCCGGGTGCGGTCCCAGGCCTCCCGGGCCCGCACCAGGAAGTCGCCCCAGCGCTGCCCGGCACCGGCCCCGAGGGCCTCGTCGAGGGCGGCGACGACGCCCGCGCGGGACGCGTTCGGCAGCGACACCTCCGTGCCGTCCGCGAAGACGTGCCGGGCCGACGGGTCCACCTGGACCAGCTCGACGCAGTCCTCCAGCGGCTCCTTGCCGGTCTTGACGAACAGGTCGCGGTACACGGCGGGCAGCGGCAGCAGTCCCGGTCCGGTGTCGAAGGCGAACCCGTCGCGCTCGAACCGGCGCACCTCGCCGCCGTACGTCTCCGTACGCTCGTACACCGTCACCCGGTGGCCCGCGACGGCCAGCCGGGCGGCCGCCGCCATGGCGCCCATCCCGGCGCCGATCACCGCAATCCGTCCCATGCCCGCGACTTTATCGACCGCCACCGACAGTCCGGTCCGGCGGGCCGTCAGCCGGGCGGCCGTCCCACCTGCGCCGCGAGCCGCCGTTCCTCCCGGCGCTGGGCCCGGCGGCGCCAGAAGCGCCGGATCCGGGAGACCAGGAACACCAGCACGATCAGGCCGCTCGCCAGCAGCACCGCGGCGATGATCGCCGCCGCCAGCGGATGGAACATCGCGAACGACACGATCCCGGCGACCCCGAGATCCTCGGCGAAGCTCAGCACGATGTTGCTGAACGGCTCAGGCGAGGTGTTGACCGCCATCCGGGTCCCGGCCTTCACGGTGTGACTGGCCAGCGCCGTCGAACCGCCGACCAGCCCGGCCGCCACGTCCGACAGCGAGCCGCTGTGCCCGGCGAGCAGCGCTCCGACCCAGGCGCCCGCCAGCGGCCGGATCACCGTGTGCACGGAGTCCCACACCGAGTCGACGTACGGGATCTTGTCGGCGACCGCCTCGCACAGGAACAGCACGCCCGCGACGATCAGCACCTCGGGGCGCTGCAGCGTCTCGGGGACGTCGTCGCTCAGGCCCGTCGCGCCGAAGAGGCCGAGCAGGAGAACCACCGCGTAGGCGTTGATTCCGCTGGCCCAGCCGCTGGTGAAGACCAAGGGGAGTACCGACACGGACGCGATCGTAACCAGTCGGCGGCCGCGCGTCCTGGGCCTCGGTGCGCAGACCTGAGTACGGGTACCTAGGGCGCGAGTTGAGTACCCGCGCGGATGGGCCGCGACCTGCGTGAACGAGACAGTGGAGACACGGAAAGGGACGCGAGGCCCGGCACCGCCGACACGGGGCGGCGGAACGGCGCCGGCGCCCTCGACCGCTCCTTCCGCCGATTCGCGTCGGCGGAAGCGAGACACGGGGGAGAGGGGACCCGGGGGAACAACGGGAAACCGGGGGAAAACGGGGGTGCACGGAAGGCGCCGGTCCGACGGCGGCCCGCGGGGGACGCGGCCGCCGCGGGACCGGCGCTTTCGCGCACCGGTTCAGCCCTTCCCGCTCACCCGCCCCTGCAGCAGCCGGGACAGGGCCGCGTGCACGTCGTCCAGGGAGCGCTCCGGCTGGAAGGACTTCCAGTCCAGCGCCGCCACCAGCACCATCCCGACCAGCGCGGCCGCCGTCAGCTGCACATCGATCTCGTCGCTGAACTCGCCGTTCTCCACGCCCTCGCGCAGGACGCCCTCGACGACCGCGACGGCCTGCTGCCGGACCACCATCAGCGTCGACTGCCAGGCCCGGTTGGTGCGCCACAGCTCCGCCACGTAGAGCTGGGTGAAGGCCGGGTAGCGGTCGATGAAGACGAGGCCCGCGCGGACCATCGCGTCCAGGGCGTCGACCCGGCTGCCGCCCTCCCGCGCGGTCTGCTCGGCGGCGTCTCGCAGGGACGCGGTGAGCAGGCCCACGCCGTGCCGCAGCAGCTCCTCGAAGAGGACCGACTTGCTCGCGAAGTTGTAGTAGACGGTGCCCTTCGCGACCCCGGCCCGTTCGGCGATCTCGTCCACCGTGGTGGCGGAGAAGCCCTGCTCGGCGATGAGCGTGACGGCGGCTTCGTAGAGCTTTTGCCGGGTGGCCTCACGGCGTGTGCTGCCGCCCGTGGTGCTGCTGCTTTCCATGGTTCCGATTCTCACAGGAACCGCGGCCCCCGCGGACACGGACGAGGAGGTCATCGACGCCTCACAGGCTCAGCTCGGGATGCAGGCGGTCCAGCGTCCACACCTGGCGGCGCCGGGCCGAAAGGGCGGTGAGCGCGAGCGCGCCGGCGGTGAAGGCCGCCAGGACGGCACAGGCCTGCCACACCGGTCCGAGGCCGCCGCCCGTGATCAGCCGCCGCAGCGCCGACACGACGTAGCTCATCGGCAGGAACGGGTGGACCGCGTTGAAGAAGCCCGGACTGGTCTGCACGGGATACGTGCCGCCCGCCGACGTCAGCTGGAGCATCAGCAGGGCGAGAACCAGGATCCGCCCCGCCGCCCCGAAGCGCGCGTTCAGCCACTGCACGATCGCCGCGAAACAGGCCGCCACCAGGAACAGGAACCCGACCGTCCCGGCCGCGCGGACCATCTGGAGCCCGATCGCCCAGTGCAGTACGGCCATCAGGGCGGCCGTCTGCAGCACCCCGACCGCGACCACCGGCAGCCAGCCCGCCAGCGCGATCCGCCAGGCCGCCGAGCCGGCCGCCAGGGCGCGCCGGTTGAGCGGCTGGATCAGCATGTAGGCCACCATGGCGCCGACCCACAGGGAGAGCGGGATGAAGTACGGGGCGAACCCGGTGCCGTAGTTGGGCGCCTTGTGCAGGTCGTGCGAGGCGAGCTGGACCGGGTCGGCCATGACGCCGGTGCGCTCGTCGCGGTCCTGCTTGTCGTAGTCGGGGATCTTCGCCGCGCCGTCGTGCAGGCCGCCCGCGAGCGTGTTGGACCCGTCGGCGAGCTTGTACATCCCGCCGTTGAGGTCGTAGGCGCCGGACTCGAGCCTGCCGAGGCCGCTGTCGAGGCCGGTGGCGCCGGTGGTGGCCGTGCCGAGTCCGGTGTGCAGCTTCGCGGCGCCCGCGGCGACCCGGGCCGCGCCGTCGTTCAGCTTGTCGATCTTCTTGACGGCGTCGGCGACGTCCTCGGAGAGGTGCGGGGCACGGTCGGCGAGGGCTCGTGCCTGGGTCTGGAGCGTGCCGAGGTTCGCGTCGAGGGTCTTCAGGTCGCCGTTCTGGTCGGCGATCAGCGTGTTCAGGTCGTCGGCGACGGCGGCCACGTCGTCGGCCGCGTCCCTGGCCTTCTTCAGGTCGGGGCAGACCGGGTCGGTCAGCAGGTCCGCCGAGCAGCGCGCCGCGTAGACCTCGTCCAGCGTGTCGGCGGCCGCGTGCGCGGTCTTCGCGGCCGCCGGAGCGGTCTTCACCAGGACGCCCAGGTTGTCGCGGACGGTCTGTGCCGAGTCGGCGACCAGCCGGGCGGTGTCACCGATGGTCTTCTCGTTCCTCGCCAGGTACGGGCCGACCGTCCCGTAGACCCCGTCGACCCGGTCGGCGAGGGCCTGGGTGCCGTCCGCGACCTGCCGCGAGCCGTCCTCCAGCGTCCCCGCGCCCGCGTCCAGCTTCCTGATCCCCTTGGCGAGCTTCCCGCTGCCGGTCTTGGCGTCCGCCAGGCCGTCCGCGAGGTCCTTCGACCCCTTCTCGGCCTTCCCGATGCCGCCGGCGAGGGTGTCGGCGCCCTCGGCGGCCTGCACCGTCTGCCCGTGGATGTCGGCGAACGAGATGAAGATCCGGTCCAGGAAGGACCGGGACGCCTTGGTGGACGCGGCCGAGCGCACCTCGTTGAAGACCGTGCGGGAGATCTGCCCGACGATGTAGTTGTTCGCGTCGTTCGTACGCACCTGGAGCGCGCCGGTCTCCGGGGAGTCGCCCGCGCTGGAGGCGATGCGCGCGCTGAAGTCGGCGGGCATGGTCAACGACAGGTAGTACGTGCCGTTCTCGACGCCCCGGCGGGCCTCGGCGGCGCTCACCTCGTGCCAGTCGAAGGCCTTGCTGTCCTTCAGCCCGGCCACGATGTCGTCGCCCGCGGTGACCCGCCTGCCGCTCGCGGTCGCCCCCTTGTCGTCGTTCACGAGCGCCACGGGGACGCGGTCGAGGCGGCCGTAGGGATCCCAGAACGACCACAGGTACAGCGCGCCGTACAGCAGCGGCAGCACCAGCAGGGCCACCAGGGCCGCCCGTGGCAGCCTGCCCCGTCCGAAGCGCCTGAGCTCAAGCGCGGCCAGTCGCGGCGAGCGCATCGCCGGCCTCCTCGTCTTCCGATGCCTGTGCTGTCTCTGCTGCCTGTGCTGCCTCCGCTGCGTCAGTGCTCCCGGTGCGCACGACGACGGCCCCCGCCATCGCCTGTCCGCACACCGCCACCACCGTCGTCCCGGTCCCGGCGATCGACGCCAACAGCTCCTGCACCTCGGCCCGTTCGGACTCCGACAGCTTCAGGTCCGCGTCGTCCACGGCCAGCAGCCGCGGCTTGCCGACCAGCGCCAGCGCCACGGACAGCCGCAGCGCCTCGATCCGCTCCAGGTCCCGTACGGCGGTCCGGGCGCCCTTGGGCAGCGACTCCAGGTCGAGCCCGGCGGCGGCCAGCGCGTCGTCGATCCGCTGCTGTGCCCGCGCCCCGCGCTCCGCGCGCGGCCGCAGCAGCGCGCGCAGGGAGTCACCGAACCGGCGCTGCAGCAGGGCCCGTTCGCGCAGGTGCTCGCCGACGGTCAGGGCGGGTTCGAGGTCGGTGACCCCGGCCACGTTGGCCACCGCGCTGATCCGCCGTACGGCCGCGAGCTGCTTGGGCAGCCGGGCGCCGCCGACGGTCGCGGTGCCCTCGGTGGCCTTCATCCGGCCGGTGAGCGCGAGCAGCAGACAGGTGCGGCCGGAGCCGGACGGCCCCTCCACCGCGATCAGTGCGCCGGGCCCGGCGTCCAGGGAGATCCCCCGGAACGCCCAGCCCCGCGGGCCCTCGAGCCCGAGGCGCTCGGCCGTGACAGGTACGCCGTGCACAGGTTCCCCCCTGCATTCTCGTTCGTAGCGGCACTGTTTTTGAACTGACTGGTCAGTGCAAAAACTACTCCGAACCTACGATCGAAGCAAAACCCCAGGTCAGGACGGATTGTCAGTGCCATACCTCACGATGGGCACATACGGCACCCCGTGTGAGGGCGCCGTCACTCAGACGACAGGAGGTTCGTCATGGCCAACTCGTCAGCGTCCGCCGCCCACCGGCGCCGCGCCACCGGCCCTGCCCCCTCACTGACCGGCCCGGCGAGCGATGTGCACCCCGTGCTCCGCCGGGCCACGGCCCCGCCCGCCGCCCTCGACCTGCTCACCCAGGCCCGCGCCGCCCTCGACGAGGCCGAGCTGCTCGACACCCCCAACGAGCGCTACGCGACCGCCCACCTGGCCGCCCTGCGCACCGCGGCCGCCGTGCTCGCCGCCCGCGCCCGCCCCGAGACCTCGCCCCGGCGCCGGGCCCGGATCCGCAGCGCCTGGGAGGTGCTCCCCGAGGTCGCACCCGAGCTCACCGAGTGGAGCGCCCTGTTCGCCTCCGGTGCCGCCCGCCGGGCCCGCGCCGAGGCCGGCATCCAGGGCGCGGCGGGCCGCCGGGACGCCGACGACCTGATACGTGACGTGGCGATGTTTCTCCGGATCGTCGAGCGGATGCTCGTCCTCCAGCCGGTGCTGCCGCAGCCGCGCCGGCAGGACGGGGAGCGGCCGGCTGGCGACCCGGGAAGGGAACTGCCCGACGCGGGATGACCAGGCAAGGCGGCGGGGGCAACGGGCGGCGGAGGCAATAGGGTGGAGAGCGCCTGAAGCCTTCCTTCCTCCCGCACTCCGGGCCGGGGAGGCACCGAGTTCGCGCCGCCGGGCAACAGGCGGTGCCGCGCCGAGGAGTCAACTGCCGTGCCGGACCCCACTCGACCCCGCGCTTCTCTCCGTACCGCCGTGGTCTGGGAGGTTCTTCAGGACGCTCTCGACCGCCGGGTCAAGGCCACCGGCCGGGACGCGCTGGACGTCCTGGACACCGGCGGCGGCAGCGGCAACTTCGCCGTCCCCCTGGCCCGCCTCGGCCATCGCGTCACCGTCGTTGACCCCAGCCCGAACGCGCTGTTCGCGCTGGAGCGCCGGGCCGCCGAGGCCGGCGTGGCCGACCGGGTCAAGGGCGTCCAGGGCGATGTCCTCGGCCTGTTCGACGTGGTCGAGCGCGGCAGCCACGACGTGGTGCTCTGCCACGGCGTCCTGGAGCACGTCGACGACCCGGCCGAGGGCGTGCGCAACACGGTGGCCGCGCTGCGTTCCGAGGGCGTCCTCAGTCTGCTCGCCGCCGGGCTCGGCGGGGCCGTGGTCGCCCGCGCCCTCGCCGGGCACTTCACGGAGGCCAAGCAGGCCCTGGAGGACCCCGACGGGCGCTGGGGCAGCGGCGATCCGATGCCGCGCCGCTTCACCGCCGAGCAGCTCACCGGCCTGGTCGAGGGCGCGGGCCTGGTCGTCGCCGCCGTGCACGGCGTGCGGGTCTTCGCCGACCTGGTCCCCGGCGTCCTGGTGGACACCGAGCCCGGCGCCCTGGACGCCCTGCTCAAGCTGGAGGCCGCCGCGGCCGAGCTCCCCGCCTTCCACGCCGTCGCCACCCAGCTGCACGTGCTCGGCGAGACACCGGGTGCCGCAGGGGTCTGAGAGTCTCCTGAGACGAGCCCCCTGATCAGGGGCTCGGCAGCGGATGGAGTACGCCACAGGCCCCCCGATCGAGGGGTTTGCGCCGTATGATCGAGGGAGACCAACCCGGCATGACGGGTCGGCTGCCGGGGAATGGAAGCCTCAGCGAGCCGGGACTGCCATGGCGGGTTCCGGTTGGCCAATTGGCCTAGAGGGGCGGGTTTCACGGGGGCGATTCCCTGCCTATCCTGAAGGGACCCCCCGGGTCGCCCCGGCGACTGCACGATGAGGAGGACGCCGTGCCGCTCTCGGAGCACGAGCAGCGAATGCTTGAGCAGATGGAGCGAGCGCTGTACGCCGAAGACCCCAAGTTCGCGACAGCGCTTGAGGGAAGCGGCCTGCGGACGTACACCCGGCGCCGGGTCTACCAGGCGGTGGCCGGCTTCCTCGTGGGTATCGCGCTCCTCATCGCCGGAATGGTCGTCCAGCAGGTCTGGGTCAGCGTGGTGGGCTTCCTCGTCATGCTGGGCTGCGCGGTCCTCGCCGTCACCGGCTGGCGCAAGGCCCCCAAGCCCGGCGAGCAGCCCCCGGCAGGCGCACAGGGCCGCCGGCAGGGCCGGCCGAAGCGGTCCATGATGGACCGCATCGAGGAGCGCTGGCAGCGCCGCCGCGACGAGCAGGGCCGCTGACGGCTTCGCCGGAGGGGCCGACAGGGCTGAACAGAGCGTGACTGAGGGGTGACCGTCACTGGATGGTCACCCCTCAGGCGTTGTTCAGCCGGCCGGAGCCAAGGACCGTGCTGCGGGCCGTGAGTCACTGCGGGTGCGTGGGGGCTGGTCGCGCAGTTCCTCCCCCAGCCTTCGGCCGGGGGTACCCCCAGCGCCCCTAAAGGGGCGCTTCGCCCCCGCCTCTTCCCAGCCGCGGGCAGGCGTGCCTCCCCCAGTGCCTCAAGGGCCTGGGAGGTGCCCCCAGGCGGCACGGGTGGGCGGTGGGGGTCCCCCCGCGCGAGCGAAGCCGAGCGTGGGGGAGGCACCCTGCAAGCGCCGGTGAGCGACTCCACCCCGCAACCAGCCCCCGTCAGCCCTCCTGCTCCGACGGCTTTCGCAGGGTCGGCCGGGCTGCCGCCAGCCGCTCCCGCAGCCGGGCCCGGCCCGCCGACGCCGCCCACAGCACGCGCACGCTCGACCGCGGAGCGAACAGGGCCCGCAGCCGCGCGGGGACACCGACCGTGCCGTTGAACGCGGCTCTCGCCCGGCGGACGTCGTCCGCGAGGCCCGCCGTCGGCCGCGGCCGTGGCGCGTACAGCACCTGTTCGACCGCGTCCGCCACCCGGTGCACCGAGGCCGCGGTGGCCGGATCGAGCCGGCCGAGCCGGACGATCCGGGCGGCCGCGTTGCGCGGGGTCTGCGACTCGTCCGGCAGGATGCCGAAGTCCCAGGCGGTGTCGGTCAGTTCCAGCCAGACCGCCAGCGTGTGCGCCGCCATACCCTGGGGCGTACGGTCGTGCGCGCCGAGCCGGCTCGCCCGCGCCTGTTGCCGGTACAGCATCGGCGACAGCGGCACCAGCAGTACGGCGAGACCGCCGAGCGCCCACAGGCCCAGCTGCCACCACGGCGGCCCGCCGTCGCCGCTCTGTACCGCGGCCGCCGCGGACGGGCTGGCGCAGGCGTCCTGCCTGCGCAGCTGCGGCGTGCAGCTGTCGCTCTGCGAGGCCGAGGCCGACGGCGCCGTCGAGGCGCCCTTGGAGGGCAGGGTCTCGTCCGGCAGGGAGGAGCCGGTCGTCTGCGACACCGTGTAGGACGGCGTCGTGCCCCGCGTCGGGGTGGGCTCGAAGCGGGTCCAGCCCACGCCCTCGAAGTAGAGCTCGGGCCAGGCGTGCGCGTCCTTCAGGCCCACCGACACCGTGCCGTCGGCCTGCGGGGTGCCCGGTGCGAAGCCCACCGCGACCCGGGCCGGGATGCCCAGCGTCCGGGCCATCGCGGCCATCGCGAAGGAGAAGTGCACGCAGAAACCGCGCTTCTGCTTCAGGAAGTTCGCGATCGCGCCCTCGCCCCGGCCGACCTCCACCTGGGTGTCGTACTGGAAGCCGCCCGTCACCGCGAAGTAGTCCTGGAGCTTGACCGCCTCCTCGTAGTGGTTCACCGAGCCCGCGGTGACCTCCTTCGCCGTCTGCGCCACCACCGACGGCAGCGAGGAGGGCACCTTGGTGTACTCCCTCTTCATGGCCGCCGACGGCTCCGGCGCCGCGGCCAGCTGCTCCGCCGTCGGCTGCACGTCCAGGCTGGTGACCTGGTAGGTCTCACCGCGCGTGTTCTGCCCGTGGTCGCCGACGAGGGTCATCCCGACGGGCTCGTAGCGCCAGGTGCCGGCCACCTTCACCCCGCTCGGCGGGTACGGCATCGGCAGCCAGTCCTGGGCGTACCAGTCGGCGGCCGCGATCGTCGACTTCACCGTCGTCCGCCTGACGTCGGCGCCCAGACCGGCCGGGGTCGGGAACTTGCCCGGCACACCGGTGATGTGCCGCTGGGCCGGCTTCCAGGTGGTGCCGTCGAAGTCGTCCAGGGAGACGATCCGCAGGTACAGGTCGGAGGCGTCGTCGCTGTCGGTCCGCACGGACAGCACCTGGCGGTCCTCGTCCACGTTAAGGCTGTCGCGCAGCGAGACCAGCGGGTTGACCGCGGAGATCGTGCCGCCGCTCCCGTCGCCCACGCCGACACCGGTCCCGGCGCCGTCCAGCAGGCCGCCCTGGATCGAGGGCATCGCGAACGGCACGAACAGGGCGACGCCCAGCACGGCGAAACCGATCCGGCGC
Source organism: Streptomyces sp. NPDC001714 (assembly GCF_042892755.1). Lineage (NCBI taxonomy): Bacteria > Bacillati > Actinomycetota > Actinomycetes > Kitasatosporales > Streptomycetaceae > Streptomyces > Streptomyces sp. NPDC001714. The sequence continues at coordinate 150,886 of NZ_JBIAUL010000006.1, forward strand.
CCGGTACGCACCGGGGCCACCGCACCGCTCTCCCGGCCACCCGGGGTGCGCGCGGCCCCGCCGAACACCCGGCCCCACTGCGAGAGCCGGTCCCGGCCCTCGGCGAGCAGCAGCATCAGATAGCCGGCCGCCGCCACCAGGAACCACAGCCAGTCGGTCGGCCCGTCGGACAGCCCCGCCGCCACCGAGTACAGCGCGAGCAGCGGCAGCCCGGCCGGGGCCGCGCTGCGGAAGGTCACCGCGAGGGTGTCCACGACCAGCCCGACGACCAGCACCCCGCCCACGACCATCAGCCGGATGCCGGGCGTCAGCGGCGCGGGTATCGCGTACCGGCTGACGTCGTCCGAGCCCTGTTGCAACAGGTCGCCCAGGTACCGGAAGGTGTCCGGGCCGGGGATCAGCCCGGCGATCGCGTGGCTCCGGGCGAAGACCAAGGTCAGCATCAGCAGCGTGGCCAGGGCCTGCGCGGCCACGGTCAGCGACCGGGCGAGCGGCACCCGCCGGGCGGCGGCGCCCACGCCCGTCTGGACCGCCACCAGGAACGCCGCCTGGAACAGCCAGGTCACCGGGGAGACCAGCGGCAGCAGGGCGCAGGACGCCATCAGCGTCGCCGCCGCCGCGGTGAGGGCGAGCCGGGCGCGTCCGCTCATCGCCAGGCCTCCCCGCTCAGCGCGGCCAGTCCGGTGCGCTCCCGGTCGGCCTGACGCCACAGCTCGGCCACTCCGGCGCCGCGTGGCACGCTGACGGCCGTCCAGCCCGCCTCGCGCAGCATCCGCAGCCGCTCCTCGTGCGCGTTGCCGGGGGCGGGCACGTCGGTCGGCTCCCTGACCCAGGTGTCCGGGTCCAGCACGAAGGCGACGGCGCCGCCGCTGCGCTGGCGCATCTTCGCGGCCACCGTCGCCTGTTCCTCGTCGAGGTCGCCCAGGAAGGCCACCAGCAGCCCCTCGTTCCCGCCGCGCAGCACGTCGTAGGCCCGGGACAGGCCGGTGCCGTCCGAGTGGTCGATCACCGCCAGGGTGTCCATCATCAGCCCGGCCGCCTCCGCCGACTCCTGGCCGGTGCCCGCGAAACCGTCGGCGCCCTCGCCGGGCACCGAGTTGCCGGTGTCCGTCAACAGCCGGACCGAGAAGCCGCGTTCGAGCATGTGGACCAGGACCGAGGCGGCACCGGACACCGCCCATTCGAAGGCGGAGTCGGGGCCCGCTCCCTCGTAGGCGCCGCCCCGGGTGTCGAGGAGCACCGTGCAGCGGGCGCGCTGCGGCTGCTCCTCGCGGCGCACCATCAGCTCGCCGTAGCGGGCGGTGGAGCGCCAGTGCACCCGGCGCAGGTCGTCGCCGTACCGGTAGCCGCGCGGGATCACGTCGTCCTCGCCGGCCAGGGCCAGCGAACGCTGCCGCCCGTCGCCGTACCCCTTCGCCTCGCCGCTGAGCCGGATCGGGGGCAGCGGCTCGACCTTCGGGATGACGGTCAGGGTGTCGAACGTGGAGAAGGAGCGGGTCAGTTCGCACATGCCGAACGGGTCGGTCAGGCGCAGCTGGAGCGGGCCCAGCGGATAGCGGCCGCGCAGGTCCGAGCGGACCCGGTAGGACACCTCTCGGCGGCCGCCCGGCTCCACCCGGTCCAGGACGAAGCGGGGGCGTGGGCCGAGGACGTAGGGCACCCGGTCCTGGAGCATCAGCAGGCCGGTGGGCAGCCGCGAGACATTGTCCATCCGCAGGTGCACCCGGGCCTCGCTGCCGGCCGGCACCCGCGCGGGGGAGAGCCGGCGGCTGCCGGCCACCCGGTAGCGGGTGCGGTAGAGCACGGCCGCGCAGATCAGCGGCAGCACGGCGAGCAGCAGCCCGACCCGGCGCAGATCGGCCTGGCCGAGTATGTACGCGCAGATCACCGCCGCGATGCCGGCCGCGAGGAAGGAACGGCCGCGGGTGGTCAGCCCGGCCAGGGCCGTGCGGATCCCGCCCGTCTCCTCGCGGTCGGCCTCCGCCGGGGCACCCATCACAGACTCCGCGGGGGCTGCTGGGGATATGCCGGCACACCCCGGCCCAGACCGCCGAAGCCGGTCTGCTGCTGGGGGGCCGCGGGCACCGGGGTGGACTGCAGGATCTCCTGGACGACCTGCTCCGCGGTGCGCCGGTTGAGCTGGGCCTGGGCGGTGGGCAGCAGCCGGTGCGCCAGGACCGCCACGGCGAGCGCCTGCACGTCGTCCGGCAGCGCGTACTCCCGGCCGCTCAGGGCCGCGGACGCCTTCGCCGCGCGCAGCAGATGCAGCGTCGCGCGCGGTGAGGCGCCGAGTCTGAGGTCGGGGTGGGTGCGGGTGGCGGCGACCAGGTCCACCGCGTACCGCCGGACCGGCTCGGCGACATGGACCCCGCGCACGGCCTCGATCAGCTTCACGACGTCGTGGGCGTGCGCCACCGGCTGGAGGTCCTCCAGGGGGCTCACCCCGCCGTGGATGTCGAGCATCTGCAACTCGGCCTCGACGCTGGGGTAGCCGACCGACACCCGGGCCATGAAGCGGTCGCGCTGGGCCTCGGGCAGCGGGTAGGTGCCCTCCATCTCGACCGGGTTCTGGGTCGCCACCACCATGAACGGGCTGGGCAGTTCGTAGGTCTGCCCGTCGATGGTGACCTGCCGCTCCTCCATCGACTCCAGCAGGGCGGACTGGGTCTTCGGCGAGGCGCGGTTGATCTCGTCGCCGATCACGATCTGGGCGAAGATGGCGCCCGGTTTGAACTCGAAGTCCCGGCGCTGCTGGTCCCAGATGGACACGCCGGTGATGTCCGACGGCAGCAGGTCGGGCGTGAACTGGATGCGCCGCACCGTGCAGTCGATGGACCGTGCCAGCGCCTTCGCCAGCATCGTCTTGCCCACGCCCGGGACGTCCTCGATCAGAAGATGTCCCTCGGCGAGCAGCACGGTCAGCGAAAGCCGTACGACCTCGGGCTTGCCCTCGATCACACCCTCCACCGAACTGCGGACCCGCTCCACAGTGGCGGTCAGATCAGTGAGGCTCGCTCGATCGTCATAGGTCGTCACCCGGCCCTCCTCGGCCCGTCATTGCCCGGCCGGCGCGTCATCTCGCACAACCGGCCCACCCCGAATCACGGACACCACGCGTGAATGGTTCCGCGCGACGTCTCACACCGCATTCTTGCTGCCGTTACCGATTCGTGTCACTCGCCTGTGGACAACTGCCCGCAGTATGTCGGTCTTACGGCCTTTCGCCCCCCTATTCGACAGCGGGACGACAGCCTACGACGGGTGTGTTCCGGGGCGTGCGGTCTGCTCGACGGGCCGAGGCGTCGCACCGGCGCGGGGCACGGCGGTCCGTCGAGCCCGCCCCGGCGGCTGGGGCGGTGTGTGGTGCGGTGGTTCGCCGGATCCGCGGCGAGGAGCTCGGGCCGTCCCGGGGTGCCGCGCTCCGCCGGACGTACGGCGAGGCGGGCCGGTGCGGCCCGGGCGTGTGGAGTGAAGCGGACCGCCGGCCCCGGCGGGGCGGCGGCCCGAGGTGCCCGTGACGCGCCTGGACCGGGCCGAGGCGGTCGGTCCGGCCGGGGGCGGTGGGCGCTCGGCCGGGTGGGGCCGTCAGTGCGGGCGTCCGACGGGTGCGGTCAGGCCGGGTCGATCTCGCGGAGGAGGCCGGTGCGGACGTCGAAGACGAAGCCGCGTACGTCGTCGGTGTGCTGCAGGAACGGCGAGGTGCGCACCCGCTGCATGGACTGCCGGACGTCCTGGTCGACGTCCCGGAAGGACTCCACCGCCCAGGCCGGGCGCTGGCCGACCTCCATCTCCAGCTCGGTGCGGAAGTCCTCGGTGAGGGCCTCCAGGCCGCAGCCGGTGTGGTGGATCAGCACGATGCTGCGGGTGCCGAGCTTGCGCTGGCTGATGGTCAGGGAGCGGATCACGTCGTCGGTGACCACGCCGCCGGCGTTGCGGATGGTGTGGCAGTCGCCGAGCTGCAGGCCGAGCGCCTTGTGCAGGTCGAGGCGGGCGTCCATGCAGGCCACCACGGCCACGTGCAGCACGGGCCGGGCGTCCATGCCGGGGTCGGTGAAGGCGGACGCGTAGGTGCGGTTGGCGTCGACCAGGCGATCCGTCACGGTGCCGTCCGTGGTTATGGCGCCTTCGGATCCAGTGGGAACTGCTGCGGAAGTCGTCATAGTCACGACGTTACTGGTCACGGGTGGTCACGGCCTCCTGTGAGAGCGGACAAAGAACGTCATCGTGGCTTGTTGTGAGCTAACCCACACGGAGGGCAAACCAGGGCCGCACGGGTGATTCCCGGTGAATCCCGCCCCGGCCGGGACGCGGTACGCGCCGCGCAGGCCGGTTGATTGACCGCGCGACACGGTGGACTAAAGTGACGCGAAGCGGGAGACGAGGCTCTCCCCGCTGGTGAAATCCCCTGGAGACCCCGGCACGGCGCCCGGGCCGTCTCCCCACGTGCGCGGCGTGCGTACCGAGCGGGCGGGGACCCGGCGGTGCGTCCCCGTGCCGAACTGAGAGGCCCCCTTGAGCCAGAGTCGACACGTCCCGGTGATGCTCCAGCGGTGCCTGGACCTGCTGGCACCCGCCCTGGAGCGGCCGGGCAGCGTGGTCGTCGACTGCACCCTCGGCCTCGGCGGCCACAGCGAGGCGCTGCTGACCCGCTTCCCCGAGGCCCGCCTGGTCGCCCTGGACCGCGACAAGGAGGCCCTGCGCCTGTCCGGCGAGCGGCTCGCCCCCTTCGGTGACCGCGCCACCCTGGTGCACGCCGTCTACGACGAGCTCCCCGCCGTACTCGACCGCCTCGGCATCGCGCGCGTGCAGGGCGTGCTCTTCGACCTCGGCGTCTCCTCCATGCAACTCGACGAGGCCGACCGCGGCTTCGCCTACGCCCAGGACGCACCCCTGGACATGCGCATGGACCAGACGACCGGCATCAGTGCCGCGGAGGTCCTCAACACCTACCCGGCCGGTGATCTCGTCCGCGTCCTGTTCCAGTACGGCGAGGAGAAGCAGGCCAAGCGGATCGTCTCGGCGATCGTGCGGGAGCGCGAGAAGGAGCCGTTCACCAACAGCGCCCGGCTCGTCGAGCTGATCCGGGACGCGCTGCCGCAGGCCGCCAAGCGCACCGGGGGCAACCCGGCCAAGCGCACCTTCCAGGCCTTGCGCATCGAGGTCAACGGCGAACTGGCCGTCCTGGAAAGGGCGATCCCGGCCGCCGTGAAGGCCCTCGCGGTCGGCGGCCGGATCGCCGTACTGTCGTACCACTCGCTCGAAGACCGCCTCGTCAAGCAGGTGTTCGCCGCCGGCGCCGCGACCACCGCACCGCCCGGGCTGCCGGTCGTGCCCGAGCAGTACCAGCCCCGGCTCAAGCTGCTCACGCGCGGTGCCGAACTTCCCACCGAGGAAGAGGTCGCCGAGAACCGCCGGGCCGCCCCGGCGCGTCTTCGGGGAGCCCAGCGCATCAGGGAGGAAGCCGAGTGAGCGATCGGGGTTTCCGGACCCACCGGAGGACACGTGAGTAGGAAACCCGAGCTGCGGGGGCGGGCGGCCCGGCTCGCCCGGCTCTTTCCGGCCGGCCGTGCCCACCAGGCCGCCCGCACCCCGTTCGTCCTGCTCGTCGTCCTGCTCCTCGGCGGCGGCCTGATCGGCCTGCTGGTGCTGAACTCGGCGGTCAGCGAGGGCTCGTTCAAACTCGACGACCTGCAGAAGCAGACCAAGAACCTCACCGACGAGGAACAGGCCCTGCAGCGGGACATCGACGCCTACTCCGCCCCCGACGCCCTCCAGCGCCGCGCCCGCGAGCTCGGCATGGTCCCCGGCGGCGACCCGGTCTTCCTCGGCCCGGACGGCACCGTGAAGGGCGTCCCCAGCCCCGCCGCCCTCCGGCAGACCACCGCGCCGGCCGCCCCGGAGGCACTCGGCACGCAGTCCGCCACCGGGCCCGCCCCGACGCCCACCGACTCCGGGCCGGTGACGGCACCGGCGGCCTCCGTGCCGGTGACGCCGTCCGAGGCGACGCCCGCCCCGACCCTCACGCCCGTGACACCCCCGACCACGACCCCCGGCAGGTGACGGAAGTGCCCGACACTTCTGGAGACAGGCAGCCGCCGCGCCGCCGCGTGCCCGGCCCCGCCAAGCCGCCCCGTCCCCGGGACCCCAGGGGTGCCGTCCGGAGCCGGTCCGGCCCCGGTCCCGGCGCCCGCCCGGTCCGCCGCCCGAGCGGACCGCGCCCGCCGGCCACACCCCCCCTGCGCCTCGGCAGCCCCCGTCCCCGGCTGCGCATGGTCGGCCTCGCCCTGACCCTGGTGCTGATGGTCTTCGTCGGCCGCCTGCTCCAGGTGCAGGCCGTCGACGCCAGCGCGTACGCGGCGAAGGCCGAGCAGAACCGGTACGTCGTGCACACCCTGGCCGCCGAACGCGGCGGCATCACCGACCGTAACGGCGTGGCCCTGGCGATCAGCGAGGACGCGTACGACATCACCGCCGACCCCACGATGTTCACCAGCAAGCAGCTCAAGGTGGGCGACGGGCCCGAGCAGGCCGCCGCGCTGCTCGCCCCGATCCTCGGCAGGAACCAGGCCGACCTCGTCAAGCTGCTGCGGCCGGCGAACAAGGAACTGCGCTACGTCCGGCTCGCCACCCGGCAGACCCCGCAGGTCTGGAAGCAGATCAAGGACCTGAAGGCCGCCCTCACCACCAAGTCGGAGACCGACAGCAACACCGTCAACGTGCTGGCCGGCGTCTTCGCCGACCCGAGCAGCCAGCGCGTGTACCCGAACGGCGACCTGGCCGCCGGGATACTGGGCTGGGTCAACGCGGACGGCAAGGGCGGCGGCGGCATCGAGCAGCAGCTCGACAAGGAGCTGACCGGCAAGGACGGCAAGATCCGCTACGCCCAGTCCGGCGGCCGCGAGGTGCCCACCGCGGGTTCCACCGAGACCCCGGCCGTGCCCGGCTCCGACGTCGAGCTGACCATCGACCGCGACATCCAGTGGGCCGCGCAGAACGCCATCACCGAGCAGGTCAAGAAGTCCAAGGCGGACCGCGGCTACGTGGTCGTCCAGGACACCCGGACCGGGCAGATCCTGGCGATGGCCAACTCGCCCGGCTTCGACCCGAACGACCTGTCGACGGCCGACGCCGACGCGATGGGCAACGCGGCCGTCCAGGACGCCTACGAGCCCGGCTCCACCGCCAAGGTGATGTCGATGGCGGCCGTCCTGGAGGAGAACGCAGCCACCCCGCTCACGCACGTGGTGGTGCCCAACCGGCTGCACCGCGGCGACCGGCTCTTCAAGGACGACGTCGACCACGCCACCTGGTACCTCACGCTCAACGGCGTGCTCGCCAAGTCCAGCAACATCGGCACCATCCTCGCCACCGGCCAGCTCGGCAAGACCCAGGATCAGGCCAACCAGGTCCTCTACTCGTACCTGCGCAAGTTCGGCATCGGCAGCTACTCCGGGCTCGACTTCCCCGGCGAGACCAAGGGCATCCTGGCCTCGCCGAACAAGTGGTCGACGTCGCAGCAGTACACGATTCCTTTCGGTCAGGGCTTCTCCATCAACGCCATGCAGGCGGCCTCCGTCTACTCGACGATCGCCAACGGCGGGGTCCGGGTCGAGCCGACCCTGGTGCGCGGCGCCAAGGGCGCCGACGGCCGCTTCACCCCGGCCGCCCAGCCCAAGAAGACCCGGGTGATCAGCCAGAAGACGGCGAAGACCCTGGCCGAGATGCTGGAGTCCGTCGTGGACGACGAGCAGGGCACCGGCGCCAAGGCGGCCATTCCCGGCTACAACGTCGCGGGTAAGACCGGTACCGCCAACCGAGTGGATCCGGCCACCGGCAGGTACCGCGGCTACACCTCGTCGTTCGCCGGTTTCGCCCCCGCCGACAAGCCCCGCATCACCGTCTACTGCGCCATCCAGAACGCCACCGCCGGCAGCTACTTCGGCGGCCAGATCTGCGGTCCGATCTACAAGCAGGTGATGGAGTTCGCCCTCAAGACCCTCCAGATCCCGCCTACCGGCGCCAAGGCGGCCGATCTGCCCGTCGACTACAAGCCCTGATCAGCGCCTCAGCACTTCGCACAGACCACCAGGAACGAGTTCGTGACAACGATCACCCCCGATCCCGGGAACCACGGGATGCCGCGCCCCTCGCTTCGCTCCGGAGCGGGTGCGCCCGGTACGCTCACCGCCGTGCCACACGCTGATCAGTCAGAAACCACCCAGAAGGGCGCTTCCGTGACATACCCGGGGCCGCCCAGGCCGGTTCGGAACTCCGCCACACCCCTCGCGGAGCTCGCCGACCAGCTGGGTGCCGCCGAACCGGACACCGTGCAGAACACGGCGCAGGTCACGGGCATCACCCATGACTCGCGCGCGGTCCGCCCCGGCGACCTGTACGCCGCCCTGCCGGGCGCCCGGCTGCACGGCGCCGACTTCGCCGCCCAGGCCGCCGGCCTCGGCGCGGTCGCCGTGCTGACCGACCCGACGGGCGCCGAACGCGCCGTCGCGACCGGCCTGCCGGTCCTGGTCGTCGACGACCCGCGCGGGCGGATGGGCGAACTGGCGGCCACCATCTACGGCCGCCCGGGCCGCGACCTGCTCCAGATCGGCATCACCGGCACATCCGGGAAGACCACCACGGCGTACCTGGTCGAGGGTGGCCTGAAGACGACGCGCAGCACCGGTCTCATCGGCACGGTCGAGATGCGCATCGGCGACGAGCGCATCAAGTCCGAGCGCACCACCCCCGAGGCCACCGACCTCCAGGCCCTGTTCGCGGTGATGCGCGAGCGCGGGGTCGAGGCGGTCGCCATGGAGGTCTCCAGCCACGCGCTGGTCCTCGGCCGGGTCGACGGCTGCGTCTTCGACATCGCCGTCTTCACCAACCTCAGCCCGGAACACATGGAGTTCCACTCCGACATGGAGGACTACTACCGGGCCAAGGCACAGCTGTTCACCCCGGAACGCAGCAGACGGGGTGTGGTCAACGTCGACGACGAGTACGGCCGCCGGCTCGCCCGTGAGGCCACCGTCCCGGTCGTCACCTACTCCGCCGAGGGCCACCCCGACGCCGACTGGCGGGCCGCGGACGTCCACATCGGCCCGATGGACTCGACGTTCACCGTCATCGGGCCCGGGGACGTCCGGATCGCCGCCAAGTCGCCGCTGCCCGGCCCCTTCAACGTGGCCAACACCCTCGCCGCGATCGTCGCCCTCGCCGCCGCCGGACTCGACCCGCAGACCGCCGCCGACGGCATCGCCGCCGTGCCGGGCGTCCCGGGCCGCCTGGAGCGCGTGGACGCCGGACAGCCCTACCTCGCGGTCGTCGACTACGCCCACAAGACGGACGCCGTCGAGTCGGTCCTCAGGGCCCTGCGCAAGGTCACCAAGGGCCGGCTGCACATCGTCCTCGGCTGCGGCGGCGACCGCGACCGGACCAAGCGCGCCCCGATGGGCGCCGCCGCGGCCCGGCTCGCCGACATCGCCGTACTGACCTCCGACAACCCCCGCTCCGAGGACCCCCTCGCGATCCTCGCGACCATGCTCGAAGGCGCCGCCTCGGTGCCCGCCCACGAGCGTGGCGAGGTGCTCCTCTTCGAGGACCGGGCCGCCGCGATCGAGGCCGCCGTCGCCCGCGCGCACCCCGGAGACACCGTGCTGGTCGCCGGCAAGGGCCACGAGCAGGGCCAGGACATCGCCGGCGTGATCCGTCCCTTCGACGACCGCCAGGTCCTCCGCGAAGCCATCCGGAAAACCCAGGGATGAAAATCCAGAAGACCCAGGGGATGAACTTGTGATCGCCCTCTCTCTCGCCGAGATCGCAGAAGTCGTCGGCGGGCAGACGCACGACATACCGGATCCGTCCGTCCAGGTCACCGGGGAGGTCGTCCGGGACTCCCGCGAAGCGGGGCCGGGCAGCCTGTTCGCCGCCTTCGTGGGCGAGCGCGTGGACGGCCACGACTTCGCCCGGCAGGTCGTGGACGCCGGCGCGGTCGCCGTCCTGGCGTCGCGCCCCGTCGGCGTGCCCGCGATCGTCGTGGACGACGTCCAGACCGCCCTCGGCGCCCTCGCCCGCCATGTCGTACGACGGCTCGGCGCGACCCTCGTGGCGCTGACCGGCTCGGCCGGCAAGACCAGTACCAAGGACCTCATCGCCCAGGTGCTGCGCACCAAGGCGCCGACCGTCTTCACGCCCGGCTCGCTCAACAACGAGATCGGGCTGCCGCTGACCGCCCTGTCCGCCACCGAGGAGACCAGGTTCCTGGTGCTGGAGATGGGCGCCCGCGGCATCGGCCACATCCGCTACCTCACCGATCTGACGCCCCCGAAGGTCGGCCTGGTCCTCAACGTCGGCACCGCCCACATCGGCGAGTTCGGCGGCCGGGAGCAGATCGCCCAGGCGAAGGGCGAGTTGGTGGAGGCACTGCCCGCGGCCGAGGACGGCGGGGTCGCGATCCTCAACGCCGACGACCCGTTGGTGCGCGCCATGGCCTCCCGTACCAAGGCGAAGGTGGTCCTTTTCGGAGAGTCGGCCGAAGCGGACGTACGGGCCGAGAACGTACGACTCACGGACACGGGACAGCCCGCGTTCAGCCTTCACACACCCTCCGGTGCAAGCGATGTGACCATGCGCCTGTACGGTGAGCACCACGTGTCGAACGCGCTCGCCGCGGCCGCCGTCGCCCATGAGCTGGGCATGTCCGCGGAAGAGATCGCCCTCGCGCTCTCCGAGGCGGGCTCCCTCTCCCGCTGGCGTATGGAGGTCACCGAGCGCCCGGACGGCGTGACCATCGTCAACGACGCCTACAACGCCAACCCCGAGTCCATGCGAGCCGCGCTGCGCGCGCTCGCGGCCATGGGCACAGCCGCACAGGCAAGGGGGGGACGCACGTGGGCGGTGCTCGGCAAGATGGCCGAGCTCGGAGACGAGGCGCTCGCCGAGCACGACGCGGTCGGACGGCTCGCCGTCCGGCTCAATGTCGGCAAGCTCGTCGCCGTCGGGGGAGTGGAAGCCTCCTGGCTGCAACTGGGCGCATATAACGAGGGTTCGTGGGGTGAGGAGTCGGTGCACGTGTCCGACGCACAGGCGGCGGTCGACCTGTTGCGCAGCGAGTTGCGCCCGGGGGACGTCGTACTCGTGAAGGCGTCACGGTCGGTGGGCCTGGAGAGCGTTGCGCAGGCGCTTCTGGAGTCCGGTGCCGAGGGTGTTGATGCCCGATGATGAAGCAGATCCTCTTCTCGGGTGTCATCGGTCTCTTCCTGACGCTGATCGGCACTCCGCTGCTGATCAAGCTCCTCGCCCGCAAGGGCTACGGCCAGTACATCCGTGACGACGGCCCGCGCGAGCACGCCAGCAAGCGCGGTACGCCGACGATGGGCGGTATCGCCTTCATCCTGTCCACGGTCGCCGCCTACTTCCTGTCCAAGGTGATCACCGGCTACACCCCGACCTACTCGGGCGTGCTGGTGCTCGGCCTGATGTGCGGGATGGGCCTGGTCGGCTTCCTGGACGACTACATCAAGATCGTCAAGCGGCGTTCGCTCGGTCTGCGGGCCAAGGCGAAGATGGCCGGGCAGCTGATCGTCGGCATCTCCTTCGCGGTGCTGTCGCTGCAGTTCGCCGACGCCCGCGGCAACACCCCGGCCTCCACCAAGCTGTCGTTCATCACGGACTTCGGCTGGACCATCGGCCCGGTGCTGTTCGTGGTCTGGGCGCTGTTCATGATCCTCGCGATGTCCAACGGCGTGAACCTGACCGACGGTCTGGACGGCCTGGCCACCGGCGCCTCCGTGCTCGTCTTCGGCGCCTACACGTTCATCGGCGTCTGGCAGTTCCAGGAGTCCTGCGCCAACGCGACGACCCTCACCAACCCCAACGCCTGCTACGAGGTGCGCGACCCGCTGGACCTCGCGGTCATCGCCTCCGCGCTGATGGGTTCCTGCCTCGGCTTCCTGTGGTGGAACACCTCGCCGGCCAAGATCTTCATGGGCGACACCGGTTCGCTCGCGCTCGGCGGTGTCCTCACGGGCCTGGCGATCCTGTCCCGCACCGAGCTCCTCGTCGCCATCATGGGCGGCCTGTTCGTCCTCATCACCATGTCGGTCGTCATCCAGGTCGGCTCCTTCCGGCTCACCGGCAAGCGCGTCTTCCGGATGGCACCACTCCAGCACCACTTCGAACTCAAGGGCTGGTCCGAAGTCCTTGTGGTGGTCCGCTTCTGGATCATCCAGGGCATCTGTGTGATTGTCGGACTCGGCCTCTTCTACGCAGGATGGGCAGCGGACAAGTGACCGACTGGCAGGGCAAGCACGTCACCGTCGCCGGGCTCGGCGTCTCCGGTGTCCCGGCGGCCAAGGTGCTGCACGCGCGCGGGGCGATCGTCACGGTCGTCAACGACGGCGACGACGCACGCGCGCGTGAACAGGCCGCCGAACTGGAGGCGCTGGGCGTCACGGTACGGCTCGGTGACGGCGCCACCCTGCCCGAGGGCACCGAGCTGATCGTCACCGCACCCGGCTGGAAGCCGGACAAGCCGCTGTTCACGGCGGCCCGCGCGGCCGGCATCGAGATCTGGGGCGACGTCGAACTCGCCTGGCGGCTCCGCGGCCCCGACGCCGCCCCCTGGCTCGCCGTCACCGGCACCAACGGCAAGACCACCACCGTCCAGATGCTGGCGTCGATCCTCAAGGCCGCGGGCCTGCGCACGGCCGCCGTCGGCAACATCGGCGTCTCGCTGCTCGACGCGGTCCTCGGGGACGAGGAGTACGACGTCCTCGCGGTGGAGCTGTCCAGCTACCAGCTGCACTGGGCGCCCTCCCTGCGCGCCCACTCGGCGGCCGTGCTGAACCTCGCCCCCGACCACCTCGACTGGCACGGCTCCATGGAGGCGTACGCCAAGGACAAGGGCCGTATCTACGAGGGCAACCGGGTCGCCTGCGTCTACAACGTCGCCGACAAGCTCACCGAGGAGCTGGTCCGGGAGGCCGACGTCGAGGAGGGCTGCCGGGCCGTCGGCTTCACCCTCGGCACCCCGGGACCCTCCCAACTCGGCGTCGTGGACGGCATCCTGGTCGACCGTGCGTTCGTCGAGAACCGGCAGAAGAACGCCCAGGAGCTGGCCGAGGTCTCCGACGTCAACCCGCCGGCCCCGCACAACATCGCCAACGCCCTTGCCGCGGCGGCCCTCGCGCGTGCCTTCGGGGTGCCGCCTACGGCCGTACGGGACGGGCTGCGGGCTTTCACACCGGACGCCCACCGCATCGCGCACGTAGCCGACGTGGACGGGGTCGCCTACGTCGACGACTCCAAGGCCACCAACACCCACGCGGCAGAAGCCTCGTTGGCGTCATATGAGTCGATCGTATGGATTGCGGGCGGGCTGGCGAAGGGGGCGACCTTCGACGAGCTGGTCGCCAAGTCGGCAGAGCGACTTCGCGGTGTGGTGCTCATCGGCGCCGATCGCGCCCTCATCCGGGACGCCCTCGCGCGACACGCGCCGGAAGTCCCGGTCGTCGACCTCGACCGGACCGACACTGGGGCGATGCTCGCGGCGGTCCAGGAGGCCCGGCGACTCGCCGTCGCCGGAGACACGGTGCTGTTGGCACCCGCCTGTGCCTCCATGGACATGTTCGCCAACTACAACAAGCGCGGTGACGCGTTCGCCCAGGCGGTTGGCGAACTCGGCGCCTGACCCGGCCGCCTGCCGGGCGACCTTGGGAGGGACGCGTGGGACGGTCGACGTTCAGCGGAGGCGTTGATGCCCGGTAGCCGTACCGGCCGGCCGCCCGTACAGCGGGCGGTCCGCCGGCCCGCCGCGCCGCGCGCGTCGCGCGAGAACCCGCTGCGGCGGTTCTACACGCGTGCCCACCGGGCCTGGGACCGGCCGCTCACCGCGTACTACCTGATCCTCGGCGGCAGTCTGCTCATCATCGTCCTGGGGCTGGTGATGGTCTACTCGGCCTCCCAGATCACCGCGCTGCAGATGTCGCTGCCGGGCTCGTTCTTCTTCCGGAAGCAGTTCCTGGCCGCCTGCATCGGGGGCGTGCTGCTGTTCGTGGCGTCCCGCATGCCGGTGAAACTGCACCGGGCGCTCGCCTACCCGATCCTCGCCGGAGCCGTCTTCATGATGGCGCTGGTGCAGGTGCCGGGGATAGGGATGTCCGTCAACGGCAACCAGAACTGGATCTCCCTCGGCGGCTCCTTCCAGATCCAGCCCAGTGAGTTCGGCAAGCTCGCCCTGGTGCTGTGGGGCGCCGACCTGATGGCGCGCAAACAGGAGAAGCGGCTGCTGACCCAGTGGAAGCACATGCTGGTGCCGCTCGTTCCGGTGAGCTTTCTGCTGCTCGGGCTGATCATGCTCGGCGGCGACATGGGCACGGCGATCATCCTGACCGCGATCCTGTTCGGCCTGCTGTGGCTGGCGGGGGCGCCGACCCGGCTGTTCGCCGGTGTGCTGTCCATCGCGGGCCTGCTCGGTGTGATCCTCATCAAGACCAGCCCCAACCGCATGGCCCGGCTCGCCTGCATCGGCGCCACCGAGCCGAGGAGCGGCGTCGCCGACTGCTGGCAGGCGGTTCATGGCATCTACGCCCTGGCCTCCGGCGGACTTTTCGGATCCGGCCTCGGTGCGAGTGTGGAGAAATGGGGACAACTCCCCGAAGCCCACACCGACTTCATCTTCGCCGTCACCGGTGAGGAACTGGGCCTGGCGGGGACGCTGTCGGTACTGGCCCTCTTCGCGGCTCTAGGCTATGCGGGTATCCGCGTGGCCGGACGCACGGAGGACCCCTTCGTGAGGTACGCCGCGGGAGGCGTGACCACCTGGATCACCGCCCAGGCGGTGATCAACATCGGTGCGGTGCTCGGCCTGCTGCCGATCGCCGGCGTCCCCCTCCCGCTGTTCTCCTACGGAGGCTCCGCCCTGCTGCCGACCATGTTCGCCATCGGGCTGCTGATCGCCTTCGCGCGCGACGAGCCCGCTGCGCGGGCGGCGCTTGCGATGCGGCAACCTCGCTTTGGTAGAAAGCGGGGAGCCGGGGGCCCTCAGGGGTCTCGGAGATGGAACACGATGCGACGGCGTGCCTCAGCGGCGCGCTCGTCCGGAGAGCGGTGAATTTCGGTGCATGTCGTACTCGCTGGTGGGGGGACCGCCGGCCACATCGAGCCCGCGCTCGCCCTCGCGGACGCCCTGCGCAGGCAGGACCCCACCGTGGGGATCACGGCCCTGGGCACGGAACGCGGCCTGGAGACCACGCTCGTCCCGCAGCGCGGCTACGAGCTGGCGCTGATCCCGGCGGTGCCGCTGCCCCGCAGGCCCACCCCCGAGCTGATCACCGTCCCCGGCCGGCTGCGCGGCACCATCAAGGCCGCCGAGCAGATCCTGGAGCGGACCAAGGCGGACTGCGTCGTCGGCTTCGGCGGCTACGTCGCCCTGCCCGGCTACCTCGCCGCCAAGCGCCTCGGCGTGCCGATCGTGATCCACGAGGCCAACGCCCGCCCCGGCCTCGCCAACAAGATCGGCTCCCGGTACGCCGCCAAGGTCGCCGTCTCCACCCCGGACAGCAAGCTGCGCGACGCCCGCTACATCGGCATCCCGCTGCGCCGCTCCATCGCCACCCTGGACCGGGCCGCCGCCCGCCCCGAGGCCCGGCACCGCTTCGGCCTCGACCCCAACCTGCCGACGCTGCTCGTCTCCGGCGGCTCCCAGGGGGCCCGCCGCCTCAACGAGGTCGTCCAGCAGGTCGCCCCCTGGCTGCAGCAGGCCGGCATCCAGATCCTGCACGCGGTCGGCCCGAAGAACGAACTGCCGCAGGTACACCAGATGCCGGGAATGCCCCCCTATATCCCGGTAAGTTACCTGGACCGGATGGACCTCGCGTACGCCGCGGCCGACATGATGCTCTGCCGCGCGGGTGCGATGACCGTCGCCGAGCTCTCCGCCGTCGGACTCCCGGCCGCCTACGTCCCGCTGCCCATCGGCAACGGCGAACAGCGGCTGAACGCCCAGCCGGTGGTCAAGGCCGGCGGCGGCCTGCTGGTCGACGACGCGGAACTCACCCCGGAGTGGGTGCAGCAGAACGTCCTGCCCGTACTCGCCGATCCGCACCGGCTGTACGAGATGTCCCGCGCGGCGAGCGAGTTCGGCCGCCGGGACGCCGACGACCTGCTCGTCGGCATGGTGTACGAGGCGATCGCCTCGAGCCGTTAGGACCGTATGACGAAAGGCAAGTGAGCAGCGTGGCCGGACCGACCACCACCGCCGAACGCGGTGAACGCCAGCAGGAGTCGTCCGGCCCGCCGCTCGTCCGTCGGCTGCGGAACCGTCGCTTTCGTAGGATCGTCATTCTGGTGCTGTCCGTGGTGCTCCTCGGGTCCGGCTCGGTCTGGCTGCTGTACGGCTCCCCGTGGCTGCGCGTGCGCCATGTCTCCGTGTCCGGTACGGCCGTTCTGACGCCCGACGAGGTCCTCGAGGCCGCCGACGTCCCCGTCGGGGCACCGCTGGTCTCCGTCGACACCGACGGGATCGAGGCCCGGCTGCGCCGGAAACTGCCCCGCATCGACACGGTGGACGTCGTCCGCTCCTGGCCCCGCGGCATCGGGCTGAAAGTCACCGAGCGTACTCCGGTGCTGCTCATCGAAAAGGGCGGAAATTTCACCGAAGTGGACAAGGAAGGCGTCCGGTTCGCCATGGTTTCGCAGGCACCGCAAGGCGTTCCGGCGCTGGAACTGAGTCTGCCCCGGTCGGGTTCGGCCACCGCGAGCCTGCGCCGGTTCGGCACCGACCGGCTGGTGCGGGAAGCGGTCGATGTCGCGCGTGCCATTCCGGCCGCCGTCCGCCGGGACACCCGGACCCTCAAGGTCCGTTCCTACGACGACATCTCGCTGGAGTTGGGTGGCGGCCGCGTCGTGGAGTGGGGCAGTTCCGAGAACGGCGCCGCGAAGGCGCGCACCCTCACCGCACTCCTGAAAGCCGCTTCCGGTGCCCGGCACTTCGACGTGAGTGTTCCCACCGCCCCTGCGTCATCGGCGAGTTGACGCACATCAGCGCAGGCCAGCACCCTGGTTGGGCACTGCTACGGCTGATCACATAGGGTGAAAAGAAAAACGGGAGGTTCGGCGTGTTCGTTGAACGGGCGCCACTTGTCGACTTAGTGTCCTGTTCAGAAGACTTCAAGGAACGGACACACTGGTAACCCTAAACTTCAACGTTAGGGTTCGGGTCGGCGCTACGGACCGTCCCAATCGGCATCTGCCGTCCCGCGCGGGGCACCGTACGTGGACGGCAACGTAATTCGAGGCGAGAGGCCTTCGACGTGGCAGCACCGCAGAACTACCTCGCAGTCATCAAGGTCATCGGTGTCGGCGGCGGTGGTGTCAATGCCATCAACCGGATGATCGAGGTCGGTCTCAAGGGTGTCGAGTTCATCGCCATCAACACCGACGCACAGGCGCTGTTGATGAGCGACGCCGACGTCAAGCTCGACGTCGGCCGTGAACTCACCCGCGGACTCGGCGCCGGCGCCAACCCGGCCGTCGGCCGCAAGGCCGCCGAGGACCACCGCGAGGAGATCGAGGAGGTCCTCAAGGGGGCCGACATGGTCTTCGTGACGGCCGGTGAAGGCGGCGGCACCGGCACCGGCGGCGCGCCCGTCGTGGCGAACATCGCGCGCTCCCTCGGCGCCCTCACCATCGGCGTGGTCACCCGCCCCTTCACCTTCGAGGGCCGGCGCCGCGCCAACCAGGCCGAGGACGGCATCGCCGAACTCCGCGAAGAGGTCGACACCCTCATCGTCATCCCGAACGACCGGCTGCTGTCCATCTCGGACCGCCAGGTCTCGGTGCTCGACGCCTTCAAGTCGGCCGACCAGGTCCTGCTCTCGGGCGTCCAGGGCATCACCGACCTCATCACCACCCCCGGCCTGATCAACCTCGACTTCGCCGACGTCAAGTCGGTCATGTCGGAAGCCGGTTCGGCCCTCATGGGCATCGGCTCGGCCCGCGGCGACGACCGCGCGGTGGCCGCCGCCGAGATGGCGATCTCCTCGCCGCTCCTGGAGGCCTCCATCGACGGCGCCCGGGGCGTGCTGCTCTCCATCTCCGGCGGCTCCGACCTCGGCCTGTTCGAGATCAACGAGGCGGCCCAGCTGGTCAGCGAGGCCGCCCACCCCGAGGCCAACATCATCTTCGGCGCGGTCATCGACGACGCCCTCGGCGACGAGGTCCGCGTCACTGTCATCGCGGCCGGCTTCGACGGGGGCCAGCCCCCGGCCCGCCGGGACAACGTCCTCGGCTCGTCCTCGGCCTCCGCCCGCCGCGAGGAGCCCGCTCCGGCCCGCCGGGAGCCCGAGCGCCCGTCCTTCGGCTCGCTCGGCAGCGTGACCCCGAAGGAGGAGCCGGAGCCGGCGCCCGAGCCGGTGGCCGACATCCCGGTCGCCCCGCCGGTCCCGCCGTCCCGTTCCTACACGGACAGCGCGGCCGAGGAACTGGACGTGCCGGACTTCCTCAAGTGATCCTTACGACGTGATAGGACAGCGCGAGACCGTGAGCGGCGCGCACTTCGCCTTCACCGACAGGTGGGGCGGGGTGAGCGCCGCTCCGTACGAGGAGCTCAACCTGGGCGGAGCGGTCGGCGACGACCCCGGCGTGGTACGGACCAACCGGGAGCTCGCTGCCAAGTCGCTCGGCCTGGACCCCGGCCGGGTGGTCTGGATGAACCAGGTCCACGGGAACGACGTGGCCGTCGTGGACGAGCCGTGGGGAGACCGGCCGGTGCCCGAGGTCGACGCGGTGGTCACCGCGCGCCGGGGACTGGCCCTCGCCGTGCTCACCGCCGACTGCACGCCGGTCCTGCTCGCCGACCCGGTCGCCGGGATCGTGGCCGCCGCCCACGCGGGCCGGCCCGGCATGATCGCCGGAGTCGTCCCCGCCGCCGTGCGGGCCATGACGGAACTCGGTGCCGACCCGGCCCGGATCGTCGCCCGCACCGGACCCGCCGTCTGCGGCCGCTGCTACGAGGTGCCGGAGGCGATGCGCGCCGAGGTGGCCGCCGTCGAGCCGACGGCGCACGCCGAGACCGGCTGGGGCACCCCGGCGGTGGACGTGAGCGCCGGAGTGCACGCGCAGCTCGCGCGCGCCGGAGTGCTCGACCGGGCGCAGTCGCCGGTGTGCACGCTGGAGTCGGGCGATCACTTCTCGTACCGGCGGGACCGCACCACCGGGCGGCTCGCCGGCTATGTGTGGCTGGACTGATGAGACATGACGGACCGTAAGA
The DNA here is from genome assembly GCF_042892755.1 of Streptomyces sp. NPDC001714. Classification (NCBI taxonomy): domain Bacteria; kingdom Bacillati; phylum Actinomycetota; class Actinomycetes; order Kitasatosporales; family Streptomycetaceae; genus Streptomyces; species Streptomyces sp. NPDC001714. Next base: position 170,156 of record NZ_JBIAUL010000006.1, read on the forward strand.
CCGAACTCGCCGCAAACCTGGCGAAAGTGGAGGAGCGCATCGCCGCCGCCTGTGCGGCGGCCGGACGCAAGCGGGAGGAGGTGACCCTGATCGTGGTCACCAAGACCTACCCGGCGAGCGACGTGCGGATCCTGTCGGGGCTCGGGGTGCGCCATGTCGCCGAGAACCGGGACCAGGACGCGGCCCCCAAGGCCGCCGAATGTTCGGATCTGCCCCTGGTGTGGCACTTTGTCGGGCAATTGCAGACCAACAAAGTGCGATCCGTGGTGGGTTATGCGGATCTCGTGCAGTCCGTCGATCGTTCCAAGCTCGTGGACGCACTCTCCAGGGAGGCGGTGCGGGCCGGGCGCGAGGTGGGGTGTCTCCTCCAGGTCGCGCTCGACGCGGGCGCGAGCGGCAGGGGGGAGCGCGGTGGCGTGGCGCCGGGCGGAATCGAAGAGTTGGCCGCCCTCGTCGCCGACTCGCCGGGACTGCGGCTCGACGGGCTCATGACCGTCGCTCCGCTGACCGGAGAGTACGCGGGACGTCAAAGTGCGGCGTTCGAGCGGTTGATGGATTTGTCGACCGACCTGCGCCGAGCCCATCCGGCTGCGAACATGGTCTCCGCAGGGATGAGTGCGGACCTTGAGGAAGCCGTGGCCGCCGGGGCGACACATGTACGCGTCGGCACTGCGGTACTCGGAGTCCGCCCCAGGCTCGGGTAACGTCGCCAAGAAGTCGGACCACAGCAGAAAATATGGTCAATGCCGCCCAAGACGGGCACAACGGCCGTGTGGATCGCGGGACTTGGCAGTCGTCACCGATCCACCACAGAGCGGAGGACTCAGAGCATGGCCGGCGCGATGCGCAAGATGGCGGTCTACCTCGGCCTCGTGGAGGACGATGGGTACGACGGCCGCGGATTCGACCCCGATGACGACTTCGAGCCCGAACTGGACCCGGAGCCCGAGCGGGACCATCGACGGCACGAGCCGTCACACCAGTCCCACGGTTCACACCAGTCCCAAAGGGACGATTCGGTACGAGTGGTACAGCCGTCACCCCCGCGCGAACCGGTGTCGCATTCCGCCGCGCTCCCCGCGGAATCGGGACGCCCGGCGCGTATCGCCCCCGTGGCGTCCATCACACAAGAACGCGCAAGCCTGGAGAAGAACGCACCGGTGATCATGCCCAAGGTTGTGTCGGAACGAGAGCCTTACCGGATCACCACGCTTCACCCCCGGACCTACAACGAGGCCCGTACCATCGGGGAACACTTCCGTGAGGGCACCCCGGTGATCATGAATCTGACTGAGATGGATGACACAGACGCGAAGCGACTTGTCGACTTTGCGGCCGGTTTGGTGTTTGGTCTTCACGGCAGCATCGAGCGGGTGACGCAGAAGGTGTTCCTGTTGTCGCCTGCTAACGTCGATGTCACGGCGGAGGACAAGGCCCGCATCGCAGAGGGCGGGTTCTTCAACCAGAGCTGAGACGCAAGACCGGTACAAGGCACGGAAACAGGGGAGAGGGAAAGCACGGACCATGAGCGTGTTCCTGGATGTGATCTACATCGCGCTGATGTGCTTCCTCATCGTGCTCATCTTCCGGTTGGTCATGGACTACGTGTTCCAGTTCGCCCGCTCATGGCAACCCGGCAAGGCGATGGTGGTCGTACTTGAGGCCACCTACACTGTCACCGATCCACCGCTCAAGCTTCTGCGGCGGTTCATCCCGCCGCTGCGTCTCGGGGGCGTGGCGCTCGACCTGTCCTTCTTCGTACTGATGATCATCGTCTACATCCTGATCGCGATCGTTGGTCGGCTGTGATGAGCGATGTGACCTACCGTCTTGCCGATGCCGACGACTACGTTGAGGTGAAGAGATGCCGTTGACCCCCGAGGACGTGCGGAACAAGCAGTTCACGACCGTCCGCCTCCGAGAAGGCTATGACGAGGACGAGGTCGATGCCTTCCTCGACGAGGTCGAAGCCGAACTGACCCGCCTGCTCCGCGAGAACGAGGACCTGCGGGCCAAGCTGGCCGCGGCCACGCGCGCTGCTGCCCAGAACCAGCAGAACATGCGCAAGCCTCCGGAGCCGCAGGACCAGCAGGGCGGCATGCCTCAGGGCGGGATGCCCCAGCAGGGCATGCCTCAGCAGGGCGGCATGCCGCAGCAGGGCATGCCTCAGGGCGGTATGCCGCAGCAGGGCATGCGAGGTCCCGGCGCTCCGGTGCCCGCCGGCATATCGGGCCCGCCGCAGCAGCAGATGGGTGGCCCCATGGGCGGTCCCCCGCAGCTGCCGAGCGGCGCCCCGCAGCTGCCGGCCGGTCCCAGTGGCCAGGGCGGTCCGCAGGGTCCCGGTCCGATGGGCCAGGGTCCCATGGGCCAGGGTCCGATGGGCCAGGGCATGGGCCAGGGCATGGGCCAGGGTCCCGGCCCGATGGGTCAGGGCATGGGCCCGATGGGTGGCCAGCCCCCCATGCAGCAGCAGATGGGCGGTCCGATGGGCGGCCCCATGGGCGGTCCGATGGGCGGCCCCGGTCAGGGCCCCGGTGGCGACAGCGCCGCCCGTGTCCTCTCGCTGGCCCAGCAGACCGCCGACCAGGCGATCGCCGAGGCCCGTTCCGAGGCCAACAAGATCGTCGGCGAGGCCCGCAGCCGCGCCGAGGGTCTGGAGCGTGACGCCCGTGCCAAGGCCGACGCGCTGGAGCGGGACGCGCAGGAGAAGCACCGCGTCGCCATGGGCTCCCTGGAGTCCGCGCGCGCCACGCTGGAGCGCAAGGTCGAGGACCTGCGCGGCTTCGAGCGCGAGTACCGCACGCGTCTGAAGTCGTACCTGGAGTCGCAGCTGCGTCAGCTGGAGACCCAGGCCGACGACTCCCTGGCGCCGCCGCGCACCCCGGCCGCGGCCTCCCTCCCGCCGTCCCCGGCGCCCTCCATGGCCCCGGCCGGCGCGAGCGCCCCGTCCTACGGCGGCAACCCGCCGATGAGCGGCCCGTCCCCCGCTGCCCCGTCCTACGGCGGCCAGCAGCAGATGACGCCGGCGATGACCCAGCCGATGGCACCGGTACGCCCGCAGGGCCCCTCTCCGATGGGCCAGGCGCCGTCCCCGATGCGCGGCTTCCTCATCGACGAGGACGACAACTGACGGCGGGCGCGTAGCGCGCGTAGCCGTCGGCAGAGCACCACAGGGCGGGGCCCCGGATTCCGATCCGGGGCCCCGCCCTTTTTACGCGGGTTGCGCAACCCGCGCGCCGACCCGCTTGAAGGGGCGCGGGGAACCGCGCGCAGTGTCTGCTCCGACCCGAGGGTGTGAGAGGGCGGTGCTTGGAGGGGCGCGGGGAGCCGCGCACG
>NZ_JBIAUL010000006.1:173586-561500 GCF_042892755.1 Streptomyces sp. NPDC001714
GCGCAGTGTCTGCTCCGACCCGAGGGTGTGAGAAGGCGGTGCTTGGAGGGGCGCGGGGAGCCGCGCGCAGTGTCTGCTCCGACCCGAGGGTGTGAGAGGGCGGTGCTTGGAGGGGCGCGGGGAGCCGCGCGCAGTGTCTGCTCCGACCCGAGGGTGTGAGAAGGCGGTGCTTGGAGGGGCGCGGGGAGCCGCGCGCAGTGTCTGCTCCGACCCGAGGGTGTGAGAAGGCGGTGCTTGGAGGGGCGCGGGGAACCGCGCACGGTACCTGCTCCGACCCGCACATACGAGAAGGGGCCCGATCCCACCGTGGAGACCGGGCCCTTCTCGAGCAAGCCTGCGGCTACGCCTTCCGCAGACGGAACGTCAGCGACAACCCTTCGTCGGTGAAGGGCTCGCCGTAACCGTCATCCCCCTCGCCCTGGGAGAAGTCGGTCGCCAGCACCTCGTCGGCGATCAACCCAGCGTGCTCGGCCAGCGCCGCGATCACCGCCGGGTCGGTCGACACCCACCGGAGCGTGATCCGGTCGGCCACATCCAGCCCGCTGTTCTTGCGCGCCTCCTGGATCAGCCGGATCGCGTCCCGGGCGAGCCCGGCCTGCCGCAGCTCCTCCGTGATCTCCAGGTCGAGCGCGACGGTCGCACCGGAGTCCGACGCCACCGACCAGCCCTCACGAGGCGTCTCCGTGATGATCACCTCGTCCGGTGCCAGCGTCACCGTCTCGCCCTCGACCTCGACCGTCGCCGTGCCCTCGCGCAGCGCCAGCGACAGCGCAGCCGCGTCCGCCGCGGCGACCGCCTTGGCGACCTCCTGCACCCGCTTGCCGAACCGCTTGCCCAGCGCCCGGAAGTTGGCCTTCGCGGTCGTGTCGACCAGGGAGCCGCCGACCTCGGAGAGGGACGCCAGCGAGGACACGTTCAGCTCGTCGGTGATCTGCCCGTGCAGCTCCGGGTCGAGCGCGTCGAACCCGACCGCCGCGACCAGCGCCCGGGACAGCGGCTGCCGCGTCTTGACACCCGACTCCGCGCGCGTGGCCCGGCCGAGCTCCACGAGACGTCGTACCAGAACCATCTGCTTCGACAGCTCCGGGTCGATCGCGGACAGGTCGGCCTCCGGCCACGCCGCCAGGTGCACCGACTCCGGGGCCCCCGGGGTCACCGGCGTCACCAGGTCCTGCCACACCCGCTCGGTGATGAACGGGGTCAGCGGGGCCATCAGCTTGGTGACGGTCTCCACGACCTCGTGCAGCGTGCGCAGCGCGGCCTTGTCGCCCTGCCAGAAGCGGCGCCGCGAACGTCGGACGTACCAGTTGGACAGGTCGTCGACGAACGCGGAGAGCAGCTTGCCGGCGCGCTGGGTGTCGTACGCCTCCAGCGCCTGCGTCACCTGGTCGGTGAGCGCGTGCAGTTCGGAGAGCAGCCAGCGGTCCAGGACCGGGCGGTCGGCCGGGGCCGGGTCCGCCGCGGACGGCGCCCAGTTCGACGTACGGGCGTACAGCGCCTGGAAGGCGACCGTGTTCCAGTACGTCAGCAGCGTCTTGCGGACGACCTCCTGGATCGTGCCGTGCCCGACCCGGCGGGCCGCCCACGGGGAACCGCCGGCCGCCATGAACCAGCGCACCGCGTCCGCGCCGTGCTGGTCCATCAACGGGATCGGCTGCAGGATGTTGCCCAGGTGCTTGGACATCTTGCGGCCGTCCTCGGCGAGGATGTGCCCCAGGCAGACCACGTTCTCGTACGACGACTTGTCGAAGACCAGCGTGCCGACGGCCATGAGGGTGTAGAACCACCCGCGCGTCTGGTCGATCGCCTCGGAGATGAACTGCGCCGGGTAGCGGGACTCGAACAGGTCCTTGTTCTTGTACGGGTAGCCCCACTGCGCGAACGGCATCGAACCCGAGTCGTACCAGGCGTCGATGACCTCCGGCACGCGCGTGGCCGTCTTCGCGCACTGCGGGCACGCGAAGGTGACCTCGTCGATGAACGGGCGGTGCGGGTCCAGCTCCGACTGGTCGGTGCCGGTCAGCTCGGTCAGTTCCGCGCGGGAGCCGACGCAGGTGAGGTGGTCGTCCTCGCAGCGCCAGATCGGCAGCGGGGTGCCCCAGTAGCGGTTGCGGGACAGCGCCCAGTCGATGTTGTTGTTCAGCCAGTCCCCGTACCGGCCGTGCTTGACCGTGTCCGGGAACCAGTTGGTGTTCTCGTTCTCCGCGAGGAGGCGGTCCTTGATCGCCGTCGTGCGGATGTACCAGGACGGCTGCGCGTAGTAGAGCAGCGCGGTGTGGCAGCGCCAGCAGTGCGGGTAGCTGTGTTCGTACGGCAGGTGCTTGAAGAGGAGGCCGCGCTGCTTGAGGTCCTCGGTGAGCCGTTCGTCGGCCTTCTTGAAGAAGACGCCGCCGACCAGCGGCACGTCCTCCTCGAAGGTGCCGTCCGGGCGGACCGGGTTCACCACCGGCAGGCCGTAGGCGCGGCAGACCTTGAGGTCGTCCTCACCGAAGGCGGGGGACTGGTGGACCAGACCCGTACCGTCCTCGGTCGTGACGTACTCGGCGTTGACGACATAATGCGCCGGTTCCGGGAACTCGACGAGCTCGAACGGACGTTGGTAATTCCAGCGCTCCATTTCGGCGCCGGTGAAGGTCTGGCCCGTGGTCTCCCAGCCCTCGCCGAGCGCCTTGGCGACCAGCGGCTCGGCGACGACGAGCTGCTCCTCGCCGTTGGTCGCGACGACGTAGGTGACCTCCGGGTGCGCGGCGACCGCCGTGTTGGACACCAGGGTCCACGGGGTGGTCGTCCACACCAGGAGCGCGGCCTGGCCGGCGAGCGGACCGGAGGTGAGCGGGAAACGGACGTACACGGAGGGGTCGACGACCGTCTCGTAGCCCTGCGCCAGCTCGTGGTCGGACAGACCGGTGCCGCAGCGCGGGCACCAGGGGGCGACGCGATGGTCCTGGACCAGGAGGTCCTTGTCGAAGATCGTCTTCAGCGACCACCAGACCGACTCGATGTACTCGGGGTCCATCGTGCGGTAGGCGTCGTCCAGGTCGGTCCAGTACCCCATGCGGGTCGTCAGCGCCTCGAAGGCGTCGGTGTGGCGGGTCACCGACTCGCGGCACTTGGCGTTGAACTCGGCGATGCCGTACTTCTCGATGTCCGGCTTGCCGCTGAAGCCCAGCTCCTTCTCGACCGCGAGCTCGACCGGCAGGCCGTGGCAGTCCCAGCCGGCCTTGCGGGCCACGTGGTAGCCGCGCATGGTGCGGAAGCGGGGGAAGACGTCCTTGAAGACGCGCGCCTCGATGTGGTGGGCGCCGGGCATGCCGTTGGCGGTGGGCGGGCCCTCGTAGAACACCCACTCGGGGCGGCCCTCGGACTGCTCCAGGGTCTTGGCGAAGATCTTCTGCTCGCGCCAGAAGTCGAGCACGGCGTGCTCGAGGGCGGGCAGGTCGACCTGGGCGGGCACCTGGCGGTACGTCGGCGCTGTCATCTGCGAGCTTCCTCCAACGGACTTGCTGCCTTCCGTCGGAGGGACGAGAGCCTTGTCTTCCGGACGCCGTGTGCGGCGCGCTCCCGCGGTACCACCCTCCTTGGCCCTCCGGACGCCGTACGCGCCGGTGAGCCCCCTCATTGGGGTCGCGAAGCCGGCTCTACTGACCCCTGCGGGGCTTTCTTCCGGCGGCTCCGGGGTGATCTTCGCGTCGCGCTCGCCCCCGGGCTTCCACCGTCCCCGGGTCGCTCTGGGCTGCGTACGCCGCTACTCGTCCCCATCCACGCTTCTCGCTCCGCCCAGTGTACGGCGCCGCACGGACAGCGGCCGACCCGTTTTCCGGGCGCCGGCGGGGCAGAGCGGTCCACCTGCCGTGATGACCCGAATGGCGAGGTACGCGTGTTCGCATCCTGGGATGTCCGGCTCGGCGGATTACCGCGCGGGGAGCTGGGCACAACGCATGCATACCTGCTGCGTGGGGGGCGCGGGGCAGGCGGATCGGGCGGCGTGCCCCGTTGCCGCGGGACTCAAGTCGATTTATCGTCCCAGCACGATTCGCGTGCAAGATCACAATATGTGAAGGGGCCGCGGCCATGGTGGCGAAGAAGACCGCGGGGGACGGCGGAAAAAGGGGCACGCGCGCGACAGCGGCGGCTCCTTCCAGGAAAACGCCAGGTGAAAAGGGTTCCGCCAAGAAAGAGGCCGCGAAGAAGGTGCCGGTGAGGACGACGGCCGAGAAGAAGGCCGCCGCGAAGAAGGCCGACGGGGCGAGGTCGGAGAAGGCGGAGAAGAGCGCGTCCAAGGCCGCGGCGACGAGGACCGTGGCGGCGAAGAGCACGGCCAAGAAGAGCACGGCCAAGAAAGCGGGCGCGGCGCGGGCCGCGAAGCAGACGGGAGCCACGACGGTGGTTGCGAAGAAGACTCCTGGCACGGCCACGGCGGCGGACACCGCCGTCCCCAAGGCGCGGGTCGCCACGGCGGCTCCGGGCGAACTCGCGGTGCGTCCCGGCGAGGACCCGTGGACACCCGAGGAGGTCGAGGAGGCGCGCACCGAGCTGACGGCCGAGGCGATGCGGCTGCGCGCCGAGCTCGAGGCGTCCGAGAGCGCCCTGGCCGGGCTGATGCGGGACTCCGGGGACGGCGCCGGTGACGACCAGGCCGACACCGGCACCAAGAACATCACCCGGGAACACGAACTGGCGCTGGCCGCCAACGCGCGCGAGATGCTCGAACAGACCGAGCGCGCCCTGCAGAAGCTCGACGCGGGCACCTACGGCCTATGTGAGAACTGCGGGAACCCCATCGGCAAGGCCCGGATGCAGGCCTTCCCGAGGGCCACCCTGTGTGTGGAGTGCAAGCAGAAGCAGGAACGCCGCTACTGAGCATCGGGGTCCCCTGGGGCGTGCCGTAGTCTCGTCCCGAGGCAGGCACCTAGGTTGAGGGACTCACGTGGCAGAGGCGGAACGCATCATCGGTACGCCGGGCACCCCGGACGACGGCGGCGAGCGGACGGCGGCGCCCGGCGCTTCCGATGCGTCCGGTGCGGATCGGCAGTCCACCGCGGACCGGCGGCCCGGCCGCGGGCGCCGGATCGCCGTGCTGTTCGCGGTGGCCGCCTTCGCGTACGCCCTCGACCTGGTCAGCAAGATGATCGTGGTCGCGAAGCTGGAGCACCACGCGCCGATCCAGGTCGTCGGCGACTGGCTAGAGTTCCACGCCATCCGCAACCCGGGCGCGGCCTTCGGCTTCGGCGGCGCCTTCACGATCATCTTCACGCTGATCGCCGCGGCCGTGATCGTCGTGATCTTCCGCCTGGCCCGCAAGCTCTACAGCTTCCCCTGGGCGGTCGCCCTCGGCCTGCTGCTCGGCGGCGCGCTCGGCAACCTCACCGACCGGATCTTCCGCTCGCCGGGGATCTTCGAGGGCCAGGTCGTCGACTTCATCGCGCCCAAGGGCTTCGCGGTGTTCAACCTGGCCGACTCGGCGATCGTCTGCGGCGGCATCCTGATCGTGCTGCTCTCCTTCCGCGGCCTGGACCCGGACGGGACCGTCCACAAGGACTGAGTGCCTCCAGGGGCTTGCGTACGGGGCGGTCGGCGGTGTCCGGCATACTCGACGGGTGAGTACGCTTCCCGAGATCCGAACCCTGCCCGTGCCCGACGGCCTGGAGGGCGAGCGCGTCGACGCCGCCATCTCCCGCATGTTCGGCTTCTCCCGCACCAAGGCGGCCGAGCTGGCCGCGGCGGGAAAGGTGCAGGTCGACGGCTCGGTGGTCGGCAAGTCCGAGCGGGTGCACGGCGGGGCCTGGCTGGAGGTCGAGATGCCGGGGGCGCCCGCGCCCGTGCAGATCGTCGCGGAGCCCGTCGAGGGCATGGAGATCGTACACGACGACGAGGACGTGGTCGTGATCGTCAAGCCGGTCGGCGTGGCCGCGCACCCCAGCCCCGGCTGGACCGGCCCGACCGTGATCGGCGGTCTGGCGGCCGCCGGCTACCGCATCTCCACGTCCGGTGCCGCCGAGCGCCAGGGCATCGTGCACCGCCTCGACGTCGGCACGTCGGGCCTGATGGCGGTCGCCAAGTCGGAGCGGGCGTACACGTCGCTGAAGCGCCAGTTCAAGGAGCGCACGGTCGACAAGCGCTACCACACGCTCGTGCAGGGCCACCCCGACCCGACCAGCGGCACCATCGACGCCCCGATCGGCCGCCACCCGCAGCACGACTACAAGTGGGCGGTCACGGCCGACGGCAAGCCCTCCGTGACCCACTACGACCTCATCGAGGCGTTCCGCGCGGCCTCCCTGCTCGACGTGAAGCTGGAGACCGGCCGCACCCACCAGATCCGCGTCCACATGGCCGCCCACCGCCACCCCTGTGTCGGCGACCTGACCTACGGCGCCGACCCGACGCTCGCCAAGCGGCTGCGCCTGACCCGTCAGTGGCTGCACGCCGTCAGGCTCGGTTTCGAGCACCCCGCGGACGGCGAGTGGGTCGAGTTCGCCAGCGACTACCCGGCCGACCTGCAGAAGGCGCTCGACCAGGTCCGCGAGGAGACGTACGGATGAGCACGCGCGCGTACGCGGTGCGGGTCGCCGAGGACCCCGCCGACCTGGAGGCGTGCTTCGCGGTGCGCAAGCAGGTCTTCGTGGTCGAGCAGGGCGTCCCCGAGGACCTGGAGTACGACGCGTACGACCCCGTCGCCGTGCACGTCCTGGCGGTCCGCGAGGACGGCGTACCGCTCGGCACCGGTCGGCTGCTGTACGGCGAGCGGGCCGCGGCCAAGACCGGCGGCGACCTGTCCCTCGGCTCCCTGGGCCGGCTCGCGGTCGCCGCGGAGGCCCGCGGCCTCGGCATAGGCGTCGCCCTGGTCCGGGCCGTCGAGGAGGCCGCACGCGCGCGTGGCCTGGCCGCGGTGGACCTGCACGCGCAGACCCACGCGCTGGGCTTCTACGAGCGGCTGGGCTACGAGCCGTACGGCCCGGAGTACGAGGAGGCGGGTATCCCGCACCGGGGGATGCGCAGGGTTCTGTAGCCGGCATGGCACGCTGGAGGCCCGCTGTGTGATCGTCTACACCCGGAGCGCTGGCCGTGGATCAGTTGGCCCTGTTGTTCGTGCTGCTGCTCGGGGCCCTGGTGAGCGTTCCGGTGGGGGACCGGTTCGGACTGCCGGCGCCCGTGCTGATGACGTTGTTCGGGATCGTCCTCGCGGTCGCCGACTTCGTGCCGAACGTGAACATCCCGCCCGAGCTGATCCTGCCCGGCCTGCTGCCGCCGCTGCTCTACGCCGCCGTACGGCGGACCTCGTGGCGGCAGTTCGCGGCCAACAAGCGGCCGATCTTCCTGCTCGCCGTGGCCCTGGTCTTCGTCACGACGCTGTGCGTGGCCGTCGTCGCCAACGCGATCGTGCCCGGGCTGCCGATCGCCGCCGCGATCGCGCTGGGCGCACTGGTCGCCCCGCCCGACCCGGTCGCCGCGACCGCCGTCGCCGGACAGCTCGGGCTGCCGCGCCGGCTGGTGTCGATCCTGGAGGGCGAGGGCCTCTTCAACGACGTCACGGCCATCGTCCTGTACCACGTGGCCATCGCGGCCGTGGTCAGCGGCACGTTCTCGCCGTGGCGGGCCGGGCTGGACTTCCTGCTGTCCGCCGTGGTCGCGGTCGTCGTGGGACTGGTACTCGGCTGGGGCGCGAACAAGCTGATGGACGTGCTCGGCGACGCGACCCTGCAGATCGGCCTGACCCTGATCGTCCCGTACGCCTCGTACGTCATCGCCGAGGAACTGCACGGTTCCGGTGTCCTCGCCGTGCTCACCACCGCGCTGTTCATCGCCGAGTACGCCACCGACGCCGACGACGTCATGACCCGGCTCGCCGGATACACCTTCTGGGACATCGTCGACACACTCGTCACCGGTGTCGCGTTCGGGCTGATCGGCCTGGAGCTGCACAACGCGATCCGCACCGCGTCCGGGCGCTGGGGCGAGCTGCTGGGCTGGGCGGCCGCGATCGTCGCCGTGGTCGTGGTGGTACGGCTGGTCTGGCTGCTGCCGGCGACCTGGCTGACCAAACGGCTGCACGCCCGGCGGGACTACGACGAGGAGATCCCGACCAGCTGGCGGGAGACCATCGTGATGTGGTGGTCCGGGATGCGCGGCGTGGCGTCGGTGGCCCTGGCCCTGGCCGTCCCCCTGAGGACGGCGGACGGATCCGCCTTCCCGGACCGGGACGAGATCGTCTTCATCGCCTTCGGTGTGATCATGGCGACGCTGGTCCTCCAGGGGCTGACCCTGCCGTGGCTGGTGAGACGGCTGGGGGTGCGGGCCGACATCGACCGCGAGAAGGAGATCGAGAAGGAGCTGGCGGTACGGGCGGCGAAGGCCGCCCGGCGGCGGCTGAAGGAGATCGAGCAGGTCGAGGACCTGCCGGAGGACGTGACGGAGCAGATGCTGCGGCGGGCCTTCGAGATCGGGTTCCGGATCAGTCCCGACGTGGTGGAGGACGAGCGGCGGGAGGGCCACGAGAAGCGGATACGGCGACTGAAGCGGTTGCGGCGGATCCAGCAGGAGATGCTGAGCGCGGCGCGGCACGAGGTACTGGCGGCGCGCAGCGAGCCGGGGGCGGATCCGGAGATCGTGGACCGGGTGCTGCGGCATCTGGACGTCCGTAGCCTGAGATGATCTGCCACCCGTGCACCGCTCGTTCGGTTGCTCGAGGTACGGGCGTCTCCCGTGGGGGCTGAGCGCCGTCGGCGGCCGACCGCAGCGCGCACAGAGCGGCAGTCATACAAACATGTGGCGGCTGTGGACAGTCGCAGGCGCCGTCGGCTTCCCGCTCGTAGTCTCGGATCATGGCTCGGAACATTGTGATCAGTGGTGGAGGAACCGGGATCGGGCTCGCCGCGGCGCGGGTGTTCGCCGGGGACGGTGACCGGGTGCTGCTGCTCGGGCGGCGCAGAGAGGTGCTGGAGAAGGCGGGGGTGCCGGGGGCGGAGGTGTACGACGCGGATCTGGCCGAACCCGAGCAGGTGCGCGCGGTCGCGCGGTTCGTCGCCGAGGAGTTCGGGACCGTGGACGTGCTCGTCCACAGCGCCGGAGGCAACGCGGCGCGCGGGGCCGGCGCCGGGGAGGGCGACCCGCTCGACGCCGCCGCGCGCGTCTGGACCGGCAACTTCCGTCAGAACACGCTGACCTCCGTGCTGCTCACGGAGGCGCTGAAGGACCGGTTGGCCGATCCCGGCGGCCGGGTGCTGTTCATCAGCTCCATAGCGGCCTTCCGGGGCTCGGGGAGCGGCTCCTACGCCGCCTCCAAGGCGGCCCTGCACCCGTATGCCCACGACCTGGCCCGGGAGCTCGGCCCGCGCGGGGTCACCGTGAACGTGGTCGCACCGGGGTACATCGAGGACACCGACTTCTTCGGCGGCCCGGTGGAGGAGTCCCGGCGCGCGCAGCTCGTCGCCGAGACGTCGACCGGGCGGGCCGGCACACCCGGTGACGTCGCCGCCACGCTCCACTGGCTGGCGTCCCCGGCGGCCGGGCACATCACCTCGCAGATCATCCAGGTCAACGGCGGCGCCGAGCGCGGCCACTGAGGCGAGGGGAGCGGTCAGCCGCGGCCGGTGCGGGGCGGCTCGCGCAGGCGCCGGCCGGCCGCCGCCCCGTCCTGGGAGGGGATGATCCCGCTGGGCGGCAGGACCGCGTCGGCCGTGTTGACCCGGGGCAGGGCGTACGGGTGCTCCGCGCACAGCCAGGTGATCATCTGCTCGCGGACGGTCACCCGGACCGTCCAGATGTCGTCCGCGTCCTTGGCGGTCACCAGCGCCCGCACCTGCATGGTGTTCGGCGTGGAGTCGGTGACCACCAGGCCGTAGGCCCGCCCGTCCCAGGCCGGGCACTCGCGCAGGATGTCCTGGAGCTTGTCCCGCATGGCCTCGACCGGCGCCGAGTGGTCGACGTGCCAGTAGACGATCCCGGTCATCTGCGGGGTGCCCCGCGACCAGTTCTCGAAGGGTTTGGAGGTGAAGTACGACACCGGCATGGTGATCCGGCGCTCGTCCCAGGTCCGTACCGTCAGAAAGGTCAGGGTGATCTCCTCGACCGTGCCCCACTCGCCGTCGACCACGACCGTGTCACCCAGGCGCACCATGTCGCCGAAGGCGATCTGCAGCCCGGCGAACATGTTCGCCAGGGTGGACTGGGCGGCCACACCGGCGACGATGCCGAGGATTCCGGCGGAGGCCAGCAGCGAGGCCCCGGCCGCGCGCATCGCCGGGAAGGTCAGCAGCATCGCCGCCACGGCCACCACACCGACGACCGCCGTCACCACCCGCATGATCAGCGACACCTGGGTGCGCACCCGGCGGACCCGGGCCGCGTCGTGGTGGACGCGGGCGTAGCGCGTGTAGGTCGTCTCCACGACGGCCGCTGCGATCCGCACCACCAGCCAGGCCGCCGCCCCGATCAGCACCAGGGTCAGGAGCTGGCCGACGGCGACCCGGTGCTCCAGGATCAGCTCGGCCTGGTCGTAGGAGCCTCTGAGCAGGGCCGCGCACAGCACCAGCTGGTAGGGGATGCGGCCGCGCCGCAGCAGGCCCCACAGGGGTGTCTCGCTGTGCCGTGCGTCGGCCTTGCGCAGCAGCAGGTCGGTCGCCCAGCCGATCAGCAGGGTGAGGACGACGGCGCCGCCGACCACGATCAGCGGGCGGAGTACGTTCTCCATCTCCATGGGTCCGAACGTAACCGGATCTGCGGGGTCCTGAACATGCCGACCGGTGAGAAGGACGTCACTGTCGTGACGTCACGCTCGTGGCCGCGGCTCTCGGCACGCAGGGCAGGACGGGCGTCGCCGGCGCCGGCTGGCACCATGGGCGCATGAACATCATGCTCTTTCACTCGACCTATGGGCTCAGGCCCGCGGTGCGCGAGGCCGCGGACCGGCTGCGTGCCGCCGGGCACGAGGTGTGGACGCCGGACCTCTTCGAGGGGCGCACGTTCGACACGGTCGAGGAGGGCATGGAGTTCAACGAGTCGCTCGGCAAGGACGAACTGCTGAAGCGGGCCGTGCTGGCGGCGGCGCCGTACTCGGAGCGCGGGCTGGTGTACGCGGGGTTCTCGCTGGGCGCCTCGATCGCGCAGACGCTGGCGCTGGGCGACGAGCGGGCGCGGGGGCTGCTGCTCCTGCACGGCACGTCGGACATCGCGCCCAGCGCCTCGGTGGACGAGCTGCCGGTGCAGCTGCACGTGGCCGAGCCGGACGCCTTCGAGACCGACGACTGGCTGAGCGCCTGGTACCTGCAGATGGGCCGGGCCGGTGCCGACGTGGAGATCTACCGGTACCCGGGGGCGGGTCACCTCTACACCGACCCCGGTCTGCCGGACTACGACGAGGAGGCCGCCGAGGCCACCTGGCGGGTGGCGCTCGGTTTCCTCGACACGCTGTAGGACTTTTCTGTAGCCGACGGCTAGACCGGGTCGTAGGTGCGCTCGACCTTCTGGGTACCGCTGCGGGTGCGGTACGACCGCTCCCAGGACGAGGTGGCGTCGGCCTTCGTCTTGTCGGAGAGGACGTAGTAGTCCATCTGCGCCCGCGCGGCCGTGATGTCCAGGATGCCGTAGCCGTGCCGGTCGGTGTCGACCCAGTGCACGTGGCGGTTGGCCAGCTGGATGATCGGGGCGGCGACGGTGGAGACGACGCCGGGGGAGACCTTGAGTATGTCGTCGAGGTTGTCGGAGGTCACCGAGGTGACCACGAACTCGGTGGCGGCCGAGGCGGACAGCGGGTAGGTCCCGGCGTCCACCGGCACGTCGTTGGCCCAGGCCATGTGGATGTCGCCGGTGAGGAACACCGTGTTGCCGATCGCGTTGGAGCGCAGGTGGGCCAGCAGCTCGCGGCGGTCGTCGGTGTAGCCGTCCCACTGGTCGGTGTTGAGCGCGAGGCCGTCCTGCGGCAGGCCGAGCAGCTTGGCGAGCGGCTTGAGCAGGTCGGCGGAGAGCGAGCCGATGGCGAACGGCGAGATCATCACCGAGTTGCCGACCAGCCGCCAGGTGGTGTCGGAGGCCTTCAGACCGGCCTTGAGCCAGTCGAGCTGGGCGCGGCCGGTGATGGTGCGGTCCGGGTCGTCGACCGAGCCGCTGCCCGTGGACACCTGCTGGGAGCGGAAGGAGCGCAGGTCGAGCAGGGAGAGGTCGGCGAGCCTGCCGAAGCGCAGCCGGCGGTAGGTGGTGCCGGCGATGGCCGGGCGGACCGGCATCCACTCGAAGTAGGCCTGCTTGGCGGCGGCCTGACGGGCCGTCCAGGTGCCTTCGGTGCCTTCGGTGTGGTTCTCGGCACCGCCGGACCAGGAGTCGTTGGCGAACTCGTGGTCGTCCCAGATGGCGATGACCGGCGCCTTGGCGTGCAGGGCCTGGAGGTCGGTGTCGGTCTTGTACTTGCCGTGCCGTATGCGGTAGTCGGCGAGCGTGATGATCTCGTGGGTGGGCGCGTGCTGCCGGACCACGGTGTCCCGGGTGCCGTACTCGCCGGTGCCGTACTCGTAGATGTAGTCGCCGAGGTGCAGCCACGCGTCGAGGTCGCTCCGGGCGGCGAGGTGGCGGTAGGAGGCGAAGTAGCCGGCCTCCCAGTTGGCGCAGGAGACGACGCCGAAGCGCAGGCCGGAGACGGTGGCGTCGGTGGCGGGCGCGGTGCGGGTGCGTGCCACCGGGGAGTCCGTGGGGCCGGCCGAGAAGCGGAACCAGTAGTCGGTGGCCGGGGCGAGTCCGCGGATGTCCGCCTTGACGGTGTGGTCGGAGGCGGCGGTCGCGGTGGTCGAGCCCTTGGAGACGATGTTCGTCAGCGCCTTGTCGGTGGCGACCACCCAGCTGACCTCGGTGTCCGGACCGGTCCCGGAGCCCGGCGTCGCGTCGGCGGTCGGCGTCACCCGCGTCCACAGCAGGATGCCGTCGGGGAGCGGGTCGCCGGAGGCGATGCCGTGCAGGAAGGCGGGCGCGTCCGAGGCGGCCCGGGCCGGCAGCGCGGCGGCCAGTGGTGCGGCCAGGACAGCGGTCGCCGCCGCGGCCTTGACGACCGTACGGCGGCGGGGGGAGAGGGAGCGCGCACTCTCGGAAGACTGTGTTGATCTGTTTCGACTGGTCACGAGCGCTCAGGTTACTGACCAGTATGAACAAGAGCAGGCGAACCAGCGAAAGTTCGCCTGCTCTTCACGTGGAGCCGGGAATTCCGGTCGGGCGTCAGCCCTTGAGGGCCGCGTCCACCACGGAGTTGAAGGCGTCGACCGTCATCGGCGGGTTGCCGTTGGAGTCGGCCGTCAGCATCTTGCCGTTCATGACGAAGCTCGGGGTGCCCGTCACGCCGTCCTTGTTGGTGTCGAAGGTCTTCGACATGGCCAGCGCCCAGGCGTCGTACTTGCCGGACTTCACGTCGGCCTGGAAGGACTTGTTGTTCTTCAGCGCCGGGACGGTGTCGGCGACCTCGATGAGGTAGCTGTCGTTCTTGAACTTGTCGGTGGACTCGTCCGGGTGCCACTTCTTCGAGTACAGCGCGGTCTTGTACTCCAGGAACGCCTCGTCGCTGACGTTCAGCGCGGCGCCCATGGCGCTCAGCGCGTTCTTGGAGCCCTCGCCGCGGGAGCCGATCGTGCCCTTGCCGAGCGCGTCGCCGTCGAGGAAGGTACCGCCGATGTACTGGATCTTGAACTTGCCGTCGTCGATGTCCTTCTTCACCGTCGACCCGACCGTCTGCTCGAACTGGGCGCAGATCGGGCAGCGCGGGTCCTCGTAGACCTTCAGGGTCTTCGTGGCGGTGGACTTGCCGATGACGACCGTGGTGCCGTTCGTGCCCGTCGTGTTGGCCGGGGCGACGACCTTGGCGTCCTTCTCGGACTCCCAGTAACTGGGCTTGTTGGCCTGGACGACGGCGTAGCCTATGCCGCCCGCCGCGGCCAGCACGGCCACGACCGAGCAGGCCACGATGAGCTGGCGCCTGACCTTGGCGCGCTTGGCCTGCTTCTCACGCTCGGCGCGCAGCCGCTCCCGGGCCGCGTTCTTGGCAGCTGCGCTGTTCCGCTTGCTCATGTTGGTGATCTCCATAGGGGACGCGCACATGTCGTACGCGGGATACGTGTGGGGGACTCGTCGTACTCGGAGTGCTCGAAGTACTCGGACGAGGGGCGTGCTCGGGTGGGCGGGGCGCTCAGGCGAAGGGCAGGGCGGGCGCCCCGGAGCACGGCGGTCCGCGCCGTCCCAGGGAGTGCACGAGGAGCAGGCCGCGGGCGGCGGCCGGGCGCGGCGCCGGGCGGGGCAGCCGTCGTGCCGGAGCCGGCCGGACCGTGCCCGCGGCGACCGCGAGGAGCAGCGGGCGGAAGGTGGTGGCGGCGACGGCGCGCAGCAGCTGGGTCAGGGCGCGCTCGCCGCGGCGCAGCCAGGCGGCGGCGAGCAGGCCGACGCCGACGTGCGCGGCGAGCAGCAGCCAGGCGGCGGTCGGGTCGGCGTGCGCGAGGGCCGCGGCGGCGCGGGAGCCGCCGGTCATCCGGGCCAGCGGGGTGCCGACCGTGCCGCCGTGGCAGAGCACGTCGAGGCCGACCGCGCGCAGCGGGCCCGCGATGGGGCCGCCGGCCCGGCCGTAGCAGGCGTGCTGGCCGGTGGTGAAGACCGTGTCGGCGGCCAGCTCCAGCGGGACCAGCAGGGCCGCGATCCGGCCGAAGCCGCGCTCGCGGCCCGCCAGCGCGTACGCCGTGCCGAACACGCCGGCGGCGACCGCGGCCACCGTCGTGAACGGCAGCGGGGCCCGGGACAGCAGCACGTGCGACGCGGTGCTGAGCGTCACGACGAAGGCCGTGAACAGCGCCGCGCGCACGGCTCTGAGCTGGGTCCCGGATATGTCCATAGCGGTGGAGAGTCTGTCACGTACTCATGTAAGGGACCCCTAAAAAGGCCCTGAGAATCGGCGAAGGTTACAGCCCTGGAATGCGGCCGTTGCGGAAGAGGTCGACGAAGATCTGGTGGTCGGCACGCGCGCGTGCGCCGTAGCTGTGCGCGAACTCGGTGAGCAGGCCCGCGAAACCGTCCTCGTCGGCGGCGATCGCCGCGTCGATGGCCCGCTCGGTGGAGAACGGCACCAGGGACTCGCCGGAGGTGTCGTCGGCCGCCGAGTGCATCGACGCCGTGGCCCGGCCGAGGTCCGCGACCACCGCCGCGATCTCCTCCGGGTCGTCGATGTCGCTCCAGTCCAGGTCCACCGCGTACGGCGACACCTCGGCGACCAGCTGCCCCGCGCCGTCCAGCTCGGTCCAGCCGAGCCACGGGTCGGCGTGCGCCTGCAGGGCGCGCTGCGAGATCACCGTGCGGTGGCCCTCGTGCTGGAAGTAGTCCCGGATCGCCGGGTCCGTGACGTGCCGGGAGACGGCCGGGGTCTGGGCCTGCTTGATGTAGATCACCACGTCGTTCTCCAGGGCGTCCGTGGCGCCCTCCAGGAGGATGTTGTACGACGGCAGGCCGGCCGAGCCGATGCCGATCCCGCGGCGGCCCACGACGTCCTTCACGCGGTAGGAGTCCGGACGGGACAGGGACGACTCCGGGAGCGTCTCCAGGTAGCCGTCGAAGGCGGCCAGGACCTTGTAGCGGGTGGCCGCGTCCAGCTCGATGGAGCCGCCGCCGGAGGCGAACCGGCGCTCCCAGTCGCGGATCTCCGTCATCGAGTCCAGCAGCTCGAAACGGGTCAGCGAGCGGGCCGCGCGCAGCGCGCCGAGCAGCGGGCCCTCGGCGGAGTCCAGGGTGAACGGCGGCACCTCGTCGCGCTTCGCGCCCGTCGCCAGCGCGTGGATGCGCTCGCGGTACGCGCCCGCGTACACCTCGACCAGCTCGGTGATCTGCTCGTCGCTGAGCGCCTTCGCGTACCCGATCAGCGCGATCGAGGCGGCGAAGCGCTTCAGGTCCCAGGTGAACGGGCCGACGTAGGCCTCGTCGAAGTCGTTGACGTTGAAGACCAGACGGCCGTTGGAGTCCATGTAGGTGCCGAAGTTCTCCGCGTGCAGGTCGCCGTGGATCCACACGCGCGAGGTGCGCTCGTCCAGGTACGGGCCGGTGTATATCCGCCCGGCGCCCAGACCGGCGTGCTCCGCGTCCAGGTCGTGGTAGAAGAGCGCGGCCGTGCCCCGGTAGAAGGCGAAGGCCGAGGCCGCCATCTTCCGGAACTTCACGCGGAACGCGGCCGGGTCGGCGGCCAGGAGCTCGCCGAAGGCGGTGTCGAAGACGGCGAGGATCTCCTCGCCGCGCTGCTCGCCGTTGAGCTGGGGGACCGACATCGCTGGGTGCCTCCTGGTACGGGTGATGCCTGACGTGTGGCGCGGATCTCTCGCCCGGACCAACGTGCGAAGGTCCCCGGGAGTGCCCGCTTTCTCGGCATGAAGGTACGCGGGGCAGCCCGCCCGGTGTCAGTCCGGAGGCATAGGATTCCGCTGTCCCACCAGACTGTCCGCAGCCGGTGGGGAGATCGTCGACGCCCGTTTCCCTTGGAGGCCGAAACCGTGTCAAAGCCGCCCTTCACGCACCTGCACGTCCACACCCAGTACTCGCTGCTGGACGGTGCCGCGCGGCTCAAGGACATGTTCAACGCCTGCAACGAGATGGGCATGACGCACATCGCCATGTCCGACCACGGCAACCTGCACGGGGCGTACGACTTCTTCCACTCCGCGAAGAAGGCCGGGGTCACCCCGATCATCGGGATCGAGGCGTACGTCGCCCCCGAGTCCCGGCGCAACAAGCGCAAGATCCAGTGGGGGCAGCCGCACCAGAAGCGGGACGACGTCTCCGGTTCCGGCGGTTACACCCACAAGACGATGTGGGCCGTGAACAGCACGGGCCTGCACAACCTCTTCCGGCTCTCCTCGGACGCGTACGCAGAGGGCTGGCTGCAGAAGTGGCCCCGGATGGACAAGGAGACCATCGCCCAGTGGTCCGAGGGGATCGTGGCCTCCACCGGCTGCCCCTCCGGCGAGCTCCAGACCCGGCTGCGCCTCGGCCAGTACGACGAGGCCCTCAAGGCCGCCGCCGACTACCAGGACATCTTCGGCAAGGACCGCTACTTCCTGGAGCTGATGGACCACGGCATCGACATCGAGCACCGGGTCCGCGACGGCCTCCTGGAGATCGGCAAGAAGCTCGGCATCCCGCCGCTGGTGACGAACGACTCGCACTACACCTACGCGCACGAGGCGGCCGCCCACGACGCCCTGCTGTGCATCCAGACCGGCAAGAACCTCTCCGACCCGGACCGCTTCAAGTTCGACGGCACCGGTTACTACCTCAAGTCCACGGACGAGATGTACGCCATCGACTCCTCGGACGCCTGGCAGGAGGGCTGCGCCAACACCCTCCTGGTCGCCGAGATGGTCGACACCACCGGCATGTTCGAGGCCAAGAACCTCATGCCGAAGTTCGACATCCCCGACGGCTACACCGAGGTCACCTGGTTCAAGGAGGAGGTCCGCCGGGGCATGGACCGCCGTTTCCCCGGCGGCGTCCCGGAAGACCGGCAGAAGCAGGTCGAGTACGAGATGGACGTCATCATCCAGATGGGGTTCCCGGGCTACTTCCTCGTGGTGGCCGACTTCATCATGTGGGCCAAGAACAACGGCATCGCGGTCGGCCCCGGCCGAGGCTCCGCGGCCGGCTCGATCGTCGCCTACGCCATGGGCATCACCGACCTCGACCCGATCCCGCACGGCCTGATCTTCGAGCGGTTCCTCAACCCCGAGCGCGTCTCCATGCCCGACGTCGACATCGACTTCGACGAGCGCCGGCGCGTCGAGGTGATCAGGTACGTGACCGAGAAGTACGGCGCCGACAAGGTCGCCATGATCGGCACCTACGGCAAGATCAAGGCCAAGAACGCGATCAAGGACTCCGCACGCGTGCTGGGCTACCCGTACGCGATGGGCGACCGGATCACCAAGGCCATGCCCGCCGACGTCCTCGGCAAGGGCATCGACCTGGACGGCATCACCAATCCCACGCATCCCCGTTACAACGAGGCGGGCGAGGTCCGGGGGATGTACGAGAACGAACCGGACGTGAAGAAGGTCATCGACACCGCCAAGGGCGTCGAGGGCCTGGTCCGGCAGATGGGCGTGCACGCCGCCGGCGTCATCATGTCCAGCGAGACCATCACCGAGCACGTCCCGGTGTGGGTGCGGCACACCGACGGCGTGACCATCACGCAGTGGGACTACCCGAGCTGCGAGTCGCTCGGCCTGCTGAAGATGGACTTCCTCGGCCTGCGCAACCTCACGATCATGGACGACGCCGTCAAGATGGTGAAGTCCAACAAGGGCGTCGACATCGACCTCCTGGCGCTCCCGCTGGACGACCCGACGACCTTCGAACTGCTCCAGCGCGGCGACACCCTCGGCGTCTTCCAGTTCGACGGCGGCCCCATGCGCTCCCTGCTGCGCCTGATGAAGCCCGACAACTTCGAAGACATCTCCGCCGTGTCGGCGCTCTACCGTCCGGGCCCGATGGGCATGGACTCGCACACGAACTACGCGCTGCGCAAGAACAAGCTCCAGGAGATCACCCCGATCCACAAGGAGCTGGAGGAGCCCCTCGAAGAGGTCCTCGCGGTCACCTACGGCCTGATCGTCTACCAGGAGCAGGTGCAGAAGGCCGCCCAGATCATCGCCGGCTACTCCCTCGGCGAGGCCGACATCCTGCGCCGCGTGATGGGCAAGAAGAAGCCCGACGAACTGGCCAAGAACTTCACCATCTTCCAGGCCGGCGCCAAGAAGAACGGCTACAGCGACGAGGCGATCCAGGCCCTGTGGGACGTGCTGGTCCCGTTCGCCGGCTACGCGTTCAACAAGGCGCACTCGGCCGCGTACGGACTGGTCTCCTACTGGACCGCCTACCTCAAGGCGAACTACCCCGCCGAGTACATGGCCGCCCTGCTCACGTCCGTCAAGGACGACAAGGACAAGTCGGCGATCTACCTCAACGAGTGCCGCCGCATGGGCATCAAGGTGCTCCCGCCGAACGTCAACGAGTCGGTGCACAACTTCGCGGCCCAGGGCGACGACGTGATCCTGTTCGGCCTGGAGGCCGTGCGCAACGTCGGCACCAACGTGGTCGAGTCGATCATCAAGAGCCGCAAGGCCAAGGGCAAGTACGCCTCCTTCCCCGACTACCTCGACAAGGTCGAGGCGGTCGCCTGCAACAAGCGCACCACGGAATCCCTGATCAAGGCGGGCGCGTTCGACACCCTGGGCCACACCCGCAAGGGCCTCACCGCGCAGTACGAACCGATGATCGACAACGTGGTCGCGGTCAAGCGCAAGGAGGCCGAGGGCCAGTTCGACCTCTTCGGCGGCATGGGCGAGGAGGAGAGCGACGAGCCCGGCTTCGGACTCGACGTGCAGTTCACCGAGGACGAGTGGGACAAGACCTACCTGCTCGCCCAGGAGCGGGAGATGCTCGGTCTGTACGTCTCCGACCACCCGCTCTTCGGCCTGGAGCACGTCCTCTCCGACAAGGCCGACGCGGGCATCGCCCAGCTCACCGGCGGGGAGCACGCGGACGGCGCGGTGGTGACGATCGGCGGCATCATCTCCGGACTCCAGCGCAAGATGACCAAGCAGGGCAACGCCTGGGCGATCGCCACCGTGGAGGACCTCGCGGGCTCCATCGAGTGCATGTTCTTCCCGGCGACCTACCAGCTGATCTCGACCCAACTCGTCGAGGACGCGGTCGTGTTCGTCAAGGGCCGCCTCGACAAGCGCGAGGACGTGCCGCGCCTGGTGGCGATGGAGCTGGCGGTCCCCGACCTGTCCAACGCCGGCACCAACGCGCCCGTGATCCTCACCATCCCCGCCACCCGGGTCACCCCGCCGATGGTCAGCCGTCTCGGCGAGATCCTCAGTCACCACAAGGGCGACAGCGAGGTCCGGATCAAGCTCCAGGGTCCGACCAAGACGACCGTGCTGCGCCTGGACCGGCACCGGGTGAAGCCGGACCCGGCGCTCTTCGGCGACCTCAAGGTGCTGCTCGGCCCGTCCTGCCTGGCCGGATAGTCCCCGGCTCCCGGCCGGCCGTACACGCGCGGAAGGGGCGCACCCGCAACGGGTGCGCCCCTCCCGCGTGCCCGGGCTTCAACAGCCCGCCGGGACCTGGTCGGTCCGCTCAGTTGTGGCCGAAGCTCTTCTGCTTCTTGCGAGCAACGTCGGCCGGGCTGCCCTGGATGTGCGACACCGGCGAGTCCTGGGACTCGCTCGACGTACGCTGCCCGTGCTCGTGGGTCTGCTCGGGCTGCTGCGCGGTGCGGTTCTGGGAGCCACCCTTGCGGTTCTTGTTCTTGGCCATGGTGATCTGCCTCCTGTGGGGGATCTAGGGGCCGAATTCAGATTCACATAGGCTGACAACAGACGCATTTCGGATAATTACCGTGTGTAACAGGGTTTGTCGGAGAGCGAGGTCCCGAAACGCCACGCCGAAGATCGAGTTCGGGCCGTTAACCCCCGCGTGGTCGGGCAGACTCGAAGGAAGCCCCGAAAGCAAACCTCCCGGAAAGAGGGTGAGTCGCGTGGACCGCTGCATCGTCCTGGTGGACGCCGGGTATCTGCTGGGTGCCGCCGCCAGTCTCCTCGCCGGTGAGCCCTCCCGATCCCGGATCACCGTCGACCACGCCGCGCTGATCCAGGCGCTGCGCGACCGCGCGGAGTCCGACACCGAGCGTCCGCTGCTGCGCATCTACTGGTTCGACGGCGCCCCCGACCGCGTCCCCCAGCCGGAACACCGCCGGCTGCGCGTGATGCCCCGGGTGACCGTGCGGCTCGGCGCGCTGACCCGCAGCGACGGGCGCTGGGCGCAGAAGGGCGTGGACGCGGCCATGCACGCCGAGCTGACCGAGCTGGCCCGCAACCGCGCCTGCTCCGACGTCGTACTGGTGACCGGTGACGGGGACCTGCTGCCGGGCATGATGGCCGCGAAGGAGCACGGGGTCGCCGTGCACCTGTGGGCCGTGCAGGCCGCCGACGGCGACTACAACCAGTCCGAGGACCTGGTCGCGGAGGCCGACGAGCGGCGGGTGCTGGACCGGGCGTGGATCACCCAGGCGGTACGGGCCAAGGAGCTGACCGCGGTCTGTGCGCCACCGCCGGTGCCGCGGCCGGAGATCGCCGCGATCCTCTCGGCGCCGCTGCCCGAGTCGTCGCTGGCGGCGGCCCCCGAGCCGGGGACCGAGGACGCCGAGCGGGCGCCTGCGGCGAGCGTGGTGGAGAACGGGGCGCCGGAGCGGGTGCCGGCGCCGAAGGGGGTGCCGACACCCAAGGATCTCGCCGCGCTGCGGGCGCCGGGCGCGCAGCCGGTCCAGCATCCGGCGACCACGGCCACTCTGCGGTGGTCCTCCGACAAGGGGTGGGTGGACCGGCCGGGGGGTGCGGCGGAGTCGGCGGAGGCGGCCTCCATGCCGACGCTGGCGCAGCTGACCACCGCGGAGCAGCGGTGGGCCGACCGGGAGGAGGACATCACGACCGTCGGCGGGGATCCGTACGAGGTCGGGCAGGTGTTCGCCCGGCGGTGGATGTCGCGGCTCGGGGACCAGGCGCATCTGCAGAAGCTGTCCGGGATGTATCCGCGGATTCCGCACCGGATCGACGGGGAGCTGTTGCGGTACGCGGCGCGGTTCGGGTTGCTGGCGCACAAGGACGACCAGATCGACGAGCATGACCGGTACGCCATTCGGGCGGGGTTCTGGAGAGAGTTCGATGTGCCGGCGGGGGCCGGGGAGCATGCGTCGGCGGAGTGAGTGAGGGGGCTCGGGGGCTGACTTCGCTTGCGGGCCGGTGGGGGCTTGTCGCGCCCAGGCGGCGGAGCCGCATATTCGATGCAGCCCCGCGCCCCTTCCAGGGGCGCTGCCCTTACGGAGTCAGGAAGCGAGGCGCCCCAAAGGCGAGTAAACGGGGGCGACCCCGTAGTCTCGTCCCTTGTGAGTACGGGCGTGGGTCAGGCACTTCGGCGGCAGGGCGATGTCGTGTGCGCGGTGCGTGGGCTGACCAAGACCTACGCCGCGGTCAAAGGGCGGCGCGGTGCTCCTGCCGTGCCCGAGGTGCGGGCCACCGACGGGGTGGAGCTCGACGTCCGGCGCGGGGAGATCTTCGGGCTGCTGGGGCCGAACGGGGCCGGCAAGTCGACGCTGGTACGGCAGCTCACCGGGCTGCTGCGCCCCGACGCGGGCAGCGTCGAGATCCTCGGGCACGACATCGTGCGGCACCCGGAGCGGGCCGCGCGGATCCTCGCGTACCTCGGGCAGGAGTCCAGCGCCCTCGACGAGCTGACCGTGTCCCTCGCGGCCGAGACCACCGGGCGGCTGCGCGGCCTGGATGTGCGCCGGGCGCGGCGCGAGCGCGACGCCGTGCTGGAGGAGCTGGGCCTGACGCCGATCGCCGGGCGGGCGCTCAAGAAGCTCTCCGGAGGACAGCGGCGGCTGGCCTGTTTCGCCGCCGCGCTGGTCGGGGAGCGGCCGTTGCTCGTGCTCGACGAGCCGACGACCGGGATGGACCCCGTGGCCCGCCGGGCCGTGTGGGCCGCCGTGGACCGGCGGCGGGCCGAGCAGGGCGCCACCGTGGTGCTGGTCACCCACAACGTCATCGAGGCCGAGACGGTCCTCGACCGGGTCGCCGTCCTCGACCAGGGGCGGGTCATCGCCTGCGACACCCCCGCCGGACTCAAGGAACGGGTCGCCGGCGAGGTGCGGGTCGAGCTGGTCTGGCGTGATCACGCGCCGCTGGACGTGCCCGAGGTGGCCGTCCTGCGGGAGCGCGCCGTCGAGTCCGGCCGGCGCTGGACGCTGCGGCTGGCGCCCGAGGAGGCGCGGGCCGTCGTCGCCACGGTGACCGGCGGGGCCGCCTTCGCCGCCCTCGACGACTTCACCCTCGCCACGCCCAGCCTCGAGGACGT
Organism: Streptomyces sp. NPDC001714; assembly: GCF_042892755.1. Classification (NCBI taxonomy): domain Bacteria; kingdom Bacillati; phylum Actinomycetota; class Actinomycetes; order Kitasatosporales; family Streptomycetaceae; genus Streptomyces; species Streptomyces sp. NPDC001714. Next base: position 196,501 of record NZ_JBIAUL010000006.1, read on the forward strand.
CTACCTGGCGCTCGGCGGTGCCGCACGGCAGGGGCTGGTGAAGGCGTGAGGGCGAACGTGAGGGTGAACACGACGGCGGCCGGGCGCGTACGGAAAGACGCGGCAGCGGTACGGGCCGTAGGTGCCGCACGGAAAGGGAGCAGCGCGACGTGAGTGTCGTACCCGCGGAGGTTCTGCCGGGCGGTGCCCTGGCCGTGGAGGAGACGGCGCCGGGCGGTCCGGCGGCCGAGCTGGGTCCGCGTGCGCGGCTGTGGCCGTCGCTGGCGGCCGTCTACCGGGCGCAGCTGTCCCGGGCCCGGGTGGCCCGGATCCCGCTGCTGTTCGTCGCGACCTTCCAGTCCGTCGGCATCATGATCATGATGCGCGGGGTGGTGGACTCGCGGAGCGAGGCCCAGTCCGTGGTGGCGGGCTCGTCGGTGGTCGTGGTCGCCTTCGTGGCGCTGAACCTGCTGGCGCAGTACTTCGGGCAGCTGCGGGCGAGCGGCGGGCTCGACCACTACGCCACGCTGCCCGTGCCGCCGGCCTCGGTGGTGCTCGGGGCGGCCGCGGCGTACGCCTCCTTCACCGTGCCGGGAACGCTGGTGACGGCCGTCTTCGGATGTGTGCTGTTCGGACTGCCGCTCGGGAACCTGTGGATCCTCGTCGCGGTGATCCCGCTCGCCGGGGCAGCCCTTGCGGGGCTCGGCGCGGCCTGTGGACTGCTCGCACCGCGTCCCGAACTCGCCACCCTGCTCGGGCAGCTGGGCATGTCGGCGGCGCTGCTGCTCGGCGTGCTGCCGCCGGACCGGATGCCGGGGATCATCCGGTTCGCGCGTGACCTGCTGCCTTCGACGTACGGCGTCGAGGCCTACGCCCGGACCTTCGGGGCGCGGCCCGACTGGGCCGTCGTCCTCGCTGACCTGGGCGTGTGCGCGGGGGTGGGCGTCGTCTCGCTGGCCGTCGCCACCTGGGCGTACCGCAAGGCCGCCGTCCGGTGACGCGTCCCACAGGCCGACCTGGCACGATGGCATTGTGACCGCACCGTTGACGCCGCCTCCGCCGCCGCACGACCAGTCCTCGCACCAGGCCTGGGAGGCGTCGCCGCCTGCCTGGGCGGCCGGAGCAGAGTACGGACAGGACGGTCCCGGTATGAAGACCGAGCTGCGGGAAGGTGCCGTGATCGCTGTCGCGGTGGCGGTGAGCGGGGTGCTGCTCGGGCTGCTGTGGCTGTGGCTGGCGCCGCACGTGCCGCTGGTGGGGGACCGGTCCGGCAAGAGCTGGGCGGTCTACCTCAAGGACAGCGAGGGGGAGCAGGCGGCCGGGGTGGACGGGACGTTCACGCTGCTGGCGCTGGCCTTCGGGGCTGTGAGCGCGGTCGTGGTGTTTCTGTGGCGGCGGCGTGGGGGTGTGCCGCTGGTGGTGGCGCTGGGGGTCGGTGGACTGCTGGCGTCGGTGCTGGCCTGGCGGGTCGGTGTCTGGCTGGGGCCGGAGCAGGATGTGATAGCCCATGCGAGAGCCGTGGGTAAGGGGGTGACGTTCTCTGCGCCGCTGAAGCTCGGGGCGAAGGGGGCGTTGCTGGCGTGGTCGTTGTCGGCGTTGGTGGTGCATCTGGGGCTGATGGCGCTGTTCGGTCCGCGGGACCCGGAACCGCCGTACGAGGACGGACCGTACGCGGCTCCGCCGGCGTAGGTTTTTCCGCCCCCGCCGCCCCTACCCGTCCCGTCCTCCAGGGGGTGGGCCCCCTTCGACCGCCCGTTCCGGGGGCTGCCGCCCCCGCACCCCCGCATCGGCCTGAACGACCTCGTCCTCAAACGCCGGACGGGCTGAGACGCGGTGCGGACCGTCTTTCGTCCTCAGACGCCCGACGGGCTGGAGGGCAGGGGATAAGCCCCGTTCCGCGACTGGAAAGCAGAGGCGGCGGCAGAAGAGTCAGGGGCGCGGGGAGCTGCGCGAGCGGCCCGGGACGGTCTGCAGTCGGCCTGAGGCCTGGCGTGGTCGAGCGGATGCCGTCAGGGGCGCGGGGAACTGCGCGAGCTGCCCGGGACGGTCTGTGGTCGGCCTGAGGCCTGGCGTGGATGAGCGGACGCCGTCAGGGGTGCGGGGAGCTGCGCGAGCGGCGCGGGGCGGTCTGTGGTCGGCCTGAGGTCTGGCGTGGTCGAGCGGATGCCGTCGCGGGTGCGGGGAGCTGCGCGAGCGGCGCGGGGCGGTCTGTGGTCGGCCTGAGGTCTGGCGTGGGCGAGCGGATGCCGTCGGGGGCGCGGGGAGCTGCGCGAGCGGCGCGGGGCGGTCTGTGGTCGGCCTGAGGTCTGGCGTGGGCGAGCGGATGCCGTCAGGGGCGCGGGGAACCGGGCGGTGGCAGGTCGCCCGCGCCTCCGACTGTTCTCTATGCCGGACGGCGACCGTGGTTCGAGCGGCCCTTCTTCAGGCGCCACTTCCTTTTCCGTGTCTTCTTCGACATGTCTTCCGTACTTAACCCACCACGGAGTCTTCGTCGAGAGGTCACGCACGACCGATGGGGGCCAGGGTCGCGTTCGTGAGGGTCGCCAGGGCGGTCGGGGCGAGTTCCACCTCCAGGCCCCGGCGGCCCGCCGAGACGCAGATCGTGGGGTGGGCCGATGCGGAGGCGTCCAGGACCGTGGGGAGTTTCTTGCGCTGGCCGAGCGGGGAGATGCCGCCGCGGACGTAGCCCGTCGTGCGCTCGGCCAGGGCCGGGTCCGCCATCGCCGCGCGTTTGCCGCCGACCGCCGTGGCCAGGGCCTTGAGGTCCAGGCTGCCGGCCACCGGGACGACCGCGACCGTGAGCGCGCCGTCGACGTCCGCGACCAGGGTCTTGAAGACACGGTCGGGGGACACGCCCATCGCCTCCGCCGCCTCCTCGCCGTAGGACGGGTGGGCGGGGTCGTGGTCGTAGGAGTGGACCGTGAAGTCCACGCCCGCCGTGGTCAGGGCCACCGTCGCCGGGGTGCCGCCGCCCCCGGGCTGATGCTTCTTCGGCTTCTTCGGCATGTCAGAAAACCTTGGCTCAGTTCAGACTCGTCGGCGCCCGCGTCAGCTCCGCCGCGGGCAGTGACGGCAGGTTACGGATGATCGCCGTCTCCGAGCGAAGGAGTTTCAGTTCGTCGCGGAGGCGGGAGGCGGTGTCGGGGGCCTGGAGCAGCCGCTGCTTGGTGGGGGTGTCGTGCATCATCGCGGCGGCGACCAGGTAGGAGACGACGGACGGCTCGTCGGGGAGGTCGACGCCGGTGGAGAGCGAGCGCTCCCGTGCGCCCGCCAGGCGCTTCTGGTACTGCCGGAAGGCCCGCAGCACGCCCTCGGCCAGCGCGCCGGCCTCGTCGCCCGGTTCCTCCGGCAGCTCCTCCAGCTCCGCCGTCAGGAACGGGCCCGACGTGTCGACGGAGAGCAGGCGCACCCGGTTCGTCCCGGTGGCCAGCACCTCGAACGTGCCGTTCGCCCGCTCCCGGATCGTCGCCGCGTCCGCCACGCAGCCCACCCGGTGGAAGGACTTGAGGGGGTCGGGCCCGAAGCCGGCCGCCGGGCCCCGGTCCGGTTGCGCCGTCGGGTCCGGCATGCCCGGCGCGCTCGGTGCCACCTCGTGGCCGTCGCGGATCGCCACGACGGCGAACCGGCGCGGTTCTTCCTCGGGCGTCTTCAGCAGGTCGCGCATCATGGCGCGGTAGCGCTCCTCGAAGACGTTCAGCGGCAGCACCAGCCCCGGGAACAGCACCGAGTTCAGCGGGAAGAGAGGGAGACGGACGGTGGTCACGGCGCCACAGCCTAGTGGTCATCGGCGGGAACATGTCCGCCGTGCTCGGTCCGTGGGCGCCCCGCGGCCCTCGGCGAGGGGATCAGTACGGCCTCGGGGAGCGGTTCAGTGCCGGCCAGCAGGTGGGCGCGCAGGCGTACGAAATGGCCCAGCGGGTCCTCGGAGAGCCGGTCCCAGGGGAAGGACGTGACGTACGGGCCGATCAGCTGCAGTTGGCCGCGGGCGGCCTCCCAGCGTTCCAGGCGGACCAGCAGGTACATCAGCTTGTTGCGGATCTCGGCCGGCCAGGTGTCGGCCGCCGGGAACCGCGCGGACAGGGCGATCGCCCGGTCGGCCGCCGCGTCCAGACGGGCACGCGGCACCTCGGGCCCGCAGCCGTCGGTGAGGTAGGCGAAGGCCGCGCGGGCCGGCAGGGCCTGGACGAGCGACTCCGGCGGGGCGTCCTGCGCGGCCAGGTCGGCGAAGTCGAAGCACTCGTGGTGCGAGCCGTGCCAGTACGTGCCCAGGTAGCGCAGCGCCGCCGCATGGCAGCCGTAGTGGTGCGGGGCGCGGCGGACCGCAGCCTCCCACAGCTCCTCGAAGTACTTGTGGCCGGCGTTCGTCCCGCGGGCGTGGTCGAGCGCGATCCGCCACGGCACCGGGTCCCGGTCGTCGCCGCGCGCGGCCGCCGTGATCAGCGGGCTGAGCGGGCGCAGGAGTTCCGCGCGGGCGGGGGAGTGCCAGGCGCGGTCCACCGCGAGCTGGGCCTGGACCAGCAGCAGGTCGGGGTCGTGCGGGTCGGCCGCGGCCCACTGGCCGAGCCACTCGGCGCGGGAGCGGGCGAAGCGGGCGAGCCGGTGCACGTACCGGTCGCGCTCCTCCCACTCGGCCGCGCTCCGGGTGCCGGCCAGCAGCGTCGCGGCCGCCTCGTACTCGCCCCGGCCGGCCGTGACCAGCGCGGGGGCGAGCCGTTCGTCGGGCGCGTCGAGGAACACCTCGTCGTCGCCCGGGAGCGGTCCGGCGGCGAGAGGCGAGACGTTCGTTGTCCTCCGTGCGGAACGGAAGAGCGTGCGCAGCGAAGCCATGGCGTTGACCATTGAAAGTCCGCAGGTCGGGGCAGCGCCAGACGGTATGGCCAACTCCACGAAAGTTGTACGGCCGCCGGTCAAAGGCGAGTAAAAGCTGACTGTTGCTCACCTGTTCGGTACCTGCCGGAAAATGCGGGCGACGCGGCCCAGGTGCCTCTGTGGCACCGGTCGTCACCCTCGCCTCAGCAGCCTCGTCGCCCCCGCCGCCACGGTCGTCGCCAGGATCCAGCCCAGCAGGATCATCACCGCCGCCGCCCACTGCCAGCCGCCGGTGAGCCGCCACTGGCCCACCTGCCCCAGGTCGATCACCGGCAGCAGCAGGTCCAGGACGAACAGCGCCGGATCCCAGGCCGGGTGGCCGCCCGAGTTCATCGGCGGATGCGGGGCGTGCGCGAACGCGAGCGTGCCCGCCGCCCACAGCACCGCCATCCACACCGCCGCCCGGCCCGGCCGGTAGCCGTAGGCCACCGTCAGGTCCTGCGCGTACCCCCAGAGCTTGGCCGCCGGCGGCAGCGTCTCGCGGCGCCGCCGCTGCTTGGCGAGCAGCACCTCGCGGGCGTCCTCGTCCTCACCCGCGGCCCGCAGCACGGTGGCCAGGCGTTCGTACGGCTCCGGGTTGTACTCGGCGGTCGCCGCCGCCACCCAGTCCAGGCGCCGGGTCAGCGGGAACGGCCCCTGCGGCACCAGGTTCTCGTAGCCGAAGCCGCCCATGTGCAGCCGCCCGGGCCCCGGCCAGCTGGTCGCCCGGTCCACCAGGTTGACGACCCGGGCGCCGGACAGCATCACCCGCCCGCGCTGCGGCTCCTCCCCGAGGAACCGCAGCTCCGGCACCTGCACCCGGCGCAGCGACAGCTCCTGGTCGTCCGTGAAGGTCAGCCGCGCCCGCTCCAGGTCCACCGCGTCCCCGAACCGCCCGTCGTCCAGCCGGATCCCGCCCTGGCACTCGAACCGCTGGATCCGCGTCCCGCGCGCCGGGGTCGTCCCGCTCTGCCAGGGGCCGCCCACCCCGGCCGGGGTCAGGTACAGGGTCCGGCCGACGGTCAGCTGCGGCGCGTTCAGCGCGAACCGCCCGTCGGGGTTGCGCAGCCGCGCCCCGCGCAGACTCAGCGAGACGCCCACCTTGGCGCTGCGCAGGCTCAGCTCCCCGTGCGTCTCCAGGAGCTCCGCCTGGAGGTCCTGGCCGACGGTCATGCCGTCCGCCGCGATCGACCGCCCGCTGCGGTCCCGGTAGACCACCGCCTGGTTCAGCAGCAGATCGGTGCCGATGTGCGCGTCGGTCAGCCGGACCCCGCCGAGGAAGCGGCAGCGCGGCAGATGCAGGTCACCCTCCGTGTGCAGCCGGGCCGCCTCCAGGCGTGGCGCCGCGCAGTCCACGAACCGCGCGGTCGTGAAGTGCGCCTCCGGCAGCAGGATCTCGTCGTCGAACCGGCAGCCGCGCAGCTCCATGTACGGCAGGACCGTGCCGCCCGCCAGGTCCAGCGCGCCGGTGATCCGGACGCCTGCCAGCTTCAGCGAGGACACCCGGCCGGCGAGCGCCGGGGGCCCGTCGAGCAGCAGCCAGCACACGATCCGCGCCCGCACGGTCCGCTCGGGCCCCCACGGATGGCCGCCGTGCGGGTCGTCCACGTGCGGGTCGCCGCTGCTCAGGTCGTACACGCTGCCGTTGCGGAACGCCTGCCACATACCGGCCTCGGCCGCGGTCAGATCGTCCGGCAGGTCCCCGTCCCGGACGCCGTCCCCCTCGGTCACGGCTTTTCCTTCTTCCTCAACTACTCGTGAGTCATGTTCGGTACAACCGGTGATGCCCGGTGCGTGAGATCCCGAACACAAGACGTGAACATGATCTTCCGGGTTCCGGCCAGGCTATGTACCGGCCGCTGCCCCGCGTGCTGTATCAGCCACGGACGGGCGGACGGTGCAGCCATCGGCTCACGTTCTGTATCAGCCATTGATACGCGCGGACGGGCCCCGAGTGCCGTCTGAGAGAATTGATTCCGTGATCTCCCGAATCGATCTGCGCGGCGACGCCCTTCCCGAGGGCCCCGCCCTGCGCGACCTGCTGCCCCGAGCCGACTTCGACGTTCAGGCCGCCCTGGAGAAGGTGCGTCCGATCTGCGAGGCCGTGCATCATCGGGGCGACGCGGCGCTGATCGACTTCGCCGAGAAGTTCGACGGGGTCACGCTGGAGCAGGTCCGGGTCCCGGCCGAGGCCCTGGCCAAGGCGCTGGACGAGCTCGACCCGGCCGTGCGCGCGGCCCTGGAGGAGTCCATCCGGCGCGCCCGCCTCGTCCACCGCGAGCAGCGTCGTACGACCCACACGACCCAGGTCGTGCCGGGCGGGTCCGTGACCGAGAAGTGGGTGCCCGTGGAGCGGGTCGGGCTGTACGCGCCCGGCGGCCGGTCGGTCTACCCCTCGTCCGTGGTCATGAACGTGGTGCCCGCCCAGGAGGCCGGCGTCGAGTCCATCGCGCTCGCCTCCCCGGCGCAGGCCGAGTTCGGCGGCCTGCCGCACCCGACCATCCTCGCTGCCTGCGCCCTGCTCGGCGTCGACGAGGTGTACGCGGCCGGCGGCGCCACCGCCGTCGCGATGTTCGCGTACGGCACCGAGTCCTGCCCGCCCGCCAACATGGTCACCGGCCCCGGCAACATCTGGGTGGCCGCCGCCAAGCGTTACTTCACCGGCAGGATCGGCATCGACGCCGAGGCCGGCCCGACCGAGATCGCGGTGCTCGCGGACGCCACCGCCGACCCGGTGCACGTCGCCGCCGACCTGATCAGCCAGGCCGAGCACGACCCGCTCGCGGCGGCGGTGCTGGTCACCGACTCCGTGGAGCTCGCGGACGCGGTCGAGAAGGAGCTGGAGCCGCAGGTCGCGGCGACCAGGCACGTCGAGGACCGGATCGTCCCCGCCCTGCAGGGCCGGCAGTCCGCGATCGTCCTGGTGGACGGCGTCGAGGAAGGACTCAGGGTCGTCGACGCGTACGGCGCCGAACACCTGGAGATCCAGACGGCCGACGCCGCCGCCGTGGCCGACCGGGTGCGGAACGCGGGTGCGATCTTCATCGGGCCCTGGGCGCCGGTCTCCCTCGGCGACTACGCCGCCGGCTCCAACCACGTGCTGCCCACCGGCGGCTGCGCCTGCCACTCCTCGGGACTCTCCGTCCAGTCCTTCCTGCGCGGCATCCACGTCGTCGACTACTCGCAGGACGCGCTGGCCGAGGTCGCGCACCACGTGGTCACGCTGGCGGAGGCGGAGGACCTGCCCGCGCACGGCGCGGCGATCAAGGCGAGGTTCGGATGGAAGGTACCGGCGAGCAAGTGAGCTTCGGCATCGACGATCTCCCCGTTCGGGACGAGCTGCGCGGCAAGTCCCCCTACGGCGCGCCCCAGTTGGACGTCCCCGTACGGCTGAACACCAACGAGAACCCCTACCCGCTGCCCGAGCCGCTGGTCGAGCGGATCACCGAGCGGGTGCGCGAGGCCGCCCGGGACCTGAACCGCTACCCCGACCGGGACGCCGTCCAGCTCCGCACCGAGCTGGCCAGGTACCTGACGAAGACCGGCAACCACCCGCTCTCCATCGAGAACGTGTGGGCGGCCAACGGCTCCAACGAGGTCATCCAGCAGCTGCTGCAGACCTTCGGCGGACCCGGTCGTACGGCGATCGGCTTCGAGCCGTCGTACTCGATGCACTCGCTCATCGCGCGCGGCACCGGCACCCGCTGGATCTCCGGCCCCCGCAACGAGGACTTCACCCTCGACGTCGAAGCGGCCTCGGCGGCCATCGCCGAGCACAAGCCGGACGTCGTCTTCATCACCACCCCCAACAACCCCACCGGCAACGCGGTACCGGCCGAGACGGTCCTCGCGCTCTACGAGGCGGCCCAGGCGGCCAGGGCCGCGACTGCCGGGGCGATCGTCGTGGTCGACGAGGCCTACATCGAGTTCAGCCACGGCGCCTCGCTGCTGCCGCTGCTCGAAGGTCGGCCGAATCTCGTCGTCTCCCGGACCATGTCGAAGGCCTTCGGTGCGGCCGGCCTGCGCCTCGGCTACCTCGCCGCGCACCCCGCGGTGGTGGACGCCGTACAGCTCGTCCGGCTGCCGTACCACCTGTCGGCGATCACCCAGGCAACCGCGCTGGCCGCCCTGGAGCACACCGACACGCTGCTGAAGTACGTCGAGCAGCTGAAGGCCGAGCGGGACCGGCTGGTCGCCGAACTGCGCGCGGCGGGCCTCGAAGTCACCGAGTCCGACGCCAACTTCGTGCAGTTCGGGCGGTTCGAGGATCCGCACGCGGTGTGGCAGCAGATCCTCGACCGGGGAGTCCTCGTCCGGGACAACGGCGTGCCCGGCTTCCTGCGGGTGTCCGCCGGAACCCCCGAAGAGAACGACGCGTTCCTCGACGCGGTACGTGAAGTCAAGAAGGAGCTGGACGCATGACCCGCGTAGGGCGCGTGGAGCGCACCACGAAGGAGACCTCGGTCCTCGTCGAGATCGACCTCGACGGCACCGGCAAGACCGACATCGCCACCGGCGTCGGCTTCTACGACCACATGCTCGACCAGCTCGGCCGGCACGGTCTGTTCGACCTCACCGTGAAGACCGACGGCGACCTGCACATCGACTCGCACCACACCATCGAGGACACCGCCCTCGCCCTCGGCGCCGCCTTCAAGCAGGCGCTCGGCGACAAGGTGGGCATCTACCGGTTCGGCAACTGCACGGTCCCGCTGGACGAGTCCCTCGCCCAGGTCACGGTCGACCTGTCCGGCCGCCCGTACCTCGTGCACACGGAGCCGGAGAACATGGCACCGATGATCGGCGAGTACGACACCACCATGACCCGGCACATCCTGGAGTCCTTCGTCGCGCAGGCGCAGGTCGCCCTGCACGTGCACGTGCCGTACGGGCGCAACGCGCACCACATCGTGGAGTGCCAGTTCAAGGCGCTGGCCCGGGCGCTGCGCTACGCCTCCGAGCGCGACCCGCGCGCGGCCGGGATCCTCCCCTCGACGAAGGGCGCGCTGTAAGCGATGAACAGCCTCTCGACCATACTGATCGTCGTCGGCCTCTTCCTGGTCGGCGGGATCATCTCCTTCGTCAAGCAGAAGATGCCCACCAGCCTGATCGTGCTGCTCTCGATCAGCGCCGCACTGTGCCTGGTGGCGGGTGTCATGAGGCTGGAGGTGTGGAGTTGAGCGGATCCGCGAAGAAGGTCGTCGTCTTCGACTACGGCTTCGGGAACGTCCGGTCCGCCGAGCGCGCCCTCGCCCGCACCGGGGCCGACGTCGAGATCACCCGTGACTTCGACAAGGCCATGAATGCGGACGGCCTGCTGGTGCCCGGCGTCGGCGCCTTCGCCGCCTGCATGGAGGGCCTGCGCGGGGCGCGCGGGGACTGGATCATCGACCGCCGGCTGTCCGGCGGGCGCCCGGTGATGGGCATCTGCGTCGGCATGCAGATCCTGTTCGCGCGCGGCATCGAGCACGGCGTGGAGACCGAGGGCCTCGACGAGTGGCCCGGCTCGGTCGAGCCGCTCCAGGCCGAGATCGTCCCGCACATGGGCTGGAACACCGTGGACGTGGCGCCCGGCTCCGAGCTGTTCGCCGGCCTGGACGCCGACGCGCGCTTCTACTTCGTGCACTCCTACGCCGTCCACGACTGGGCCCTGGAGACGCACAACGCGGCCATGCAGGCCCCCAGGGTGACCTGGTCGACGCACGGCAAGCCGTTCGTGGCCGCCGTGGAGAACGGCGCCCTGTGGGCCACCCAGTTCCACCCCGAGAAGTCCGGCGACGCCGGCGCCCAGCTCCTCACCAACTGGATCGGAACACTGTGAGCACGCTCGAACTCCTTCCCGCCGTCGACGTCCGCGACGGCCAGGCCGTCCGCCTCGTGCACGGCGAGTCCGGGACCGAGACCTCCTACGGCTCCCCGCTGGAGGCGGCCCTCGCCTGGCAGGGGTCGGGCGCCGAGTGGCTGCACCTGGTCGACCTGGACGCCGCGTTCGGCACCGGCGACAACCGCGCCCTGGTCGCCGAGGTCACCGGGGCCATGGACATCAAGGTCGAGCTCTCCGGCGGCATCCGCGACGACGCCACCCTCGCCGCGGCCCTCGCCACCGGCTGCACGCGCGTGAACCTCGGCACCGCCGCCCTGGAGACCCCCGAGTGGGTCGCCAAGGTCATCGCCGAGCACGGCGACAGGATCGCGGTCGGCCTGGACGTGCGCGGTACGACCCTCAGGGGCCGCGGCTGGACCCGCGACGGCGGCGACCTCTACGAGACGCTCGCCCGTCTCGACAAGGAGGGCTGTGCGCGTTACGTCGTCACCGACATCGCCAAGGACGGCACCCTCCAGGGCCCGAACCTGGAGCTTCTGAAGAACGTGTGCGCCGCGACCGACCGGCCGGTCGTGGCCTCCGGCGGCGTGTCGTCGCTGGACGACCTCCGGGCCCTCGCCGACCTGGTACCCCTCGGTGTCGAGGGCGCCATCGTCGGAAAGGCCCTGTACGCCAAGGCGTTCACCTTGGAAGAAGCACTGGAGGCAGTGTCACGATGACGTCCGATGCCGTACGGCGCGTGCAGAGCGGAAGTCCCTGGGAGGAGACCTTCGGTTTCGCCCGCGCCGTCGCGGCGGGCGACCGCGTGGTGGTGGGCGGTACGACGTCCTTCAAGGGCACCGTGCTGTACGGGGAGGGCGACCCGTACGAGCAGGCCAAGGTGGCCTTCACCACCGCCCTGGAGGCGATCGCCGAGTTCGGCCTCGGGCCGGAGTCGGTGATCCGCACCCGCCTGTTCCTCGCGCACGCGCGCGACATGGACGCGGTGGGACGCGCCCACAAGGAGGTCTTCGACCGGGTGCGCCCGGTGACCACGTTCGTCGTGGTGACCGGCTTCGTCGACCCGCGCATCCTGGTGGAAGCAGAGCTAGAGGCATACAGAGGAGCCGTGGATTCATGACCCTGGCGGTCCGAGTCATCCCCTGCCTGGACGTGGACAACGGCCGGGTCGTCAAGGGCGTCAACTTCCAGAACCTGCGCGACGCGGGCGACCCGGTCGAGATGGCCAAGGTGTACGACGCGGAGGGCGCCGACGAGCTGACCTTCCTGGACATCACCGCGTCCTCCGGCAACCGGGAGACCACGTACGACGTGGTGCGCCGCACGGCCGAGCAGGTCTTCATCCCGCTGACGGTCGGCGGCGGTGTCCGCACCGCCGAGGACGTCGACAAGCTGCTCCGCGCCGGCGCCGACAAGGTGGGCGTCAACACGGCGGCCATCGCCCGCCCGGACCTGATCCGGGAGATCGCGGAACGCTTCGGCCGCCAGGTCCTGGTCCTCTCGGTGGACGCCCGCCGCACCGAGTCGGGATCCTTCGAGGTCACCACCCACGGCGGCCGCCGCGGCACCGGCATCGACGCCGTCGAGTGGGCCCACCGGGCCGCCGAGCTGGGTGCGGGCGAGATCCTGCTCAACTCGATGGACGCGGACGGCACCAAGGACGGCTACGACCTGGAGATGATCGCCGCCGTCCGCAAACACGTCACGGTCCCGGTGATCGCCTCCGGTGGCGCGGGCGCCCTCGCCCACTTCCCCCCGGCCGTCGCAGCGGGCGCGGACGCGGTGCTCGCGGCCTCCGTCTTCCACTTCGGCGACCTGCGGATCGGCGAGGTGAAGCAGACGCTGCGGGAAGCGGGACACCCGGTGCGGTGACGCTGCGCCGAGCTTCGGCCCCGGTGCCCTGGTGGGTGGCCGGGGCTTTTCACGGCCGCACGGTCTACGTCGTCAGCGCCGTCGTCTGCGGGCTCGGCGGCGTCGTCGCGCCGGCCGTGCCCGGGCTGCGCCGGGCCGAGCTGCCCCGCTGAGGGCGGTCAGCCCTTCGGCTGGGTCAGCTGGATCAGGTTGCCGACCGTGTCGTCCAGGACGGCGGCGATCGCCGGGCCCTGGTCCCGCGGTTCGTGGGGGAAGCGGACGCCCAGGGTGCGCAGGCGGTCGTACTCCGAACGGATGTCGTCCACGGAGAAGACGATGGCCGGCAGCCCCGCCTCGTAGACGGCCTTGCGGTACGGGTCCGAGAGGGGGCCCTGGCCGGGCTCCAGCAGGAGCTGGAGGTCCGGCTGGCCGCCCTGCGGGGCGCCGACCGTGACGAACAGGGTGCCGTCGCCCAGGTCCAGGCGGGTACGGGTCTCGAAGCCGAGGACGCCCGTGTAGAACGCGTGCGCCTTCGGCACGTCGTCCACGTACACGCTCGTCATCGCGACCCTGATCACCGCGGGCTCCTCAGATGCCCAGCTTCTTGGACTCGTGCAGCTTGGCGATCGCGTTCTCGTCGCCGGTCACCTCGACCTTCGCCGCGTTCTGCCGGCCGAACGCGAACATCAGCAGCTCGGAGGGCTCGCCCGTCACCGTCACCACGGGGGCGCCGCGATGGGCGACCGCCGTCTGGCCGTCCGGGCGGCGCAGCACCAGGCCCGTCGGCAGGCCGCGGCCGAGCAGCCGGGCGGTGCGCTCCAGGCGGGTCCACAGGGCTTCCTGGAAGACCGGGTCCAGCTCCCGCGGCGACCAGTCCGGCTGGGCCCGGCGGACGTCCTCGGTGTGCACGTAGAACTCGACGGTGTTGGCCGCCTCGTCCACCTGCTTGAGCTGGAACGGCGAGAACCGCGGCGGACCGGTGCGGATCAGCTGGATCAGCTCCTCGTACGGCTTCGCCGCGAACTCGGCCGTCACCTTCTCGAGCCGCGGCGCCAGCTGTTTGATCATCGTGCCCCCGGCCGCGTCCGGCCGGCGCTCGCGCACCACCACGTGCGCGGCCAGATCACGGGTCACCCAGCCCTCGCAGAGGGTCGGTGCCTCGGGACCGGCGGTCTCCAAGAGGTCGGCGAGCAGAAGCCGTTCACGCTTGGCGAAGGTCGACATACCGCCAGCCTACGACCCCACGCACCGTCCGGACAGTGGACACGGACCGTGACTGTCGGTGCCGCGCGGCACAATGGCACCCATGACCAGTACGACCGGTACGACGGGTACGCCCCCGTCCAGTGGCCTCGCCCCGGAGATCGCCGCCCGCCTCAAGCGCAGCGCCGACGGGCTCCTCCCCGCCATCGCCCAGCAGTACGACACCGGCGAGGTGCTGATGCTCGGCTGGATGGACGACGAGGCGCTGCACCGGACCCTCACCACCGGCCGCTGCACCTACTGGTCGCGCAGCCGCCAGGAGTACTGGGTCAAGGGCGACACCTCCGGCCACTTCCAGTGGGTGAAGTCGGTCGCCCTCGACTGCGACGCCGACACCGTGCTGGTCAGGGTCGACCAGGTCGGCGCCGCCTGCCACACCGGCGACCGCACCTGCTTCGACGCCGACGTGCTCCTGAAGGACGCCGAGCACGGCCATGAAGGCGCCGATTCCGGCGTACCCGCCTCCGATCAGTAAGGTCTTCCGCCATGGACCTCGAGACCTTCCGCAAGCTCGCGACCGACCGGCGCGTCATCCCGGTCACCCGCAAGCTCCTCGCCGACGGCGACACCCCGGTCGCGCTCTACCGCAAGCTCGCCGCCGAGCGCCCCGGGACCTTCCTGCTGGAATCCGCCGAGAACGGCCGCTCCTGGTCCCGGTACTCCTTCGTGGGCGTCCGCTCCGCCGCCACCCTCACCGCCCGCGACGGCCAGGCCCACTGGCTCGGCACCCCGCCCGTCGGCGTGCCCGTCGACGGCGACCCGCTGGCCGCCCTCCGCGCCACCATCGAGGCCCTGCACACCCCGCACGACCAGGACCTGCCCCCCTTCACCGGCGGCATGGTCGGCTACCTCGGCTACGACATCGTGCGCCGCCTGGAGAAGATCGGCCCGGGGGAGCGCGACGACCTCGGGCTCCCCGAGCTGACCATGCTCCTCACCAGCGACCTCGCCGTCATGGACCACTGGGAGGGCTCGGTCCTGCTGATCGCCAACGCGATCAACCACAACGACCTCGACACGGGCGTCGACGAGGCCCACGCCGACGCCGTGGCCCGCCTGGACGCCATGGAGGCGGACCTCTCCCGGCCGGTCGCCCAGCCGCCCGCGGTCCTGCCGCCCTCCGAACTCCCCGAGTACACCGCCCTGTGGGGCGGCCCCGACTTCCAGGTGGCCGTCGAGGACATCAAGGAGCGCATCCGCGCGGGCGAGGCCTTCCAGGTCGTCCCCTCCCAGCGCTTCGAAACCCCGTGCACGGCCGGCGCGCTGGACGTCTACCGGGTCCTGAGGGCCACCAACCCGTCGCCGTACATGTACCTGTTCCGCTTCGACGGATTCGACGTCGTGGGATCCAGCCCGGAGGCCCTCGTCAAGGTCGAGGACGGGCGGGCCATGGTGCACCCCATCGCGGGCACGCGGCCGCGTGGGGCCACCCCCCAGGAGGACCAGGCCCTCGCCGACGAGCTGATGGCCGACCCCAAGGAGCGCGCCGAGCACCTGATGCTCGTCGACCTCGGGCGCAACGACCTGGGGCGGGTCTGCGAGCCCGGCTCCGTCGAGGTCGTCGACTTCATGTCCGTCGAGCGGTACTCGCACGTCATGCACATCGTCTCGACGGTCACCGGAAAGGTCGCCGACGGCCGCACCGCCTTCGACGTCCTCACCGCCTGCTTCCCGGCCGGCACCCTCTCCGGCGCACCCAAGCCCCGGGCGATGCAGATCATCGACGAACTGGAGCCCTCCCGAAGGGGGCTGTACGGCGGCTGCGTCGGCTACCTCGACTTCGCCGGCGACTCCGACACCGCCATCGCCATCCGCACCGCCCTGCTCCGCGACGGCACGGCGTACGTCCAGGCCGGCGCCGGCATCGTCGCCGACTCGGACCCGGTCGCCGAGGACCAGGAGTGCCGCAACAAGGCGGCGGCGGTCCTGCGGGCGGTGCACACGGCCAACAGACTGGGCAAGTAGGGCGCTTATCACCCGACCCCGGGTCACCGTTCGCGCGGGGTTCAGGCGATAGTGGAGTACGTGACTGCTGTTCCTCACCCCTCTTCCGAAGCCGGCGAACCCGCCCGGTCCGGCCGCCGCAGCCTCGCCGTCGCGCTGCTCTTCGGCGCGCTCGGCGCGGCCGTCGCCCTGCTGTCCACCCGGCAGCGCTGGGCGGAGGGCACCGCGACGGTGGCCGGCGGCGACTTCCCGCTGACCGCCAAGGGCAGCGACGTCACGGGCGTCCCCGCGGCCCTCGCCATAGTGGGCCTCGCCGCGCTCGTCGCCGTCTTCGCCGTCCGCAAGGCCGGCCGCTTCCTGGTCTCCGGCCTCCTCGCGCTCTCCGGCGCCGGCATCGTCGCCGCGGCCCTGCTGGGCGCGTCCGACGGCTCCGCGCTCGACGAGAAGGCCGCCCAGGCCAGTGGCGACACGTCCGCCACGGTCGCCGCGCTCAGCCACACCGGCTGGCCGTACGTCGCCGCGGCCGGCGGCGCGCTCATCCTGGTCGCCGGGCTGCTGGCGCTGCGCTACGGGCGGCTGTGGCCGGCCATGTCCGGCCGCTACGAGCGCGGCACGGGGGCGGAGCGGCCGCGGCGGGCGCCGAAGCCGGTCGATCCCGACCGGCCGGAGGACATCTGGAAGGCGCTGGACCGGGGCGAGGACCCGACTGGCGCGTGAGGCTTCGCCGGGGGCGCCGTGCGGGGGCGGGTCCGCCGTCGGTCGGCTGCGGCTTCGTCGTGGCTGGTCGCGCAGTTCCCCCCGCCCCTTACGGGGCGCTGTGGTCGGCGGGGATGTCTCAGCCGATGTGGCGAATCAGACGCCACCCCAGCTCCTGGCACCCCTGTGGGTACGGGACAATGGAGGGCGAGCGTCCGGAAGGACACGTACGAGCTCGGGCCCGTACGACACGTACCAGCAACGAGGAGCAAGTCATGGCGGGCAGCAGCCACGGTCACACCCCGGCCGCCTGGACCGGCGTCATCATCGCCTTCATCGGTTTCTGCGTCGCGGGCGCCTTCATGGTGATGGCGCAGCCGGTGGGTTTCTGGGCCGGCATGGCGATCGTGCTTCTCGGTGGCGTGGTCGGCATGATCATGCGCTCCATGGGCCTCGGCCAGCCGAAGCAGAGCGGCGCCCTCGTGTACACCACCACCGCCCCGGCGGCCACCCGCGAGCCGGTCGCCGCCGAGAGCTGACCCGCACCGCTTCCCGAGGGGCGTCCCGAGAGATCGGGGCGCCCCTCGCGCGCGTGTGCCGACCGTACGGGGCACAATGCGAGGCGTGAACGCCGACAGCCACAGCGCAGCCGCTCCACCGGTGATGCCCTCCCTGCGGGGCCGGCTGGCCGTGCCCGTCTCCGTGCTGGGCGCCGTCGTCGGGGCCTTCGCCTACGTCGGCACCGTCGACCCCGACCAGCCCGGCCACTACCCGGTCTGCCCGCTCTACCGGCTCACCGGCCTGTACTGCCCCGGCTGCGGCGGCCTGCGCAGCGCGCACGCGTTCATCCACGGCGACTTCCTGGCCGCGCTGCGGGACAACGCGGCGGGCGTGCTGGCCTATGTGGCCTTCGCCGTGGTGTGGACCGTCTGGGTGGTGCGCGCCGTGCGTGGCCGGCCCGCCCGGATCGAGCTCAGGCCGGTGCAGATGTGGAGCCTGGGTGTGTTGCTGCTGGTCTTCACCGTTGTCCGGAACCTGCCCTTCGGTGGCTGGTTGCATCCTTGATCAACTGGTGAATGTCCAGGTACTGGGACCGGCGTCAACCGGATGTGAGGCCTACCCCGTCCTCCGGATACCATCGCAGTGACCATGAGTTTTCGGCCCATGGGTTTGTGACCGCCTGGAAGAACCGTCAGGAAGGGGGCCGCTCGCGTGAGTGTGCTCGACGAGATCATCGACGGAGTCCGTGCCGACCTCGCGGAACGGCAGGCGCGCGTCAGCCTCGACGAGCTCAAGGAGCGCGCGGCGAAGGCGCGGGCCGCCAAGGACGGCGTGGCCGCGCTGCGCGGTGAGGGCGTCAAGGTCATCTGTGAGGTGAAGCGCTCCAGTCCGTCCAAGGGCGCGCTGGCCGCGATCGCCGACCCGGCCGGGCTCGCCGCGGACTACGAGGCGGGCGGCGCGGCCGTCATCTCGGTCCTGACCGAGCAGCGCCGTTTCGGCGGCTCGCTGGCCGACCTGGAGGCGGTCCGGGCCCGGGTGGACATCCCGGTGCTGCGCAAGGACTTCATCGTCACGTCGTACCAGCTGTGGGAGGCCCGCGCGTACGGTGCCGACCTCGCCCTGCTGATCGTCGCCGCCCTCGACCAGCCGGCCCTGGAGTCGCTGATCGAGCGCGCCGAGTCCATCGGCCTCACCCCGCTCGTCGAGGTCCACGACGAGGACGAGGTCGAGCGCGCGGTGGACGCGGGCGCCAAGGTGATCGGTGTGAACGCGCGCAACCTGAAGACCCTGGAGGTCGACCGCTCCACCTTCGAGCGGGTCGCCCCCGAGATCCCCGCCCACGTCGTCAAGGTCGCCGAGTCCGGCGTCCGCGGCCCGCACGACCTGATCGCGTACGCCAACGCCGGCGCCGACGCGGTCCTGGTCGGCGAGTCCCTGGTCACGGGCCGCGACCCCAAGGCGGCGGTGGCCGACCTGGTGGCGGCCGGCGAACACCCCGCGCTGCGGCACGGCCGGGGCTGATCGCCCGCTAAGCTGATCCCGATGACTCTCACCGTGACGACCGTGGACCGGTACGCCCGCCTCGCGCGCGGCTGCCGCCCGAGGGGCTGCCGAGCCCCGGCGAGGCGTGTCCACGGCCGCAGGGTGCGATACGTCATCGGTGACGAACCCGGGCAGGTCAACGGACGTCGATGGCAGCGCGCCCCCAAGGGGCGCGGGGAACTGCGCGACCAGCCACACACGGCCTGAGGTCGTACGACGAACTCCGCCCCCCACGGCGAACAGTGTCTTTTTCCACACACTCACCGTGAGGTTTTCGCATGCCCAGCGATTTCTTCTTCCCTGACCCCTCCGGCCAGGTGCCCAGCGCCGAGGGCTATTTCGGCGCCTTCGGCGGCAAGTTCATCCCGGAGGCCCTCGTCGCCGCCGTGGACGAGGTCGCCGTCGAGTACGACAAGGCCAAGCACGACCCCGAGTTCGCCCGCGAACTCGACGACCTGCTGGTCAACTACACCGGCCGCCCCAGCTCGCTCACCGAGGTCCCCCGCTTCGCGGAACACGCCGGGGGCGCCCGGATCTTCCTCAAGCGCGAGGACCTCAACCACACCGGCTCCCACAAGATCAACAACGTGCTGGGCCAGGCCCTGCTCACCAAGCGCATGGGCAAGACCCGCGTGATCGCGGAGACCGGCGCCGGCCAGCACGGCGTCGCGACCGCCACCGCCTGTGCGCTGTTCGGCCTCGACTGCACCATCTACATGGGCGAGATCGACACCGAGCGCCAGGCCCTGAACGTGGCCCGGATGCGCATGCTCGGCGCCGAGGTCATCGCCGTGAAGTCCGGCAGCCGCACGCTCAAGGACGCCATCAACGAGGCGTTCCGCGACTGGGTGGCCAACGTCGACCACACCCACTACCTCTTCGGCACGGTCGCAGGACCGCATCCCTTCCCGGCGATGGTCCGCGACTTCCACCGGGTCATCGGCGTCGAGGCCCGCCGCCAGCTCCTGGAGCGGGCCGGCCGGCTCCCCGACGCGGCGATCGCCTGCGTCGGCGGCGGCTCCAACGCCATCGGCCTCTTCCACGCCTTCATCCCCGACGAGGGCGTCCGTCTCATCGGCTGCGAGCCGGCGGGCCACGGCATCGAGACCGGCGAGCACGCGGCCACCCTCACCGCCGGCGAGCCCGGCATCCTGCACGGCTCCCGGTCCTACGTCCTCCAGGACGAGGAGGGCCAGATCACCGAGCCGTACTCGATCTCGGCCGGTCTGGACTACCCCGGCATCGGCCCCGAGCACTCCTACCTCAAGGACTCCGGCCGCGGCGAGTACCGCGCGGTCACCGACGACTCGGCCATGCAGGCGCTGCGCCTGCTCTCCCGCACCGAGGGCATCATCCCGGCCATCGAGAGCGCCCACGCCCTCGCCGGCGCCCTGGAGGTCGGCAGGGAACTCGGCAAGGACGGGCTGATCGTCGTCAACCTGTCCGGCCGCGGCGACAAGGACATGGACACCGCCGCGCGCTACTTCGGGCTGTACGACACCGACGCCGAGGTCGCGGCCGACGCCGCCGACACCGCCGAGATCGAGGGGGACGCCAAGTGAGCGGGAACATTCAGCTGCTGGACGAGACCCTGGCCGCCGCCAAGGCCGAAGGCCGCGCCGCGCTCATCGCCTATCTCCCGGCCGGGTTCCCGACCGTGGACGGCGGCATCGAGGCGATCAAGGCCGCCCTGGACGGCGGCGCGGACGTCGTCGAGGTCGGGCTGCCGCACAGCGACCCGGTCCTGGACGGTCCGGTCATCCAGACCGCCGACGACATCGCCCTGCGCGGCGGTGTCAAGATCGCGGACGTCATGCGCACGGTCAAGGAGGCCTACGAGGCCACCGGCAGGCCGATCCTCGTCATGACGTACTGGAACCCCATCGACCGCTACGGCGTCGAGCGGTTCACCGCGGAGCTGGCCGAGGCGGGCGGCGCGGGCTGCATCCTGCCCGACCTGCCGGTCCAGGAGTCGGCTCTCTGGAGGGAGCACGCCGAGAAGCACGGCCTCGCGACGGTCTTCGTCGTGGCGCCGAGCAGCAAGGACGAGCGGCTCGCGACGATCACGGCGGCGGGCAGCGGGTTCGTCTACGCGGCCTCGCTGATGGGCGTCACCGGTACGCGTGAATCGGTCGGGGCGCAGGCCCAGGACCTGGTCGAGCGCACCCGGGCCACCGGCACCGAACTGCCCGTCTGCGTCGGCCTCGGCGTCTCCAACGCGGCGCAGGCCGGCGAGGTCGCCGGCTTCGCCGACGGCGTGATCGTCGGTTCGGCCTTCGTGAAGCGGATGCTGGACGCGCCGGACCACGCGGCCGGCGTGGCGGCCGTCCGTGAACTCGCCGGGGACCTGGCGAAGGGCGTGCGCGGACAGGCGTAGACCCGCAAGGGGGACTGCCGGACACAACGGAACATTCGGTCACTCGAACGGGTGGACCTGGGACCGGGGAGGCGCGGTGCGCCTCCCCGGTTCGTTCTGGGGGTGTGAGCGAGAAGAATCGTGACGGAAAGCGGATGGCCCGTGAGCGGCTGGCGGCGGAGCGGGAGAAGCAGCGGGCCGCGGACAAGCGACGGCGCGCGCTGATCGTGGGCGCGAGCGTCGTCTGCGTCCTGGGCCTGGCGGCGGTGATCGGCGTGATCGCCGCGAACGCGGGCAAGGACAAGACCAGCGCGAGCTCCGGCCCGGTCGTGGCGCCCTCCGGCGCCCAGGGCAAGGACAGTCTCGCGATCCCGGTCGGCAAGGACGGCGCCAAGGCGACGCTCACCGTCTGGGAGGACTTCCGCTGCCCGGCCTGCCAGGCCTTCGAGACGGCGTACCGCCCGACGCTCCACGAGCTGGTCGACGCGGGTCAGCTCAGAATCGAGTACCACCTGGTCACGCTGATCGACGGCAACCTCGGCGGCAGCGGCTCCAGGAACGCGGCCAACGCGGCGGCCTGCGCCCAGGACGCCGGGAAGTTCCGCGACTTCCACGACGTGCTGTACGAGAACCAGCCGAAGGAGACCGATGACGCGTTCGCGAGCAACGACAAGCTGATCGAGCTGGCCGGCAAGGTGCAGGGGCTGAACACGCCGGCGTTCCAGAAGTGCGTCAGGAACGGCACGCACAATTCCTGGGTCGTCAAGTCCAACCAGGCCTTCCAGGCGGCCAAGTTCGACGGCACGCCGACCGTCCTGCTCGACGGCAAGAACATCTACCAGGACCAGACCATGACCCCGGCCAAGCTGAAGCAGCTGGTCGAGGACGCGAACAAGCAGTAAGGGGGAGTAAGCGATTCTCACGCCCCCGTTATGGAGCCGTAGCCGGGCTGGTTGCCGTCGGCCCGGTCCGGCACGGTAGCGTCGACCCTGCCATGGAAGAACTTGCCTACATTCCCAGCCCGTCGCGCGGAGTGATCCACCTCGGACCCATCCCGCTGCGCGGCTACGCGTTCTGCATCATCATCGGTGTCTTCGTAGCCGTCTGGCTCGGCAACAAGCGCTGGATCGCCCGGGGCGGGCGGGCCGGCACCGTGGCCGACATCGCGGTCTGGGCCGTGCCGTTCGGCCTGGTCGGCGGGCGTCTCTACCACGTGATCACGGACTACGAGCTGTACTTCAGCGCGGGCCGTGACTGGGTCGACGCGTTCAAGGTCTGGCAGGGCGGACTCGGCATCTGGGGCGCGATCGCGCTCGGTGCGGTGGGCGCGTGGATCGGCTGCCGGCGCCGGGGCATCCCGCTGCCGGCCTACGCCGACGCCATCGCCCCCGGCATCGCCTTCGCCCAGGCGATCGGCCGCTGGGGCAACTGGTTCAACCAGGAGCTCTACGGCCGCGAGACCCACGTTCCGTGGGCCCTGCACATCACCTCCTCCGAGGGCGGCCGCGTTCCCGGCTACTACCACCCGACCTTCCTCTACGAGTCGCTGTGGTGCATCGGCGTCGGCTTCCTGGTCATCTGGGCCGACCGCCGCTTCAAGCTCGGGCACGGGCGGGCCTTCGCCCTGTACGTCGCGGCGTACTGCGTGGGCCGCGGCTGGATCGAGTACATGCGCGTCGACGACGCCCACCACATCCTCGGTCTGCGGCTCAACGACTGGACCGCGATGATCGTGTTCCTGCTCGCGGTGCTGTACATCGTGGTCTCCGCGAGGAAGCGGCCGGGCCGGGAGACGGTGGTCGAGCCGGGTGTCTCCGACGGTGAGGGTGTCTCCGACGGTGAGGCCGAGGGTGCGGGTGAGGCGGAGCCCTCCGGCGACAAGGCCGCAGCCGCAGCCGCAGCCGAGGACGATGCCGCCGACGAGGTCAAGGACGAGGCCGGGTCGGGGACCAAGAAGAGCTGACCTGCTTGTCGTACGACGAAGAGGGCGCCCGGGATCGAACCGGGCGCCCTCTTCGCGTGCGGGCCGACGGGTTGCGGCAGGTCCGGCACCGCCGGACAGCGCCGTCGTGCGTCTCGCCGTCGCGGCGGAAGAAAGAACCGGCGACGAAAGACGACCGGTGGGAGGGGCGCCGGCGGGAGGGGTGGGTTGGAGGGGTCAGCGGCGGTTGGTCAGGGAGAGGGTTCTGCGGGCCGCTGCCACTACCGCCGCGTCGATGAAGCTGCCGTCGGGGAGGGCCTGGGCGCCCTGTTCTGTGGTGGCTGCCTTGATGACCGTTTCGGCTT
This sequence comes from Streptomyces sp. NPDC001714, assembly GCF_042892755.1. Taxonomy (NCBI): domain Bacteria; kingdom Bacillati; phylum Actinomycetota; class Actinomycetes; order Kitasatosporales; family Streptomycetaceae; genus Streptomyces; species Streptomyces sp. NPDC001714. The sequence goes on from NZ_JBIAUL010000006.1 coordinate 219,591, forward strand.
GTTCGAGTTCTGCCTCGGTGGGCAGGTAGGCCCGTTCGATGATCGGGAGCTGGCGGGGGTGGATCGCGGCGCGGCCCAGGAAGCCCAGGGCGCGGCCGTGGGCGCAGGAGGCGGCCAGGCCGTTGAGGTCGCGGGTGTCGGGGTGGACCGACTGGGGCGGTGGGGCGAGGCCCGCCGCCCGCGCGGCGACCACGATCCGGGAACGGGACCAGTCGAGGCCGATGTCGTCCCGTACCCCCAGGTCGGCCCGTAGATCCGACTCGCCCAGGGAGATGCCCCGCAGGGCGGGATGGGCGACGGCGATGGCGTAGGCGTGTTCGATGCCGAGGGCCGATTCGAGGAGGGCGTAGAGGGGGAGGGCGGCGGTCCGGGCCGCGAGGTGGCGGATGTCTTCCGGGCCGGTGACTTTCGGGAGGCGGAGTCCGGCGAGGCCGGGGAGGGAGCGGAGGGCCCGGATGTCGGCCTGTGCCCAGGGGGTGTCCAGGGCGTTGATCCGGACGTGGACCGGGACCGGCTGGGGGTGGGCGAGGAGCTCGGCGGTGGCGGCGCGCGCGTAGTCCTTGCGGTCGGGGGCGACCGCGTCCTCCAGGTCGATCACCACCACGTCGGTTCCGGAGGCCAGCGCCTTGGCGACGACGTGCGGCCGGTCGCCGGGGACGTACAGCCAGGTCAGGGGGAACGGCGCGGCGGTCATACGGCGCCCTCCTCGCGCAGGGCCCGCACCTGGGCCGGGGTCAGGCCCAGCTCGGCCAGGACCTCCTCCGTGTCGGCGCCGTGCGGGCGGCCGGTCCAGCGGATCGCGCCGGGGGTGGCCGAGAGGCGGAAGAGCACGTTCTGCATGCGCAGGGGGCCCAGGTCCGGGTCGGGGACCGTGGTGATCGTGTTCAGCGCCTGGTACTGCGGGTCCTCCATGACGTCCCGTACGTCCTGGACCGGCGCCACCGCCGCTTCCGCCTTCTCGAACTCGGCCAGCACCTCGGCGCGGGAGCGGGCGGCGACCCAGCCGCCGACGGCCTTGTCGAGGACGTCGGCGTGTGCGGCCCGGCCGGCCCCGGTCGCGAACCACGGCTCGTCGATCAGCTCCGGACGCCCGACCAGGCCCATCACGCGTTCCGCGATCGACTGGGCCGAGGTGGACACGGCGACCCAGGTCCCGTCCGCCGTGCGGTAGGTGTTGCGCGGGGCGTTGTTGGCGGACCGGTTGCCGGTGCGTTCCTGGACGTAGCCGAGCTGGTCGTACCAGGTGGGCTGGGGGCCGAGGACGGCCAGGATCGGTTCGATGATCGCCATGTCGACGACCTGGCCCTCGCCGGTGCGGTCCCGGGCCGCGAGGGCGGTCATCACGGCGTACGCGGTCGCCAGCGCCGCGATGGAGTCGGCGAGCCCGAAGGGGGGCAGGGTCGGCGGGGCGTCCGGTTCGCCGGTGATCGCCGCGAAGCCGCTCATCGCCTCGGCGAGGGTGCCGAAGCCGGGGCGGCGGGCGTAGGGGCCGAACTGGCCGAAGGCGGTGACCCTGGCCAGGACCAGGCGCGGGTTGGCGGCGGAGAGCTCCTCCCAGCCGAGGTCCCACTTCTCCAGGGTGCCGGGGCGGAAGTTCTCGATGATCACGTCGGCGGTGGCGGCCAGCCGGAGGAGCGTGGCACGGCCGCCGGGCTTGGACAGGTCGAGGGTGAGGGTGCGTTTGTTGCGGCCGAGCAGCTTCCACCACAGGCCGACGCCCTGCTTGGCCGGGCCGTGGCCCCGGGAGGGGTCGGGCTTGGCGGGGTGCTCGACCTTGACGACCTCGGCGCCGAAGTCACCGAGCAGGGTGGCGGCGAGGGGACCGGCGAAGAGCGTGGCCAGATCGAGGACACGCAGTCCGGTGAGGGGCGCGGAGGACGGGGGCGGGGACTGGGGGTCGGCCGCCGGGCCCGTGGGTGCTGTGGGTGTCGTACTCATGCGGTGTACTGGGTTTCGATCTCCGGGCGGTACGGCATCGACTCCGTCGCCCCTTCCCGTTGTACGGAGATCGCCGCCGCGGCGGCCGCCCAGGACAGGGCCTCGCGGATCGGTTTCTCCTCGGCCAGGGCCACCGCGAGGGCGCCGACGAAGGTGTCGCCCGCGCCCGTGGAGTCCACGGCGGTCACCCGGGGTGCGGGGATGACGAGGGGGGCGGCGTCGCGGGTGAGGTAGAGGCTGCCGGCCGCGCCGAGGGTGACGACGACGTGCGCTACCCGGTCGAGGAGCGCGCCCGCCGCGTCGCGCGGGTCGGTGCGGTCGGTGAGGGTGGCCGCCTCCCGCTCGTTCGCCACCAGCAGGTCGATGCTGTCGAGGAGCTCGGACGGGAGCGGGCGGGCGGGCGACGGGGTGAGGATGGTCCGGACGCCGTGGCGGCGGGCGGCCTGCGCACCGGCCACGACCGCCGCGAGGGGGATCTCCAGCTGGAGCAGGAGCATGTCGGCGGAGGCGATGACGCCCTCGTCGCCAGGGGCGAGGTGGTCGACGGTGCCGTTCGCCCCGGGGATGACGACGATCGCGTTGCCGCCCTCGTCGTCCACGACGATGTGCGCGGTGCCGGACGGACCTTCGATCGTGCGCAGCGAGTCGGTGTCGACGCCGGAGTGTTCCAGGGTCTCGCGCATCCGGGCGCCGTAGGCGTCGTGGCCGACCGCGCCGATCATCGAGACGGTGGCGCCGGCCCGGGCGGCGGCGATCGCCTGGTTGGCGCCCTTGCCGCCGGGGATCGTGCGGAAGGCTCGTCCCGTGACGGTCTCGCCGAGCTGCGGGGCCTTCTCGGCGTATGCGACGAGGTCCATGTTCATGCTGCCGAGTACGGCGATATGGGTCATGAGCGGGTCGCCTCCAGGTGGGTGAGGTGGGCGAGGGTGTCGAAGCCGGTGCCGTCGAAGCCGGCGACGGAGGTGGCGAGCCGGTTCTTGAGCGGGGTCGTCCAGCGGTCGGGGAGCGCGTCCGGGTCTCCCGCGAGCAGGCCGGCGACGGAGCCGGCGGCCGCGCCGTTCGAGTCGGTGTCCCAACCGCCGCTCACGGCACGGCAGACGGAGCCGGTGAAGTCGCCGTCAGCGTGGGTGAGGGCGGCGGCGATCAGGGCGGTGTTGGGGACGGCGTGCACCCAGTGGTGGGTGGCGGAGTGGGTGGTGTGGAGTTCGTCGACGACGGCGTCGAAGTCGTCGTGCTCCTCGGCGAGCCGGATCGCGTGGTCGACGGCGTGGGCGAGGCGCGAGTGGGGCGGGACGACGGATCGGCCGGTGCGCAGGCAGGCGTGGACGTCGTGGGTGCCGGTGGCGGCGGTGGCGATGACGGCCGCCGTGAACATCGCCGCGTAGACGCCGTTGGCCGTGTGGGTGAGCGTGGCGTCGCGGTGGGCCTGTTCGGCCGCGGCGGCCGGGTCGCCGGGGTTGGTCCAGCCGTGCACGTCGGCGCGGATGAGGGCGCCGATCCACTCGCGGAAGGGGTTGCGGTGCCGGGCGGTGTGCGGGGGCTCGACGCCGGTGAGGAGGTTGCGGTAGGCGACGCGTTCGGCGGTGAAGGTGCGGCCGGCGGGGAGTTCGTCGAGCCAGAGGGCGGCCACGTCGGCGGTGGTGAAGTCCCTGGTGTGGCGTTGGAGCAGGAGGAGGTTGAGGAGGGGGTAGTTGAGGTCGTCGTCCTCGGGCATGCCGTCGATGTTCTCGGCGAGGGAGGTGGGGGCCGAGCGGCGGTTCCAGGGGTGGGCGGAGAGGAGTTCGGCGGGGACGCCGTGGGCCGTGAAGTACTGGTTCAGGGGCCAGTTGCCGGTGGCGCGGGCGAGTTCACGGATGGCGTGCAGGGGGAGCTTCTCGACGGGTTTCCCGAGCAGACAGCCGACGGCTCGGCCGAGCCAGGCGGCGTGGTAGGCGCGGGGAGCGGGGGGCGGCGCGGGGGTGGGGACGCTTACCGGCGCTTGCCGGGTGCCTCCCCCAGAGGGGGGACCCCCAGCGCCCACCCTCCCCCACTCTCGGCTCCGCTCGAGCAGGGGGACCCCCAACGCCCCAGCGGCACGACTGCCCGCGGCTGGATCAAGGACACGGCTGGGCAGCGCCCCGTCAGGGCGCTGGGGGTACCCCCGGCCGAAGGCTGGGGGAGGAACTGCGCGATCAGCCCCCGCGCACCCGCAGTCGCACGACGGCCCGCACCGCCCTCCCCGTAGCGCGTTCGGCCACTCAGGACACAGCGCCTTGATGTCGGCCAGATCCGTCGGCTCGTTCAACCTGCTCGGCAGGTCCGCGAGTTCGTCGAGGAGGTCCTCCGCCAGCTGGCGGAGATAGCGGGACGCCCGGTCCGGCGACGCGCCCGCCCGCGGCGGCGCGTCCGCGCCCCCCGCCGCCCGCCACCTCGCCTCGACGGCCGACGGCTCCCGCCCGTCCTGCCGTGCCTGGCGCAGCTCGTGGCCCAGCAGGTCCTCCGGCTGGACCCAGGTCAGGCGGAGCAACTCGGGCCTCCGAGGCGGGCGAAGGACTCCTCGTGGGCGCGGCGGCGCTCCGTGTCCCGGATGAAGATCTCGCGGGTCACGGCGGCCAGCGTGCGCGGCGGTGCCCAGAGGTCGAGGCGGCTGGCCTCGGCCACCCGCTTCGACCAGTCCTCCGGAACGGGCGAGCCCAGGGCCCCGGCGATCGCGCCCGCCATCGTCGCGATGGAGTCGCAGTCCCGGCCGTAGTTGACGGCGCCGAGGACGGCGTGCCGGTAGTCGCCGTCCGCCACCAGCAACATGCCCAGGGCGACGGGGAGTTCCTCGATGGCGTGGAGGCGGGAGGGGCGGCGGGCGCCGAGGGAGGGGGACCGGTAGTCGGGGCCCACGGTGTCGTAGGGGGCGATCGCGTCGCGGAGCGGGACGAGTGCCGACTCGAAGTCGGCGTGGTGCGCCGCCGCTTCACAGACCTTCTCGATCGCCTCGCGGGTGCCGTCCTTCGCCAGGGACAGGCAGACGCCGACCACGGAGTCCGGTGTCGCGCCGGGCGCCGTCGCCGCCGCCACCGCCGCCGCGAAGACGCCCGCCGCCTCCCTGCCGTACGACGACTGGTGGGCGCCCGCGATGTCCAGGGCCTCGGCGTACGCGGCCCGCGGGTTCGCGGCGTTGACCAGGCCGACCGGGGCCATGTACATCGCCGCACCGCAGTTGACGATGTTGCCGACGCCGGCCTCGCGGGGGTCGGCATGGCCGTAGTGGAGGCGGGTCGCCAGCCACTTCTCCGCGAGGAAGATCCGGTGCAGGGGGAGGGCCTCGGCCTCCAGCTCGGGGATCCAGCGGGGGTGGGTCATCAGGTCCGGGACCAGGTGGTCGGCGATCGCGTACGCGTCGAGGTGGTCGCGGACCCGGTCGTACACCCGTACCAGCGCATGGGTCATCAAGGTGTCGTCGGTGACGTGCCCGTCGCCCTTGTGGTACGGCGCGATGGGGCGGGCGGTGCGCCAGGCGTCGCCGTTCCAGGGGCCGACGATGCCGTGGACCCGGCCGCCGTGGCGTTCGAGGATCTGGTCGGGGGAGTAGCCCTCGACCGGACCGCCGAGGGCGTCGCCGACGGCGGCCCCGACCAGTGCTCCGGTGATCCGGTCGTCGAGCGAAGCTCCGGCGCTTTCTTCTCCTTTGGGCGTCATGCACCGAATCATCCACCGGGACGGGCCGGTTGTGTGGCTTCCAGGAGTTCGGCGAGTTCCACGAGGTCCGTGCCGGTGAGGCGGGGGAGGGCGCAGCCGGAGAGGGTGCGGCAGGCGTCCCGCCAGGACGGGGGGATCGCCGTCGCGCCGCCGAGGGCGCCGGTGAGCGCGCCGGCCAGGGCGGGGGCCGAGTCGGCGACCCGGGAGAGGCAGGCGGCGGCGGGCACGGCCTCGGCGATCCGGCCGCGCGCGGCGGTGGCGAGGGCGAGGGCGACCGGGACGGTCTCGGCGGCCGCGATGCCGTAGCTGTAGACGTGGTCGACGATTTGGTGCTCGAGGAGGGGGATCAGGGCGAACGCGGAGTCCGTGGTGCCGGCGAGGGCGAGGGCGTGCCGGGCGTTGCGCCCGATCTCGGTGGTCGCGGGGAGTTCGGCGAGGGCCGCGGCGACGCAGGTCTCGACTTCGGCGCCGGCGAGGGCGAGGGCGACGGCGGCGGCCATGGCGCGGGCGCCGTGCACCCCGTCGCCGTCCTGGGTGTAGCGGGCGTCGAACTCGGCTAGGTCGGCGGCCCGTTCGGGGTCCCCGGGGTGGGCGACGGCGAGGGCGCAGGCGCGGACGCAGGCGGCGTCGTCGAAGTAGTGCGGGTTGTCGTGGCCGGTGGCGGGCGGGCGCAGGCCGGTGGCGAGGTTGCCGAGGCCGGCGCGGACGGAGATGCGGGCGCGCAGCGGGAGTACCGCCGACTCGATCTCCGGGGCGCGTTCGGCCGCGGCGGCGACCTCGGAGGCGACGGCGGTCCAGGTGAGGTCGATGGCGGCACGGGTGCGGAGCTCACGGCTGAGGTCGCCGAGGACCGTGTCGTCGCCGGCGCGCAGGACGGCTTCCGCGGCGAAGGCCGCCCACTCGGCGTCGTCGGAGGGGCCGAGGCGGAGGGGCTCGGGGGGCTGGTTGAGGGCGATGGGGACGGGGAGGGTGGTGGTCGCGTTCTGCTCGGCGAAGGTGTCGAGCTCACGGGTGAGACGGCGGGTCCACTCCGGCATGCGGGATGCGCGGTGCCGCGCGGAAGGCCAGCCGGCGGCGTCGCCGGCGGCGAGGCCGAGGAGGAGCCCCTCGATACGACGTCCGTTCACCGGAGCCCCTCGCCGCACCCGGCCCCCAGGGGGCTCAGCCCCCTGGACCCCCGGGACCTCGCCCGCCCGTCATCCGGCTCGGCCGGCAGAAAGGCGGACGCCGGGGGGTGCCACTCGGTGGGGACGGGGCCGCCTGGTCCGGGGCGCGGCTCGGCCTGCCCTGAAGCCGCTGCCATCAGCAGTTCCGCCACCTCCAGCACATGGTGCCCCGCCATCGAGGGCAGACAGCTTCCTCGTGCCGGGCCGATCGCGGCCCCCCACTCCGGCGGGATCGCGGCCTCTCCCCGGGTCGCTCCGGACAGCGCGCCGGCCACCGCGGCCGTCGTGTCGGCGTCGCGCCCCATGTTCACGGCCGTCAGCACCGCCTCCCGGACGTCGCCGTCGGCCGCGGCGTACGCGCCGAAGGCCAGGGCCACCGCCTCCGGGGCCAGGTCGGTCCACGGGTAGCCGCCGATGACCACCGCGGAGCGGACCGCCCGTTCGCCGCGGTGGGCCACGGACACCGCGCGGCGCAGGGAGCGGGCCGTCCAGGAGTCGTCGGGGACGACGGCGAGCGCGGCCGCCACCACCGCCGTGGGCGGGGCTCCCGCCATCGCCGCCGCGACCCCTGCCGCCACCGCCTGGCCGCCGTAGATGCCCTCGCCCTCGTGGCTCACCGAGCCGTCGACGGCGACGAGCCGGGCCGCCTCGGCGGGGCGGCCCGCCGCGAAGACGCCGAAGGGGGCCGCCCGCATGGCCAGGCCGTCGCTCCAGGCGTGCCGGTGCTGGGCTGAGATGGGGGCGGCGAGGCCCCGGCGGAGGTTCTCCAGGGTGCCGCGCTCGCTGAAGCCGGCGCCCTTGAAGGGGCCCTCGGCGCGGTCGGCGATCCACTCGTGCCAGGCCGCCTCGACATGGGCCGGGGTGAGTGCCGAGCCGTGGCGGGCGAGGAGGAGGCCGGAGAAGATCGCGTACTCGGTGTCGTCCGTACCGGCGGGGTGGTCGGTCACGTATCCGGTGATGCGGCCCCAGCGGGCGCGGATCTCGGAGGGCTTCATGTTCTCGGCCGGCGCCCCGAGCGCGTCACCCACGGCCAGGCCCAGCAACGCGCCCCGAGCCCGGTCGTGCAGGGGGGAGGCGGGCTCGTCGGGAGCGGGGACCGGCGGTGTGCAGACGATCGATGACATGGGCGGGCCTCTCCGGGAGGGGCTTCGCGCCGGGGGCGCGGAACCGTTTGCGGATGTGTCCCACCAACGGCGGTTGACCGCAGCCTGGACGGCCCCTACATCACCCGGTCGACATCTGTGCGACACCACGCACGTGTGAGCGGTGAAGGGTAAAACCGCAGGTTAGCCGAGCCTTTCCTTGCTGGCGGCCGGGAATGTCGCGGCGTAGTGTCGGTGTTGTCGAAAGATAGAACTTGTCCAAAGTTAGCTTTGCCTCAGCTTATCCGGGGCAGGCCGCGAGACCTTTTGGGGGACCCCACATGGCCGTCATCGAGACCCAGGCGACCCTGCACGAAGCCCACCGTGACAACCACACCCACCGGGATGTGAACGGGGGCTGGCTGCGGCCCGCCGTCTTCGGTGCCATGGACGGGCTCGTCTCCAACCTCGCCCTGATGACCGGCGTGGCCGGCGGGGCCGTCGGCCACCAGACCATCGTGATCACCGGGCTTGCGGGGCTGGCCGCCGGCGCCTTCTCGATGGCCGCCGGCGAGTACACCTCCGTCGCCTCGCAGCGCGAGCTCGTCGAGGCCGAGCTGGACGTGGAGCGCAGGGAGCTGCGCAGGCACCCGCAGGACGAGGAGGCCGAGCTGGCCGCGCTGTACGAGGCGAGAGGCGTCGAGCCGGCGCTGGCCCGGGAGGTCGCCCGGCAGCTGTCCGCCGACCCCGAGCAGGCGCTGGAGATACATGCCAGGGAAGAGCTCGGCATCGACCCCGGCGACCTGCCCTCTCCGCTGGTCGCCGCCGTCTCGTCCTTCGGGTCGTTCGCGCTGGGCGCGCTGTTGCCCGTGCTGCCGTTCCTGCTCGGCGCGACCGCGCTCTGGCCTGCCCTGCTGCTGGCCCTCGCCGGGCTGTTCGGCTGCGGTGCCGTGGTGGCCAAGGTGACCGCGCGGAGCTGGTGGTTCAGCGGTCTGCGGCAGCTCGCGCTGGGCGGCGCGGCGGCCGGTGTGACGTACGCCCTGGGTACTCTGTTCGGGACGGCCGTAGGATAGTGCGACTGGTAGCTATGCGTTGGGCCGCATAAATACCCGTTACTCGCTGGTTTCGAATGCTTAACCACTGGGCATGAGCCGTAAGCGCCGCAGGCAATGAGGCCTGCCATGCACCTGTGGGGTGGCGCGACGCTCACCCCCGCCCCTGCGGACCGATGGACACGGATCTGTCCGGATCGGTCCCCCACCACCTTCACCGCCTTGGGCGGTACTCGCCGTAAACCCCTGCGGCGTCCGCATGTTGGAACGGTGTATCCAGTTCCCGAGAACCGCTCCATCATGTAACCTGCGTGAAATTTCGCAACAAAAACGCAGAGGGCCAACGTCGTCCCTCGGCACCTGCTATACGCCACTGACGACGACGGGAGAGCCGATGCGTACGCCGCGCCAGCCGTCCCAGCACTCCACGAACGGCCGAAACTGGTCGTTCATGGATGCTCGCCCTGCTGCGCAGGGTATGTACGACCCCCGCAACGAGCGCGACGCCTGTGGCGTCGGCTTCGTGGCCACCCTCACCGGCGAGGCGAGCCATGCGCTGGTCGAGCAGGCGCTCACGGTTCTGCGCAACCTGGAGCACCGCGGCGCGACCGGTTCCGAGCCCGACTCCGGCGACGGCGCGGGCCTGCTCTCCCAGGTGCCCGACGCCTTCTTCCGTGAGGTGGCCGGATTCGAGCTGCCGGCGGCCGGTTCCTACGCCGTCGGTATCGCCTTCCTGCCCGAGGAGGGCGCCCAGGACGCCGTCTCGCAGATCGAGACGATCGCCGCGGACGAGGGCCTGACCGTCCTCGGCTGGCGCGAGGTCCCGGTCGCCCCGCAGCTGCTGGGCGCCACCGCCCGCTCGACCATGCCGGTCTTCCGGCAGGTTTTCGTCACCGACGGCGCCAGCGAGGGCATCGCGCTGGACCGCAAGGCGTTCGTGCTGCGCAAGCGCGCCGAGCGCGAGGCGGACGTCTACTTCCCCTCGCTGTCCGCGCGGACCATCGTCTACAAGGGCATGCTGACCACCGGCCAGCTGGAGCCCTTCTTCCCGGACCTGTCCGACCGCCGCTTCGCGTCCGCGATCGCGCTCGTGCACTCCCGGTTCTCCACGAACACCTTCCCGTCGTGGCCGCTCGCGCACCCCTACCGGTTCGTCGCCCACAACGGTGAGATCAACACCGTCAAGGGCAACCGCAACTGGATGGTCGCCCGCGAGTCCCAGCTGGTCTCCGACCTGTTCGGCCCGCAGGAGAAGCTCGACCGCGTCTTCCCGATCTGTACGCCCGACGCCTCCGACTCGGCGTCCTTCGACGAGGTGCTGGAGCTCCTGCACCTGGGCGGGCGTTCGCTGCCGCACTCCGTGCTGATGATGATCCCGGAGGCGTGGGAGAACCACGACTCCATGGACCCGGCCCGCCGCGCCTTCTACGGCTACCACTCCACGATGATGGAGCCCTGGGACGGCCCCGCCTGCGTCACCTTCACCGACGGCTCCCAGGTCGGCGCCGTTCTCGACCGCAACGGTCTGCGTCCCGGCCGCTACTGGGTCACCGACGAGGGCCTGGTCGTCCTCGGCTCCGAGGTCGGCGTCCTCGACATCGACCCCGCCAAGGTCGTCCGCAAGGGCCGGCTGCAGCCCGGCAGGATGTTCCTGGTCGACACCGTCGAGCACCGCATCATCGAGGACGACGAGATCAAGGCGGGCCTCGCCGCCGCGCAGCCGTACGCGGAGTGGCTGGAGGCCGGCGAGATCGAGCTGGGCGACCTGCCCGAGCGCGAGCACATCGTGCACACGCACGCCTCGGTCACCCGCCGCCAGCAGACCTTCGGCTACACCGAGGAGGAGCTGCGCGTCATCCTCGCGCCGATGGCCAAGGCCGGCGCCGAGCCGATCGGCTCCATGGGCACCGACTCGCCCATCGCCGCGCTGAGCGAGCGCCCGCGGCTGCTCTTCGACTACTTCACCCAGCTGTTCGCCCAGGTCACCAACCCGCCGCTGGACGCCATCCGCGAGGAGCTCGTCACCTCGCTGCGCTCGTCCCTCGGCCCCTCGGGCAACCTGCTCGACCCGACGGCCGCCTCCTGCCGCTCGGTCGTGCTGCCCTTCCCGGTGATCGACAACGACGAGCTGGCCAAGCTCATCCACATCAACGCCGACGGCGACATGCCCGGTTTCAAGGCCGCGACCCTGTCCGGCCTGTACCGGGTCTCCGGCGGCGGCGACTCGCTCGCCGCCCGCATCGAGGAGATCTGCGCCGAGGCCGACGCGGCCATCGAGAACGGCGCCCGGCTGATCGTCCTGTCGGACCGGCACTCGGACGCCGAGCACGCGCCGATCCCGTCGCTGCTGCTCACCGCGGCCGTCCACCACCACCTCATCCGCACCAAGCAGCGCACCCAAGTGGGCCTGCTGGTCGAGGCCGGTGACGTCCGCGAGGTCCACCACGTCGCCCTGCTGATCGGCTTCGGCGCCGCCGCCGTCAACCCGTACCTGGCCATGGAGTCCGTCGAGGACCTGGTCCGCGCGGGCACCTTCCTGCCGGGCATGGAGGCCGAGCAGGCCATCCGCAACCTGATCTACGCCCTCGGCAAGGGCGTCCTGAAGGTCATGTCCAAGATGGGCATCTCCACGGTCGCGTCCTACCGCGGCGCCCAAGTCTTCGAGGCCGTCGGTCTCGAAGCGGGCTTCGTCGACAAGTACTTCAACGGCACCGCCTCCAAGATCGGCGGCGTCGGCATCGACGTCATCGCCAAGGAGGTCGCCGCCCGCCACGCCAAGGCCTACCCGGCCTCCGGCATCGCCCCGGCCCACCGCGCCCTCGACATAGGCGGCGAGTACCAGTGGCGCCGCGAGGGCGAGCCGCACCTGTTCGACCCGGAGACGGTCTTCCGCCTCCAGCACTCGACGCGTGCGGGCCGCTACGACATCTTCAAGAAGTACACGGACCGCGTGAACGAGCAGTCCGAGCGGCTGATGACGCTCCGCGGCCTGTTCGGCTTCAAGTCCGACCGCCCGTCGATCTCCGTCGACGAGGTCGAGCCGGTCTCCGAGATCGTCAAGCGTTTCTCCACCGGCGCCATGTCGTACGGCTCCATCTCGCGCGAGGCGCACGAGACCCTCGCCATCGCCATGAACCAGCTGGGCGGCAAGTCCAACACCGGTGAGGGCGGCGAGGACCCGGACCGCCTCTACGACCCGGCCCGCCGGTCCGCCATCAAGCAGGTCGCCTCCGGCCGCTTCGGCGTGACGAGCGAGTACCTGGTCAACGCCGACGACATCCAGATCAAGATGGCCCAGGGCGCCAAGCCCGGCGAGGGCGGCCAGCTGCCCGGCCACAAGGTCTACCCGTGGGTCGCCAAGACCCGGCACTCCACCCCGGGCGTCGGCCTGATCTCCCCGCCGCCGCACCACGACATCTACTCCATCGAGGACCTGGCCCAGCTGATCCACGACCTGAAGAACGCGAACCCGCAGGCGCGGATTCACGTGAAGCTGGTCTCCGAGGTCGGCGTCGGCACGGTCGCGGCCGGTGTGTCCAAGGCCCACGCGGACGTCGTGCTCATCTCCGGCCACGACGGCGGTACGGGCGCCTCCCCGCTGACCTCGCTGAAGCACGCGGGCGGCCCCTGGGAGCTCGGCCTCGCCGAGACCCAGCAGACCCTGCTGCTCAACGGCCTGCGCGACCGCATCGTCGTCCAGACCGACGGCCAGCTGAAGACCGGCCGCGACGTCGTCATCGCCGCACTGCTCGGCGCCGAGGAGTTCGGTTTCGCGACCGCGCCGCTCGTCGTCTCCGGCTGCATCATGATGCGCGTCTGCCACCTCGACACCTGCCCGGTCGGCGTCGCCACCCAGAACCCGGTGCTGCGCGACCGCTTCTCCGGCAAGGCCGAGTACGTGGTGAACTTCTTCAAGTTCATCGCCGAGGAAGTCCGCGAGATCCTCGCCGAGCTGGGCTTCCGCTCCATCGAGGAGGCCGTCGGCCACGCCGAGGCGCTCGACGTCACCCGTGCCGTCAACCACTGGAAGGCGCAGGGCCTGGACCTGGCCCCGCTCTTCCACGTGCCCGAGCTGCCCGAGGGCGCGGCCCTGCACCGGACCGTCGCGCAGGACCACGGCCTGGAGAAGGCCCTGGACAACGAGCTGATCAAGCTCGCCTCCGACGCCCTGGCCGCCTCCAGCGCCACCGACGCCCAGCCGGTGCGCGCCCAGATCAAGGTGCGCAACATCAACCGCACGGTCGGCACCATGCTCGGCCACGAGGTGACGAAGAAGTTCGGCGGCGCGGGCCTGCCCGACGACACCATCGACATCACCTTCACCGGTTCGGCCGGCCAGTCCTTCGGCGCCTTCCTGCCGCGCGGTGTCACGCTCCGCCTGGAGGGCGACGCCAACGACTACGTCGGCAAGGGCCTCTCCGGCGGCCGTGTCATCGTCCGTCCGGACCGGGCGGCCGACCACCTCGCCGAGTTCTCCACCATCGCGGGCAACACCATCGCCTACGGCGCGACCGGCGGCGAGCTGTTCCTGCGCGGCCGGACCGGCGAGCGGTTCTGCGTCCGCAACTCCGGCGCCCTGGTGGTCTCGGAGGGCGTGGGCGACCACGGCTGCGAGTACATGACCGGCGGCCACGCGGTGGTCCTCGGCGAGACGGGCCGCAACTTCGCGGCCGGCATGTCCGGCGGTGTCGCCTACGTGATCGACCTGAACGTCGACAACGTCAACGTGGGCAACGTCGGCGCCGTCGAGGCCCTCGACGACTCCGACAAGCAGTGGCTGCACGACGTGGTGCGCCGGCACGCCGAGGAGACCGGCTCCACGGTCGCCGAGAAGCTGCTCGCCGACTGGGACGCGGCCGCGCAGCGGTTCAGCAAGATCATTCCCGGTACCTACAAGGCAGTGCTCGCCGCCAAGGACGCCGCCGAGCGAGCCGGTCTCTCCGAGACCGAGACCCACGAGAAGATGATGGAGGCGGCGATCAATGGCTGACCCGAAGGGCTTCCTGAACCACGGCCGTGAGGTCGCCAAGACCCGTCCCGTCACCGAGCGCGTCAAGGACTGGAACGAGGTCTACGTCCCGGGCTCGCTGCTGCCGATCATCAGCAAGCAGGCCAGCCGGTGCATGGACTGCGGCATTCCGTTCTGCCACAACGGCTGTCCGCTCGGGAACCTGATCCCCGAGTGGAACGACTACGCCTACCGCGAGGACTGGACGGCCGCGTCCGAGCGCCTGCACGCCACGAACAACTTCCCGGAGTTCACGGGCCGCCTGTGCCCGGCCCCGTGCGAGTCGGCGTGCGTGCTCGGCATCAACCAGCCGGCCGTCACCATCAAGAACGTCGAGGTCTCGATCATCGACAAGGCGTGGGACGCGGGCACCGTCGCCCCGCAGGCCCCCGAGCGCCTGTCCGGCAAGACCGTCGCCGTCATCGGCTCGGGCCCCGCGGGCCTGGCCGCCGCCCAGCAGCTCACCCGGGCCGGCCACACCGTCGCCGTCTACGAGCGCGCCGACCGCATCGGCGGCCTGCTCCGCTACGGCATCCCCGAGTTCAAGATGGAGAAGCGGCACATCAACCGCCGTATCGAGCAGATGCGCGCGGAGGGCACCCGCTTCCGTACCGGCATCGAGATCGGCCGCGACCTCAAGGCGACCGACCTGAAGAAGCGGTACGACGCGGTCGTCATCGCCGCCGGCGCCACGACCGCGCGTGACCTCCCGGTCCCCGGCCGCGAGCTCAAGGGTGTCTACCAGGCGATGGAGTACCTGCCGCTGGCCAACAAGGTCCAGGAGGGCGACTACGTGGTGTCGCCCATCTCGGCCGAGGGCAAGCACGTGGTCGTGATCGGCGGCGGCGACACCGGCGCGGACTGCGTGGGCACCGCCCACCGCCAGGGCGCGGCCTCGGTCACCCAGCTGGAGATCATGCCCCGGCCGGGCGAGGACCGGGCACCGCACCAGCCGTGGCCGACCTTCCCGATGCTCTACAAGGTCACCTCGGCGCACGAGGAGGGCGGCGAGCGGGTCTACTCCGTCTCCACCACCCACTTCGAGGGCGACGAGGACGGCAACGTCCAGTGGCTGCACCTCACCGAGGTGGAGTTCATCGACGGCAAGCTGACCCCGAAGCCGGGCACCGAGCGGAAGATCCCGGCCCAGCTGGTCACCCTCGCCATGGGCTTCACCGGCACCGACCGGGTCAACGGCCTGGTCGACCAGTTCGGTCTCGAACTCGACGAGCGCGGCAACGTCGCCCGCGACGCCGACTTCCAGACCAACGTCCCCGGCGTCTTCGTCGCCGGTGACGCGGGCCGCGGCCAGTCCCTGATCGTCTGGGCGATCGCCGAGGGCCGCTCGGCCGCCAAGGGCGTCGACCGCTTCCTCACGGGCGTGAGCGACCTCCCGGCCCCGATCCGCCCGACGGACCGCTCGCTGATGGTCTGACCCCCCGAAGAACGTCCCGTACAAAGGCGTACGGAACACTGACGGCGCCTGCCCCACAGTCCCCGACCGGACGACCGGGCAGGCGCCGCCGCCTTTCACTGGTCAAGTAACCTCGGCCTCCTGACCATGAGTCGAGGGAGCACAGGGATGGCCGCGATCAGTCTCAGCAAGGTGGAGCAGACGGCGCCCGCCCTCGTCGGTGCCTACCGCTCCGCCGGGATCTCCCTCACCAAGCACGGACTGGACGGCCTGCGTGCCGCCGTCTACCTGGTCGTCGACTACTCCGGCTCGATGAAGCCGTACTACGCGGACGGCAGCGTGCAGGCACTCGCCGACCGGGTCCTCGGCCTCTCCGCGCACCTGGACGACGACGGCCGGGTGCCCGTCGTCTTCTTCTCCACCGACATCGACGCGGTCACCGACATCGAACTCGCCGGGCACGCGGGCCGGATCGAGAAGATCGCGGCCGGGCTCGGGCACATGGGCAAGACCAGCTACCACCTCGCCATGGACGCCGTCATCGACCACTACCTCGACAGCGGCGCCACGGCCCCCGCCCTGGTCGTCTTCCAGACCGACGGCGGCCCCATCAACAAGCTCGCCGCGGAACGCTACCTGTGCAAGGCGGCCAGACTGCCGCTGTTCTGGCAGTTCGTCGGCTTCGGCGACCCGCACAGCAAGCAGTTCGACTTCCTGCGCAAGCTCGACGAACTGGCGGTGCCGGGGAAACGGGCGGTGGACAACGCGGGGTTCTTCCACGCCGGTTCGGACCCGCGGAAGGTGCCGGACGGCGAGCTGTACGACCGTCTCGTCGGCGAGTTCCCGCAGTGGCTGGCGGCGGCGCGGGCGGCGGGCATCGTGGGCGCCGGCTGACCCGGGTCGGCCCGGCCGGACTTTACGCCGCACCGTTGGCTGTCGGGGGCCTGTCATGCCACCCTGAGGGGTGATCCGGCGGGGAGGCGACGCGACGTATGGACGACGCGGCACGAACGGTGAACGGACAGGCACGGGTGGGAAGTTCCGCGGATCGAGCGGAGCCGCCCGGCAAGGGTGAGAAACTCGCGGACTGGGCGGACGGGCGGCTCGGGATCTACGCCCTGGCCAAGGCGAACATGCGCAAGGTGTTCCCGGACCACTGGTCCTTCATGCTGGGCGAGGTCTGCCTCTACAGCTTTCTCATCCTGATCCTCACGGGCATCTACCTCACCCTGTTCTTCGAGCCCAGCGGCGCCGAGGTCGTCTACCACGGCACCTACCGGCCGCTGAACGGCATCATCATGACCAAGGCGTACGAGTCGACGCTGCACATCAGCTTCGACGTGCGCGGCGGCCTGCTGATCCGGCAGATCCACCACTGGGCGGCGCTGGTCTTCGTGGCCGGCATGGTCGTCCACATGATGCGGGTGTTCTTCACCGGCGCCTTCCGCAAGCCCCGCGAGATCAACTGGCTGTTCGGCTGGACCCTGCTGTTCCTCGCCATCCTGACCGGCCTGACCGGCTACTCGCTCCCCGACGACCTGCTCTCCGGCACCGGCGTCCGGTTCGCCGACGGCGCGATCCTGTCGATCCCGATCGTCGGCTCGTACATCTCGATGTTCCTGTTCGGCGGGGAGTTCCCGGGCCACGACATCATCTCGAGGTTCTTCCCGATCCACGTGCTCCTGCTGCCCGGGATCATGCTGGGCCTGGTCGTCGCCCACCTGATCCTGGTCTTCTACCACAAGCACACCCAGTACCCGGCGCCCGGACGCGACCAGAAGAGCGTGGTCGGCATGCCCTTCCTGCCGGTCTACATGGCCAAGGCCGGCGGCTTCTTCTTCCTCGTCTTCGGCATCCTCGCGCTCATCGGCGGCATCGCCACCATCAACCCGGTGTGGGCCTTCGGCCCCTACCGCCCCGACCTGGTGACCACCGGCGCCCAGCCCGACTGGTACCTCGGCTTCTCCGAGGGCCTGATCCGCGTCATGCCCGGCTGGGAGATCAACGCCTGGGGCCACACCCTGGAACTGGGCGTCTTCATCCCCTTCTCGCTCTTCCCGCTCTTCCTCCTGGCCATCGGCGTCTACCCGTTCATCGAGGCGTGGATCACCGGCGACAAACGCGAGCATCACATCCTCGACCGGCCGCGCAACGTCCCCGTCCGCACCGCCCTCGGCGTGGCCTGGCTCAGCCTCTACTTCGTCCTCCTGATCGGCGGCGGCAACGACGTCGTCGCCACCCATCTCCATCTCTCCATCAACTCGATCACCTGGTTCGTCCGGATCTCCGTCTTCGTCGTCCCCGTCCTCGCCTTCATCGCCACCAAGCGGATCTGCCTCGGCCTCCAGCGCCGGGACCGCGACAAGGTCCTGCACGGCAGGGAGACCGGCCTCATCAAGATGCTTCCGCACGGCGAGTACATCGAGGTCCACGAACCTCTCAGCCAGGGCAGCCTGTTCGTCCTGACCCAGCACGAGCAGAGCCCGCCGTACGAGATAGGCCCGCTGGAGGACGCGAACGGCGTACGGCGCAAGGTCACACTCGCCCAGCGGGTACGGGCGGGCATGGCGAAGGCGATGTACGGCCCGGACACCCACATCCCGAAGCCGACGCGGGAGGAGTACCGGGAGATCACGAGCGGGGATCACCACTGAACGCCGTGAGCTGAAGCGCCCCGTCTTTTGGTCTTGGGGGCGCGGGGAACTGCGCGACCAGCCACACACCACCCGCAGCTAACGACGATCGAGAACCACCCTTCTGCACTCGTCCGGAGCCCCCCAAGCACCGTGCAGCGCCCGCGCCTTGGTCACCCACAAAGACAGGTCGTACTCCGCCGTATAGCCGATCGCCCCATGCAGTTGGAGCGCGGCCCGCGCTCCGGCGTACGCCGCCGCGCAGGCGCTGAGCTTCGCCGCGGCCACATCCGCCGGAGTCATCGTCACCGCCGCCCCGAACACCAGCGGACGGGCGAACTCCAGCGCGATCCTCACGTCGGCCAGCCGATGCCTGACCGCCTGGAAAGACCCTACGGGCACGCCGAACTGCGTCCGCTGCCCGACATACGCCACCGTGCTGTCGAGCAGGGCCAGCCCCACCCCCAGCGCCTGCGCGGCCGTGGCCAGCCGGGCCCAGGTCAGAGCCTCCGCCCACGGCGGCTCCGCGCTGAGCAGCTCGCCGACCGGAAACAGCGGGGTGAGCCGGCGGGCGGGGTCCAGGGACCGGCGTACCGCCCCGGCACCGGAGGACAACCGCAGGCCCTCCGGTGCGGCCGCGAGCCGGACGTCGGCCGCGTCCCCGTCCAGTGCGAACCCGTACCCGTGCTTCTCGAACGCCACGGTGGCCACCGTCTCGCCCGACGCGATCCCCGGCAGGAACCGCTTCGCCAGGCCTTCGCCGTCGTCGAGCAGCACCGCCGCCGCCACCGTCTCCGCCAACGGCCCCGGCACCGCGTACCGCCCCAACTCCACGAAGGCGACGGCGAGTTCGACGGGGCGGCGGCCGGCTCCGCCGTGCTCCTCCGGTACCGCAAGGCCGAACACCCCCGCCGCGCCGATCCGACCCCACAACGCCCGCCCGCTCGCCTGCTCGCCCCGGCTCCAGTCCCGTACCACCGCCGGCGTGTCCGCTGCCGTCAGCAGCGCCCGCAGGGCGCCGGCGAAATCCCGCTGCTCGGTGTCGAGGAGGAAACGCATGTCAGCGGCGTCCCTTCGGCAGGCCGAGCAGCCGCTCGGCGATGATGTCGCGCTGGATCTCGTTGGTGCCCGCGTAGATCGGACCGGCGAGGGAGAAGACGTATCCCTCGGACCACGGCGTGTCCGCCAGTTCGCCCTCCGCGCCCAGCAGATCGAGCGCCGTCTCGTGCAGGGCCACGTCCAGTTCCGACCAGAACACCTTGTTCAGGCTGGACTCCGGGCCGAGCGGCTCGCCGTCCAGGAAGCGGGCGGCGGCCGTGTAGGTGAACAGCTGATACGCGCGAGCACCGACGACGGCGTCGGCCACCCGGGCCGCAGCCGACTCCGGTTCGCCCCGTGCCCGCCAGAGGTCCCGCAACCGGTCGGCGGCGGCCAGGAACCGCCCCGGCGACCGCAGCGTCAGCCCCCGCTCGTTCCCCGCCGTCGACATCGCGATCCGCCAGCCCCGGCCCGGCTCGCCGATCACGTCCTCGTCGGGCACGAACACCTCGTCCAGGAACAGTTCCGCGAACGCCGGCTTCCCGTCGAGGCGGCCGATCGGGCGCACGTCCACGCCCGGCGCGCGCAGGTCGAACATCAGGTAGGTGAGCCCCTGATGCGGCTTGGGCGTATCGGGATGACTGCGGAACAGGCCGAACGCGCGGTCGGCGAAGGCCGCCCGTGACGACCACGTCTTCTGGCCGGTGAGCAGCCAGCCGCCGTCCGTCCGCACGGCCTTGGAGGTGAGGGAGGCCAGGTCGGAACCGGCTCCGGGCTCGGACCACGCCTGCGCCCAGACCACCTCGCCGGTCGCCATCGGCGGCAGCACCCGCGCGCGCTGCTCCTGCGTGCCGTGGTCGAAGAGGGTCGGTGCGAGCAGGCTGATGCCGTTCTGGCCGACCCGGCCCGGCGCGCCCGCCGCCCAGTACTCCTCCTCGAAGACGAGCCACCGCATCAGCCCCGCGTTCCGGCCGCCGTACTCCGCGGGCCAGGACACCACCGACCAGCGGTCCGCGGCCAGTTCGGCCTCCCAGGCGCGGTGCGCCGCGAAGCCCTCCGCCGTCTCCAGGGAGGGGAGCGGGCTGTGCGGCACATGCGCCCGGAGCCAGGCGCGGGCCTCGGCACGGAACTCCTCGTCCGCCGGACTGTGGGTCAGGTCCACGGTCGCCGTCACCATCCTTCCCTAACAAGTGTTTGGTAGGTTAGCGTGGGTCCATGACAGGCGTCGAGAGTCCGGAGTACGTGCCCGGGCACGGGCTGCTCGAGGGGCGCACCGCCGTCGTCACGGCCGCGGCCGGGGCGGGGATCGGCGGGGCGACCGCGCGCCGCTTCCTGGAGGAGGGCGCCCGCGTGCTGATCAGCGACGCACACGCGCGGCGCCTGAAGGAGTACGCGGCCGAGCTGGCCGGCCGGCATCCGGGCGCCGTGACCGCCTTCCCGTGCGACGTGACCGACGAGGCCCAGGTACGCGGCCTCCTAGACACCGCAGTGCGGGAGCACGGGCGGCTGGACATCGTCGTCAACAACGCCGGTCTCGGCGGGACCTCGGCCCTCGTCGACATGACGGACGACCAGTGGACCCGGGTCCTGGACGTCACCCTCAACGGCACCTTCCGGTGCACTCGCGCGGCCCTGCGGCTCTTCCGCGAGAGCGGGCAGGGCGGGGTGATCGTCAACAACTCCTCCGTCGTCGGCTGGCGGGCCCAGGCCGGACAGGCCCACTACGCCGCCGCCAAGGCCGGGGTGATGGCGCTGACCCGGTGCGCGGCGATCGAGGCCGCCGAGTACGGGGTGCGGGTCAACGCCGTGGCGCCGAGCCTCGCCATGCATCCGCACCTGGTGAAGGTGACCTCCGCCGAGCTGCTGGAGGAGCTCACCGCCCGCGAGGCCTTCGGGCGGTACGCCGAACCCTGGGAAGTGGCCAACGCGATCGTCTTCCTGGCGTCCGGCTACTCCTCGTACCTCACCGGTGAGGTCGTCTCCGTCAGCAGCCAGCACCCGTAGGACGAGAATGTTCCCGTGCCGACCAAGAAGAAGCCCCAGGTGACCGCGGCCCCCGCCCGGCGCCGCGAACTCCTCGAGACCGCCGCCGAGGTCTTCGCCGAACAGGGCTACAACGCCACCACCGTGCGCAAGATCGCGGACCACGCGGGGATGCTCGCCGGCAGCCTCTACTACCACTTCGACTCCAAGGAATCGATGCTGGAGGAGATCCTGCGGACCTTCCTCGACGAGCTCTGGGACGGCTACGACACCGTCCTGGACGCCGAGCTCGGTCCCCGCGAGACCCTCGAAGCCCTGGTCACCGAGTCCTTCCGGGAGATCGACCGGCACCGCGCCGCCGTCGCCATCTACCAGAAGGAGAGCAAGCAGCTGGTCGCGCAGGAGCGGTTCGGCTTCCTCGCCGAGTCGCAGCGCAGGTTCGAGAAGGCGTGGCTGTCGACGCTGGAGCGCGGGGTCGCCGCGCGCGTCTTCCGCGCCGACCTCGACGTCCGCCTCACCTACCGGTTCGTGCGCGACACCGTGTGGGTCGCCGCCTCCTGGTACCGGCCCGGCGGACAGCACAGCCCGGAGGAGATCGCCCGGCAGTACCTGTCGATGGTGCTGGACGGGATCGCCGTCCGCGAGTAGCTCACCCATTCGTTGAAAGCCCCTTTCTTTCGAGGGAGTTGCTGACATGGCCGAGGCCTACATCGTCGAAGCGGTGCGCACGCCGGTCGGGCGGCGCAAGGGCGGACTGAGCGGGGTCCACCCCGCCGATCTGGGCGCCCACGTGCTGACCGCCCTGGTGGAGCGGTCGGGTGTGGACCCGGCCGCCGTCGAGGACGTCGTCTTCGGCTGCCTCGACGCGGTGGGGCCGCAGGCCGGCGACATCGCCCGCACCAGCTGGCTGGCGGCCGGGCTGCCCGAGGAGGTGCCGGGGGTCACCGTCGACCGCCAGTGCGGCTCCTCGCAGCAGGCCGTGCACTTCGCCGCGCAGGCCGTGCTCTCCGGCACCCAGGACCTGGTGGTCGCCGGCGGCGTCCAGAACATGTCCCAGATACCCATCGCCTTCGCCTCCCGCCAGGCCGCCGAGCCGCTGGGCCTGACCGAGGGCCCCTTCCTGGGCAGCGAGGGCTGGCGGGCCCGGTACGGCCGGCAGCCCGTCAACCAGTTCGCCGGCGCCGAGATGATCGCCGCCAAGTGGGGCATCAGCCGCCAGGACCAGGAGGAGTTCGCCCTGAACTCCCACCGGCGGGCCCTGCGCGCCATCGACGAGGGCCGCTTCGAGCGGGAGATCGTGCCCTACGGCCCGGTCGCGGTGGACGAGGGGCCGCGCCGCGACACCTCCCTGGAGAAGATGGCCGCCCTGAAGCCGGTCGTCGACGGCGGCACCATCACCGCCGCCTGCTCCTCCCAGGTCTCCGACGGAGCCGCCGCCCTGCTCCTCGCCTCCGAACGGGCGGTCCGCGAACACGGGCTGCGCCCCCGGGCCCGCGTCCACCACCTCTCCGTCCGCGGTGAGGACCCCATCCGGATGCTCTCCGCACCGATCCCGGCCACCGCCCACGCCCTGAAGAAGACCGGCCTCACCATCGACGCCGTCGACCTCGTCGAGATCAACGAGGCCTTCGCCCCGGTCGTCCTCGCCTGGCTCAAGGAGACCGGCGCCGACCCCGCCAAGGTCAACGTCAACGGCGGCGCGATAGCCCTCGGCCACCCCCTCGGCGCCACCGGCGTCAAGCTGATGACGACCCTCCTGCACGAACTGGAACGCACCGGCGGCCGGTACGGCCTCCAGACCATGTGTGAGGGGGGAGGACAGGCCAACGTGACGATCATCGAGAGGCTGTAAGCACTCACTTGAGTGCCGTGAGCCGCTACCCGAGTGCTGTCAGCCGTTCCCGGGCCGCCTCCGCCTCCTTCATGATCCGTTCCACCAGCTCCGTGCACGACGGCAGGTCGTCGATCACCCCAGCGACCTGCCCGGACGCCATCACCCCGAGATCCGTACGGCCGTCCACCATCGCCGACCTGAGCAGCATCGGCGTGTTCGCGGCCAGCAGCACCTGACTCCAGGACAGCTCTTTGCCGTGCCGCAGGGCCAGGCCGTCGTGGACCATCTGCCGCCAGGTGAGCCCGGACAGCTGCCGGAACCCCGCCGCCCGCCGTATCGCGTGCAGCAGACTCCGGGTCCGGCCCGAGCGCTCCAGCGCGGTCACCAGATCGGTCCGCAGCATCCGGTGCGGCAGCCCGTCCACCGCCCTGGTCACCGTGACGTCCCTGACCGTCGCCGCCAGATACCTCGCCTTCACCGCGTCCGGCACCGTCGAGTCCGAGGTGAGCAGGAACCGGGTGCCCATCGCGACCCCCGCCGCGCCGTACGCCAGCGCCGCCACCAGTCCCCGGCCGTCGAAGAATCCCCCGGCGGCCACCACCGGTATCCGCACCGCGTCCACCACCTGAGGCAGCAGCACGCTCGTCGCCACCTCGCCGGTGTGCCCGCCGCCCTCGCCGCCCTGCACGATCACCGCGTCCGCGCCCCACGCCGCCACCTTCTCGGCGTGCCGCCGCGCCCCGACGGACGGGATCACCACCACGCCGGCCTCCTTCAGCTCGGCGATCAGCTCGGGGGAGGGGGCGAGCGCGAAGGACGCCACCCGTACACCCCCGTCGATGATCAGCCGGACCCGGTCGCCGGCGTCGGCCGCGTCCGCCCGCAGGTTCACCCCGAACGGGGCGTCCGTACGGCACCGCACCTCGGCTATCGCGGCCCGCAGCCGGTCGAGGGTCATCGTGGCGGAGGCCAGGATGCCGAGCGCCCCGGCATTGGCCGCGGCGGAGACCAGGCGGGGGCCGGCCACCCAGCCCATCCCCGTCTGCACGATCGGATGCCGGATCCCGGCCAGCCGGGTCAGTGCCGTCTCCATCAGCCGGCGACCTCCTTCGTCCGCGCGCCGGCCGGATCGAGCACCTCGCGGATCAGCCGCAGCTCCTCCGTGCTCGGTCCGCGGGTGTACGGCACCTCGTCCGGGACGGCCAGCTCGAAGTCCGTCGCCTCCCGGACCTGGTCGATGCTCACCCCCGGATGCAGCGCGGCCAGCCGCATCGAGCGGTCCGGGGTCTCGAAGTCGAGGACGCCCAGGTCGGTGACGACCCTCGGGATCCGGTGGAAGCGTTCCGTGCCCGGATGCGCGGCGACCCGGTCGTACCCCACCCCGCACACCATGTCGACCTTCGCCACGAACACCCGCCGGGAGTGCTTCGGGACCCAGTAACTCGTCGGGTTGTTGAGGGTGTTGAGCGGCGCTCCGCGCACCCCCAGCAGCTGGCGGCGGGGCCGGGACCAGTCGCCGACGCAGGAGATGTTCTGGTTGCCGTACCGGTCGAGCTGGCTCGCGCCCATCATCACGTGCCGGCGCCCGCCGGACACCAGGGCGAGGTGCTGCCGGTAGGGCAGCCAGCCCTCGGGCGTCCCGTCCGGGCGGACCAGCAGGGCCTCGCCGTCCGTCAGCAGCAGGTCCGGCGCGAAGGTCAGCCGGGCCAGGCGGGCGCCGAGCGAGGGGATCAGGCCCATCGGGCTCGCCAGGATCTCACCGGAGCCGCGCCAGGCCTCCGCGCAGGCGATGACGCAGTACTCGGAGCGCAGTACCTCCGTGCGCGGTGTGTCCGTCACCCCTGCCCCTCCTGCCCTTCCCGTTCCTCCTGCCAGTTCCGCACCGCCGACCGGTACGCCTGTTCGTCCCCGGCCAGGAACCGCTCGGAGAACTCCGTCCAGGACGTCGTCGCGTACAGCCGCTGGAACTCCTCGTCCCGCTCGTACTCCGGGGCGCAGGACGTGAAGTGCGCGCCGCCCGGCGCCTCCACGACCCCCGTCACGTTCAGCCGCTTGACCAGCAGCGACTGCGGGGCCGCCGCCTTCGTCAGCTCGGCCGTGTCCACGATCCGCTCGCAGGAGACGTAGGCCGCGTCCGCCGCCTCGCAGAACAGGTCGTCGAAGTACGGGTCCGGACCCAGGTACTGACCGTTGCCCAGCCGGTCGGCGCGGTTGACGTGGACCAGCGCCGCGTCCAGGCGCAGGGCGGGCATCGCCACGAACGTCTCCCCGTCGTCGTACGGCGAGGTGACGGTCCGTAACCCGGGGTTGACCCGCATGACGTCCGAGCCGATCCCGGCGCGCACCGGCAGGAAGGGCAGCCGGTTCGCGGCCGCGTGCAGGCCCCACATGAACATGCCCTCGTCGACCTCCGTCAGCTCGAACGCCCCGCGCTCGCGGGCCGCGCGGTAGTGCGGTTCGAGCGGGACGGAGTCGAGGGTGACGAAGGGCGTCACCAGCTTGCGCACCCGGCCGGCCGCGACCAGCATCCCGACGTCCGGGCCGCCGTACGAGACCAGCGTCAGATCGTCGATACCGCTCCGGAGCACTGCCCTGACCAGCGACATCGGCTTGCGCCGGGAACCCCAGCCGCCGATGCCGAGGGTCATGCCGCCGGCCAGCCCGGCGACGGCCTCGTCGGCGGTCATCGTCTTGTCAGTCACTCCCCGCACCCTCCTTCCCGAAGGTGTCGCGTACCCGGTCGGCCACCCCGCTGAGGGCGGCCTCGAAGGTGAAGCCCTGTTCGAAGCGGTAACTGCGTCGCACGTCGACGGGGTCGATGCCGTTGATGGCGGCCTTGGCCAGGCGCAGCAGCCGGCCGTCCTTGGCGGCGATCTCCCGCGCCAGTTCCAGCGCCGCGGAGCCGAGTTCCTCGCGGGGCACGACCCGCCACACCGAGCCGTGCGCGTGCAGTTCGGTCGCGGTCGCCGTGCGCGAGGTGTAGTACAGCGTCCGCATCAGATGCGGCGGGACCAGGCGGGCCAGGTGGGTGGCCGCGCCCAGGGCGCCCCGGTCCAGCTCCGGCAGCCCGAAGACGGCATCCTCGCTCGCCACGATCGCGTCCGCGTTGCCCACCAGGCCTATCCCGCCGCCGAGACAGAAGCCGTGCACCGCGGCCACCACCGGGGTCTCGCACTCGTACACCGCCGCGAAGGCCTCCGCGCAGCCCCGGTTGGCGCCGAGCAGTGCCGCGTCCCCGTCCGCCTGTATCTCCTTGATGTCCACGCCCGCGTTGAAGCCCCGGCCCCGCGCGGTCAGCACGACACACCGCGTCCCGGGGTCGCGGCCGGCCGCGCGCACCGCGTCCGCCAGCGCGAACCAGCCCCGCACCGGCAGTGCGTTGACCGGGGGGTGGTCGACCGTGACGAGCGCGATGCCCTTTTCCGGAG
Source organism: Streptomyces sp. NPDC001714 (assembly GCF_042892755.1). Taxonomy (NCBI): domain Bacteria; kingdom Bacillati; phylum Actinomycetota; class Actinomycetes; order Kitasatosporales; family Streptomycetaceae; genus Streptomyces; species Streptomyces sp. NPDC001714. Next base: position 245,836 of record NZ_JBIAUL010000006.1, read on the forward strand.
ACGAGGTGGAGACACCCATGGACGCATCAGCTACCTTCGCACTCAGCTGCCTTTCCACCAAACATTTGTTAGGTGTGAGGCTTCGAAGCTAGCAGCCGGTGCGGACGAGCGGGAGGCCCTGTGGATAACTCGCCGAGCGGCAGGACGGTCGTCGTCACCGGCGGTACCAGGGGGGTCGGCGCCGGGATCGCCCGGGCCTTCGCCGAGACCGGCGCCCAGGTCCTGGCCTGTGCCCGCCGGCCGCCCGAACATCCCCTCGAAGGCGTCGAGTTCACCCCTCTCGACCTGCGCGACCCGCCCGCCGTGCGCGCCTTCTTCGACGCCCTGCCCCGCCTGGACGTGCTCGTCAACAACGCGGGCGGCACCCCCTACCGGCGGCTCGCCGACGCGGACGCCGAGCGGCACGCCCGGGTGATCGAGCTGAACCTCCTCACCCCGCTGACCGCCTCCCTCGCCGCGTACGAGCAGCTGCGGCGGGCCGGGGGAGCGGTGGTGATGATCGGCAGCGTCAGCGGCGGCCGCCCCTCACCGGGGTCCGCCGCCTACGGCGCGGCCAAGGCGGGGCTGGAGAACCTCGCCCGGTCCATGGCGGTGGAGTGGGCGCCGGAGGTCCGGGTCAACACCCTCGTGGTCGGCATGGTCCGCACCGAGCTGGCCGACCTCCACTACGGCGGCCCGGACGGCATCGACGCCGTCTCCCGCACCGTCCCGCTCGGCCGCCTCGCCGCCCCCTCCGACGTCGGCGCCGCCGCCGTCTTCCTGGCCTCCGACGCGGCCGCCTACATCAGCGGGGCGAGCCTGCTCGTGCACGGGGGCGGGGAGCGGCCCGCCTTCCTCGACGCCGCAACTGCCAACAAGCCGTCCGACCAGGAGGATTGAGATGAGCGGAATCTGCGCGGGCCGGGTCGTGGCCGTCACCGGCGCCGGACGCGGGCTCGGCCGGGCCCACGCGCTCGCCTTCGCCGCCGCGGGCGCCCGGGTCGTCGTCAACGACCTCGGTGTCGGCCTCGACGGCGGGCCGGGGAAGGACAGCCCGGCCGGGGCCGTCGTGGACGAGATCCGGGCGGCCGGCGGCGAGGCGGTGGCGCACGGCGGCGACATCGCGACGGACGCCGGTGCCGAGTCGCTGGTGGCGGCGGCCCTGGACGCGTACGGCCGCCTCGACACCCTCGTCAACAACGCCGGCTTCCTGCGCGACCGGATGCTCGTCAACCTCGCCGAGGACGACTGGGACGCGGTCATGCGGGTGCACCTGAAGGGCCACTTCCTGCCGTTGCGGCACGCGGCCGCGCACTGGCGGGCCGAGGCCAAGGCGGGCCGCACCCCGGTCGCCCGGATCGTCAACACCAGCAGCGGCGCGGGCCTGCTGGGCTCGGTCGGGCAGGGCAACTACAGCGCCGCCAAGGCCGGCATCGTCGGTCTCACCCTGGTCGCGGCGGCCGAACTGGCCCGCTACGGCGTCCAGGTCAACGCCATCGCCCCGGCCGCCCGCACCCGGATGACCGAGCGGGCCTTCGCCGCGACCATGGCCGCTCCCGACGCCGGCTTCGACGCCATGGCCCCCGAGAACGTCTCCCCGCTCGTGGTCTGGCTGGGCTCCGCCGCGAGCGCCGGAGTCACCGGACGGGTGTTCGAGACGGAGGGCGGCCGGATCACCGTCATGGAGGGGTGGCGGCCTGGACCGACCGCCGACAAGGGGGCCCGGTGGACCCCGGCGGAGGCGGGGGACACGGCGCTGAAACTGCTGGCCGAGGCGGAGGTGCCCGGGGCGGTGTACGGGGCGTGAGACCGGGGGCGGGACCCGGGCGCCCAGGTGCCTAGGTGTCGCACTCCAGGACCGTCCGGCACAGCGAGCACCGGGCCCGGACCCGGCCCCGGACCGGTACCCGGATCCGCTGGTGGCAGGTCGGGCACGGGAACGAGACCCGCAGCCGGCCGCCGCTGTCGGGGGTGAAGGCGTAGGAGGCCCCGGGCTGCGGAGGCGGCGCGGCGGGGGCGTGGCGGCGATCCCGGGCGTAGCGGCGGCGGCCCGCCCATCCGGCGGCGCTCAGCGGCGGCTGCTCCTCGTCCTGGCGGGCCCTGGCCATGCCCTTCTGGTAGGCCGTGTAGGCCTGCGGGCTGGTGAACCACACCGACGGGTCCTCGTGGAAGACGAGGGCGCGCTTGGCCAGCACGTAGCCGAACTCCTCCGGGGTGAGGTAGCCGAGCTTCTGGGAGGCCTCGCCGTGCTCCCGGTAGGCGTCCAGGAGCAGCCAGCCCGCCCCGAGGTAGGTGGTCGCCGTGTCGGTGAGGATCTCGTTCTCCCGGACGCTCGGGAAGGAGAGGTCCAGGCGGTGCAGGTAGACGTGCATCACCTCGTGGGCGAGGGCCGCGCCGATGTCCCTGCGGTGGGTGCGGAAACGGTCGTTCAGCTCGACGAAGTACTCGGGGCCCGCGGTGAGTTCGACGTTCGCCGCGTGGGTCATGTCCTTGAAGCCGACGATCACGCGGGCGTCCGGCAGGCGGAAGTGCCGGACGATCTCGCGGGCGACGCGCTGCGAGCCGAGGTGGAGGTCGTCGGTGTCGCAGAACGCGACGTCGGCGGGGAGGACGCTGGTGTCGAAGGTCTGGACGGTGTCGTACGACAGCCGTCGGTACAGCGCCGTGACGGCGGCCCGCACGGTGTCCAGGTGCGGGTAGCCGTGTTCCACCGGGCCGCCGTTCGCCACGTCCTTACCCCCACAGACGCCGCCAGAGCTTCTTTCCCAGTATGCGGGGATGGGGAGAATTTGGGGGCGGAAGGTGGTTCGGACGCGGCGGGCCGGCGGGGTGGTTCGCGCAGTTCCTCCCCCAGCCTTCGGCCGGGGGTGCTGCCCCCAGCGCCCCTAAAGGGGCGCCAGGCGCGCCGTTCCTTGATCAGTGCCCTGGAGCTCCAGGACCCAGACCTCGTTCTCACCCTCCTTCAGGATCGGGCCGGGGACGTACAGCGACTCCTGTGGGCCCGCCGACCAGTACCGGCCAAGGTTGAAGCCGTTGATCCAGACGAAGCCCCGGGTCCAGCCGGGCAGATCCAGGCGGGCGTCACCGGCCCCGCGCACCGTCACCGTGCCCCGGTACAGGCCTGGCGCGCCCTCCTGCGAGAGCGGACCGAAGGACACCTCGTCCACGCCCCCCTCGAACGCGTCCAGGTCGAGCCCGCGCGCGCGTACCCCGTGCAGGAACTGGCGTTCGTGCAGGATGCCCCCGGTGATGCCCTTCGGCTCGCCCGAACGCGGGCCGTAGTTGACGCGGCCCAGGGACTCCACCCAGAGCTCCACGCGCGCGGGGCCGGCGACCGGCTTCTTGAGCTGGGGTTCCTCCTCCGTGAGGACCCCGGCCCGCTCGCCGTCGACGTACACGACCGCGAGGTCGCGCAGGCCCCGCGCGGTGAGCTGGTACGGCTGGCGCGGGCCCGGCACGTCCACCTCGTAGCGGACCAGGCCCCGGGCGATGTCCAGCTCCTCGAAGGTGGGCGGGACCGGATGGACGCGTTCGGGGCCGCCGAGGGACTCCAGGACCCCGGGGAGGGGGGCCCAGGCGGTCAGCTCCACGTCCGTCGGCGAGGCCAACGAGGCCGGCGCCGGGGGCAGTTCGGGCAGCGGGCCGTCGTGGTAGCCGGCGAGGACCTCGCGGAAGCGCCAGAACTTCTCCGTGGGGCGGCCGTACTCGTCGATCGGCGCGTCGTAGTCGTACGACGTCACGTCCGCCTCCAGCGGGCCCTCGTGCAGTTCGCCGCCGGGGCGGTTGGCGCCCGCCCAGCCGGCGAAGTTGGTGCCGCCGTGCGCCATGTAGACGTTGACCGACGCCCCGCCCTCCAGGATCTCCCGCAGCGCCGCCGCCGCGTCCCCGGCGTCCCGTACGACGTGCTCGCCGCCCCAGTGGTCGAACCAGCCGCACCAGAACTCCATGCACATCAGCGGGCCGTGCGGCTGGTGGCGGCGCAGGGTCTCGAAGGCCTCGCGCGCGTGCGAGCCGAAGTTCACCGTCGCGAGCAGGCCGGGGACCGAGCCGCCGGTGAGCATGTGGTCCTCGGGGCCGTCCGAGGTGACCAGCGGCACCGTGACACCCTCGGCCCGCAGCAGGTCGGTGAGGTGGGCCAGGTAGGCGGCGTCGGAGCCGTAGCTGCCGTACTCGTTCTCGACCTGCACCATGATCACCGGGCCGCCCCGGTCCAGTTGCCGGGACACGACCTCGGGCAGCAGACGGCGGAACCAGCGGTCCGTGTACCGGAGGAAACGCTCGTCACGCGTGCGTGCCCGCGCGCCCAGCTCGCCCGTCACCCAGTGCGGCAGCCCGCCGTTCTCCCACTCCGCGCAGATGTACGGCCCCGGCCGCACGATCGCCCACAGGCCCGCCTCCCGGGCCGCGTCCAGGAAGCGGCCGAGGGCCTCGACGTCCCGGAAGGCGCCGGGGCGCGGCTCGTGCAGGTTCCACGGGACGTACGTCTCCACGCAGTTCAGCCCCATGGCGCGCAGCAGCGCCAGCCGGTGGCCCCACTGCTCCTCGTGCACCCGGAAGTAGTGCAGCGCGCCGGACAGCAGCCGTACCGGCCGGCCGTCCAGCAGGAAATCGGTTTCGCCCACCGTGAAGTCGCTCATACGCTCACCTTGGCCTGCTGGCGCGCGCCAAGACCATGGACAAAGATCAGCAGCACTTGGACGGAAGAGACGCTAGGAAGGGGCGCGCAGTGCCGCACGGAGCGCCGGTCTTCCGCACCTGGATGCGGTTCTTCACACCCGGCGCCGTCCACCACCGCCTCGGCCTGATCTGCCTCGGTGTCGGCCTCCAGCACGGCGCGGTGCCGGCCGTCGGCCCGCGCGTGCTGGACGGGCACGTCGCCGTGGTGATCAGCTCGGGCCGGGGCTGGTACCGGATGCCCGACGGGCGCCGCACCACCGTCACCGCGCCCGCGCTGGTGTGGCTCACGCCCGGCGTCCCGCACCACTACGGCCCCGACCCGGACAGCGGCTGGGACGAGGCCTTCGTGACCTTCACCGGGCCCGACACCGCGGCCTACACGGAACTCGGCTACATCGAGCCCGAGCGCCCCGTGGTGCCCCTCTCGGACGCCACCGGGCCACGTGACGTCATCGCCCGTATCGCCCGGGCCGCCCGCCACGGCAACGCCCTGCTGGAGGTCGAGACCGGCGCCGCCGTGCACGAACTGCTGGTCGCCCTGCGACGCGCGCGTGCCGACCTCGCCCCGGACGGCGACCCGGTGCTGCACGCGCTCGCCCGGGACGCCTGCACCGGGATGACCGTCGCCGACCACGCGGCCCGGCACGGCATGACCCCGGCCGAGCTGCGCACCGCCGTCCGCCGGGTCGCCGGGTGCAGCCCCAAGGACTACCTGATCGGCATCCGCCTCGGCCGCGCCCAGGAACTCCTCGCCACCACCGAACTGTCCGTCGCCGCCGTCGCCCGCCGCGTCGGCTACGACGATCCGGCCTACTTCTCCCGCCTGTTCACCCGCCGGGTCGGAACGGCCCCGGTGCGCTTCCGTGCCCAGCAGAGCCGGGCCGTGCCCGACGACTGGAACGAGGGCCTCCAGGAGGACGGCGAACCGGGTCCGCCGGTGGCCGAACCCGCCGACGGCCCTTAGGGATCACCCAGCCGCCCCCTTTAGGGTTGACGCCCATGACCACCAGCAACACCGGTACCGGTGACGTCGACCCCGCCGTCCGCGAGGAACTCGGCCGGCTGCGCGACAGCATCGACAACATCGACGCGGCCGTCGTCCACATGCTCGCCGAACGCTTCAAGGCAACCCAGCAGGTCGGCCGCCTCAAGGCGGTCCACCGGCTGCCCCCGGCCGACCCGGCCCGCGAGGCCCGGCAGATCGCCCGGCTGCGCGCCCTCGCCGAGAACGCCAAGCTCGACCCCGCCTTCGCCGAGAAGTTCCTGAACTTCATCATCGCCGAGGTGATCAGGCACCACGAGTCCATCGCCGAGGACACGGTCAACAACCGGGAGACGGACGGGCACTGATCCGGGGAACCCGCCGTACGTCCTGAAGAGCGTCCGGCACCGCAGGGCGACCCCCGTGCGGTGACGCGGCCCTCGAACAGGTGATCCAGGCGCAGGGTGGCGCCCACCAGCGCCGTCTCGTGCCACCCGCACACCCCGGGCCGGACATAAGCCGCGTACCGCTCCCACCCCTGTGCGTTGTCGGTGTCATCGGGCAGCATGGCCCGCATGTCCGTACTGACTCGCGACGAAGCGCAGAGCCGCGCCGAGCTCCTCGACGTCCACCGCTACACGATCGACCTCGACCTGACCACCGGGGACGAGACCTTCGACTCCCGTACCGTGATCAGGTTCACGGCCCGGTCCGACGGCGACACGTTCGTCGAGATGAAGCCCGTCGAACTGCGCGCCGTCACCCTCGACGGACAGCCCCTCGACCCCGGGACGCTGGACGAGAACCGGCTGTCCCTGAAGGACCTCGCGGCGGGGGAGCACGAGCTGCGCGTCGAGGCCACCATGCGCTACTCGCGCACCGGCGAGGGCATGCACCGCTTCACGGACCCCACGGACGACGCGACGTACGTCTACACCCAGCTGTTCATGGACGACGTGCAGCGCGTCTTCGCCGCCTTCGACCAGCCCGACCTGAAGGCCGTCTTCGAGCTGTCCGTGACCGCCCCGGAGGGCTGGACGGTGCTCGCCAACGGCGTCACCGAGCACCTGGGCGAGGGCCGCTGGCGAGCCGCCGCCACCCCGCTGATCTCCACCTACCTGGTCGCCGTCGCCGCCGGCCCCTGGCACTCGGTGCGCACCGAGCACCGCGGCCTGCCCTTCGGCATCCACTGCCGCCGCTCCCTCGCCCCGCACCTCGACGCCGACGCCGAGGAGATCCTCGACATCACGCGCGCGTGCTACGACCGCTACCACGAGAAGTTCGAGGAGCCCTACCCCTTCGACTCCTACGACCAGGCGTTCGTCCCCGAGTTCAACGCCGGCGCCATGGAGAACCCGGGCCTGGTCACCTTCCGCGACGAGTTCGTCTACCGCTCCGCCGTCACCGACACCGAGCGGCAGACCCGCGCGATGGTCATCGCCCACGAGATGGCCCACATGTGGTTCGGCGACCTCGTCACCCTCAAGTGGTGGGACGACATCTGGCTGAACGAGTCCTTCGCCGAGTACATGGGCTACCAGACCCTCACCGAGGCCACCCGGTACACCGACACCTGGGTCGACTTCGGGGTGGCCCGCAAGGCCTGGGGCTACGACGCCGACCAGCGCCCCTCCACCCACCCGGTCGCCCCCGAGGCCGTCGACGACACCGCCGCCGCCCTGCTCAACTTCGACGGCATCTCCTACGCCAAGGGCGCCTCCGCACTGCGCCAGCTGGTCGCCTGGATGGGCGAGAAGGACTTCCTGGCCGGCATCAACATCCACTTCCAGCGGCACCGGTTCGGCAACGCCACCCTCGCCGACTTCATCGACTCCCTCGCCGCCGCCACCGAACGCGACGTGCACGCCTGGGCCGACACCTGGCTGCGCACCACCGGTGTCGACACCCTCACCCCGGTCCTGGCCACCGCCGCCGACGGCACCCGCACCCTCACCGTCGAGCGCACCGGCAGCCGCCCGCACCGCATCCGCGTCGGCGTCTACGACCAGGACCTCGGCGACGAGGGCCGGCTCACCCTGCGCGAGCGCATCGACCTCGACATCCCGCAGACCGCCCCCCAGGTCCTCGGCAAGCGCCCCGCCCTGCTCGTGCTCAACGACGGCGACCTGACCTACGCCAAGGTCCGCTTCGACGCCGAGTCCGCCGAGACCGTCCGGGCCCACCTGTCGGGCCTGCCCGACCCGCTGACCCGCGCGGTGGTGTGGAACGCCCTGCGGGACGCGGTACGCGACGGGGACCTCCCGCCGGCCGCCTACCTGGAGACCGCCCGCGCCCATCTCCCGCACGAGACCGACCTCGCCCTCGTCCAGGGCGTGCTGGCCTTCACCGCCGTCCACGTCGTCGACCGGTACCTCAGGCCCGAGGACCGCCCCGCCGCCCTCGCCACCGTCTCCGCCCTGTGCCGCGACTTCATCCGGCGCACCGAGGACGGCGACAACCCCGGGCTGCGCCTGATCGCCGTACGGCACTTCATCGCCGCCGCCGCCCACCCCGACACCATCGCCGCCTGGCTCGCCGAGGGCACCGTGCCCGGCGGGCCCGAGCTCGACCCCGAGCTGCGCTGGCGCATCATGACCCGGCTCGCCGTCCTCGGCGCCGTCGACGGGGACCGGATCGCCGCCGAACTGGCCCGCGACCCCAGCGCCAGCGGCCAGGAGGGCGCCGCGCGCTGCCGGGCCGCGCTGCCCGACCCCGAGGCCAAGCGCGCGGCCTGGGAGGCGATGTTCACCGGCGACGAGCTGTCCAACTACCTGTTCACGGCCACCGCCGAGGGCTTCTGGCACCCCGAACAGGCCGACCTGGTCCGCGACTACGTGCCGCGCTACTACCAGGACGCGGTCGCCGTCGCCGCCCGGCGCGGCCCCCGCATCGCCACGGTCACCGGCCGGCAGGCCTTCCCCGCGCACGCCGTGGACGCCGACAACCTCGCCCTCGGCCGGGCCTGCCTGGCCGACGCCGAGCCGGTGACGGCCCTGCGCCGCCGCCTCGTCGACGAACTGGACGACCTGGAAAGGGCGTTGCGGGTCCGCGAGGCATAGGGCCACGGAGGTACGACGACACGGGCGTGGCCGGTCCGCAAACACGATGCGGGGACCGGCCGCCGCTCCTAGGCTCGGTGCCGGAGCAGCACCAGAGACCCAGGGAGAGACCCGTGATCGTAGTCACCGGTGCCACCGGCAACGTCGGCCGCGCCCTCGTCACACGCCTCGTCGCCGACGGACGGCCCGTGCGGGCGCTCACCCGCGCCCCGGAGACGGCCGGCCTGCCCGACAAGGCCGAGGTGGTGAGGTTCCGGGCGGACGACCCGGCCCCGCTGCTCGCGGGGGCGAGCAAGCTCTTCCTGTACGTCCAGGCGGCCGGCGGGCGGCTGCCCGAACTCCTGGACGCGGCCCGCACGGCCGGGGTCCGCCACGTCGTCCTGCTCTCCTCCGGGATCATCCGGGAGGGCGCCGACGAGACCCACCCCATCCACGTCATGCACGCCACCGCCGAGCGGCAGATCCGCGACAGCGGGCTCGCCTGGACGTTCCTGCGCCCCAACGCGTTCGCCACCAACGCCCTGCAGTGGGCGCCCCAGATCCGCGCCGGGAACACCGTGCACGGCGTCTTCGCCGGCATGCTCACCGCACCCATCCACGAGGACGACATCGCCGCGGTCGCCGAACGCGCCCTCCTCGACGACGGCCACGAGGGCGCCGCGCACCGCCTGACCGGCCCGGCCGCCACCACCAACACCGACCAGATCGCGGCAATCGGGCGGGCCGTCGGCCGTGAGCTGACCTTCGTCGAGGTGCCACCGGAGGAGGCGGCCCCGCTGTTCCCGGGGACCCCGCCGGCGTTCCTCCAGGGCCTGCTGCAGACGTTCGCGGCCACCGTCGGCGTGCCACCGGAGATCACCGGCACGGTCGAGGAGATCACCGGCAGCCCGGCGCGGACCTTCGGGCAGTGGGCCGCCGACCACGCGGCCGACTTCCGCCCCTGACGGTGCGCTCCCGCCGGCCGGGCGCCGGGCCGGTCAGCCCGCGGTCAGCCGCAGTTCCGCCCGGCGCACCCCGCCCTCCCGCGGCCCCGCCCGCCGGTTCCCCACCTCGGCCGTCCCGGGCGTCTCGCCACCCAGCGTGAAGCCCAGGCGCTCCAGGAAGCACTCCCCGGAGCGCCAGCCCGGCGGCACCGACGCCGTCACCAGGGAGACCCCCTCGGCATGCGCGAGCAGCGACTCGGCCAGCGCCCGCCCGAGACCCCGGCCCCGCGCCCAGGGCGCCAGCAGGAACAGCCCCACCGCGACCGCGCCGGGTGCCGGATGGTTCCGTACGGCGTCCACCAGGCCCGAGACGACCCCGTCCCGCTCCAGCACCAGCAGCACCTTGTCGGCGGGGTCGGCGCCCTCGGGCAGCCCGTAGAACAGGCTCTGCACGTCGCCCGGCCCGGACGGCAGCCCGGTCGCCGCCACGAACCAGTCCTCGCAGGCCTCGAAGAGGTCCAGCAGCGGTGCCTCGTCCGCGGGCCGCGGTTCCCGCACCAGTACCCGCTCACCGGGCACGTCGATCATCCACGCGTCAACCACGCGACCGACGTTAACCCCGGTCAGCCCCGCCCTCAACGCCCTTTCACCGCTTGCTCCGACGCGCCCGGGGCGCACCGCCCCGACAGGTTTTCCCCGCACGGCAGTACCCACTTCCGGGTTTCGATCGTTGGGCTTTGCGGGCACGCAGACCCAATCCCGTACAAGCTGGAACTCCCGCTGCGGACACCCCCTTTCGGCCAGCGCCCCGAGGAGAGCCCATGAGCACGCCGCCCCTCGCATCCGGACCCCAGGGCCCCGACGCCCTGCGGCCTCTGCTGGACACCGTGCTCGACGCGCTGCGCGAGGGCGGCCGGGCGCGCGGCGGACCGCTGCCCGCGGGCGGTCCGGAGGCGGTGGCCGAGCGGGTGGCGGACGCCGTGGGGGACGTACTCCCGGACGACGGCGACCCCGACGCCCTGCGCACCCTGGTGACCGCCCTGGCCGAGGGCGCCGCCGACCCCGCCGACCCGCTGTGCGCGGCGCATCTGCACTGCCCGCCGCTGGCCGTCGCCGCCGCCGCGGACCTCGCCGCGAGCGCCCTCAACCCGTCCCTGGACTCCTGGGACCAGGCCCCGGCCGCCGCCGCCCTGGAAGCCCTGGTGACCCGCACCCTCGCCCACAGCATCGGCCTGTCCGACGCCGTCGTCACCACCGGCGGCACCGAGTCCAACCAACTCGCCCTGCTCCTGGCCCGCGAGGCCCTCGGGGGCGGCCTCCGGCTGGTCTGCGGGGCCAACGCCCACCACTCGCTGCCCCGGGCCGCCTGGCTGCTCGGCCTGCCCGACCCCGTCGTGGTCCCCGCCCCGAACGGCACCCTCGACCCGGCCGCCCTGCACGCCGCCCTCACCCACCTGCCCCGGCCGCTGCTGGTCGCCGCCACCGCGGGCACCACCGACGCCGGGCTCATCGACCCGCTCCCCGAGATCGCCGGGCTCTGCGCCGCCCACGGCGCCCGGCTGCACGTCGACGCCGCCTACGGGGGCGGCCTCGCCTTCAGCGACCGGCACCGGGACAAGCTCGCCGGTCTGGAGCGCGCCCACAGCGTCACCCTCGACCTGCACAAACTCGGCTGGCAGCCGATCGCCGCCGGCCTCCTCGCCGTCGCCCGGCCGGGCGAGCTCGGTGTCCTGCACCACCACGCCGACTACCTCAACGCCGACGACGACACCGAGGCCGGCTACCCCGACCTGCTCGGCCGCTCCCTGCGCACCACCCGGCGCCCCGACGTCCTCAAGATCGCGGTCACCCTCAAGACCCTGGGCCGCACCGGACTCGGCGCGCTGGTCGATCAGGTGTGCGCACGCGCGCGGGAGTTCGCCGCCCTGGTCCGCGAGCACCCCGCCTTCGAGCTCTACGACCGGCCGAACATCAGCACGGTGCTGTTCCGCCCCGCCGGAGCCACCGACGACGACGTGGCCGGCGTACGGCGCAGGCTGCTGCACGACGGACGCGCGGTACTCGGCCGGGCCCGGCTCGACGGCCGGCTCTGGCTCAAGGCCACCCTCCTCAACCCCCACACCCGGCCGGACGAACTGGCCCTCCTCCTGAAACTCGTGGAAGGAACCACCCCCAGATGACCATCCCCCCACGCCACGAGCCCGAAGCACCCCGCGACCTGGTCGGCGTCGGCATCGGACCGTTCAACCTCTCCCTCGCCGCGCTCGCCCACCCGCTCGCCGAACTCGACGCCGTCTTCTACGAGCAGCGTCCGGGCTTCGACTGGCACGCCGGGCTCCTGATCGACGACGCCACCATCCAGGTCCCGTTCCTCGCCGACCTGGTGACCCTCGCCGACCCCGCGAACCCCTGGTCGTTCCTCAACTACCTCAAGGCTCGCGACCGGCTCTTCCCCTTCTACATCGCCGAGCGCTTCCACATCCGGCGCGCCGAGTACGACGCCTACTGCCGCTGGGTCGCCGAGAACCTGCCCGGACTGCGCTTCTCCCACCAGGTCGATGCCGTCCGCTGGAACTCCGAACGCGATCTGTTCGAGGTCGACTTCACCCGGCTCGACGCCGAGGGCGAGGCCGAGTCGCTCGGCCGTACGTACACGAAGAACGTCGTACTCGGGGTCGGGACCGTCCCGCATGTGCCGGATCCGCTCAAGCCCCTCGTGGAGTCCCCGGGCGTCCCGGTCGTCCACGCGGCCGACTACCTCGACCACCGCGAGGCCTTCCTCGCCGCCGAGCACGTCACCGTCGTGGGCTCCGGGCAGTCCGGCGCCGAGGTCTTCCTCGACCTGCTGCGCAACCGGCCCGCCGGCCGCGAGAAGCTGCACTGGATCGGGCGCAGCGAGGCCTTCGCGCCCATGGAGTACTCCAAGCTCGGCCTGGAGCACTTCACCCCCGACTACACCCGCTACTTCCACGCCCTCACGGAATCCGTCCGGGACCGGGTCGCCTCCGCCCAGTGGCAGTTGCACAAGGGCATCGACGCCGACACCATCGCCGCCATCCACGACGAGCTGTACCGCCGTACGCTGCACGGCGGCTGGCCCGAAGCGGTCCTGACCCCCGGTGTCCGGGTCCGCACCGCCGGGCGGGTCGCCACCACCAAGGTCGAGCTCCACCTCGAACACGTCCAGCAGGGCAGCCGCTCCCGGCTCACCACCGACGCCGTCGTCCTGGCCACCGGCTACCGCGAACGCCCCCTGGGGCGTCTGCTCGCCGGACTCGACCCCTACCTGCGCCGGGACAACAGCGAACGCCCGCGCGTGGACGAGCGGTTCCGGCTCGTCCTCGACCCGTCGGTGACCGGAACGGCGTACGTCCAGAACGCCGAACTCCACACGCACGGGGTCGGCACCCCGGACCTGGGCCTGGCCGCCTGGCGCAGCGCCACCATCCTCAACACCCTGACCGGAAAGGATCCCTACCCGCTGCCCGCGCGCACGGCCTTCACCAGTTTCGGCCTGGAGCAGCGTGCGACGTCCGTCCCGCAGGCCCGGCAGACCAAGGTCATCACCCCTCTCGTCGACAGACCATAACCTCCTGAAACTCTGGCAACGACTATTACCGCAAGAGGCGCGTGCGAATAGCGAATCATGGGAGGGGGAGCAAAAAAGGCGACCAGAATATGCCTTTCCCCTCCCTTGTGCCTCAGCGCGCTGATACCTTCGCGGTATGTCGCTGCAACGGGGGCGTCTGGTCTGGGCGATATCTCTTTTCGGGGTCCTATTCCTCGTGATCTATTTCCAGGCCGGCGATCTGTTCTTTCGATTTGTGATCGATTTATTGGCTCTGGCGGCCGCCGGTTTCACCTTTCTGGGGATACGCACGGGCACGAGCGGACCGACAGCGGTTCCGGCACCGGTTCCGACAGTGGTTCCGGCACCGATTTCCCGTCCGGTGTCCGTGCCGTGGCCGGAACCGACGCCGGCGCCCGCGCCCGCGCCGCTCGTGGTGGACGAGGGACCGTCGTCCACCACGAGCGTTCAGCGGAACCCGGCCGTCGCGCCCGTACCACGCTTCGGAGCGGGCTCGAAGGCACAGCGGCTGCCCTGGCTGCTGCCGACCCGGCCGGGTACGCCCGGCGTCGCGGCCGACGAGGCACGCCTCGGTGACCTCGCCGTACGGGCCGCCTCGCTGGTCGGTCCCGGGCACCGCTGCGAGGAGCCGGCCACGGCTCGTCAGGACGCCTACCGCATCGCACGCGACGCCAGGGGCGACCATCTGCTCCTGGCCCTCGCCGACGGGGTCTCCAGCAGCGCTCACGCGGAACTCGGCGCGGCGGTGGCGGCAGGCACGGCCGTCAACCTCCTCAGGCGCAGACTCGACGAACCCGGCGGCGCGGCACGCCTGCGGGCCACCGAGCTCTTCGAGGAGACCGCGACGGCGATGCGGCACGAGGCGGGACGGCGTGGCCTGGCTCCCTCGGACGTCTGCGCGGTCCTGCTCACCGCGGTGATCCCCACCCGGCCGCCGACCGCGTCCGGCGAGCGCACGCTGTGGGCGGCCTGGCTCGGGGACGCCTCCCTGTGGCTGCTCGCCGGGGACCACTGGCGCTACACCGCGGGCGACCGCAAGGGCGATGCGGGCGGCTACGACTCCAACGCGGTCGCCCACACCCTGCCCGGCGACCCGCTCGCGGTGCGTGAGACGCGGCTCGCCGTACGTCCCGGCGACGTGGTCTCGCTGGTGTCCGACGGCGTCGGCGACGGCCTCGCCACCATCGGGGAACTCAACTCCTACCTGGCGGACCGCTGGCGGCAGCCGCTGCCCGTCGCCTCGTATCTGAACGACATCGGCTTCGACGCCGAACGCTTCCTGGACGACCGTACGGCCATCACCGTCTGGGTCGATCCCGCGGCCCGGCCCCGGCCGTCCGGGGCCGGGGAGGGGTGGTCGTCGTGACGGCGCGTCCGCGGGCGTGGGACGTTCCCCCGGTAGCGCCGCTGGCCGCGCTCGGCACGCTCGGCGAACAGATCGCCACGGACAACGGCCAGAGTTCCGAGGTGACTCGCCTGAGCGGCGCCGTGACCGGCCAGGACCTGCTGTTCAAGCGGTACAAGACACCGCTGGCCGACACGGACGCACACCGTCTGGACCGGCTCGTCGCCTTCGGCCGCTCGGACACCGCGGCCGGACGTCCCGTCCGGGAGGTGCTGCTCGCCCGCACCTCATGGCCCGTCGCAAGGGTCACCGGCCGCGCCGACGAGACCATCGGCTGCCTGATCCCGCTGGCGCCGGACGCCTATCGCTCGCCGAGCGGAGGATTCCGGGAGATCGACACCCTCGCCCTTCCCGACCTGCGGCTGGCCCGTAACGGCACCCCGCCCACCCCCGAGCAGCGGCTCACCGCCTGCCGCTCGCTCGTCGGTATCGCCGCCGCGCTGGAGCAGCGTCGACTCGTCTACTCCGACTGGAACTACGCCAACGCCTTCTGGAGCCCGGCCGACCACTCCGTTCATCTCATCGACATCGACGGGTGCGGGGAGGAGACCGCCCCCGACATCCACCAGCCCGGCTGGGAGGACCACCTGGCCCGGCCGGGGGCCGCCGCGGATCCGTGCACCGACCGCTACCGGGTCGCACTGCTGACCGCCCGCTGTCTGACGGGCGTCCGCAGCCTCCCCGAACTCCTGCACACGCTCGCCGACCCGTCCGCCGGTTTCCCCCGCGACGCGGCGGAGTTGCTGCTCGACATGGTGTGGGCCGCGGACCGTGCGGCCAGGCCCCGGAGTTCCGCACTGCTTGCGGCCCTGTCGGGCGGGCCCCTGGTCCGCTTCCCCGTCGCCCGCGCCCCGCTGCCGCCCCGGCCGTCCGTCACCCGCAGCGTGACGGCACAACCCCTGCGGTCGGTCATCACCAGGCCTCCCGACCGGACCACGTCGACCCACCGGACCACGTCGACCCACCGGACCACGTCGACCCGCCGGACCGCGCAGGCCGGCCGGCCCGCGTCGTCCCGGCCCCCGGGGCGGCGGCCCCGGCAGCCGCGGGGCGACCGGACCGGTGCGTGGATCGGCCTGGCCGTGCTCTTCACGGTCGTGGTGGCCGCGCTCATCGTCCTCGCGCTCCGCTGAAACGGCGCTGGGGCCGCGTGGGCGGGCACGCCACATGAATTCGAACAAAGAAAAGGAACGCCAATGAACGTCCCCGACGACGCGGCGCCGGGCCGCGACGCCACTGTCTACCACCTACGCCAGAAATGCCTTCCGGCGTATCTGGTGATCGACGCGTCGAGCTCGATGCAGGCGCACCAGCACACGCTCAACCAGACGCTCGCCCAACTCCACGCGAAGATATCCGAGAGCCCGCGCGTATCGGAATTCGCACACATGTCCCTCATCGCGTTTTCCACGGACGCGCATCTGATCATCGAGATGACCGACCTGGACCGCATCGAGGCGATGCCGGAAGTCGTGTGCAACGGCCTGACGAATTACTCCGCGGCATTCGATCTCGTCCGCAGCCGCATCGAAACGGACGTCGACGACCTCCGCGGGATGGGCATGGCCGTGCTGCGCCCGGTGATGTTCCTCCTGACCGACGGCGCCCCGACCGACGAGGGCTGGCACGACGCGTTCCGGCGGCTGGTGGACCGCTCCTGGCCCCGCTATCCGCACGTCATCACCTACGGCTTCGGTGCCGCCAACCCGGACGTGCTGGGCAGGGTGGCCACGAAGGCGGCCTTCCTCGCCGACGCCGGCGTCGACCAGGACCGGGCGCTGCTGGCGGCGCTGGGCAGTCTTCTCAACTCCCTGGTCGCCTCCTCACGCGCCGGCGAGATGCAGATTCCCCGCTCCGCCCCCGGCTTCACCGAGCAACCGGTGAGCGCGGAGTACCTGACCGTTTCGGCGGAGTACATGGACTGATGGCCGTGTCCCCGCCCACGCACCGGGAGCCGGACCGCTCGCGCCCCCGGCTCCTGCTCACCGCCACCGTGCTGGTGGCGGCCGCCGCCCTGCTGCGTGTGATGTCGCCGGACAGCGGGACCGACGCGGGATCCGGTCCGGCACCGACACCCTCGCGACTCACCCCGCACACCACGTGCGCGCAGCCGTCCACCCCCGGCGCGGCAGGCTCGCGGACCGCCTCCCCGCGGCCCCACCGCCCCACGCCGCCGGTGTCCTTCCGGTCCGAAGGCTGCGCCTCGGCCCAGAGCCCTCCCACCGAGAGTTCCCGCCCGCCGGGCGGAGAAAGACGGCCATGACCCCTCAGAGCCTCCGGTGCCCGCGCTGCGGAGCCGCCAACGACCGCAACTACACCGCCTGCGCCCAGTGCGGCAGCGTCCGCGTCTTCAACCCGCTGGAGGCGGGCAAGCCGTCCACCGGCGCCCAGTCCGCCGCGCCACCCCGACACGCCCAGCCGCGCCACTACAGCCCGCCGCCGCCCCCGCCCGTCTCCTACCCGGCCCTCTCCACCGTTCCCGCGCCGGTCCCGCCCCCGCCCCCGCAACGGTTTCCCGCGGCCTCCGCTCCTCCGGCCTCCGCTCCTCGCTTCGCGCGCGACATCACCCGCTACCTGTGCGCCGCCGTGCACACCGACACGGCGTTCGCCCGCCATGCCGTCGAGCAGATCCTGGGGGAACCGCGCCGCGCCGTCGCCTCCTCGCCCGGTGTCGACCTCGGCTGCGTACTGCGGCACGCCCTCGCCGCCCGGCGCCGCCAGGTCCGCAGGGACGTCCTGCTCGCCCTGCTGTTCCTCGCCGTCCTCGTCACGCTCCCGATCACCTTCGGTACGACCCTGATCCTGGGCCTGCTGGCGGCCTGGATCATCGTCGCCGTCGAATCGCTCACCGTGCACTACGGCGTGGTC
Organism: Streptomyces sp. NPDC001714; assembly: GCF_042892755.1. NCBI lineage: Bacteria > Bacillati > Actinomycetota > Actinomycetes > Kitasatosporales > Streptomycetaceae > Streptomyces > Streptomyces sp. NPDC001714. Next base: position 263,318 of record NZ_JBIAUL010000006.1, read on the forward strand.
GCCGCACATCTCAAACGGGAGAACTTCTCCCCGGACCAGGCGCCCCAGCCGTTCAGCTCCGAGAACCGACGGCGCATCGAGGCCATCGAGAAGCGGGACCGGGGCAACGTCGTCGTCCACTCGCCGTACACGCCCTTCGTCGGGTACGGACAGCCCATGAGCACCTGGTCGTTCGTGCTCGACACGGCACGGCCCCAGGAGGGCAGGCAGGTCGTGCCCTTCACCGTCCACGAACTCGACGAACACCTCGCCACCCGGGTCGGGGACCTGAAGCTGCCCGGCGTCCATGTCGAGGACCTGCTGTTCGTCAACGGTGCGGACCTGCTCTACGGGGTGGACGACCGTACCCGGGCCGAACTGCTGCCCGACACCGCGGGGCCGCCCAGGGAGAAGGTCTCTCCCGAGCTGCTGCGCGCGCTGCGCGAGAACGGCCAGGGGCGCGCCCGTCCCTATCTGGCCATCCGGGTCACGGGCTGGAGCGGCGAACTGGCCGCCACGCTCTTCGTGCGCTGCGCCCTGCTGACCGACCGCACGATGCTCTTCGTCGAGGGCAGCAGTTCCCTGCTCACTCCTGTCCAGGAGCGGTACCGCATCGCGGACCGACTCCTCGGGGCCCCCACCTTCCGTCAGTGGTGGGCGCTGGTGACCGCCGCGGGCGTCCGTGCGCCGAGGCTGCTGGTCGGGGCGCCCTTCTCGGTGGTCGCCGGCCTGTTCTCACCCGTGATCGAGGCCCGCAAACAGCGCAGGCAGGCCCGGGAGATACGGCACCGCTCCTTCAACTACGGCGCCTCCTTCAGCATCAGGGACGCCGCCGGCGACCAGCGATACCACCGCTACTTCCAGGAACTGGACCGCGAGCTGTACGCCAAGACGGTCGAACACCGCGTGCTGGACGCGCTGGTGGAGTTCATGGAGGACCACAACATAGACACGGGCGAACTGGTCCAGCGCCAGACCACCATCAACAACACGGGGCTGTACGTCGGCGGGAACGCGACACTCAACGGCTCCGCCGTGGGCGTCGGCGGCGGCCTCGCCGCGCTCTTCCGACGCGGTGAGACGGCCGGCTCGGCCGCGCCGCCGGCCGCTGCCGCCCCGGCCGCCAACCGAGGGAAGTGACGCCATGCCGGACCACGGCACCGGGGACAACAGCGGTATCCACGTGGGCGGAGACCTGAGAATGGACGGCAGCGCAGTCGCCGTCAACCACTCCACGGCGAGCGTCGGCGTCCCCGCCGGCGCCGACCGGGACGCGGCCATCGCCGAACTGCGGGGCACCGTACGTCTGCTGCTCGACCGGCTCCGCAGTGACCAGGACCGCTACGAGGACGGAGACCAACTGGTCGCGGCCGCCGAACAGGTGGATGCGGAGCTCACCCGCGAGCAGCCGCGGCGGGCCACCCTGCTGCGCTGGCTGGGCTTCATCGCCCCCGCCGTCCAGGCCACGGCCGCGCTGGCGGGAGACGTCGAGGCGATCCAGAACACCGTGACCAACCTGCTGTGACAGGCGTCGGGCGGCGCGGGACGAGATGTCCCGCGGCGCCCGGCACGGCCCTAGAACACCGGCGTGCCCTCGCGGGTCAGCTTCCAGTCCACCGACGCGAAGTCCTTCGGGTCCAGGACGCCCTTTGCGGTCACCCACTCCGCGATCCGGGTGCGGATCTCCGTCGACTCCGACCACAGCTCCTTGGCCGAGGCGACGTACGGGAACGCGCCGCCGCCGTTGGCGCGGTAGTTGTTCACCGCGAGCACGAACTGCTGCGAGTCGTCGAGGGCGGCGCCGTTGTACGTCAGGTTCCTGATCCGCGAACCGGCCGCCTGCGCGACGTCGATGTCGTACTTCAGGCCCGAGACGTAGTCGTAGTTGTAGTCCGGGCGGCCGTTCGCGTTGGTCAGCTTCTCCACGTCGACGGTCGCGTCCGCCGCCGTCTGGACGTAGTACTCCGCCGAGTACTCCAGGTACGCCCGGATCTGCGCGCCCGTCATCAGCTTGGCGACCGGTGTGTTGTCGTACACGTAGAGGCTCGACAGGTCCCGGATGGTCACCTTGCCGGCCGGGATCTCGGAGGTCCGTGAGAACGGCGAGGCCTGCGCGATCACCGGCAGCGACGCGTACTCCGTGCCCGCCAGGGCCGCCTTGACCACGTCCTCCTGGACCTTCGTGATCAGGTCGATGATCGGGGCGTCCCGGTAACGGGCGTCGACCGTGGTGAGGGTCTCGGTCGCGGTGCCGACGACCTGGTTGACGTACGCGACGACCTTGGCGTGCTCGTCGGACAGCAGCTTGGTGATCTTCGGGTCGTCGGCGACCGTGTGGGAGTTCAGCAGCGAGGCCGCGACCGACTCCACCTCCCACCCGCCCTTGCCGAACACCAGCTCGATGTCGAAGAGGGAGAGGCGCTCGGCGTAGCACAGCGGCTCGGAGAGGACGACCGTCCTGCCGGTGGCCTCGTTGACGACCTTCAGCTCGGGGATCTCCACGTGCGCGTGGCCGACGAGGATCGCGTCGATGCCCGGCACCTGCCTGGCCACGTTGGCGGCGGCGTTCTCGACGTACGGCACCTGGTCGCCGTAGGAGGAGGTGCCGGACGAGCCGGAGTGGGCCGAGACGACGACCACGTCCGCGCCCATCGCCTTCAGCTTCGGCACCCACTTCGCGGCCTGCTCCTCGAGGCCAGGGAAGGCGAGCTTGCCCTGGACGTAGGCCTTGTCCCAGATCGCGATGCCCGGGTTGGTCAGGCCGAGGACGGCGACCTTGACCGGGGGAGCGCCCGGCACGTGGAACTTCTTGATGAAGTACGGCGGGAAGGCCGGCTTCAGGGTCTTCGCGTCGACCGCGTTGGCGCCGAGCAGCGGGAAGTCCAGCTGGTCCTCGAACGTGCGCAGGGTCTCGATGCCGTAGTTGAACTCGTGGTTGCCGAGCGCCGCCGCGTCGTACCCGATCGCGTTCATGGCCTGCGCCATCGGATGCACCGGGCCGCCCTCGGCGGTGATCGGGTCGACCTTGGCGTAGTAGTACGTCAACGGGGTGCCCTGGATGGTGTCACCGGCGTCGAGGAGCAGGGTGTTGCGGCGGCCCTTCGCCTTGCGCACCTGGTCGACCAGGGTCGAGACGCGCGCCAGGCCCATCGCGTTGCCCGCCTTGTCGGAGTACTCCGCGTCCTTGAAGTAGTCCCAGTTGAAGACGTGCCCGTGCAGGTCGGTGGTGCCCATGACGGTGAGGGAGTACCGCCTGGGGCGCCGGGCGGGCTTGACCGACGCCTGTGCCGGCGCCGCCGCCGCGCCGGCGATCGCCACTCCCGCTCCGGTCGCGGCGGACTTCTTCAGGAACTTCCGGCGGTTCAAGGGCATGTTTTGATCTCCTCTGGATCCGGTCAACGACGCGCGTAGATTCTGTCCTGGGCATGACTGACGGCAACAGGTCCGGAAGGTTGCGATCTGGTGACCTGGACGGTGAACTCCGGTGCGCACAAGCGGGGATGGCGTGACAGAGTGGGGCGTATGACCTCGCCCTCGTCCTTGCCCGGGGAACGCCCTCCGGTCGGCACGCCCGACGCGCCCCTCCTCGTCGTGCGCGGCGAGGCCGAGCTGGAGGTCGAGCCGGAGCTGGCCCGGATCGGCGTCCTGGTCAGTGCCCGGGGCCGCGACCGCCGCTCGACCCTGGACGACCTCACCCGCCGCAACACCACCGCCCTCGACCTGATCAAGTCGTACGGCGACGCGGTGGAGCGGCTGTCGACGGGGGCCTTCTCCATCGCCCCCGAATTCACCGAGCGCGGCCGGGGCGAGCGGGTGCGCAGCTATCACGGACGGGTCCAGCTCACCGCCGATTTCACCGACTTCACCGTGCTCGGCGAACTCGTCACCAGGATCGCCGACTTGGAGCTGACCCGGGTCGACGGCCCCTGGTGGTCGCTGCGCCCCGAGTCAGCCGTGCACGGCGAGGCCCGGCGGCAGGCGGTCGCCGACGCGGTACGGCGGGCCCGCGAGTACGCGAGCGCCCTCGGCACCTCCCTCGCCGCCCTGGTCGAGCTCGCCGACACCGGTGTCGAGGGCCCGCGACCGCATCGGGCGGCCTTCGGCGGCGCGGTCCGCAGCAGGGCCGCCGCCGACCTGTCGGCGCCCGCCGAGCCCCTGGATCTGGAACCGCCGCAACTGCGCGTGACGGCTCAGGTCGGCGCGCATTTCACGATGGTGCCGCCGGAACTGTGACCCCGAAGCGGCTGTTCGGTATCTCGAAAAAAATGAGCATCGCCACTGCCGCGTTCAACAAATGCGAGATGCTCATAGGAGCGGAGTCCCGCACAATTCAACACTTGTCAATAGGCCTTCACGCAAAGGTTGTTGGGTCGTCATGTACGGCCAATTCTCTACCCGCCGGTAAGGCCTAGGCTCGAAGCATGCGCCGAGCAAAGATCGTTTGTACTCTGGGGCCCGCTACCGACTCGTACGACCAGATCAAGGACCTGGTCGAGGCCGGAATGGACGTCGCCCGATTCAACCTCAGCCACGGCGGCTACGCCGAGCACGAGGAGCGCTACCAGCGTGTCCGCAAGGCCTCCGAGGAGACCGGTCGCAGCGTCGGGATGCTCGCCGACCTTCAAGGCCCGAAGATCCGGCTCGGCCGCTTCACCGAAGGCCCGGTACTCCTCGAACGCGGTGACACCTTCGTCATCACGGTGGAGGAGGGCGCCGAGGGCGACCGGCACCAGTGCGGGACGACGTACACGGGTCTGGCGGGTGACGTCACCCCCGGTGAGCGTGTCCTCGTGGACGACGGCAAGGTCTGCCTGGAGGTCACCCACGTCGACGGCCCCCGGGTGCACACCACGGTGGTCGAGGGCGGCATGGTCTCCGACCACAAGGGCCTCAACCTCCCCGGCGTCGCCGTCTCCGTCCCGGCCCTGTCCGAGAAGGACGAGGCCGACCTGCGGTGGGCGCTGCGCACCGGCTTCGACGTGATCGCCCTGTCCTTCGTGCGCAGTGGCCGGGACATCGAGGACGTCCACCGCATCATGGACGAGGAGGGCCGCCGCCTCCCCGTGATCGCCAAGGTCGAGAAGCCGCAGGCCGTCGAGAACATCGACTCCATCGTGGCCGCCTTCGACGGCATCATGGTCGCCCGCGGCGACCTGGGCGTGGAGATGCCGCTGGAGCAGGTGCCGATCGTCCAGAAGCGCGCCGTCAAGCTGGCCAAGCGCAACGCCAAGCCGGTCATCGTCGCCACCCAGATGCTCGACTCGATGATCGAGAACTCGCGCCCCACCCGCGCCGAGGCCTCCGACGTCGCCAACGCGGTCATCGACGGCACGGACGCGGTCATGCTCTCCGGCGAGACCAGCGTCGGCAAGTACCCGATCGAGACCGTCCGCACCATGGCGAAGATCGTCGAGGCGGCCGAGGAGGACATCCTCGCCAAGGGCCTGCCGCCGCTGACCGAGAGCAACAAGCCCCGCACCCAGGGCGGCGCGGTGGCCCGGGCCGCCGCCGAGATGGGTGACTTCCTGGGCGCGAAGTTCCTGGTCGCGTTCACCCAGTCGGGAGACACCGTCCGCCGGCTCTCCCGCTACCGCTCGCCGATCCCGCTGCTCGCCTTCACCCCGGATCCGGCCACCCGCTCCCAGCTCAACCTCACCTGGGGCGTCGAGACCTTCCTCGGCCCGCACGTCGACTCGACGGACAAGATGGTCGACCAGGTCGACGAGTTGCTGCTGAAGTACGGGCGCTGCCAGAAGGGCGACGTCGTGGTCATCACCGCGGGCTCCCCGCCCGGCGTCTCCGGCTCCACCAACATGGTCCGGGTGCACCACATCGGCGAGGACGACAGCCCGAAGTGACGTGCGAAGGGCCCCTCCGCCGGACGGAGGGGCCCTTCGGCCACGTAATTACGCGACCTTGGAATCCAAGGAAAAGTGCCCCGGGTCGGACTCGAACCGACACTGTACGGGTTTTGAATCCGTTGCCTGCTGCCAATTGGGCTACCGGGGCTCGAAGAATCAAAGGTGAACCCCGACCCTCCGCGCGTCCACCATACCGTAGCTAGGTAGGCTCTTGTCAGCAGTACCCCTGCCCTGAACGAGGAGCCCCCGTGACCGCCGCCGAGTCGCCCCAGCCAGTCGACGCACCCGACGACAAGTCGCACGTGCCTCCGCTGACGACCCGTGTCGTCATCGCCGAGGACGAGGCCCTGATCCGGCTCGACCTGAAGGAGATGCTGGAGGAGGAGGGGTACACGGTCGTCGGCGAGGCCGGTGACGGCGAACAGGCCGTCGAGCTGGCCCGCGAACACCGCCCCGACCTGGTCATCCTCGACGTCAAGATGCCCAAGCTCGACGGTATCTCGGCGGCCGAGAAGATCGCCGAGGAGTCCATCGCCCCGGTCCTGATGCTCACCGCCTTCTCGCAGCGCGACCTCGTCGAGCGGGCCCGGGACGCCGGCGCGATGGCCTACCTGGTCAAGCCGTTCAGCAAGAGCGACGTCGTCCCGGCGATCGAGATGGCCGTCTCCCGGTTCAACGAGCTGCGGCAGCTGGAGCAGGAGGTCGCCGACCTCACCCAGCGCCTGGAGACCCGCAAGCTCGTCGACCGCGCGAAGTCCGTCCTGCAGACCGAGTACGGCCTGACCGAGCCGGCCGCGTTCCGCTGGATCCAGAAGACCTCGATGGACCGCCGCATGTCGATGCAGCAGGTCGCCGAGGCGGTCATCGCGGACAGCGAGGAGAAGAAGTCCAGCAAGGGCTGACCCGCACCCGTACCAACGCCAAGGCCCGCGCCCCGGAGAAGGGGGCGCGGGCCTGCGTTTTTTTGGGGGCGCGCGGTGCGGAGAACTGTGCGACCAGCCCCCACCGGCCGTCAGCCGACCGACGACCTAGTCCTCGCCCAAATAGGCCTTACGAACCGACTCGTCGTGCAGCAGATCCTGTCCGGACCCCGACAGCACGATGTTGCCGACCTCCATCACATGCCCCTGGTCGGCCAGCGAAAGAGCCGCCTGCGCGTTCTGCTCGACCAGCAGGATCGTCGTACCCTGCGACTTCAGCTCGGCGATCGTCGCCATGATCTTCTGCATCATGATCGGCGACAGCCCCATCGACGGCTCGTCCAGCATCAGCAGCTTCGGCTGGGACATCAGCGCCCGCCCCATCGCCAGCATCTGCTGCTCACCGCCCGAGAGGGTGCCCGCGGCCTGCTTGCGCCGCTCGCCCAGGATCGGGAAGAGGTCGTAGGCCCGCTGGATGTCCTTCTCGATGCCCGGCTTGTCCTTCCGGAGGAACGCACCGAGCTGCAGGTTCTCCGCGATGGTCAGGCGGGGGAAGATGTGCCGGCCCTCGGGGGAGTGGGCGAGCCCGAGCGCGACGATCTTGTGCGCTGGGACCCCGCTGAGCGGCTTCCCGTCGAAGACGACCTTCCCCGAGGAGGGCTTGAGCAGCCCTGACAGTGTCCGCAGGGTCGTCGTCTTGCCGGCGCCGTTGGTGCCGATGAGGGTCACGACCTCACCGGCCTCGACACTGAACGAGATGCCCTTGACGGCCTCGATCTTGCCGTAGGCGACCCTGAGGTCCTCAACCTCCAGCAGTGCGGTCACTGGGCCTCTCCCTTGGTGGTGCTGTCCGCCTCGGCGTTCTCCGCGTCGGCGGCCTCCGCCTCGGCGGTCCGGTCCTCGGCGGCGGCCTCCGCGGCCTCGACCTCGGCCGCCTCCGCCGTCCCGGGGTCGCCCTCGAAGGGCTCGCCCAGATAGGCGGCGACGACCCGGTCGTCCGCCTGTACGACGTCCGAGGTGCCCTCGACGAGCTTCTCGCCCTGGACGAGGACGGCGACCCGGTCGCACAGGTTGAAGATGAAGCGCATGTCGTGCTCGATGACGAGGACGGCGATGCCCTTGTCCCGGATGGCGAAGACCAGTTCCTCGGTGGCCCGGGTCTCCTGCGGGTTCATGCCGGCCGTCGGCTCGTCGAGCAGCAGCAGGCCCGGCTCGCTGGCCAGCGCGCGGGCGATCTCCAGCTTGCGCTGCTCGCCGTAGGGCAGGTTGCGCGCCAGGTGGTCGCGCTTGGCGGCGAGGCCGATGAACTCCAGGAGCTCCATGGCCTTCGCCTCGGACTCCTTCTCGGCCTTGCGGAAGCCGGGACCGCGCAGCAGCGCGGACCACAGGCCCTCCTTGGTCCGCGTGTGGCGGCCCACGAGCACGTTCTCCAGGACGGTCATGTTGGCGAAGAGCCGGATGTTCTGGAACGTCCGGGCGATGCCCGCCTGCGTCACCAGGTGCGGCTTGGGCGGCAGCACCTTGCCCTGGTAGGAGACGGTGCCCTCGGTGGGCACGTACAGGCCGGTGAGGCAGTTGAAGAAGGTGGTCTTGCCGGCGCCGTTCGGACCGATCAGGCCGACGATCTCGCCGCTGTTGACCGTGAAGTCCACGGACCGGACGGCGGTCAGACCGCCGAAGCGCATGGTGACGTCACGGGCTTCGAGTACAGGTGTCGTCATGGTTCCTTACGCCCCTGCCTTGGTGACGGCCGCGTCGTCGCTCAGCGTCGCCTGTGCCGGGACGTCGAGCTGGCCGGTCTCGTGGAACTCCAGCTGGCGGCGGCGGTTGGCGATGATGCCCTCCGGCCGGAACCGCATGAGCAGGATCAGCGCGACGCCGAAGGCGAACAGCTCGTAGTTCTGCAGGAACTGGAGCTTCTCCGGGACCAGGTAGAGCACGCTCGCGCCGAGCAGCGGGCCGCTGACGGTGCCCATGCCTCCGAGGACGACGGCGGCCAGCAGGAAGGCCGAGTTGGGCGGTGCGGCACCGGCGAACTGGTAGGGCTGCGGGTTCACGCTGTAGTTGACGTGCGCCATCACGGTGCCGGCGAGGCCCGCGAGGGAGGCGCCGAGGGCGAAGGCGATCAGCTTGACGCGGAAGCCGTTGATGCCCATGGCGGTGGCGGCGGTCTCGTCCTCGCGGATGGCGATCCACGAGCGGCCGATACGGGAGTCGGCGGCGCGGGTGAAGACGAGCACGACGATCGCCGTGACGATGAGCATCAGGAACAGGTAGTTGGCGAACCTGCCCAGGTTGTGCCCGAGGACGTCGTGCGACTCGCCCAGGTTGAACCCGAAGATGTTCAGGTCCGGGATCTGGGTGATGCCGTTGGGACCGCGGGTGATGTTCGGTCCGGAGTCGCCGTCGAGGTTGTTGACGGTGATCCGGAAGATCTCGCCGAAGCCGAGCGTGACGATGGCCAGGTAGTCGCCGCGCAGCCGCAGGGTGGGCGCGCCGATCAGCACACCGAAGACCAGCGAGGCGGCCATGCCGGTGAGGGCCGCGGCCCAGAACGGGAAGTGCACTCCGGAGAACCGGGAGTACTCCGAGCCGGAGACCAGGGCGGCCGCGTAGGCGCCGACGCCGAGGAACGCGACGTAACCGAGGTCGAGCAGACCGGTGAGGCCGACGACGATGTTCAGGCCCAGGGCGACGGTGGCGAAGATCAGGATGTTCACGCCGACGTTGGCGTTGTGGTCGTCGTTCTGGGTGAAGGGGAAGATCACGGCGGCGACGAAGGCGAGCGCCGAGGCGAACCCCTTGTGGTGCGCCGCGGTGGTCGCGAAGCGGTCGACGAGGCCGGTGTGCATCAGACCCCAGGCGGCGAAGACGAGCAGCAGCAGGTAGCCGATGAAGGTCTCGCTGGCGTCGTTGTCGATGCCGATGCCGTAGGAGAAGGCCAGCAGACCGAGGGCGACGCCGACCGTGAGGACGAGGCGCTCGGTGAGCGGTGACGCCTTGCCGGGGGCGGGCAGCTGAGGCTTGGTCAGGTAGCCGCGGAAGCCGGTGCCCGGCGCCGGGTGGGGCAGGGCGAGGGCGCCGACGACGGGCAGCGCGGACGCCGCCATCGCGACGTAGGCGCCCGGGTCGAGGTTGACCAGGCCGCCGAGGTCGACGGCGATGGCGATGCCGGTGAACCAGCAGACGGCGAACGCCGACAGGGCCGTCAGGAAGACCGGGGAGGTGGCGCCCGCCGGGTTCAGCCAGCGCAGCCACCTGACGTCCCACAGGGTCAGCCCGAACACCAGGGTGAGGACGCCGCCCACGAGGGCGAGGATCTGCAGGCCGGCCGGGTAGCCGTAGACCGTAAGGTCGCCGGGGAAGTCGGACGTCCAGGTCCAGCTCATGAAGGTGCTGGCGATGGTGCCCACGGCACCCACGACGACGAGTAGCCGGGCGACGGACAGGGGCAGCGGGACGGGCCCGCGCTCCGGCGCCGCCGGGGAGATGGTGGTGGTGTCGGTCATGCTGCTCACGCCCTGTCCGCGACGCGTTCGCCGAGCAGACCCTGTGGTCTGAAGAGAAGCACCAGGATCAGCAGGACGAAGGCCCACACAGAGGCCCAGCCGCCGCCGCCGAGCTGCTGCATGCCGGGGATGTTGGCGATGTACGCGGTGGCCATGGCCTCCGCGATACCGAGGACGAGGCCGCCGAGCATGGCGCCGTAGATGTTGCCGATGCCGCCGAGGACGGCCGCGGTGAACGCCTTCAGACCGGCGATGAAGCCCATGTCGTAGGAGACGGAACCGTACTTGAGGCCGTAGGAGACACCGGCGACGGCCGCGAAGAAGCCGCCGATCGCGAAGGCGACGACGATGATGCGGTTGGTGTCGATGCCCATCAGCTGGGCGGTGTCCGGGTCCTGGGCGGTGGCCTGCATGGCGCGGCCGGTGCGGGAGAGCCGGACGAACAGGGCGAGCACCGCCATGCACAGCGGAGCGGCGATGATCAGGAAGATGTCACCGCTCTGCACGGTCACGGAGCCGATGTGCAGCGGTCCGAACGGCAGTTGCGGGAAGACCCGGGCGGTCTTGGCGTCGCCGTCGATGTGGTACCAGTTGAAAACCGCCTGCTGGAGCGCGAGCGACAGGCCGATCGCGGTGATCAGCGGGGCGAGGCGTGGTGCGCCGCGCAGCGGACGGTAGGCGAAGCGTTCGGCGCCGACGGCGATGAGGACGGCGACCAGGGCGCCGCCGATGAGCATCGCCGGCAGGGCTACCCACATGGATATGCCGTCCGGCAGGAGAAGGTAGACCGTGAGGGCGCCGAAGCCTCCGGTCATGAAGATCTCGCCATGGGCGAAGTTGATGAGCTGGACGATGCCGTACACCATCGTGTAGCCGATGGCGATCAGACCGTACATCGAGCCGAGGAACAGCCCGTTGGCCAGCTGCTGCGGCAGGGTGTTCACCGCATGGCCTCCATGTGGTGGGGAGAGTCAGGGGGGCGGTAGAGGCGGGCCGCGCGGTGACGGTGGTCTGCGCCGCGCGGCCCTGGTACTGCTCTGTGCTTCGGCTGGTTACTTCGGGGTGGCCACACCGCTCTGGACGGACTTCCACGCACCGCTGACGACCTTGTAGACGGTCAGCTGCTTGTTCGTGGTGTCGCCGTACTGGTCGAACGCGATCTTGCCGGAGATGCCCTCGAAGGTGTTCTTCTGGACGGCGTCGACGATCTGGGAGCGGGCGTTGTCCGGGATCTTGCCGTCCTTCACGACGGTGCCGATGGCCTTGATGATCGCGTTGGTGGCGTCGTAGGAGTACGAGCCGTAGGTGCCGTAGTCACCGGGGTACTTCTTGGCCTTGTAGGTGGCCACGAAGTCCTTGGCGGCGGGCAGGGTGTCGACCGGGACGCCGATCGACGTGGCGAGGTCGCCCTCGGCGGACTTGCCGGCGGTCTTGATGTACGTGTCGCTGAAGATGCCGTCGCCGCCGAACAGCGGGATGTTGGCGCCCGCGGCCTTGAGCTGCTTGGTCAGCACCTGGGCCTCGTCGTACTGGCCGCCGTAGTAGAGGATGTCGGCGCCGGAGTTCTTGATCTTGGTGACCAGGGTGGAGAAGTCACGGTCGCCGGTGTTGACGTGGTCGGTCCCGATGACCTTGCCGCCCTGCTTGGCGAACTGCTCCGAGAAGATCTTCGACAGGCCCGCGCCGTAGGTCTGCTTGTCGTCGACGACGAAGGCCTTCTTCTTCTTGGCGCCGTTGTAGGCGTAGTCCGCCGCGTAGGCGCCCTGCAGGGCGTCGGTGGTCGCGGTGCGGAAGTACGTCTTGAACGGGCGGGACGGGCTGGTCTGCCAGTTCTTGCCCATGGTCAGCTCGGGGTTGGTGTTGGACGGCGAGATCTCCACCAGGTTGGCGGTGGCGAAGACCTGCTGCATCTGCGTGGCCACACCGGAGTTGAGCGGGCCGACGACGCCGAGCACCGTCTTGTCCGAGACGAGCTGGGTGGCGTTCTGCTGGCCGGTGGCCGGAATCGCCTTGTCGTCCAGGGCCTTGATCTTGAAGGTGACGCCCGGGACGGTCTTGTTCTTGTTGGCGTCGTCGACGGCGATCTGGGCGCCGTACTGGATGCCGAGACCCGTCGCGGAGTTCTGACCGGTCAGCGGGGCGTCGACGCCGATCGTGACCGTCACGTTGCCGCTGTCGCCGCTCTTGCTGTTGTCGTCGCGGGAGCCGCAGGCGGTGAGGGTCAGGGCTCCGGTGGTCAGCACGGAGGTAAGAATCACCAGAGAACGCTGTCGCACAATCGATCCTTTCCGCGGGCATGCGCCCCCTTGCAGGGAACGACGGGTGCCGCGCCGGTACCGAACTCCCTATGGAGCGGTGACTGGCCGTGACTCTAAGCGCGGGTGAGGAACGTGGAGGAGTGCTTGTCGAAGGCTGTGACGCTCTTGTTATGACACGAGGTAATGCAGAGCGGTACATCGTGGGGGGAAAGCAGGAATTGAGCCCGATTCGCCCCGTCCGCATTCTGAGAACCTGCAGGACCCGGCTTGATCCGTTCAGGCGTCTCGACGGTTTTGGCCATGACGCCCGGCCGTTGCTGTGGGCGACTTTCGGGGCGGGCGGGATCCGCGACGGGCCCCGGGAACTGGGGTGGAACAGCGAATGTGGATTACACGCGTATTACGTAGAGTTACGCCGAGGGAAGAAAGTCAAGCCTTCGGAACTTTTTCGCATTTCCGGGCGGGGCGGGTGGCGGTGACCTCGGCCGCTCACTGCCCTTCCTGCCGGCCTCTTACCGGGCGCTGACCTCGGCAAGCGGCGCCGAGGTCCGTCGTCTCGCCGGGGTGCGGGTCAGGCGCCGGCGCCCCGGACATGGGCCTCGTCGCCCGGGCGAACGTCACGCAGCAGGCAGGTCAGGCGCGCGCTGCACACCCGCCGGCCCTCCTCGTCGCTGATCACGATCTCGTACGTCGCCGTCGAACGCCCCCGGTGGACCGGGGTGGCCACGCCGGTGACCAGGCCGGAGCGGGCCCCGCGGTGATGCGTGCAGTTCAGGTCGACACCGACCGCGATCTTCGAGCTGCCGCCGTGCAGCATCGAGCCGACCGAGCCCAGGGTCTCCGCCAGCACCGCGCTGGCACCGCCGTGCAGCAGCCCGTACGGCTGGGTGTTGCCCTCCACCGGCATGGTGCCGACGACTCGCTCCGCCGAGGCCTCCACGATCTGCACGCCCATACGGTTGCCGAGGTGGCCCGCCGAGAACAGGGCCCGCAGGTCGATGCCGAGCGAGGCGTACTCGTCGATGACCTCCTGCGGGAACTTCACGTGCTGCTGCTCGCCCATGGGCCGGCTCCGTTCGTCGTGCGGCTGTCTCTGACCTGAGCAAACGCTCAGTAGGCCGCCGATTCTTCCAGACGCGCTGAGCGGGCGCTCAGACGGCGGCTCTCGGATGCGGCACACCGGCCTCCAGGCGGATCACCACGGACTTGCTGGCCGGGGTGTTGCTGATGTCCGCCGTCGAGTCGAGCGGCACCAGCACATTGGTCTCCGGGTAGTACGCGGCCGCGCAGCCCCGGGAGGTCGGGTAGTGCACCACCCGGAAGCCCGGCGCCCGGCGCTCCACGCCGTCCTTCCACTCACCGACCAGGTCCACGTACGCCCCGTCGGCGACGCCCAGCAGCCGCGCGTCCTCCGGGTTCACCAGGACCACCCGACGGCCGTTCTTGATACCCCGGTAGCGGTCGTCCAGGCCGTAGATCGTGGTGTTGTACTGGTCGTGCGAGCGCAGCGTCTGCAACAGCAGCCGTCCCTCGGGCAGTTCCGGGTACTCGACCGGGGCCGCGGTGAAGTTCGCCTTGCCGGTGGCCGTCGGGAAGCGCCGCTCGTCGCGCGGGGCGTGCGGGAGCGCGAAGCCGCCGGGGTGCGCCACGCGCGCGTTGAAGTCGTCGAAGCCGGGGATCACCCGCGCGATACGGTCCCGGACCGTCGCGTAGTCCTTCTCGAACTCCTCCCATGGCGTACGGCTGTTCTCACCGAGCACCCGGCGGGCCAGCCGGCACACGATCGCCGGCTCCGACAGCAGGTGCGGGCTCGCGGGCTCCAGGCGGCCGCGCGAGGCGTGCACCATGCCCATGGAGTCCTCGACGGTGACGAACTGCTCCCCGCCGCCCTGGAGATCGCGCTCGGTGCGGCCGAGCGTCGGCAGGATCAGCGCCCGCGCGCCCGTGACGACGTGCGAGCGGTTGAGCTTCGTCGACACGTGCACGGTCAGCCGTGCCCGTCGCACCGCCGCCTCGGTGACCTCCGTGTCGGGCGTCGCGGAGACGAAGTTGCCGCCCATCGCGAAGAAGACCTTGGCCTCGCCGTCGCGCAGCGCGCGGATGGCCCGGACGACGTCGAAGCCGTGCTCGCGCGGGGGTGCGAAGCCGAACTCCTTCTCCAGGGCGTCCAGGAAGGCCGGGGCGGGGCGTTCGAAGATGCCCATCGTGCGGTCGCCCTGCACGTTCGAATGGCCGCGGACCGGGCACACGCCCGCGCCGGTACGGCCGATGTTGCCGCGCAGCAGAAGGAAGTTGACGACCTCCCGGATCGTCGGCACCGAGTGCTTGTGCTGGGTGAGCCCCATCGCCCAGCAGACGATGGTGCGCTGCGAGGCGAGCACCATGCGCAGTGTTTCCTCGATCTCCGCGCGGGTGAGGCCGGTGGCGGTGAGCGTCTCGTGCCAGTCGGCGGCGCGGGCGGCCGCCGCGAACTCCTCGTACCCGTGGGTGTGCTCGCGCACGAACTCCTCGTCGACCGCGCCCTCGGTCTCCAGCACCAGCTTGTTGAGGAGCCGGAACAGGGCCTGGTCGCCGCCGATGCGGATCTGCAGGAACAGGTCGGTGAGGGCGGCGCCCCTGACCATGCCCTGCGGGGTCTGCGGGTTCTTGAACCGCTCCAGGCCGGCTTCCGGGAGCGGGTTGACGCTGATGATCTTCGCGCCGTTGGCCTTGGCCTTCTCCAGCGCGGAGAGCATCCGGGGGTGGTTGGTGCCCGGGTTCTGCCCGGCGACGATGATCAGGTCGGCCTTGTACAGGTCCTCGAGCGAGACGCTGCCCTTGCCGATGCCGATCGTCTCGCTCAGCGCCGAGCCCGAGGACTCGTGGCACATGTTGGAGCAGTCCGGCAGGTTGTTGGTGCCCAGCTCACGGGCGAACAGCTGGTACAGGAACGCGGCCTCGTTGCTGGTCCGCCCCGAGGTGTAGAAGACCGCCTCGTCGGGGGAGGAGAGGGCCGCGATCTCCTCGCCGATGATGTCGAAGGCGCGCTCCCAGCCGACCGGCTCGTAGTGCTCGGCGCCCTCGGCGAGATACATGGGCTGGGTGAGCCGCCCCTGCTGGCCGAGCCAGTAACCGCTGCGGTGGTGCAGGTCGGCGACCGAGTGCGCGGCGAAGAAGTCGGGGGTCACGCGCCGCAGGGTGGCCTCCTCGGCCACCGCCTTGGCGCCGTTCTCGCAGAACTCGGCCGTGTGCCGGTGCTCGGGCTCAGGCCAGGCGCAGCCGGGGCAGTCGAAGCCGTCCTTCTGGTTCACGCGCAGCAGCGTCAGCGCGGTGCGCTTCACGCCCATCTGCTGCTGGGCGATGCGCAGCGTGTGGCCGATGGCGGGCAGCCCCGCGGCCGCGTGCTTCGGCTCCGCGACCTGCGGCGCGTCCTGGACCGGATCCTCCTTGGGCGGCTTCGTCGCCATCGCACGCTCTCCCTCTACGCCGACACCACTGGCATGTGCACCCGATCCTCGCATGCGCCGCCGACGACCATCGAGCACGGGCGGTGCAGCGGAGCGGAACCAATGGTTGACAGAGCGGAACCAATGCTCGACACAGCTGCGGCCTTCGCTCCCGAGATCTTTCCGCCGCAAACGGCGATCGGCCTCGGCGGCGCCGTCCGGCGCCGTCCGGCGCCGCCGAGCCCACCGCAACCCGAACCGTCGGCCCTCACTGTCAGTGCGGCGTGGCAGGATCGGGGGCGTGGCAGAGACAGCAGCGAAGCAGACCGACAAGACCCCCGGCGGCCCCCGTCCCCGGCTGATGCTCATGGACGGGCACTCGCTGGCGTACCGCGCGTTCTTCGCGCTGCCCGCGGAGAACTTCACGACCGCGACGGGCCAGCCGACGAACGCGATCTACGGCTTCGCGTCGATGCTGGCCAACACCCTGCGTGACGAGGCGCCCACGCACTTCGCGGTGGCGTTCGACGTCTCCCGCAAGACCTGGCGCTCCGAGGAGTTCACCGAGTACAAGGCGAACCGCTCCAAGACCCCGGACGAGTTCAAGGGCCAGGTCGAGCTGATCGGTGAGCTGCTCGACGCCATGCACGCGCAGCGCTTCGCCGTCGACGGCTTCGAGGCCGACGACATCATCGCCACCCTCGCCACCCAGGCCGAGGCCGAGGGCTTCGAGGTCCTGATCGTCACCGGCGACCGCGACTCCTTCCAGCTGGTCACCGAGCACACCACGGTCCTCTACCCGACCAAGGGCGTCTCCGAGCTGACCCGGTTCACCCCGGAGAAGGTTTTCGAGAAGTACGGCTTGACGCCCGCCCAGTACCCCGACTTCGCCGCCCTGCGCGGCGACCCGTCCGACAACCTCCCCGGCATCCCCGGCGTCGGCGAGAAGACGGCCGCGAAGTGGATCAACCAGTTCGGTTCCTTCGCCGAGCTGGTGGAGCGCGTCGACGAGGTCAAGGGCAAGGCCGGCCAGAACCTCCGCGACCATCTGGAGTCCGTCAAGCTCAACCGCCGGCTCACCGAGCTGGAGCGCGGTGTGGAGCTGCCGAAGACGGTCGCCGAGCTGGAGCGCGCGCCGTACGACCGCAAGAACGTCGCGATGATCCTGGACACCCTGGAGATCCGCAATCCGTCGCTGCGCGAGCGGCTCTACGCCGTCGACCCCGGCGCCGAGGAGGCCGAGTCCCCGCCGGTCGCCGAGGCGGGTGTGGAGGTCGACGGCTCCGTCCTCGGCACCGGGGAGCTGGCCGGCTGGCTCGCCGAGCACGGCACCGGGCCGCTGGGCGTCGCCACGGTCGACACCTGGGCGCTCGGCACCGGCTCGGTCGCCGAGGTCGCGCTGGCCGCGGCCCAGGGAGCGGCGGCCTGGTTCGACCCCGCGGAGCTGGACGAGGCCGACGAGAACGCGTGGGCGGCCTGGCTGGCCGACGCCGCCCGGCCCAAGGTCTTCCACAACGCCAAGGGCGCCATGCGGGTCCTCGCCGAGCACGGCTGGACCATCGAGGGCGTCACCATGGACACCGCGCTCGCCGCGTACCTGGTCAAGCCCGGCCGCCGCTCCTTCGACCTGGACGCGCTGTCCCTGGAGTACCTGCACCGCGAGCTGGCCCCGGCCGCCGCGGCCGACGGGCAGCTGGCGTTCGGCGCGGACGACGGCGCCGAGGCCGAGGCCCTGATGATCCAGGCCCGCGCGATCCTGGACCTCGGCGAGGCCTTCGAGGCCCGGCTCCAGGAGGTCGGCGCCGCGGACCTCCTGCGTGACATGGAGCTGCCCACCTCCGCCCTGCTCGCCCGGATGGAGCGGCACGGCATCGCCGCCGACCGCGCGCACCTGGAGGCGATGGAGCAGATGTTCGCGGGTGCGGTGCAGCAGGCCGTGAAGGAGGCGCACGCGGCGGCCGGCCACGAGTTCAACCTGGGCTCGCCCAAGCAGCTCCAGGAGGTCCTCTTCGGCGAACTGGCGCTCCCGAAGACGAAGAAGACCAAGACCGGCTACACCACCGACGCCGACGCGCTCGCCTGGCTCGCCGGCCAGACGGAGAACGAGCTGCCGGTGATCATGCTCCGGCACCGCGAGCAGGCCAAGCTGCGGGTCACCGTCGAGGGCCTGATCAAGACCGTCGCCGCCGACGGCCGCATCCACACCACGTTCAACCAGACCGTCGCCGCCACCGGCCGCCTCTCCTCCACCGACCCGAACCTCCAGAACATCCCGGTCCGCACCGACGAGGGTCGCGCGATCCGCCGGGGCTTCGTCGTCGGCGAGGGCTTCGAGTCGCTCATGACCGCCGACTACAGCCAGATCGAGCTGCGGGTCATGGCCCACCTCTCCGAGGACGAGGGCCTGATCGAGGCGTTCACCTCCGGCGAGGACCTGCACACCACCGTCGCCTCGCAGGTGTTCTCCGTCGACCGCCCGGCCGTCGACGCGGAGATGCGCCGCAAGATCAAGGCGATGTCGTACGGCCTCGCGTACGGTCTGTCCGCCTTCGGCCTCTCCCAGCAGCTGAACATCGACGCGGGCGAGGCCCGGGTCCTGATGGACACGTACTTCGAGCGCTTCGGCGGGGTCCGCGACTACCTGCGCCGCGTCGTCGAGGAGGCCCGCGCCACCGGCTACACGGCGACACTCTTCGGCCGCCGCCGGTACCTCCCCGACCTCAACAGCGACAACCGGCAGCGCCGGGAGGCGGCCGAGCGGATGGCGCTCAACGCGCCCATCCAGGGCACGGCGGCGGACATCGTCAAGATCGCCATGCTCCGGGTGGACGGCGCGCTGCGCGAGACGGACCTGAAGTCCCGGATGCTCCTCCAGGTCCACGACGAAATCGTCCTGGAGATCGCCCCCGGCGAGCGGGACCGCGTCGAATCCGTCCTCCGCGACCAGATGTCCAACGCGGTCCACCTCAGGGCCCCCCTGGACGTCTCGGTGGGCGTGGGCCCGGACTGGGAATCCGCAGCGCACTAGCGCCTCCGGCGAGAGCCGACAGGGGGCGCGCAGCCAAGAAGGCCGACCGACAGAGGGCGGCCGCTCTCTGACTCCGAAGAGGGCCGACAGAGGGCGGTTGCTCTCTGACTCGGAAGAGGGCCGACAAGAGGGCGGCTGCTCTCCGACTCCGAAGAGGGCCGACAAGAGGGCGGCTGCTCTCCGACTCCGAAGAGGGCCGACAAGAGGGCGGTTGCTCTCTGACTCGGAAGAGGGCCGACAAGAGGGCCGCCGCTCCCCGACCCCGAAAAGGCCCACAGAGGGGGCCGCTCCCCGACCCCGGCGGAGCGGCGACTTCCCTCTTTCGCCCTCTTCCTTCCTCCCGCCGCCTTCGCTCCACCGCCCTCTTTTTCTCCGCCGCAACGGTGCTCAACCACGACGGTGGCTTTCGGCGGTGCCGAACACACGGGATGTGGCCGGTTCGGCACCGCCGGAAAGCGCCGCTGTCGTGGCTCGCCGTTGCGGCGGGGAAAGAGAGGACGGCGGAGCGGAGGGGGGCGGCGCAGCGGTGGCGGAGCGGTGGCGGAGCGGTGGCGGAGCGGTGGCGGAGCGGTGGCGGAGCGGAGAGGGGTGGCGGAGCGAAGGGGGGCGGAGCGAAGAGGGGCGGCGGAGCGAACGGAGGGGCGGCGGAGCCAAGGAGGGCGGCGGAGCGAAGGGGGCGGCGGAGCGAACGGAGGGGCGTTGCCCTGTCACTCGCGTGGACCCCGTCAGAACGCCCCGGTCTCCGCCACCGGCAAGGATGCGGCCATGGGTATACGCATGGTTCACCACCGGACGCCCCAGAGCAGGCCCCCGGCCAAAGGCCGTTCCGCCGCCGTATCCTCCCAGGTCACGGCGCCTGTGTCGGCCCCGGCCCAAGCGGCCGGCGCCAGTTCAGCCCGCATCCCCACCGACCTCGCCGTCACCGTGCGCCGAGCGGTCACCCGCTTCCGGCGCAGGCTCCGGTCCCGACCCGACCTGCGCCAGTGGCTCGACCTCACCCGCAGCTACCTCGCGCTGCTCCTCGCGGCACTTCCCGGCCCCCGCCGCCCCCGCACCATGACCGTGTTCGTGGCGAGCCTCACCGAACGGCCGAAGGACTCCGCCGCACGCCGTCGGCGGCCGGGGTCGGACGCCACACCCTGACCGCCACGGCGTATCCCAGCGCCCCGAGCAACAGCCCCGCGCCCGCTCCGAAGAGCACCGTGGGAAGCAGCTCCCAGGGTTTCGCCGTAGCCCCCCAGTAGGCCCACCACCGCGTCGCCCGCTGCACCGCCGCCAGCAGGGCGCAGCCGGCGATCCCGGCGCCGGCCCACCACCGGTCCCGTACCGACAGCAACGGCACCCCCACCGGCTCCCCGGCCGGCGCTCGCCGTACCGCGCGAGCCACGAACACGGTGAGCACGGCCGCGGCCACCGCCGAACTGCCGTACTGGAGCAGGGTGTACACCGGCACGCCCGCTGCGTTCCGGCCGATCGCCGGGATCAGCCGAGTCCCCCAGCGGTCGTGGTGCGTGAACGCGTCCCAGATGACATGCGTGAGCGCGCCGAGCACGGCGGAGACGTACCACCAGGCCGCCGTGGAAAGGCCCGCACGCGCGCGTGGCGCCCCGCAGCGCAGCAGCGCGGCCACTCGCCCCTGCCGGGTACGGGGCGCGAGGGCAACGAGGGGTTCCCGGACCAGCAGCCACAGCGCCACGAGCGCCCAGGAGAACAGCACGTCGACGGTGAGGACACCGGTGAAGGAGTGCGTGAAATCGCCGAACTCCATCGCGTCCGGCACCGCGCTCGCCGCGTAGTAGGTGAGGTCGGGCGCGAAGGACCCCGCGACGAGCACCGCCGGCACCAGCCGCCCGCGCCCGGTCCCGTCGCCGCGTACGGCGGGCAGCACGGCGGCGGCGTGGCTGAGAGTGAACGGCACTCGGGTCCCCCTGGAAGCAGTCGTCGGCCGGAGCGCCGAACAAGAGATCGCGTACGGCAAGTATCCGCGACACCACCATCGTTCAACGGGGGATGGCCAACTGGTGAAAATCGGGCACCGTCGGGTGTCCGTGGAAGGGAAGTTGTCGTAGGGTCGCCTGGGTTGTCGCCCCGGCGTGCACGGCCGGATGCGCTACCTCACCACGCGAAAGAGGTAACAGGGGCAACCACAGCACCGGGTCGACCGTCACACCAGAGGCGAGCGGACAGACGGAGACGGGCGCTCAGAAGGCGCCCATGGGAGGGGTTCACCTTATGGCGGCGCAATTCGGCAGGCGGCTGCGCAAGGGAGCGGCGACGACCGCCGCGGCCGCGTTGGCGGTAGCGGCTCTCTCCGCGTCCCAGGCGCCGGGCGCCACGTCCGGAGACACGGGCAGACAGGCCAACGCCGGCGCCAGCACCTCGGCGCCCGACGGAGCCGGGTCGGCCGACGGCGCCACCGGCAACTCGCCGTACTACACGGACCTGCCGCCGCTCAACAGCCCGAACCCCAGTGCCAGCCCCACGGCCTCCTCGTCGAGCATCGGCACCGCCGTCTCCCGGGGCGCGGCCGAGGCCGGCATCCCCGCCACCGTCCTCGACGCCTACAAGAAGGCCGAGGCGGAGCTGCGCAGTTCCAAGCCCGGCTGCAACCTGCCCTGGCAGCTGCTGGCCGCCATCGGCAAGGTCGAGTCCGGCCAGGCCCGCGGCGGTGACGTCGACGCCGAGGGCAACACCCTGCACCGGATCCTCGGCCCGCAGCTCGACGGCAACGGCTTCGCGCTCATCCCGGACACCGACGGCGGCAAGTACGACGGCAACAGCGAGTACGACCAGGCCGTCGGCCCCATGCAGTTCATCCCGTCGACCTGGGCGTGGGCGGGCCGCGACGGCAACGGCGACGGCGTCAAGGACCCCAACAACGTCTACGACGCGGCGCTCGCCGCCGGCCACTACCTGTGCCGCAACGGCTGGGACCTGTCCGTCCAGGCCGACATGAACAGCGCGATCCTCAGCTACAACAACTCGCAGGACTACCTCAACCTGGTCCTGTCCTGGTACGAGTTCTACCGCAAGGGCACCCACTCGATACCGAACGGCACGGGAACCCTGCCCTCGCACAGCAGCGACGGCTCGACCGGTTCCGGCTCCGGCTCCGACGGTCCCACGACGAAGCCGACCAAGACCACGCCCAAGCCCGACGAGCCCTCGCCGACCCCCCCGAGCACGCCCACCCTGCCGCCCACGGCCACCGACACCGTGGACCACCTGGAGGACGCGGGCACCGCCACGCTCACGGCGATGGCCGGCGACGCGTTCGGCCAGCAGATCAGCACGCGCGCGGAGACCAAGGCCGGCCGGGTCGTCGCCAAGGTCCGGGTCCGCTTCACCATCGTCGGGGACACGGACGCGACCTTCAGCGGCGGCGAGGACACCGCCACGGTCGTCACCGACAGCAAGGGCGTCGCCGTCGCGCCGGCGCTCCAGGCGGGCGAGAAGACCGGCGACTTCACGGTCCACGCGAGCGTGGTCGGCCGCACGGTCAAGGGCGTCGACTACGACGCGGTCGTCACCGCGCGCGCCGCCGACGCTCTCGCCCTCGTCAACACCACCGCGCTGACCTGTACCCCGGGCGGCGAGTTCGCCGACCAGGTGCAGGCGAAGGCCACCTACCAGGGCGCCGTCGCCGACAAGGTCGCCGCCACCGCCACGCTGATCAAGTCGGCGGACGACACGAGCGAGAACGACAAGGGCCCGTACTTCAAGGACGCGAACGGCAACGCCGTCCGCACCCTCACGGACCTCCAGACGGACGCGAACGGCCAGCTCACGCTGCCCAAGCTGTACGCGGACGACACCACCGGCACGTTCCTGCTCCGCATCACCACCACCGGCGGCGCCACGCTCACCGTGGAGCTGACGGTCGCCGCGGCCGACCCCTCGCCGAGCCCGTCGCCGAGCCCCTCCGCCTCCGCGTCGGCCTCCGCGTCCGCCTCCCCGAGCGCTTCCGCCTCCTCCTGATCCACCGCCGTACGACCACCAGGGCGCCCTCCCGCCGACGCGGGACGGCGCCCTCGGCGTCGTACGACCTGTTCTCATCTCACCCTCCCGTTGCTACGGTGCCCGGACCTGACGATCCATCAGGAAGCCGTCGACCGTGGGGAGGCCCCGCATGCGTGCCCTGATCGCCGCCGCGACCGGTCTCGTCCTCGCGGTCGTCCTGGTCGTGACGGTCAGCGCCCTGGGGTCGCCGGACGGAAAGACGTCTCCCAAGCCGCTGCTCACCACGGTGCCGTCCCACCCGTAACCGCCGCCCCGGGAGGCCGAGATGCGCCGCAAGGCCAGTCTGGTCCTGCTCGCCGTCGCCGTGTTCTTCGCCGCGCTGTCCCCGCTGCTGCGCTGGTACGCCTTCCCGCGGCTCGCCAAGATCCCGGCGAACCAGTACCAGGACATGGTCCTGGTGGCGAAGGACGCCACGCTCCTCGACTACGGCACCATGAAGGCGAAGAAGGTCCCCCGGGTCACCATCGTGCAGACCCTCAAGGGCGACGTGGCGGCCGCGAAGAAGATCGAGAAGACGGCGGGCCGGGACGTCGTCGTCTGGGACAGCCTGTCCTACGTCCAGGGACCCGACGGCAAGATGGTCTCCGAGATCCCCGAGCGCTACATCTTCGACGCCCACAGCCAGGAACCCGTGCACGCCACCGGCGAGATGGTCGACGGGGACGCGGTGACGCGGGACGGCATCGAGTTCAAGTTCCCGTTCCTGACCGAGAAACGGGACTACGAGTACTTCGACGCGCAGACCCGCACCACCAACCCCATCCACTACAAGGGGACGCAGACCTTCCGGGGCGTCAAGGTCTACTACTTCGAGCAGACCATCCCCTGGACCAAGGTCCCCATGCCCAAGAAGCTGCCGGTGCAGGGCATCACCGCCGAGTCCGTCGCCAAGACCGGCACCACCCGCTGGTACACCACGGTCCGCAAGTTCTGGGTCGAGCCGGCCACCGGGGCACCCGTCTACGGCGAGGAGATCCACAAGGAGGAACTGCGCGGCGGCACCCTGCTGGGCGGCCGCGCCAAGGTGACGGCCTTCGCCGGCGACGTGAAGATGCGCGAGGACTACATCAAGAGCACGGTCGCCCTGGTCAAGCACAACCGCACCCTCGTCCTGATGCTGACCTCCTACCTCCCCTGGGGGTTCCTGTCCCTCGGCATCGCGCTGCTCGCCCTCTCCCTCTACCTGGAGGCCCGCGGCCGCCGCCCCGCCGACCCCGCACCGGCCGACACCCCGGTCCCGGAACCGGTCAGCGCCTGAGCCGCGCGTTGGTGTGCCGGGTGGGCTCGGCCGCGGCGGGATCCTCAGGCCAGGGATGCTTCGGATACCGCCCGCGCAGCTCGGCCCGTACGCCCTTGTAGCCGTCCTTCCAGAACGAGGCGAGGTCGGCGGTGACGGCGGCGGGCCGCCCGGCCGGCGACAGCAGATGCACCAGCACCGGCACCCCGGCCACCGTGGGCGACTCCTGCAGCCCGAACATCTCCTGCAACTTCACGGCGAGCACGGGTTGCTCAGGGTTCCCGTAATCGACCCGGATCCGCGACCCACTGGGTACGGCGATCCGCTCGGGCGCCAGCTCGTCCAGCCGCCCGGCCTCTCCGCTCGCCCACGGCAGCAGCCGCCGCAGCGCCTCCCCGGCGTCGATCCGCCCGAGATCAGCCCGCCGCCGGGCCCGGCCGAGCTCCGGCTCCAGCCATTCGTCCACGCGCGCGTGCAGCGCGTCGTCGGACACGTCCGGCCAGGGCTCACCGAGATGCAGCCGGAGAAAGGCGAGCCGCTGCCGCAGCAGGGCGGCGTCGGGCGTCCACCGCAACAGGCCGAGCCCCTCGCGCCGCAACCCGTCGAGCAGAGCGTCGCGTACGAGGGCCGGGTCGGCGTCCCGCAACGGCCGCACCGCCAGCTCGATCGCGCCGAGCCGCTCCACCCGCCGCGCGACGACGTCCCCGTCGGCCCAGTGGACCTCCTGGTCCGCCGCGTACAGGGATGCCGCCGCCGACCTGGCCGTGTCCTCGTCCACCACCGCGGCGAGCTGCACGCGCGCGTGGCCCTTGCCGACGGGACGGTCCGCGACGGCCACGGCGATCCACGGGGCACCGCGCAGCGGGCTGCCCTCCCGGAGCTCGGCCCGGGTGCCGGAGGCCATCAGGTACGACCCTCCGTCGGCCCTGGCGACCCGCTCGGGGAAGGCGAGGGCGGCAACGCGTCCCACGGCGCGGTCGTCCACGCGGGGCGCCGCGGCGCCCTCGCCGTCCGCCTTCAGCCGCCGTACCTCCGCGAGCCACCGCCCGGCATAGGCGTCACCGCCCCGCCGGGCGGTGCGCAGCGCGGCCGCCAGGTCGTCCCCGTACTCGCGCGGCGGCTCCTCGCTCAGCAGCGCGACCACCTCCGCGCCCCCGCCCGGGCTGTCCAGCAGCGCACGCCCCAGCCGTGGGTGCACCCCCAGTCGGGCCAGCCGCACCCCGCGGTCCGTCGCCCGGCCGGCCGAGTCGACCGCGCCGATCGCCGTCAGCACCTCCCGCGCCGCCGCCATCGCCCCGGCCGGCGGAGGGTCCAGCAGCGCCAGTCCGGCGGCTTCCGGATCGCCCCAGCAGGCCGCCTGGAGGGCGAACGCGGTCAGGTCGGCCAATCGGATCTCCGGGGCCGGAAAAGCCGTCAGACGGGCGTCCTCGGCCTCGGACCAGCAGCGGTACACCGCCCCCGGCGCCTCCCGCCCGGCCCGCCCCGCCCGCTGCCGCCCGGCCGCCCGGGACGCCCGTACCGTCGCCAGCGCGCTCAGCCCGCGCGCGTGGTCCACCCGCGGCTCCCGCGCGAGCCCCGCATCGACGACCACGCGTACGCCGGGCACGGTGAGCGAGGACTCGGCGACCGCCGTCGCCAGCACCACCCGGCGCCGGGTCCCGGGCGCCAGCACCGCGTCCTGGACGGCGGCCGGTGCCCGGCCGTGCACCTGGAGCACCTCCACGTCCCCGAGGTCACCCAGCCGGCCCGCCACGCGCGCGATCTCGCCCACCCCCGGCAGGAAGCACAGCACGTCGCCGTCCCGCTCGGCCAGGGCCCGCCGCACCACCGACACCACATGAGCGAGCAGCGCCGGGTCGACCCGCATCCCGTGCGGGGGCCGTACCGGCGGCACCGGCGGCGCCCACACCACCTCCACCGGGTACGCGACACCGGCCGCCTCGACCACCGGCGCCCCGCCCAGCAGCCGCGCCCACCCCTGCGCGTCCGTCGTCGCCGACGCGGCCACCAGGCGCAGCTCCGGCCGCAGGGTCTCCCGTACGTCCCAGAGGAAGGCCGCCACCGTGTCGGCGTCCAGGTGGCGCTCGTGGCACTCGTCGAGGACCACGACGTCGACGCCGGACAGTTCCTGGTCGCGTTGCAGACGCTGCAACAGCACACCGGTCGTGACGACCTCCACGCGGGCGTGCCGTCCCACGACCCGCTCGCCGCGCACGGTGTAGCCGACGCTCCGCCCGACCTGCTCACCGAGCAGCCAGGCCATCCGGCGGGCCGCCGCGCGGGCGGCGATCCGGCGCGGCTCGGCCACGACCACCCGCCGTGCCGGCCCCTCGCCCAGCAGCCCGGCCAGCGCCAACGGCACCAGCGTCGTCTTGCCGGTGCCGGGCGGTGCCACGAGGACGGCGGTGCCGTGCCCCTCCAGGGCGTCGTGCAGACCGGGCAGGGCCTGCCGCACGGGCAGCGCGTCCAGGGCGTCGTAACGGATCACGCCCCTAGTGTCGTACGCGCGCGCGGGCGTCCCGGTGCACTCAGTCCCGGTGCGCTCAGTCCCGTGCGCTCAGTCCCTCCCTCAGCCTTCGGCCGGGGAGACCCCCATCTCGCTTCGCTCGCACACGAAGATCGCCGTCCCGGGGATGAGATTGCCCCGCAGCGGGGACCAGCCGCCCCATTCGGAGGTGTTCCAGGCCGGCCACTCCGGCTCCACCAGGTCCACGAGCCGGAAACCCGAGGAGGCGATGTCCCGGACCCGGTCGCCGAGCGTCCGGTGGTGCTCGACGTACACCGCGCGGCCGTCCTCGTCCTGCTCGACGTAGGGCGTCCGGTCGAAGTAGGAGGACGAGACCGAGAGCCCTTCGGGGCCGGGCTCGTCCGGGAACGCCCAGCGGATCGGGTGCGTCACCGAGAAGACGAACCGCCCGCCCGGCCGCAGCACCCGCCGCACCTCGCGCAGCACCAGACGCGGATCGGCGACGAAGGGAAGCGCGCCGTACGCCGAGCACACCAGGTCGAAGGAGGCGTCCGCGAAGGGCAGCGCACTCGCGTCCGCGCAGACCAGGGGA
This sequence comes from Streptomyces sp. NPDC001714, assembly GCF_042892755.1. Lineage (NCBI taxonomy): Bacteria > Bacillati > Actinomycetota > Actinomycetes > Kitasatosporales > Streptomycetaceae > Streptomyces > Streptomyces sp. NPDC001714. The sequence continues at coordinate 290,614 of NZ_JBIAUL010000006.1, forward strand.
AACGATCCGCCGATGCGCAGCGCGTGCTGGAGCTGGCGGTGCGAGAGGTCCAGGGCGACCGGCCGGGCCCCCTGGGCGGCCAGCCAGCGCGCGCACTGGGCCGCGCCGGCGCCGATCTCCAGGACGTCCTTCCCCTTCAGCTCCTCCGGCGGGCCGAGCAGCTCCGCCTCCACCTCGTCGAGGCCCTCGGGACCCCACACGAAACGGTCGTCGCCGAGGAACGTGCCGTGCTCGACCTGGTACTCGTCGGCGTTGCGGTCCCACCAGCCCCGGTTGGCCCGGCTGCTCTCCGCGACCCCGGCGGCACGCCGGGTGGCTTCCGGTTCGGCCTCTGCGCCGGTCGTCGCACCGGCCGCTTGGAGGTCGAACGAATCGGGCTCTTGGATGATCGGCTCCCTCGTCGTACTCTTCCGTCCAACCCCGTCACGGGCGTGTCACGGACGGGGTGTGTCAGGCCTGCGTGGCCTCGTGGGACGTTTCTTGTGCCGGGTATGCGGCGTTCCGCCCCGGGTGTGCGCCTTCGCGCATTGACCCTGCCCGGCTGCCCCCGTATGCTACAAGTTGCGCTGCGGGCCTGCGCACCTCAGACGTAGCAGGCTGCGCTCGCATCTGTTGTATGTCCCCTCGGTTGTCGAGGCGCCACCAGTAGTTGGGTGGCGCTTCCTAGGCTGTCCGGCTTCTGCAGAGCGAAACAGGCTCCCGGCGTAAGCAGTACCTACGACTTCAATGTCCGTACCGGAGCCCTTTCTCACATGACGAGCAGCACCGAGACCACCGCCACCACCCCGCAGGTAGCGGTCAACGACATCGGTAACGAGGAAGCCTTCCTCGCCGCGATCGACGAGACGATCAAGTACTTCAACGACGGCGACATCGTCGACGGCGTCATCGTGAAGGTCGACCGGGACGAGGTCCTGCTCGACATCGGTTACAAGACCGAAGGTGTCATCCCGAGCCGCGAGCTCTCGATCAAGCACGACGTCGACCCCAACGAGGTCGTCGCCGTCGGTGACGAGATCGAGGCCCTCGTCCTCCAGAAGGAGGACAAGGAAGGCCGCCTGATCCTCTCGAAGAAGCGCGCCCAGTACGAGCGCGCGTGGGGCACCATCGAGAAGATCAAGGAAGAGGACGGCATCGTCACCGGTACCGTCATCGAGGTCGTCAAGGGTGGTCTCATCCTCGACATCGGCCTCCGTGGCTTCCTCCCGGCCTCCCTGGTCGAGATGCGCCGCGTCCGCGACCTCCAGCCCTACGTGGGCAAGGAGCTCGAGGCGAAGATCATCGAGCTGGACAAGAACCGCAACAACGTGGTCCTGTCCCGCCGTGCCTGGCTGGAGCAGACCCAGTCCGAGGTCCGCCAGACGTTCCTCACGACCCTCCAGAAGGGTCAGGTCCGTTCCGGTGTGGTCTCCTCGATCGTCAACTTCGGTGCCTTCGTGGACCTGGGTGGCGTCGACGGTCTGGTCCACGTCTCCGAGCTGTCCTGGAAGCACATCGACCACCCGTCCGAGGTTGTCGAGGTCGGCCAGGAGGTCACCGTCGAGGTCCTCGACGTCGACATGGACCGCGAGCGTGTCTCCCTGTCGCTGAAGGCGACCCAGGAAGACCCGTGGCAGCAGTTCGCCCGCACCCACCAGATCGGCCAGGTCGTCCCCGGCAAGGTCACGAAGCTGGTTCCGTTCGGTGCGTTCGTCCGCGTCGACGAGGGCATCGAGGGTCTGGTCCACATCTCCGAGCTGGCCGAGCGCCACGTGGAGATCCCGGAGCAGGTCGTCCAGGTCAACGACGAGATCTTCGTCAAGGTCATCGACATCGACCTCGAGCGCCGCCGCATCAGCCTCTCGCTGAAGCAGGCCAACGAGTCCTTCGGTGCCGACCCGGCCTCGGTCGAGTTCGACCCGACCCTGTACGGCATGGCCGCGTCCTACGACGACCAGGGCAACTACATCTACCCCGAGGGCTTCGACCCCGAGACCAACGACTGGCTCGAGGGCTACGAGAAGCAGCGCGAGGAGTGGGAGCGCCAGTACGCCGAGGCGCAGCAGCGCTTCGAGCAGCACCAGCAGCAGGTCATCAAGAGCCGCGAGGCCGACGCCGCTGCCGCTGCCGAGGGCGGCGACGCCGCGGGTGCGGCTCCGGCCGCGGGTGGCGGTTCGTACTCCTCCGAGGGAGCCGACACCTCCGGTGCGCTGGCCTCGGACGAGGCGCTGGCCGCGCTCCGCGAGAAGCTCGCGGGTGGCCAGAGCTGATCGCTCGCCGCTCGGCTTAGCCGATAACTGAGGGGCCGTACCTTTCGAGGTACGGCCCCTTGGTGTTGGCAGGTCGGCCGGTTGTTCGCCGGCCGGCGGCCCGGTGGGGGCTGGTCGCGCAGCTCCTCCCCCAGCCTTCGGTCGGGGCTACCCCCAGCGTCCCTGGGGGAGTTGGCGTGGCCGCCCGTCGAAACGTGTGGGATACACGAATAGCCGCTGGGCCGTAACGCGGCGCTGGGAGGCTTCCCCGGTCTTCGTTCAAGATCGGAAGGGGAGTCGCGTCATGACACAGCCTCAGTACGGGTCGGGGACGAGCCGGCGGGCGTTCCTCAGGAACGTCGGTCTCACCGGTGGTGCCGGCGCCATGTTCGCCACCATGGGAGCCCTCGGACTCGCCCCCACCGCCCAGGCCGCCCAGCGCGAACAGCCCTTTCGGGCGCCCAGCGCGAGCGACTTCACGCTCACCGGGCGCGCCGCGGCCAGGGTCGTCATCCTCGGCGGCGGCATCGCCGGTCTCGCGACCGCCTACGAACTCGGCAAGGCCGGCTACGACTGTACGATCCTGGAGGCCAGGGACCGCACCGGCGGACGCAACTTCACCGTGCGCGGCGGCGACTCCACCACCGACCTCTACGGCAACACGCAGACCGCGCGGTTCGCCGACGGCCACTACATGAACGCCGGGCCGGCCCGGATCCCGCAGTGGATGATCACCCTCGACTACTGTCGCGAACTCGGTGTCCCCATCCAGGTGTTCACGAACGTCAACGCCGACGCCTACATCTACAACGAGTCCGCCGGCATGACGAAGCCCGAGCGGTACCGCACGGCCAAGGCCGATGTGTACGGCTACGTCTCGGAGTTGCTCGCCAAAGCGACCGACAAGGGTGCGCTGGACGGGGCGTTGACGGCCACCGACCAGGAGCGGCTCGTCGAGTTCCTCAAGGACTGGGGCGAACTCGGCGACAAACTGACGTACGAAGGCGGTGAGCGGCGTGGATACACGACCGTACCGGCCGCCGCCGGCACCCCCGGTGTGCTCCTCGGCGATGTCCCGACCGCCTCCGCGGTGCTGGCGAGCGGGGTCGGTCGCTACTTCTCGTTCGAGTTCGGCTTCGACCAGGCGATGCTGATGTTCCAGCCGGTCGGCGGCATGGACCAGATACCGAAGGCGCTCACCCGGGCGATCGGCGCCCGGCGGATCCGTACCGGAGCCGCCGTCTCCAAGATCACCGACACCGGTCACGGCGTCACCGTGACGTACACCCAGGGCGGCCGTACCAAGGTCGTCGAGGCGGACTACTGCGTGGCCGCCATGCCGCCCAACATCCTCGCCAAGGTGCCGCACAACCTGGGCTCCGGAGTGCAGAGCGCCCTGGAGGCCGTCACCCCGTCGTCGGCCGCCAAGATCGGCCTCGAATACCGCTCCCGCTGGTGGGAGCTCGACCACAACATCTACGGCGGCATCACCGAGACCGACCAGGACGTCACCCACATCTGGCACCCTTCGTACGGCTTCCACGGCGAACGAGGTGTTCTCATCGGCTACTACAACTACGACGACGACGCCGACTCCTACGCCAGGCTCACCCCGGCCCAGCGCGAACGGCGCGCGGTCGCCGCCGGAGTGAAGATCTACGGCGACAAGTACCGCACCGAACTCGCCTCCTCCTTCTCCCACCACTGGCGCCAGACGCCCCACCTGGAGGCCGCCTGGCACGACACCCCCGGCGGCCCCGACCACGCGCGCTACAAGCCCCTGAACGAGCCCACCGGCCGGGTCTGGTTCGCCGGCGACTGGCTCAGCTACACGGACGCCTGGCAGCACGGCGCGTTCAGCTCGGCGCGCAAGGCGGTTACGGCGCTCCACGCGCGCGTGATGGCGGCCTGACCCCGGCACGCGTGCGTGACCGCGTCCGGTGCGGACGCACGCACGCGCGCGTGCACCCTCTTGCTTGTGCCATGAGAAGGCGGTGAGAGGCGCCTGTCCGGGGTTCCGGCGGGAATGCCTGTGGTCAGTGCCGCGTTGACCCGTATGAACACGAGGAGGAGCGGTCACAGTGCTTGATCCGCAGGGTTTGTACGCATGGGAGCCGAAGGGGCTGGCCGTCGTCGACATGGCGCTTGCCCAGGAATCGGCCGGTCTTGTCATGCTCTACCACTTCGACGGATACATCGACGCGGGTGAGACCGGCGACCAGATCGTCGACCGGCTGCTCGACTCGCTGCCCCACCAGGTCGTCGCCCGCTTCGACCACGACCGGCTCGTGGACTACCGGGCGCGCCGCCCGCTGCTGACCTTCACGCGGGACCGCTGGACCGAGTACGAGGAGCCCAGCATCGAGGTCCGCCTGGTCCAGGACGCCACCGGCGCCCCCTTCCTGCTGCTCTCCGGCCCCGAGCCGGACGTCGAGTGGGAGCGCTTCGCCGCTGCCGTACAGCAGATCGTGGAGCGGCTCGGCGTCCGCCTGTCCGTGAACTTCCACGGCATCCCCATGGGCGTCCCGCACACCCGCCCCGTCGGCCTCACCCCGCACGGCAACCGCACCGACCTGGTCCCGGGACACCGCAGCCCCTTCGACGAGGCCCAGGTGCCCGGCAGCGCCGAGTCGCTGCTCGAATTCCGCTTGATGGAGGCCGGCCACGACGTCCTGGGCGTCGCAGCGCACGTGCCGCACTACATCGCCCGCTCGCCCTACCCGGACGCCGCCCTGACCGTCCTGGAGGCCGTCACGGCCGCCACCGGCCTGGTCCTCCCGGGCATCGCGCACGCCCTGCGCACGGACGCGCACCGCACCCAGACGGAGATCGACAGCCAGATCCAGGAGGGCGACGAGGAGCTGACCGCCCTCGTGCAGGGCCTTGAGCACCAGTACGACGCGGCCGCGGGCGCCGAGACGCGGGGCAACATGCTCGCCGAGCCGGTGGAGATCCCCTCGGCGGACGAGATCGGCCTCGAGTTCGAGCGCTTCCTCGCGGAGCGCGAGGGCGACAACTGAGGCCCGCCCGCACGTGACCACGCACCGGCCGGGGCGGCGAGCCCAGGCCGGTGCGAGGGCGACCGAGCCCCGTCACGGCCGGTGTCGGTGCCAGGGCCTAAGCTTCGGGGCATGCTCAAAGTTGGTCTCACCGGCGGCATCGGCGCCGGCAAGAGCGAGGTGTCGCGGCTGCTCGTCGGGCACGGCGCGGTGCTGATCGACGCGGACCGCATCGCGCGGGAGGTCGTCGCGCCCGGAACCCCCGGCCTGGCCGCCGTGACCGAGGCCTTCGGCCCGGAGGTGCTGGCCGCCGACGGCAGCCTGGACCGGCCCAGGCTCGGCTCGATCGTCTTCGCCGACCCCGCGAGACTCGCCGTACTGAACTCGATCGTGCACCCCCTCGTCGGGGCCCGCTCCCGCGAGCTGGAGAGCGCGGCCGCCGACGACGCCGTGGTGGTCCACGACGTCCCGCTCCTCGCGGAGAACGACCTCGCGCAGCTCTACGACGTCGTGGTCGTCGTGGACGCCGCCCCAGAGACCCAGCTGGACCGGCTGACACGGCTGCGGGGGATGACCGAGGAGGACGCCCGCGCACGCATGGCCGCGCAGGCGACGCGCGAGAAGCGCCTGGAGGTCGCGGACATCGTGATCGACAACGACGTCCCCCTGGACGCGCTCCGGCAGCGCGTCGGGGAGGTGTGGGCCGACCTCCTGCGCCGCGCGCGGACAGCCGGTTCGAACGAGCGGAATGCGTCTTCGAAATAGCGGGCACCCGTCCGGGCGTTGAACCGCTTCAGTGAGGGAAGGACTTTGCCGTGCCCGAGACCAGCGGTTCGACCGGACGTACTCCGGAGACGCATGTGATCGACTTCCGTGCCGCCGAGCAACTGCTCAACGCACGGGACCCGCGGGGCGCGGTGAAGCTGCTCGACGGAGTGATCGGCGCGCACCCCGAGAACACAGCCGCCCGGCTGCTGCGCGCGCGTGCCTTCTTCGCGGCCGCGCAACTGCGACCCGCCGAGCTGGAGTTCACCATCGTCCTGGAGCGTGAACCGGACAACGCGTTCGCCCACTTCGCGCTCGCCCGCACCTACCAGCGCCAGGGCCGCGCCGACCTCGCGATACGCCACTTCCGGCTGGCGGCCGCCCTGGACCCGAACCCGGAGTACCTCAAAGCGGCCCGCTTCGACACGGACGCGTGAGCCGGCGGGGTGTGAGCGGGCGGAGTGTGACCAAGCGGAGTGTGAGCAAGCGGAGTGCGCGTCGGCGGGCCGTCTCCGGATGCTCCCTCACGGGTGGCCGTGCCGCGGCGGGCGCCGGAAGGGCGGCGGGCGGGTGTCCGCGGGCGGGTACGGCGGCACATCACGCCCCGGCTGATAGTGAGGGCCCTGCCGGATGTGCCTGAGGATCACGGCCATGTCGACGGTGGCGACCAGCCACAGCACCCCGCAGGCAGCCGCCCAGCCGGGGCGCCCGACCAGCGCGAACGCCGCCGTGCCGAAGATGGCCCAGGTCAGCCCCCACACGCTCAGCCACAACCGCGCCCGCAGGGCACTGCGGGCGGTCGCCGGTTCACTGCCCGTACGCATCCCGGATCACCACTCCTGTCTGAAACGTACTCCTCGACCGGACGTTCACCAAGGGGGACCCCACCGTGCTGCCGGACGCCGCCGACCTGCCCGACCTGCTCCTCGACCTCGCCGTGCCGCACGAGGACATCGGCGAGGTGGTGGCGCTGCGGCGGACCGTGAGCGCCGACCCCGGGGTACGACGGCTGCTGGAAGAGGGCGCCGAGGACGTGACCGGTGTCGTCCGGGAGGTGGACGACCCGTCCGGGCTCGGTGACCGGGCCGCCCAGGCTCCGGCCGCCCTGGGCGAGTACTTCCTCGTGTACGTCTTCCTCGCGGCGGTGCCGCACGTCCGCGCGGTGCACCGGGCGCGCGGCATTCCCGACGACGTCTCCCGCCACACGCTCGCCGACCTGGGCCGCGGCATGGCACTGCACCGTCGGCGGTACGGCACGGGAGGGCTGGGAACGCGCCAGGGGCACTGGCTCACCCGGCACTTCTGCGGGCGGCTCTACCAGCTGGGACGACTGCAGTACGAGCGGACGGGGCTCGGCGAACGCACGGCACAGGCGATCAGGTCGGCCGGCACCGAGGTGACCGGCGGCGAGCCCTCCCTGGACCTGCACATCCCCGACTTCCTCGGGCCGCTCACCCCGGTCGCCTGCGACCGCTCCCTGGACCACGCCCGGGAGTTCTTCGCCCGGCACTTCCCCGAGGAGCCCCACGCGGTCGCGACCTGCCACTCCTGGCTGCTCGATCCACAGCTGCGCCGGCACCTCGCGGCGGACTCCAACATCGTCCGTTTCCAGGAGCGGTTCCGGCCCGGGTGGCAGGACCCGGAGCCGGCCGACACCACACCGGTCGGCTTCGTCTTCGGCGACCCGGACCTGCCGGTACGGGACCTGCCCCGCCGGACGTCGGTGGAGCGGGCGGTCGGCGACCACCTGCGGGCGGGCGGCCACTGGTACGTCGGGCACGGATGGTTCCCGTGGGACCAGTGACGGCCGTCAACCGCGCCCTTCCGCAGGAAAGTTCCCGTCGAGCTTTCGAACTGCTCGAACGAGTGAACCGTCGGGATGCGGGAACGGCGGCTCGGCGACCGGCCGTTGTTCGGGCATGACGGTTGAAATGCGTGAGGGGTACGAGGGGACGGGTCCCGGAGCGATCACCCCGGACGGCTGCGCGGTCGAGCTCTACTCGCGCCTGACCGCCGGGGCCGAGCCGGACATCATCGAGGCGGCGGTCCCGGCCGGCGCCCGCATCCTGGAGCTGGGCAGTGGTGTGGGACGCATGACGCACCCGCTCCTGGAGCGCGGGTTCACGGTCACGGCGGTGGACGAGTCGGCGGAGATGCTGGCGCGCGTGCGCGGGGCGCGCACGATACGCAGCACCATCGAAGGGCTCGACCTGGGCGAGAAGTTCGACGTGGTGATGTTCGCGTCGTTCCTGGTGCACACCGGGGACGCGGAGGTGCGCCGGGGCATGCTGCGCACCTGCGTGGCGCACGTGGCGGACGGCGGTTGCGTGCTCATCCAGCGGGAGGGCGCGGACTACCACACGAAGGTGCCGAGGGAGCGGGTCGACCCCGGCGGCTACACCGTCCGGATCCTGTCGGCCGAGCCGGTCGGGGACGGGGTGAACTCGGTGCGTGCGGAGTACGAGTTCCCGGACGCGACCTGGACCCAGACCTTCCTGGCCCGCCCGCTCACCCGGGAACAGTTCGAGGATGCGCTCGCGGAGGCGGGACTGGAGGTGGCCGAGTATCTGACCGAGGACGGCACGTGGGTGAAGGCGGTACCGGCGGCTTAGCGCGGGCGCTCCCGCCGAGCGGGTCCGGAGCTGCCGGGCCACTCGGCCGGGCCGAGCCTGCGGCACCGGCCAGACGGACGGATCACCGTCCGCCGGGGCGTCCACCGCTCGGCCGGCCTGCCGAGCCCGTCCCACCCGTGCCGGCCCCACCCATGCCACCCATGCCGCCCGCCCCACCCATGCCGCCGAGGCCGCGCAGTCGCTCCAGCTCGCGGCGGTCGCGCTTGGTGGGGCGGCCGGTGCCGCGGTCGCGGATGCCGATGGGGGAGAAGGCCTCCCGGGGCGGGGGCGGCGGGGAGTTGTCGATGTAGCACACGGCGGCGACCGGGGCCCCGACCCGCTTGCGGATCAGCCGCTTCACGATGACGATCCGCTCCCGCCCCTCATGGCGCAGCCGCACCTCGTCGCCGACGCGCACGGAGTGGGCGGGCTTGACCCGCTCGCCGTTCACCTGGACATGTCCGCCCCGGCAGGCGGTGGCTCCCATGGAGCGGGTCTTGATCAGGCGGACGGCCCAGATCCAGCTGTCGATGCGCACGTTCTCACCGGGAGCGGGGCCCGCGGCCTCGGCGGCGGCGACGGCCGCGGCCACGGCGGCCGGGTCGGAGGCCTGGGCGGCAGCGGTGTCGGTGCCTTCGGCAGGCTCGGCCTCGGTGGGGGTGCCGGTCCCACCGATCTCCTGCTCCCTGCCCTCGCCCGTATCCTCAGAAGCCATGCCCCGACCTTAGCTCCCCGAGCCGACACCGACGGAACCGTTTTGCCGACGCCCACCACCGCGCCCCAAAGGGGCGTGGGGAACTGCGCGATCAGCCACACACAACCTGCGGCCGCCATCCCGCACCGACCCACAAGGTGCTGACGCGCACCCCCGCCACCCCCACCCGAGCCGCTCCGGCAGACCTCGCCCCGGCCCTACCGTTGAACCGTGGACCACACCCCCCGCACCCAGCTCGCCCGCCTAGACCAGCGCGTCAGCGTCTGCCGCGCCTGCCCCCGCCTGGTCGCCTGGCGCGAGGACGTGGCGCGCACCAAGCGGGCCGCGTTCGCCGACTGGACGTACTGGGGCCGGCCCGTGCCCGGCTTCGGGCCCGCCGACGCCCGGCTGCTGATCATCGGCCTCGCCCCGGCCGCGCACGGCGGCAACCGCACCGGCCGCATGTTCACCGGCGACCGTTCCGGCGACGTGCTCTACCGGGCGCTGTACGACGTCGGGCTCGCCTCGCAGCCGACCTCGGTCAGCGCCGACGACGGCCTGGAGCTGTACGGCGTGCGTATCACCGCACCGGTGCACTGCGCCCCGCCCGCCAACAAGCCGACCCCGGAGGAGCGCGACACCTGCCGCCACTGGCTGGTCGAGGAGCTGACGCTGCTGCGGCCGACGCTGCGCGCGGCCGTCGTGCTCGGTGCCTTCGGCTGGCAGGCCGCGCTGCCGGCGTTCGCGGAGGCGGGCTGGACCGTGCCGCGGCCCCGCCCGGCCTTCGCCCACGGCACCCGGGTCGGCCTCGACGGCGTGGACCTCTTCGGCTGCTTCCACGTCAGCCAGCGCAACACCTTCACCGGGCGCCTCACCCCCGAGATGCTCCGCGACGTGCTGAGCACGGCGGCGGAGGCGGCCGGACTGGGGTGAGGGCCGGTGCGGGCCGGCGTGCGCGGCGGGGCTCAGACGATCCGGGCCGCCGCCACCGGGCGGTCGTCCACCGGGTGGGTGCCGGTGGACGCGGAGGAGTTGACGCTCCAGCGGTACCGGGAGAACTCGCCGGTGGCGTCAGAGGCGTAGAACATCATGTGGCCGATGCCGACGCCCTGGAAGCTCTCGCCGTCCACATTGCTGACCATGCGGGTGTCCGGGTACCGCGGGTAGTTGCTGAGGCCGTAGACGCCGTGCGGGTCGGAGGTGCAGTCGACGATCTCGACGGCGTACTGGGTCTCGCCGGTGAAGTCGGCGACCCCGCTGAAGACGCCCTTGACCTCTCGGACCATGACGATGTGCCCGGTGTTCTCCGCGTCCTGCCCGTTGTAGTCGACGGCTATCAGATCGCCCGGCCGCAGGTCGGTGACCTTGCGGATGCGGCGGAAGCGCGGACCGGCGGTGCTGTTCCGGAACGCCGAGCAGTAGTCGGCGGCCTCCGGGCCCTTCTCCTGGAAGTACTGGAGGAAGTAGGCGTCGGTGGCCCAGCCGTAGGTGTGCTTGAGCAGCGCCGTGACGAAGGACGAGCAGCGGGCCCGGGCCACCCAGTCGGCGAGGTCGTCCGGGCGGCCCCAGGTCACGGTCGCCGACGTGTCCATCAGATAGACGTTGTTCGCGCGTGCCGTACGCCCGCTGACCAGGGCGATCTCATCGGCGCCGAGGGCACGGCCGTAGGCGCGGACATCGCCGACAGCGCCCTTGAAGCGGTTCACGTAACCGCCGTCCCAGCGGGCCCGGCCGATGCTGAAGCCCTGGGGCGCGGCCCAGGACAGGGTGGTGCCGGCACTGCCTTCCAGGACGCCGTTCACATAGAGCAGGACGCGGGTGCCGTCCCAGACGCCCGCCAGATGCGTCCAGACGCCGGTCTTCGTCACCGGGGCGGCGGCGAGCGCCGAGACCTTGGTGCTCTGGTCCTCGCTGCGTACCTTGAAGGCCCAGGTCCGGGCCGTGTCGTCGTACTGGAGCAGGAAGCGGCTGACGCTGCCGCCGTCCTGGCTGACGGCCGTGTACATGTTCGTGAGCACGGCGTCGTCGGCCAGCCGGACCCAGGCGGTGACCGTGAAGGGGGCCGTGGTGTCCAGGACGGAGGCGGTGGCGGCGTAGGCACCGGCGGTGCCGTCGAAGCTCAGTTCGCCGCCCGCACGGAGAGCGGTCCAGCTCGCTCCCGGGCCCAGGGTGACCGGGTGCTCGAGACCGGAGCGGTCGGCGCCGGAGCCGTCCAGCGGCCAGTGTCCGGCCAGTCCCGTCGGGAGATAGCCGGCCGCCAGCAGTCGCTGGTACCGCACCAACTGCTCGGCCTCGGCCAGATGCGGCGCGGCGACCGGGGTGAACGGCGTGTCCAGCGGCTCGTCGGCGGCGGCGCTCCCCGCGCCCACCGTCATGCCGGCCACCGCACCCATCCCCACCAGCGCGGCTCCGCTCAACAGCCCCCGTCTGCTCACCATGGTCATGCCCTCCCCGTCCGGTCCGCTCGGATCCCTCTCCGGCCCGCGCGGATCCCTTTCGATCTTCACTGGTGAGGAGAACTCTAGGAGATCCCTGTGCGAACTGGTGTTCCTGTGGACGGCTACCGGGCAGCCGGACTCGTCGGCTGGTCGCCGGTGTCCTCGCCGAAGAGGTGGCGCACCGTCGACCGGTAGTTGGCCTGGACGTGGCCGAGCGCGCGGGCGCGGGCGCGGTCCGGGTCGCCGGAGGCGATCGCGTCGTACAACTCGCGGTGCTCGGTCAGGAGTTGCGGCCACTCCTCGTTCCGCCGGGTGAGCCAGCGCAGCCGGCCGTCGACCGGTTCCATGACCGAGATGAGCAGACTGTTGCCGGCCAGGGCCAGGATCCGGTCGTGGAAACGGGTGTTGATGTCGGTGATGGTCTCGGCGTCGCCCGCCCGGGTCGCCGTGGCCGCCCGGTCGAGCAGCTCCCGCAGCTCGGCCAGCGCCTCCGGGGTCGCCCGCACCGCCGCCAGCCCTGCCGCGTACACCTCCAACGCCTCGCGCAGTTCGAAGAGTTCCTTGACGTCGGTCGGGGTCAGCCGGCGCACGACCGTACGGCGGGCCGACTCGAAGAGGACGAAGCCCTCGGCCACCAGGGCCCGGATCGCCTCCCGGACCGGTACCCGGGACACCCCGAACCGCTCGGCGAGCTCCCGTTCCACCAGCCGGTCGCCCGGGCCCAGGCGCCCGGCGATGATGTCCTGCCGCAGGGACGCGAGGACGCGCTCGCGCACCGCGCCCAGGGGTTCGATCTTCGTCGTGGGGGAGCCCATGAGGTCATTTTCGCCGACCCGGAGGGCTTTTACGGAGCCGTAACGGGACGGACATCGGTCGGAACGCTTGACGGGAGCACCATGACCGCAGTTTGGTATACCAAAAGCTGGTACACCGGTTGGTTCCCTGGAGGCCCCGTGTCCCTCGCCGACCGCGCCGAAGCCACCGGCGCACTCGAGTTCGTCCCCGACCCCCGCCTCACCAACGAAGACCTCGCCCCCGCCGAGCGGCGGAACTGGAAGGTCTTCGATCTCTTCGCCATGTGGATGTCCGACGTCCACAACCTCGGCAACTACACCTTCGCCGCCGGTCTGCTGGTCCTCGGCATGAACGTCTGGCAGGTCTTCACCTCCCTCCTCGCCGGCTTCGTGCTCATCTACGTCGGCATGAACTGGATGGGCAGGATCGGCCAGCGGCACGGCGTGCCGTTCCCGGTGGTCAGCCGCATCAGCTTCGGTGTCTGGGGTGCCAACATCCCGGCGCTCATCCGGGCCGTGATCGCCATCATGTGGTACGGCATCCAGACCTACCTGGCGTCCGTCGCCGTCAACGTGATGCTGCTGGCGGCCTGGCCGGGCCTGAAGTCCCTGACCGAGAGCTCCTTCCTGGGCCTGGACACGCTGGGCTGGATCTCCTTCGTCTCGCTCTGGCTGATCCAGGCGGCGATCATCAGCCGGGGCATGGAGACGATCCGCAGGTTCCAGGACTTCTGCGGTCCCGCGATCTGGCTCGTCATGATCGCCCTCGCCGTCTGGATCCTGGCCAAGGCCCACTGGACGATCTCGCTCACCTCCACCCCGCACCCGGTCTCCGTCGGCGAGCAGTGGCGGCAGTGGTTCGGCGCGATCGGCCTGATCCTCGCCACCTACGGCACCCTGATGCTCAACTTCTGCGACTTCTCCCGCTTCGCGCCCGACTACCGCACCGTCCGCCGCGGCAACTTCTGGGGCCTGCCGATCAACTCCACGGCCTTCGTGGTCGTCTCCGTGATCGTCACGGCGGGCTCCCTCGAAGTCTTCGGCGAGGCCATCACCGACCCGGCCGAACTGGTGGCCAAGGTCGGCAACACCTGGGTCCTGGTCGTGGCGGCACTGACCTTCGCGGTCGCCACCATGGGCGTCAACATCGTCGCCAACTTCGTCTCACCGGCGTACGACCTGGCCAACGTCTGGCCGCAGAAGATCAGCTTCAAGGTCGGCGGCATGATCAGCACGGTGGCGGCCCTGGTCGTCACGCCCTGGAACCTCTTCTCCAACCCCACCGTCGTCAACTACTTCCTCGGCGGCCTCGGCGCCTTCCTGGGCCCGCTGTTCGGCGTGATCATGGTCGACTACTACTGGGTCAAGCGCGGCCGGGTGGACGTCCGGGAACTCTTCGACGCGACCCCCGGCTCCCCGTACCACTACCGCAAGGGCGTCAACCCCAAGGCCCTGTGGGCGTTCCTGCCCTCGGCGGCGGTCGCGGCCGTGCTCGCGCTGGTGAAGACGTTCAGCGACGTGGCGCCGTACTCCTGGTTCATCGGCACCGCGCTGGCCGCGGGTCTCTACCTGACACTGTGCCGCCGTGACCGCGCCCCCATCGCCGCCCTCGCCCCCGTCGCCGTGGCCGAGGAGGTCTGAAGGACGTGCGGATCGTCGTCACCAACTGCAACACCACGCAGGAGATGACCGAGGAGATCGTGCGAGGTGCCCGGGCCGCCGCAGGCCCGGGCACCGCCGTGACCGGGCTGACCCCGGACTGGGGGCCCGAGTCGGCGGAGGGCTGGCTGGACAGCTACCTGTCGGCGGCCGCGGTCCTGGACGCGCTGCGGACGTACACCGGTCCGTCGTACGACGCGGTGGTCATGGCCGGTTTCGGCGAGCACGGGCGCGAGGGCGTCCGGGAGTTGGTGGACGTGCCGGTCGTCGACATCACCGAGGCCGCCGCCCATCTCGCCTGTCTGCTGGGCCGCCGCTACGGCGTCGTCACCACCCTGGACCGGTCGCGCGGGCAGATCGAGGACAGCCTGGAGACCGCCGGGGTGGCCCGCAACTGCGTCGCCGTCACCGGCACCGGACTCGGCGTCCTGGACCTCGCCGGTGACCCCGGGCGCACGGAGGCCGCGTTCCTCGAGGCGGCCGAGCGGGTCCGGGACGCCGGCGCCGAGGTCCTGGTCCTCGGCTGTGCCGGGATGACGGGGTTGCAGCGGGTGGTGGGGGAGAAGCTCGGCGTTCCGGTGGTCGACGGGGTCGGCGCGGCGGTGAAGCTGGCCGAGTCGCTGGTGACGCTGGGGCTCACGACGAGCCGGGCGGGGAGCTACCGGAAGCCGTTGGCGAAGAGGCGGGTGTGGGGGGCCGTACCGGGGCGGCCGTAGCGCGAGTGTCCTCTCGGGGTAGCCGAGGCCGGCTCAGGGCCGCCACACGTACCGCACATCCGGCTCCCGCTCCTCGTTCCCGCTCCCGTCCGTGTGCTCGACGGCGACGAAGCCGTGCCGCTCGTAGAACCGGTGCGCGGGCTTGTTGACCTGGAAGGTCCAGAGCGTCAGCCCCGAAGGTGAGCGCTCCTTGGCCAGCGCGACGAGCCGGTCGCCGATGCCGCGCCCCCGCCACTCGGGAGCCAGATACAACTGGGACAACAGATCTCCCGCGAGCACCATCATCCCCACGACGCGACCGCCCGCCTCCGCGACCCACGTCTCGCGCGCCGGCACCACGACGTCCCGGATGTACGCGCGCACCTCGTCGTCCGAGCGCGGCCGCACGACGGTGGGCAGGGCGGCGCCGAACGACCGCAGCCAGACATCGGCGACCCCGGCGGCATCCGGCCCACCGGCGCGGCGCAGCACGACCTCGGCGTTCACACCCGCGCCCCCTCGGGTACGACGGCCGTGGCCGTGATCTCCACCAGTTGCCCGGTGTAGCCCAGACAGGCGACGCCGACCAGCGTCGACGAGTGCGGCCCGGCGCTGAGCCCGGAGGCCTCGACGACCTCCCACACGCTGGACAGCACCGCGGGCTCACTGCTCACGACGTACACATCGGTCGCCAGCACATGCTCCAAGTCGCTGCCGACCGACCGGAGTTGCTCCCGCAGGTTGGCGATCACCCGCTCGGCCTGCCGCGGCGCGTCCCCCTCGCCGACGAGCTTGCCCTCGTCGTCCAGCGGAACGGAACCGGCGAGGAACGCGAGCTTCGTACCTGCCTCGACCACGGAGACGTGCGAGTAGCCGGGCGGCGGGAAGAGAGCCGGGGCGGTGACGCGCTGGATCACGGGGGCTCCTTGAGTGAACGGCGGACAACCTGTCGATCATCCGGGCTCACGCCGGGTGATCGCACCCGAATTTCCCGCAGCGGGTGTCACAGGGCGGGAGGCCGCCGCACGACGGTACGGCCAGGGCTCGTTGTCCGCCACGGTGACGGCGGTGGGGTGCTCGGTATGCGATCAATACCGACGGAGCCTGGATCTGGCCGAGCAGCCTTCCCTCTGGAGGAGTCGGTCGACTCGTCGGCCCCGAGTGCCTGAAACACGACTCGGGCCGCACCGATCGTCGGTCGCCATTCGGCGCGAAGCACAAGGCGACGACGTGGCGAATCCTCCACGCTTCGGTGTGCTTCTGACCCGGCTCATGCATCACCGCCGGACGGATGTCGCATCGAGGTCCGGTGCCTTCGCCACGGCACGTCGATGAATCTCTTGCGGGATTGTGACGGGAATCCTGGGTGTTGGGCGCCACCGGCGCTCGAAAAATGCTTGGGAATAAGCCAGTTGCCGCTGCTACCGTCCCTCACGTGGCGAAACTCAATCAGATCATCGCGGTCGAGAAGGGCATCAAGTCCAAGGCTCATCAGGACCTGACGGCAGCTCATCACGGGTTGCAGAAGCCCGCGCTGCTGGCCGGTATCTCGCGGACGTATCAGCCGAAGGACGAGGAGGGCGAGCAGTTGCCGCCCGAGGCCACGCGGGTTCAGGTCAAGGCCGAGGACGTGCTGCGGGAGACCTCGGCCACGCTGACGCGGCTCTTCGACGTGACCGCCACCAAGGACTGGGCGAACTGTGAGGCCAGGGCCGATGTGAAGGTGGACGGGCGGGTGCTGGTCGCCGGTGTGCCCGTGGCCTATCTGCTGTTCCTGGAGAAGCAGCTCGTCGATCTCAATACTTTCGTGCGGAAGCTGCCCGTGCTCGACGCCTCCGAGTCGTGGGTGCAGGATCCCTCCACCGACTCCTGGAAGACCGAGCCGGTGCGGACGTTGCGGACCAGGAAGGTGCCCCGGAACCATGTGAAGGCCGAGGCGACCGAGAAGCATCCGGCCCAGGTCGAGGTGTACTACGAGGACGTGCCGGTGGGGTACTGGACCACCGTGAAGTTCTCGGGTGCCCTGCCCGCGCGGCGCGTCAACGAACTCCTCGACCGGGTCGAGAAGTTGCAGCAGGCCGTCAAGTTCGCCCGCGAGGAGGCGAACGGCGCCGACGTCGTCGACCAGCGGGTCGGGGACGCGGTGTTCGGCTACCTCTTCGGGTAGCCGTTCCAGACTCCCCGGCCCCCGCGGCCGGGGTGCGCGAGGAGCGCAAAGCTGAAGCTGAGCCTTGTCGTGAAGAGCGGCCGTACCCGCAGTGCACACCACGCACGCCGTGCACACCGGGCGGACCGCGTTGAATCTCAGACTCTCGCTCCAGACTCAGCATTCGCCGCCGATCGCCGGATCGACCGGGCCCGGGCCCCAGTACGTCGAAATGCAGGTTCAAGTCCTGCCCGCGCAGCTCGATGCGTGGTGGTCCAAAGGAAGGACGCGACGACCTAATGACTGACCCGGGTTCTCAAGAGTGCCGGCGTGTGACGATGGGTGGCATTCCTGGGCCCGGGGGCAGGCTACGCCCTCGGGCCCGCTCGCGTTCCGCCCCGAAACGGGCCCGCACGGAATTGCGTTCATAAAGAACGCGGCTCTCCGGGGCACTTGTCACACCCACGAAATGCGAACGCACCTTTCCGTACCGGAACACGATCTACCGTGGGACACACAAGCCAACAGCCCGGCCACCGTCGCCCGAAGGCACACCCCGCCCTCGTCCGGACAGGAGCCCCGTGTCCCGTCGTATCGCCCTGCCGCCCTGGCTCGCCCACGCCCTGCGCACCCAGCGCGGGCCCGTGTCCTGGAGCGCGGTGACGAGAGGGGCGCTGGCCGCCGGGCCGCTGCTGCTCACCGCCGTCCTGCTGCACCGCACCTCCCTCGGCGTCGTCGCCGCCATCGCCGCCATGCTCGCCGGGATCAACGACCGGCCGGGCAGCCGGCGATCCGCCGTACGGCGGCTCGGGGTGCCCGCGGCCGCCGGTGCGCTCGGGCTGCTCGTCGGGACGTACGGCGGGGAGCACCTCACCGCCGTGCCCCTGACCCTTCTGCTCACCGGGCTCGGGCTGGTCGCCGGCGGGACGAGTGCCGTCGGGCCCGTCGCCTCCGGAGCCGGGACGCAGCTGCTGGTCGCCGCCGCCATCGGCGCCGGAATGCCGGTCGCCGAGGCGGGCTGGCAGCGCGCCCTCGCCTTCCTCGCGGGCGCCGGCTGGCTGGTCGTGCTCCGCCTGGCCCTGCCCACCCCCGGCGCGATCGCCGGTGACTTCCGCTTCGACGGGGAACGGGACGCCGTCGCCGCCGTGTACGACGCCGTCGCCGGCCTGCTCGACGCGGTGGGCGGCGAGGCCGCGGGCCGAAAGCGGGTCGCCCTCACCGCCGCGCTCGACCACGCCCAGGACGCGCTCACCGGGCCCCGGCTGCGGCGGTACGCCAGTTCCGCCGCCGAACGCCGGCTGCACGCGCAGTACGCCGCCGCCCTGCCCCTCGCCGAGGCGGCCACCGCCCTCGCCTGGGCCGGGGAGCCGATATCCGCGCGGGCGGCCGAGGGGCCCCGGCGGCTCGCCGCCGCGGTCCGTGCCAACGGCGGTACCGGTCCGCTGCCCGCACCCTCGCGGTCCCTGCCCGCGCTGCGCGCCCTCGACGACGCCCTGCTGCGCGCCGCGGAGACCTTCGACCGGGCCGAGGGCACCGAGCAGCGGCCACCGGCCCGGCGCCGCCCCGCCCGCGAACTCGTGCGGGCCGCGTTCGGCAGCGGCGGGCGCGAGTACGGGCTTCGGGTCGCCCTCTGCTTCGGGGTCAGCGCCGCCATCGCCCAGGCCCTCCACCACGCCCGCTGGTACGGCGAGCACCAGCACTGGTACTGGCTGCCCGCCACCGCCGTCTTCCTCGTCAAGCCCGACCTCGGGCCGCTCGCCTCCCGGGTGCTGTGCCGAGCCGCGGGAACCGTCCTCGGCGCCCTCGTCTTCGCGGGCCTCGCCGCCGTGCTGCCCCGGCCCGAGGGACTCATCGCGCTGGTGGCGGTCTGCGGGGCGGCCGTCCCGGTGTCCACCCGGCACTTCGGCGCCCAGACCGCCGTCGTCACCGTCCTCGTGCTCGCCCTGGTCATGGTCGGCGGCGAACCGCAGGCCTCCTTCAGCCGCATCGGCGAGACGCTGCTGGCCTGCGCGCTCGTGCTGATCGTCGGCCATCTGCCGTTGGCGGGGAAGCGGGGCGGCGGGGTACGGGCCCGGCTCGCGGCGGCCGGGCGGGCCGCGCACGCCTATCTCGACCACGTCCTCAGCGGGTCCGGCGACCGCGGCGAACGCTGGGCCCTGCGCCGCGAGGCCTACCGCACCCTCGCCGAGGCCCGAGCCGCCATCGCGCTCGCCGCCGCCGAACTGCCCGCCCTCGCCCGGCACACCGAGGGCACGGACGCGGTGGCCGCCGTACTCGAACGGCTCGTGGACACGACCACCGCGTGTGCCGTGCACCTCGACGAGACGGGGCGGCTGACCGCCCGGCACACCCGGCAACTCGAAGACCTGGTGGCCGAGTTGGAGCGCCGTGGGCAGCGGCTCGGGGTCGCGGTGCCCCGGCTGCCGGTCGCCGCGTAGTCAGCGCGAAGGTGCCCTCCAGCACCGTCACGGGATGGGCGGGCGCGCCCGGCCTCAGTCCGCGAACCGTGCCCACACCGGCGCGTGGTCCGAGCCCGCGACCCCGCGCCGGTCCGCCGGATCCTCGTCCACCGACGGCAGGTCCGGCGGTGCGGTGGTGCCCGGCAGGCCCGTGCCCGCCTCCGTCAGGCGGTGCACCAGGCGGTGGCTGAGGAGGATGTGGTCGATCAGTTCGTGCCGCCCGGAGTCGACGCGGGAGTAGCGCTGCTCCGCCGGTATCCGCGGGGCGACGTCCCACAGCCGTACGGCGTCGCCCTTGTCCGCGTGGTCGTAGCCGGAGGCGCCGAGTTCGGAGCCGGGCGGGCCGAGGAGGATCTGGGTGGTGGCCGCCTGCACCTCGTCGTTGAGGTCGCCGAGGACCGCGACGTCGCGGGACGTGCCCTGCCCGGCGAGCAGTTCGTCCGCCAGCGCCCGCAGTGCCGTCGCCTCGGCGGCGCGCCGGTAGAGGGCGTACGCCCCGTAGCGCGCCCGTTCGCCCTCGTCGTGCGGGTAGAAGCGGTCGCCGGGGTAGGTCAGGAGCTTGGACTTGAGGTGGGCCACGGCCACCGTGAGCGGTCCGGCCGGCGCCCGGACCGTGACCGCCAGGAAGCCGCGCCCGGCCTGGGCTGCGGTCCCGCCCGAGTCGTCGGTCTGCACCGGGCGCAGCCCGGCCGGGAACGCGGCCGTGTCGGCGGCCACCGTCAGCTCGGTACGGGCCAGGAAGCCGACCCGGATGCCCCGGCCGTCGGGGTGCGAGGAGAGGGTGAACCGCCAGCTCGGGCCCAGCAATTCGGCCAGGTCCGCCAGGGCGTCTGGGTCACCGACCTCCTGGACGCCGAGCAGGGTCGGGTCGAGCGCGCCGATCACGGCGGCGAGGGCGGCGAGCTTCGCCTCGTAGGCGGACTTGTCCCTGGGGCCGTAGGGGCTGCCGGGCCGGTACAGGTTTTCGAGGTTCCAGGTGCCCAGGAGCATGCCGGGCTCCTTCCAGGAGACGATGCCGCCAGCGTGCTCGTCCGGGGCGCCTCGCGACAGAGCCCGGACCGGATGCGCGGTTCGGCTCACGCGGCCCGAGGACCCTGCCGTACGTTGGGGCGATGAGCTCCGCTCCCGCAGATCGCGGCGCCGGTTCCGCCGGCCGTGGCTCCGCTCCCGCCGACCTCGTCATCACCGGGTGCACCGCGCTCGTCCACGACGACCAGGAGCGGATCGGCTTCCTGGAGGACGCCTCGATCGTCGTGCGGGACGGGATCATCGAGTCCGTCGGCGTACGGGGAGGCGCCGACGTGCCGGGAGACGTCGACGCCGTCGAGCGGATCGACGCGCGGGGGCAGGTCGCCGTGCCGGGGCTGATCAACTGCCATACGCACGCGCCCATGGTCGCGCTGCGCGGACTCGCCGAGGACCTGCCGACCGAGGCGTGGTTCAACGACGTCGTCTGGCCCGTCGAGTCCAACCTCACCCAGCGGGACGTGGAGCTGGGGGCGCGGCTCGCCTGTGCCGAGCTGATCCGGGGCGGGGTCACCTGCTTCGCCGACCACTACTTCCACATGGACGCGGTGGCCGCCGTCGTCGCCGAGTGCGGTTTGCGGGCCCATCTGGGGGAGGCCTACTTCTCTTCGCAGGGCGATGAGGGCCGGGAGCGGTCGGCGGAGTTCGCGCTGCGGCACCGGGGGCGGGCCGGCGGCCGCATCACCACCGCCCTCGCCCCGCACGCGCCGTACACCGTCAGCGACGCCGACCTCGCCGCCACCGCCGAACTCGCCCGCGCGCACGGCCTGCCCGTGCACCTGCACGCCGCCGAGAACCTCGACCAGACCGAGACCAGCCTCGCCCGCCACGGCGCCACCCCCGTCGAGATCCTGGACCGCGCCGGTCTCCTCGACACCGATCTGCTCATCGCCCACGGCACCGGCATCCTCGACCGCGACCTGCCCCTGCTGGCACGCACCGGCGGCCGTACGGCCGTGGCGACCGCGCCCCGCACCTACCTCAAGTTCGGGTGGCCCACCACCACTCCGGTCCGCGCCCTGCGCGCCGCGGGCGTCCCGGTCGGCCTCGCCACCGACGGAGCCGCCTCCAACAACTCCCTGGACGTGTGGGAGTCGATGGCGCTGACCTCGCTGATGCAGAAGTCCAGCGAAGGCGATCCGCGCTGGCTGACCTCCCGGCAGGCCCTGCACCACGCCACGCTGCAGAGCGCGCGGGCCGTCGGGCTCGGCGCGGGCATCGGCAGCCTGGCCCCCGGGCGCCGCGCCGACATCGCCCTCGTCGACATCTCCGGGCCGCACACCCAGCCCGTCCACGACCTCGCCGCCACCCTGGTGCACAGCGCCCGCTCCGCCGACGTCCGCACCACGATCGTCGACGGCCGCGTCCTGATGCGCGACCGCGAGCTGCTCACCCTCGATGTGCCCGCGGTCGTGGCGGAGTTGGCGGACCGGCTGCCCGGGCTCGTCGACCGCGGACACGGACGGCGCATCCAGGAGTACGACACCTGACGGACCCGCGTCTCGGCCCACAAGAGTGCCGAAGGCACGGAAAGAAATCCTCGGCCGCACCGATGAGTTCGCTCCCCTCCCGCGGTCACCACCTGGAACCGACCGCTGTACAGGAGGGTCCATGTCGCTTCCGGAGATCGTCTCGCGTGAGCGGTGGCGTGCCGCGCGTGCGGAGTTACTGCTCAAGGAGGAGGCGCTCACGCGGGCGCGGAACGCGCTGAGCGCCGAGCGGCGCCGGCTGCCCATGGTCGAGGTGGACCCCGAGTACGTCTTCGAGGGCGGCGACGGCAAGGCGAGCCTGCTGGACCTCTTCGACGGGAGGCCCCAACTCGTCGTCCACCACTTCATGTTCGCCCCCGAGTGGGAAGCCGGCTGCCCCTGCTGCGCCGCCTTCCTGGACCAGGTCGGCCACCTCGCCCATCTGCGGGCGCGCGGCACCGCGTTCGCGGCGGTCTCCCGGGCGCCGTTCACCAGGATCCTGCCGTTCAAGGCGCGGATGGGCTGGACGCTGCCCTGGTACTCGTCCTGCCACAGCGACTTCAACCGTGACTTCGAGGCGACCATCGTCGTGGACGACGAACCGGTCGAAAGGCCCGGCATCAGCTGCTTCCTGCGGGAACACGACCGGGTCTTCCACACCTACTCGGTGTACGGCCGCGGCCTCGACGGACTCGGTCCGGCCACCTCCCTGCTCGACCTGACGGCCCTCGGCCGGGTGCCGGAGGGCAGTGACCGCGTCCGCTATCACGACGAGTACGAAGACTGACACAGCCGGTCACGGAAGTGGCCGAAAGCAAACCGAAAGTCAACGGACCCTCACCGTCCGCGCCGACGGTGTGTCGGGTATGTCTCAGTAGCGTCACCGGGCGAGCCATTCGCGTTCTCCAGAGCGTTAACTCCTACAGGTACGACGCATTTCTGGAGGTGCAGGATGGTGAACGGGCGAACCGTGCTCGAACGCTTTCCCGCAGGCGGACCGCGAGGATCATGGCCTGCGGAGGAGTTCGCGCAGGCCCGGCGGCTGGAAGGGCTGCCCGCCGAGGTCGTGATGGATCTGGCCACGGACACGTTCCTGGTCATCGTGCGCGGCACCGGCGGTGTCGAGAGCTGACCGGCTTCTGAGGGCTGACCGGCCTTGGACCGCTAACCGGCTTTGCGGGCCGGCGGTTTCGACGTGAACTGGTCCGCCTGGAGCGCGTACAGCTCCGCGTAGACCCCGCCGCTCGCCAGGAGTTCGTCGGGGGTGCCCGACTCCACCACCCGGCCCTGGTCCAGGACGTGCACCAGATCCGCGTGGCGGACCGACGCCAGCCGGTGGGTGATCAGTACGACGGTCTGCCCGTTGCCCGCCAGCGCGCGGATCTTCTCGAAGACCTCCAGCTCGGCCCGGGCGTCCAGGGCGGCCGTCGGCTCGTCCACGATCAGGATGTGACCGCGCCGGTAGGCGGCCCGCGCGATGCCCAGCCGCTGCCACTGGCCGCCGGACAGCTCGTGCCCGCCGCTGAAGTTGCGGGCCAGCAGGGTGTCCAGGCCGCGCGGCAGGTCCTCGACCACCTCCTCCGCGCCCGCCTCCGCGACCGACGCGGCCAGCCGTTCGTCGGTGAGCGGCGCCGACGAGCGGCCGACGGCCACGTTGACCTTGGCGGTGAACGGCCAGCGCTTGAAGTCCTGGGCGACCATGGCGATGCGCTCGGCGAGCCGGTGCCGGTCGGCGCGGGCCGCGTCGACGCCGTCCCACAGGATGCGGCCGCGGTCCGGCTGGTAGAGCCCTGCCAGCAGCTTGACCAGGGTGGTCTTGCCGGATCCGTTCTCGCCGACCAGGGCGACGATCCGGCCGAGGGGGAGCGTGAGCGTCACGTCGTCCAGCGCGGGGCGGCGGGCACCGCCCGGATGATCACCCGGGTGATCGCTCGGATAGGTGAAGGTGACGTTCTCGAAGCGGATCTCCCGGGGATCGTCGGGGAGCGGGTCGCCGCCGACCGGGATCGCCCGTTCGGCCGCCTCGACGTACAGCCGCTCCAGGTCGCCCACGAACAGTGCCTCCTCGTGCAGCGTGTTGATCTCCAGCACCAGGGTGTTGAGGCTCGCCGAGCCGCTGCGGATCGCGATCACCGCCGTACCGGCCACCGACAGGGCCATCGCCCCGCTCAGCAGCAGGCCGCCCAGCGTCGCGTACGTGGCGACGGTCGCGAGGCCGGTCCAGGCCGCCGCGATCAGGCCGGTACGGGCCGCGAGCCGGGCCAGCCGGGCCTGCTCCGCCTCCGCCGTCTCCGACATCGCCCGGTAGTGCCGCAGCAGGAACGGGCCGACCCCGTGCACCCGGATCTCCGGCGCCGCCTCCGGCTCGGTGAGCAGAGCGCTGATCAGGTGGCCGGCGCGGGCGTGCTGCACCCAGGTGTGGAACGACTCGTAGCGGCGCCGGGCGTTGGTCAGGGCGCCCCAGGCGCTCGGGATCGTCATCGTGATCAGCAGCGGGAGCAGGGCCGGGTGCAGCACGGTCAGCACACCGGCCGCGGTGATCAGCGAGATCATCGCGTTCACCACGCGCGTGCCGTACATGATCATGCGGCGGGCCGAGGAGGCGCCGTACTGCGCGGTGTCCAGCAGCTTGTGGAAGGCGTGGTCCTCGATGGCGGCGAGTTCGACGGCCGCGGCCCGTTCCAGGTACATCTCGGTCGCCACCCGCTCGACCTTGGGCTCCAGGCGGCCGGTGGCGTACGTGGACGCGGCGCGCAGCAGGGCGGCCAGGAACATGACGGCGGCCATGACCGCCAGGGCCGGGGCGGCGCTGCGCAGCCGTTCCTCGATGGTGCCGGTGCCGATCAGCCGGCCCAGCACGCTGTTCACGGCGAGCAGGCTCACGGCCTGGGCCACCCCGACGCCCACCTGCGCGGCCAGCACGATCCGCGCGGCCCCGGCGTCCGCCTGCCGGGCCAGCCGCAGGCTGGACGCGAGCATCCCGGGCAGCCGGGTCATCATGGCGCGGAAGTCCAGCTCCAGAAAGGCGTTCCCGTGCTGGCTCCAGCCCATGTCGTAGCGGAGCGGTCCTCCGAACAGCAGCTGCTCCGACTCCGACGTCTCGGGCGCCGCCGTGTCCCGCCTCTTCCTCACCGCGATCCTCCCCCGGGCCGTGACCGTGTCCGTGGACGAACGGCCACTATCGCGGGCGGAGCCGCCACCGGGCAGGGCGCGCGACGAGGCTCGCGGGGCGCGGGGGAGTGCGCGAGGGGTGCGGGCCGAGGCGGCACGGAGTCACGGGGGGAGTGCGCCGGAGCCGTCGGCCCTGGCCGCGCGGCGTCACGCGCTCAGGGGGCGGGACCACTCCGGTGTCGTCCCCGTCACCCGGCACAGGGCGAGGTACAGCGGTATCGGCGGGGTGTACGGCACCGTGCCCTCGGGGCGGTGGATCAGGCGGGCGGTGCCGGGGAGCGGGGCGCCCTGGCTGTAGCGGGCGGGGACGGGCCAGGTGAGGGCGTCGTCGGAGTCCGACGGGACGATCCACCACCAGTGCGTGCCATCGGCGTACACGCATCCCACCCGCGGCAACCGCGGTACCACCAGCGGCCCGAGCCGCGCCGGTACCGCCACCGCGTCGCAGCCCAGCGGTGCCGTCATGCCCTCGGGCACGGGGTACGACCCGTCGGCGCCGCCCGCGGCCGACGACCGCCGGTCACGCCTCAGACGGATCAGCGTGTCGAGGCCCAGGGAATGGCCGGAGCCGGGTGCGCCGTTCACGTCTGCCTCCGCCGGGGCACCGGCCCCAGCGCCTCGGACCGCCCCTGCGCACCGGAGCCCGACGACGGCCGGGGCACCGGAGCGTGCGCCGGCCCGTGGGGCGAACCGTGCGACGGGCCAGGAGCGGGGCGCGGGCCCCAGCCCAGGTCGTTGCGTGGCTCGACGGTGTCCCGGGCGGCGTCGGTCTGGCGCGACAGCTCCGCCCAGACCAGCAGCCCGGGCCCGTGTTCCTGAGCCCCCCAGGCCTGGCACAGCGCTTCGACGAGGAGCAACCCCCTCCCGTGCTCCTCCTCCGGGCGCTGCGGGGACGGGTGGGGCTCGTCGGGTGAACAGCCCTCGTCCTGCACGGCTATGCGCACCGTGTCGTCGTGGTCGTGCAGCTCGCACACGACGCGACTGCTCGCGGTGTGCACGATCGCGTTGGTGACCAGCTCGGATATGACCAGGGCGGCGGTGTCACAGGTGTCCGCGCAGACCGACCAGCCGGTCAGCCGAGCACGCACCAGGCGTCTCGCCTGGGCGGGGGAACCCGGATGAGCGGCCAGCTCGAACCGGAACCGGCGCATGGCAGTGACCTCACCTGGGACGACTGCCTCCCCCACGCTCGAAGGAGTTCGCACGGGAGGACCCCCATCAGCACCGAGACCGAGACGGTCTGCGGCGGCGTCTGTTCCTAAGGGCGCGGACGGAATCACGCTTGCCACTATCTCCCCGCCGTGAACACTTGGCAAGTGTCACTCTGAAAAATGCAGAGTGCTGTGTGACGCGGTGAAGGGCCGTGGCACACTGCTCGCAACAGCATGTCGAGCGGCGCCAGTTGGGATCAGTGAGGACCCGACGGACCGATCCGGCCAATGCGATCGATGTGACCGAACAGGATGTTCCGGCTGTTGCGGCCAATTCGGTCTCCCTGGTCGGTCCGGTCGTTCCGTCAGTTCTTCGAATGAGTCTTCGAATGGCGCCGCTGGGCTGTCGGCGTGCCGGGTGACACCTGTATGTGCGTGACCGCGTGTGTGCGTGACCGTGCTTGTGTGTGACCACGTATGTGCGTGGCGGCCGGGATGCCGGCGAGTCCGGCCAGGAAACAGGGAACTTCGTGGAGGTGGAGCGTGAGCGAGCCGCGGTCCGCGCCGACGGTGGGCCAGGTGGTCCTCGGCCGGCGCCTCCTCGACCTGCGGGAACGCGCAGGGCTCAAGCGTGAGGAGGCCGCCCGTGTGCTCCGCGTGGCGCCCGCCACCGTCCGCCGTATGGAGATGGCCGAGGTCGGCCTCAAGATCCCGTACCTCCAACTGCTCCTGAAGGCCTACGGGGTGACCGACGACGAGGCCGACCTCTTCGTCCGGCTCGCCGAGGAGGCCAACAGGCCCGGCTGGTGGCAGCGGTTCCACGACATCCTGCCGAGCTGGTTCTCGATGTACGTCAGCCTGGAGGGCGCGGCGAGCCTGATCCGCTCCTACGAGCCGCACTTCGTGCCCGGGCTGCTGCAGACCGAGGACTACGCGCGGGGGGTGCTGAAGTCGGGCGCCGTCGGCCAGACCGAGCCGGAGGAGATCGAACGCCACGTCGCCCTGCGCATGCAACGCCAGCAACTGCTCACCCGTACCGAGGCCCCCCGCTTCTGGGCGGTGATGGACGAGACCGCCCTGCGCCGCCCGGTCGGCGGTCCGGAGGTGATGCGCGCACAGATCGACCGACTGCTCGACGTCACGAAGCTGCCCAATGTGACGCTCCAGGTCGCCCCGTTCTCCGGCGGGCCGCACCCGGGGACGTACGGGCCCTTCGTGCTGTTCCGATTCGCCATGCCCGAACTGCCGGACATGGTCTACAGCGAGTACCTGACCGGCGCCGTCTACCTGGACGCACGCACCGAGGTGGCGACCCACCTCGAGGTCATGGACCGCATGGCGGCGCAGGCCGCTACGGCACAACGCACGAAGGAGATCCTCCGGGATCTCCGCAAGGAGCTGTGAATGGATCGCATGAAGCCCCAGTCCGGGCCGCGGAACCGCACCGAGCGGATCTACAACGGCATGCCTGCCCGGGAACTGGGCAGCGAGGGCTGGCACAAGCCGTGGAGCGGCGGCAACGGGGGCAACTGCCTGGAGGCGATGAAGCTGGCCGACGGCCGGATCGCCGTCCGTCAGTCGACCGACCCGGACGGGCCGGCGCTGATCTACACCACGGACGAGATGACGGCCTTCATCGAGGGTGCCAAGGCGGGGGAGGCGGACTTCCTGCTCTCCTGAACCTCCTCTGTCTCCTTCTGTCACCTTTTCTTTCTTCTTATTCAACTTCTTTGTAATGGTGCTGAATTGATCATCGACCACGTCAGACGTTTACGGACTGCCTCGTGATCGACACCAGCAAGCCGCACCCTGCGCGCATGACGGCCGCCGCCGACTCCTCCGGGGTGAAGTCGGCGGTGGCCTGTGACGGACTCGAACTCGTCGAGCCGGGTGTGTCGGTGGTCCACCACTGGCACCCGGAGCCGGGCGAGTCGGTACCGGGACAGGACGACGGGGTGATCCCGGGCTACGGGGCGGTGGCGCGCAAGCCATAAGCGCCTGCCATAAGCCTCGGCACCTACACCGTCATCGGCCGGTCGTGCGGCGATATCGGCGACGGGAGTTGCGAACTCCCTGTCAGGTACTGGTCCACGGCCGCGGCCACCGCCCGCCCCTCGGCGATCGCCCACACGATCAGGGACTGCCCGCGCGCCGCGTCCCCGGCGGCGAACACGCCGGGCACGTTCGTGGCGAACCCCGCGTCCCGGGAGATGGTGCCGCGCGGCTCCGTCGCCACCCCCAGCTGGTCGATGAGCCCGTCCCCCCGGTCGGGCCCGGAGAAACCGAGCGCGAGCAGCACCAGGTCGGCCGGGAGCGTCCGCCCGGTCCCCGGCACCGGCAGCCGCGCCTTGTCCACCTCCACCAGATGCAGCGACCGCACATGCCCGCTCGCGTCGCCCGTGAAGCGAAGCGTCGACGCCGCGAACAACCGCGCGTCCGCGTCCGCCGACGGCGCGGCCTCCAGGTCCCGGGCCTCCTCGTGCGCCGCCGACAGCCGGTAGATCTTCGGATACGTCGGCCACGGCTCGACGTCCTCGTCCCGCTCCGCGCCCGGCTGCGCGTAGATGTCCAGCTGGGTCACCGACGCGGCCCGCTCCCGCAACGCCGTCCCCAGACAGTCCGCCCCCGTGTCACCCCCGCCCACGATCACCACATGCTTCCCGGCCGCCGACATCGGCGACTCGGCCAGATCCCCCTCGCACACCCGGTTGGCCAGCGGCAGATACTCCATCGCCTGGTGTATCCCGTCCAACTCCCGGCCCGGCACCGAAAGTTCCCGCCACGCCGTCGCACCGGTCGCGATCACCACCGCGTCGTACCGGGCCCGCAGCTCCACCGCACGCAGGTCCCGCCCGACCGCCACCGACGTACGGAACTTCGTCCCCTCGGCCCGCATCTGGCCCAGCCGCCGCTCCAGATGGCGCTTCTCCATCTTGAACTCCGGGATGCCGTAGCGCATCAGCCCGCCGAGCCGGTCGTCCTTCTCGTACACGGCGACCGTGTGCCCGGCCCGGGTCAGCTGCTGCGCCGCCGCGAGCCCGGTCGGCCCGGACCCGATCACCGCAACGGTCCGCCCGGACAGCCGCTCCGGCGGCCGCGGCGAGGCGAACCCCTCCGCCCAGGCGTGGTCCGCGATCGCGCACTCGACGTTCTTGATCGTGACGGCGGGCTGGTTGATCGCCAGCACGCATCCCGCCTCGCAGGGCGCCGGGCACAACCGTCCCGTGAACTCGGGGAAGTTGTTCGTGGCGTGCAGCCGGTCGCTCGCCGCCCGCCAGTCCTCACGCGAGACCAGGTCGTTCCACTCGGGAATCAGGTTGCCCAGCGGACACGCGTCGTGGCAGAACGGCACCCCGCAGTCCATGCAGCGGTCCGCCTGCTTGCTGATGATCGGCAGCAGCGCCCCGGGGACGTACACCTCGTCCCAGTCCCTGACCCGCTCCTCGACGGGCCGCCGCGGCCACTCCTCGCGCGGCGTGGTCATGAACCCCTTGGGATCGGCCATGGTCGTCTTCCTCGCGTGCGGTTGCCCCAGGCCGTGCGTCATCGGGCGGCACTCTTTCGGCCACGATACGTCTCCTCGGTGACGCCCGCAGAGTGGCTGACAGCGCTTTCTGGCGGGGCTTCCTCAGGGGGGAGCCAGCAGGGTGCCAGGCGGGATCCAGCCTCTGTCCAGCTTGTATCCAGACGGGGGGCGGTTTGCTCCCACGTCTCCCTCAGGACAGGGCCAGTACATAGAGCACTGCCGCCGCGGCCGACGCGACGGTGCGCACGTGGTTCCAGACCGTCCACTCACGCACGTACACCGGCCAGTAGGAGACGGCCTCCGGGGTGCCCGGCTCCAGCTTGGCCAGCGCCTCGTTCCGGGGCACGTTCGCCATCGCGGTCAGCCCGAACGAACCCAGCAGATAAAGCCCGCTGCCCAGCAGCAGCTCCACCTTCCCGTCGTCCGGCCACACCACGAACGTCACCACCGCGATCATCGCGCACACCACCGCCGACCCCGCGAACAGCAGCATGAACACCGGGGTCAGGGCCGCCCGGTTGATCGCGTTCATCGCGGCGACGCCCTGCGCCGGCGGCAACGAGGCCAGCCCGCGCATCACGAAGGTCGAGAACCCGCAGAACACCCCCGCCACCAGCCCGGCCCCCAGCACCCCCAACAGGACCAGCACGTAATACGGCCCGTCGATCACGACCACCACACCCACTCTCGCCCCTGGACGCCTCGGCCTTTCAGATCAATGCCCACCGGCCACCCCTCCCCATGACTGTGAAGCCCGTCCACATACACATCCGGCCGGAATCACCCCCCAGCACCAGCCCCAACGGCACCCGGGGGCGACGGTGCCTGTGCCCGCGGCGAAGCCGCACCGCGCGGCGGATGGGACTGCGCGGCGGATGGGACCGCCTTGCCGGCCCCCTGTCCGCCGTCACCCGGTCAGGCGGATCTCCACCCCGGCCTCCCACTCCCGCAGCACCGCCTCCACCGTCCGCGCGATCCGCCGCCGCGCCTCGTACCGTGGCACCCCGCTCATCAGCAGCTGGTCGTACGGCGTGTCGACGTGCCGTACCCCCGCGACCACCGCAGAGACCACGGCCCCCTCCGACAGCGCCCGCCCGGCCGCGGTCCGCCCGACTCGCCCGCTGCCCCGCACCGACGCGTGCGCCGCGATCGCCTGGGCCCGCTCCACCGGGCAGCCCGGGAACAGGCGCAGGATCTCCGCCGCGAACGCCTCGGTGAACCGTACGTCCCCGGCCGCCCGCCGCTTCGCGTCCCGTGCCCGGCGCCGCCGCCGTGCCTCGGCGTCGGCCAGGCACCGCGCCTCGGCCCGGGCCAGCGCGGCCTCCTCGACCAGGACGCCCTGCCGCTCGTACCGGCCCTTGCGCCGGTTGAACCGGACCACCACCGCCGACAGCGTGCTCTCCTCCCGCGACCGCCGGGTCAGTGCCGTGTCGCCGCGGGGCAGGAACACCAGATGCCCGAGATCGGCGCACTCGAGGCACCGCGGCACCCCGTCCTCCACCACCAGCAGCGACAACGGTCCCCGTCGGCACGCCGCACACCGCTTGTGCCGCACCGGCTGCACGACCAGAAGTCCGCCGTGGTGAGGGGGAGTTGCGAGGCGTGTCATACGCGGTACTTCCCCTTCCCGGGGACTGATCTCACGTCGTTCGCGCCCCCTGCCGACCGGCGACGACATCCTTGCGCCCGGCTCGCGACCCGGCACGCCAACCGGTCACCTGTGCCCGGTCCCGGAACCACCCCGGCGTGCCCGAACGGCCGACCCGGCATCATGATCCTGTGCGACTCGAAGCGATCACCTGGGACCGGCTCGCCGAGCGTCTCGCCGAGCGGCTGGTCGAACTCAAGCCCGCCGATGGGAGTGCCTGGCCGCGCATCGCCTTCGACGGCGCCCCGGCCGCCCGACCCGGCGACCTCGCGGAGCGTGTCGGTGAGGCGCTGCGCGTACGGGGCCGGCCGTCGCTCGTCGTGGACACCGGGGGATTCCTGCGCCCCGCCTCGCTGCGCCTGGAGCACGGCCGGCGCGACGCGGAGTCGTACTACGGCGGCTGGTTCGACACCAACGCCCTGTGGCGGGAGGTCTTCGGCCCCCTCGACCCCGGCGGGACCGGCCGCGTCCTGCCCGATCTGTGGGACCCGGCCACCGACCGCGCCACCCGCAGCCCCTACGTCCAACTCCCATCCGGCGGCCTCCTGTTGATGCACGGGCCGCTCCTGCTCCGGCACTGGTTCCCGTTCGACCTGACCGTTCACCTCCTGCTCTCGCCGGGCGCCCTGCGCCGCCGTACCCCCGAGACCGACCACTGGACCCTCCCCGCCTTCGAGCGCTACGCGGCCGAGACCGATCCCGCCGGCACGGCCGACGTCCTGGTCCGCGCCGACGATCCGCGGCATCCGGCGTGGAGCGGCTGAGCGGTCCCGCGGCGGGAGCGGGCGTGGGGCCGGTGCGGGAGCGGTCCGGGAGCGGTGCCGGCGGTTCCGTGCGCCGACTTGGACGGAGGATCCGGTAAACCGCTTTTAGATGCACATGCATCTAAGTACCCTTGCTGTATGCCGACCTCCTCGATCACTCCCGTCACCTTCGACGACTCCCTCCGCGCCCTCCTCGACGCCAGGAACTTCGCCAGCGTCGCCACCCTCGGCCCCGACGGCGCCCCGCACAACTCGGTGGTCTGGATCAAACGCGAGGGCGACACCGTGCTGTTCTCCTCCACCGGCGGCCGCCAGAAGGTGCGCAACCTCCGCCGTGACCCCCGCGTCAGCCTCACGGTCTTCGATCTGGCCAACCCCTACCACTCGGCCGAGATCCGCGGCACCGCCGAGATCCTCCCGGACGAGGACAAGCGGCTCCCGCACGAGCTCTCCCACAAGTACCTCGGCATCGACCCGCCCGCGGAGAAGGACGACGAGACCCGCCTGATCATCAGGGTCGTGCCGTGCCGGGTCGTCGCCTTCTCGGCCTGAGGCGCCGCTCGCGGCCGGACGGCTCAGAGCCAGCCGTTGCGCCTGAAGCCGCGGTACAGCACCAGACACGCCACGGATATGACGCCGATGACGAGCGGATAGCCGAACCGCCAGTGCAGCTCCGGCATGTGATCGAAGTTCATGCCGTACACACCGCACACCATCGTCGGCACGGCGATCACCGCGGCCCAGGCCGTGATCTTCCGCATGTCCTCGTTCTGCGCGACCGTCACCTGCGCCAGATGCGCCTGGAGGATGGAGTTGAGCAACTCGTCGAAGGCCGCGATCTGTTCCTTCGCCCGCATCAGGTGGTCGAGCACATCCCGGAAGTAGGCCTGTATCTCCGGTTCGATCACCCGTATCGGCCGGGTGGTCAGCTCCTCCATCGGCCTGGCGAGCGGTACCACCGCCCGCTTCAGCTCCAGGAGTTCACGCTTCATCTGGTAGATCCGGCCCGGGTCGGTCCGCGCGCCGTTCTCCGCGAACACCGCCGCCTCGACCTGGTCGATGTCGCCCTGAACCGCGTCCGTGACGTTCAGATAGTCGTCGACCACATGGTCCGCGATGGCATGCAGCACCGCCGCCGGCCCCTTGGCGAGCTGGCTCGGCGTGGCCTCCAACTCCTCGCGCAGCGGCCCCAGCGAGCCGTGCCTGCCGTGCCGTACCGTGATCACGAAGTCCTCGCCGACGAACACCATGATCTCGCCGGTGTCGACCACCTCGCTGGTCGCCGTCAGCTTCTCGTGCTCGACATAGCAGACCGTCTTGAACACCGCGAACAGCGTCTCGCCGTACCGCTCCACCTTCGGGCGCTGATGGGCCTCGACCGCGTCCTCCACGGCCAGCGGGTGCAGGTCGAACAGCTCGGCGATGCCCGCGAACTCGCTGTCCGTCGGCTCGTGCAGTCCCAGCCAGACGAACCCGTCGCCCCTCTTGCGCACCCGTTCCACGGCGGAGAACAGATCGCTGCACTCCGGAACCCGCACCCCGTCCTCGTACGTCACGCAGTTGACCACCGAGGAGCCCAGCGGGGACCGTGCGTGATGGTTCAGGTCGACGCGGGGCCGCCGCCGGGCCAGCCGCGCCACCCTGCGCAGGCCGCCGGCCCTGCCCAGCCCTGTGACCTTCCGCAGATTCCCTGCCATCGTCATCCGGATCTCCTTGCGTGGATCCACTCGCGCAACGCTTCCCGCCTTGTCCGGCAAGTCTGCCAGCCCGGTGTGAGACACGGGTAAGCCTGTGGGAACGGCGAGTTCCGGTTGGTTCCAGCCTGTGGACAACGGGATTCCCGACCCGTGTTCCCGAGCCGTGTGCCGGGCAACTGAAATCATCCCTTCATGACAGAGGCCGACGGATATCTCCTCGACAACCGCCAGAGCGAGGCCGGACAGCGCTTCGACGCCTTCGCGAAACTCTTCGACCCGACCACCTTCCGCCACCTCGAGGCGTTCGGTCTCGGGCCGGGCCGGCGCTGCTGGGAGGTCGGGGCCGGCGGCACCTCCGTGGTGTCCTGGCTGGCCGGGAAGGTCGGGCCGACCGGCCGGGTCGTCGCCACCGACATCGACACCTCGCTGCTCGCCGCGGCCGCCCACGGGCCCGTCGAGGTCCGTACCCACGACGTCGGCGCAGAGGAGCCGCCGGGGGAGGGCTTCGACCTGGTGCACGCCAGGCTGGTCCTGGTCCATGTGCCGGACCGGGAGCGGGCGTTGCGCTCCATGATCAAGGCCCTGCGCCCCGGCGGCCGACTGCTGATCGAGGACGCCGACCCCGCCCTCCAACCCCTCACCTGCCCCTACGAGTACGGCCCCGAGCAGCAGCTCGCCAACCGCCTGCGCCAGGGCTTCCGCAAGCTCCTCGCCGAACGCGGCGCCGACCTGTCGTACGGCCGCAAGCTCCCGCGGCTGCTCCGCGAGGCCGGGCTGCACGACGTGGCGGCCGACGCCTACTTCCCCGTCGCGTCGCCCGCCTGCACCGCCCTGGAGGCCGCCACCGTCCGGCAGATCCGCGACCGGCTCGTCACGGCCGGCCTGGCCACCGACGAGGACATCGACCAGCACCTGGCCAACGTGGCGACGGGCAGCATGGACCTCGCCACGGCCCCGATGATCTCGGCGTGGGGCCGCAAGGCGTAGGCCCGCCGCTTCCCGGCGGGCGCCCTGGTCAGTCGCGGGCGGGTGGTCTCGCGCCCACGTGTTCCACCGCCCGCGCGCCCGCCCGGCAGCCCCGTACCGCTGCCTCCTGAGCATCCGCGCCGGCGACCAGCGCGGCGAGGAACGCCCCGGTGAAGGCGTCACCGGCGCCCGTGGTGTCCCGGGGCGTCGCCGACGCGGCCGGGACGCGTGCGAGGACGTTGCCCGACCTGGCCACCAGCGCGCCGTCCGCCCCCGCCTTGGCCACCACGAGCGGCACCTGGCGGCTCAGCTTGGCCGCGGCGTCCGCCGGATCGGGCAGCCCCGTCAGCAGACAGGCCTCGTCCCGGCTCGGCAGCAGGACGTCGACCCCCTCGACGAGCGCCAGGAAGCGGTCCACGCCCAGCGCCACGAGGAACCCGGCCGATGCCGGGTCCAGGCTCACCGGCACACCACGCGCGCGCGCCGCCGTCAGCGCCGTCGCCACCAGTGCCCGGCTCGGTTCGGAGAACAGCAGATAGCCGGAGAGATGCAGCCGGGCCACCCCGTCGAGCAGCGCGTCCGACCAGTCCGCGGGCTCCAGCCGCAGGGACGCCCCGCTGTCCGTGAGGAAGGTCCGCTCGGCCGAGGCACCGTTGTCGACCAGGCAGATCACCGTCCCCGTCGCGGCCTCGGGGTCCACCACGAGCCGGGGCCGCACCCCGGCGGCGACCAGCTCCCGCTCGTGCCACTGGGCCGCGTCCGCGCCCACCCGCCCCAGCAGCCTTACGTCCGCACAGCCCGTACGGGCTGCCCAGCAGGCCACATTGGCGCCCGCCCCGCCGGGCAGGGTCCGGATCACGGCGGCCGTGTCGGTACCCGCCGCGAGCGGCCCCCGGTACCGCGCGACGACATCGGTGACGACGTCCCCGACGACCAGCAGCGCCCCGCCCCGGCCCGGCGCCCGGTCCCCACGAGACATCACCTCCCCGTGAGACGTCACCTCACCGCCAGGTGCCGCAGCCCTGTCCGGTGCCGCCTCCCGCTCGCTCGTCACCCCCTGGCCCACGCCGCGGCGATCCGCGCCGCCAGCCCCACATTGCCGCGCACGGCCGCCAGGTTGGCCTCCAGCGAGGCGCCGTCCGTGTGCCGGACCAGATAGTCGAGCAGGAAGGGCGTGACCGCCTGACCTGCGATCCCTTCCGCGTCGCAGGCGTGCAGCGCGTCGGCGAGCACGCGCGCGTGCAGCGCGGGATCGAGCTGCTCCGCCTCCGGGACGGGGTTGGCGACGATCAGCGCCGTGTCCGCCGCGTCGAGGGCGTCCTGCGCCCGCATGACGTCCGCGACCTGCTCCGGGGTCCGAAGCGTCCAGTCGACCGGATGCCCGGAGTCGGACAGGTAGAAGCCGGGGAAGCGATCCGTCCCGTATCCGGCGACGGCCACGCCCAGGGTCTCCAGGCGCTGGAGGGTCGCCGGCACGTCCAGGATGGACTTCACGCCCGCGCACACCACCGTGATCCGGGTGCGCGCCAGCAGGCCCAGGTCGGCGGACTCGTCCTGGGTGACCGTCCACTCCCGGTGCACGCCGCCGAGACCGCCCGTCGCGAACACCCGCAGCCCGGCCAGCGCCGCCAGCTGAGCCGTCGCCGACACGGTGGTCGCCCCGCTCGCCCCCGCGGCCACCGCGAGCGGCAGGTCGCGGTGGCCCAGCTTGCGGATCCCGTCCTCGTTGGCGACCCGCTCCAACTGGTCCTTGCCCAGGCCGACATGGGGCCGTCCGTCCAGCACGGCGATGGTCGCCGGCACGGCACCCGCACGCCGTACCGTGTCCTCCAGCTCCAGCGCCACCTGGAGGTTGCGCGGGCGCGGCAGCCCGTGCGCGATGATCGTGGACTCCAGGGCGACCACCGCACGACCCGCGTCGAGCGCCTCCCTGACCTCTTCCGACACCACCAGCACCACGCCTGCCTCCTGTCCGTCGGTCTTCCCTCATCTCTGGCGGGGGCCGCACCCGGCTAAACGCTTGCCGCCTGTGGGGGACGCCACCAGCCTGGACGGCATGACGAATCACCCGGCACGTCTGGACCACGTCGTCCTCTGGGTCGCCGACCCGGCCGCCGCGGCCGGCTTCTACGAGCGGATGCTCGGCCTGGAGTCGCTACGGGTCGCCGAGTTCACCGCGGGAGAGGTGCCCTTCCCCTCCGTACGCGTCAACGAGGAGACCATCATCGACCTCGCGCCGCTCACCCTCGCCGAGCGCATGCCGGCACTCCCCGGTGCCGCCGACAGCGCGGGCCACCCCGTGAACCACGTCTGTCTGGCCCTGCCGTCCGACGCCTTCGACGCCCTGCGCGCCCGCCTCGCCGGACACGCCGTCCCCATGACCGACATCGGGCACGACTCCTTCGGCGCCT
Source organism: Streptomyces sp. NPDC001714 (assembly GCF_042892755.1). NCBI lineage: Bacteria > Bacillati > Actinomycetota > Actinomycetes > Kitasatosporales > Streptomycetaceae > Streptomyces > Streptomyces sp. NPDC001714. The sequence goes on from NZ_JBIAUL010000006.1 coordinate 327,932, forward strand.
GCGGCAAGGCCCCGCGCAACTTCTACTTCCGGGACCCCGACGGCAACGTCGTCGAGGCGCGGCACTACGGCTGACCGCGCCCGCGGAGCGCCGTACGACCAGGACTCGGGGAGTGCGCCTCAGAACAGCGGCTCGGGCAGCACACCCTCCAGGGCGAGCAGCCTCCGCTTGGTCTCCAGACCGCCCCCGAACCCGCCGATCCCGCCGTCGCTCTCCACCACCCGGTGACAGGGCACGACGACCGGCAGCGGATTGGCGCCCATCGCCGCGCCCACCGCCTGCGCCCCGCCGGGCTGCCCGACGCGCCCCGCCAGATCGCCGTACCCGACCACCGTGCCGTACGGGACACCGGCGGCCAGTGCGCGCAGCACCTGGCGGTTGAAGCCGGAGATCAGCGACCAGTCCAGCGGCAGGTCGAAGTCCTGCCGCCGGCCCGCGAAGTACGCCTCCAGCTGGGATATCGCCTCGGCCAGCACCGGGTCCGTGGGATCCTCGACGGGCTCGGTGCCCAACCGGGCCGCCAGCCGCTCCACCGTCCGCTCCCGCACCGCGTCGGTGGCGTGGAACACCACGTTGACCAGGCCGGTGCCGGTCGCCGCGAGCAGCAGCGGACCGATGTCGGTGCCCGCGACGGCCCACACCACCCGCTGCCCGTACTGCCCTTCGCTGTCCATGTGCCCCACCGTACGGCCCGCCACTGACAACGCCCCTCGCCCCGGCCCGGGTCAGCTCGCGCGCAGGGCGGCCCGCACCACGTCCGGGCTGTTGGTGATGATCCCGTCCACGCCGTAGCCGACGGCCTTCCAGGTGGTGACCGCGTCGTTCACCGTCCAGGTGAAGACGCGCAGCCGCTTGCCGTGCGGCCCCTCGAACGAGTGCACGTCCTGCACATAGCCGGCGGAGATCGTGTCCACCGAGGGGTTGATCAGGTCGGTGAAGCCCGCGTACCCGTGCAGGGACCCCACGGACGGTGTGCCGAGGTAGCCGGTCGTCACCGCGGGCCGGAGACCGTGCACGATCCGCAGGCTGTCCGCGCTGAAGCTCTGCACGACGAGCCGGTCCAGGTGACGGCGGTCCAGCCAGCCCTCGTTGCCCAGCTGATCGAGGATCTGCTGCTCGATGCCGGGGTACAGCTCAGGGTTCTTGATCTCCAGGAGCAGCTTCTCGTGGTTGTGCTCGACCCGGCGCATGTACTGCGCAAGCGTCGGCACGCGCGTGCCGCGGTACGAGGAGGAGAACCAGCTGCCCGCGTCCAGCCGGGCGATCTCGGCCGCGGTGAAGTCCTTGACTTTCCAGGGCGCCCGGCCGGGAAAGACCTTTTCGACGTCGGTGGTGCGCTGGAGGCTGTCGTCGTGGATGACGACGAGCCGGCCGTCCTTGGTGCGCTGGACGTCGTTCTCGACCCAGGTGAAGCCCAGCGAGGCCGCCTTGTCGATGGCGGCCAGCGTGTTCTCGGGGGCGTAGGCGGAGGCACCCCGGTGCGCGAGCACCGTGGGCGCGGCGGCGTCGCCGGCCCGGGCGGCGGGTACCGGGCTCAGCAGGGCTGCCGCTCCCAACAGCGCGGTGGCCGTGGCGGCGACTGCGCGCGCGTGCATGCGCACTCCTCACGTCGAGAGAATACGGACAGCACCAGAGTGACAGCAGGGAGTCAACAGCGGTCGGGTACGGGATGGCCACAGATTGAATGGAGCCGCCCAAGCCCGCTCACCGTTGCCGCACAACTGGGGCAAGGGCGTGTTTCTTTGCCGGAAAATCGTTCGACCATTCCGGTGCGGGTCATACTCTCTGCGTCAACCCTGATCGCTCGGGCGGTCCTGGGACGGGGGCGCATTGCACATATTCCGGGTCGCAAAGGGTGAAGGGCAGCCGCGCATGCAGGGCACGGTCGACGGATTCAGCTACGGGATCGTCACCCCGCTGGTGGCCTATCTGATGGCCTGCCTCGGTGGCGCCCTCGGGCTGCGCTGCACGACCCGGGCGATGCTGGTGGCCCACTCCTGGCGGCCCGCCTGGCTCGCCCTGGGCTCGGCGGCGATCGGCTCCGGCATATGGACCATGCACTTCGTCGCCATGATGGGGTTCAGCGTCAGGGAGACGCCGATCCACTACGACAAACCCCTCACCTACGCGAGCCTCGGCCTCGCCATCGTCATGGTGGGCGTCGGGATCTTCATAGTCGGCTACCGGGGGGCCACCGGAACCGCGCTCTTCACGGGCGGCACGATCACCGGCCTGGGCATCGCCTCGATGCACTACCTGGGCATGGCCGGCCTGCGCCTCAACGGAACCCTGGAGTACAACACGCTCACGGTGGCCGCGTCGGTCGTGATAGGGGTCGTCGCCGCCACCTCGGCCCTGTGGGCGGCCGGACAGGTCCGCGGCTTCCTGTGGAGCGTCGGCGCGAGCCTCGTCATGGGACTCGCCGTGACCGGCATGCACTACACCGGCATGGCCGCGCTCACCGTCCACCTGCACAGCGCCGGCGTGGCGTCCCCGGGCGACTCTCCCGCCTCCCTGCTCGCCCCCATGCTGATCGGCCCGCTGGCCTTCCTCTGCCTGGCGGCCGTCGTCGTGATCTTCGACCCGCTGATGGTCACGGGCAGGCCCGGCCGGCTCCGCGCGGAGCACAAGCCCGGCGTCCCGGCCGACGAGGTCACCCACCACCCGAGCCGCCGTCCGCAGCTCCGCGTCGGCCGTCAGCAGAGCCACCACAGCTCGCGCACTCCGCAGAACCGCTGATCAGAACCGGTTGTCAGTGCGGGGCCGTACGGTGGAACCCATGCGGCCCGTTTCCCACATCGAACGCACGGTGGCGCCCTTCGAGGTCGTCAGCCCGTACCAGCCCAGCGGCGACCAGCCGGCGGCCATCGCCGACCTGGCCAAGCGCATCGAGGCCGGCGAGAAGGACGTCGTCCTCCTCGGCGCGACCGGCACCGGCAAGTCCGCCACCACCGCGTGGATGATCGAGAAGCTCCAGCGTCCCACCCTGGTGATGGCGCCGAACAAGACGCTGGCCGCCCAGCTGGCCAACGAGTTCCGCGAGCTCCTCCCGAACAACGCGGTCGAGTACTTCGTCTCGTACTACGACTACTACCAGCCCGAGGCGTACGTCCCGCAGTCGGACACCTACATCGAGAAGGACTCCTCGATCAACGAGGAGGTCGAGCGGCTGCGCCACTCCGCCACCAACTCGCTCCTCACCCGCCGCGACGTCATCGTGGTCGCCTCGGTCTCCTGTATCTACGGCCTCGGCACGCCCCAGGAGTACGTCGACCGGATGGTCCCGCTGCGGGTCGGCGACGAGATCGACCGCGACCTCCTGCTGCGCCGCTTCGTGGACATCCAGTACACGCGCAACGACATGGCGTTCACCCGCGGCACCTTCCGCGTCCGCGGCGACACCATCGAGATCTTCCCGGTCTACGAGGAGCTCGCCGTCCGCATCGAGATGTTCGGCGACGAGATCGAGGCGCTGTCCACGCTGCACCCGCTCACCGGCGAGATCATCAGCGACGACCAGCAGCTGTACGTCTTCCCCGCCTCCCACTACATCGCGGGTCCCGAGCGCCTGGAGCGGGCCGTCAACGACATCGAGAAGGAGCTGGCGGAGCGCCTCGCGGAGCTGGAGAAGCAGGGCAAGCTCCTGGAGGCCCAGCGGCTGCGCATGCGCACCACGTACGACATCGAGATGCTCCGCCAGATCGGCACCTGCTCCGGCGTGGAGAACTACTCGATGCACTTCGACGGCCGCTCGCCCGGCTCCCCGCCCAACACCCTGCTCGACTACTTCCCGGAAGACTTCCTCCTCGTCATCGACGAGTCCCATGTCACCGTGCCGCAGATCGGCGCGATGTACGAGGGCGACGCGTCCCGTAAGCGCACCCTGGTGGACCACGGCTTCCGGCTGCCCTCCGCCCTGGACAACCGGCCCCTGAAGTGGGAGGAGTTCCAGGAGCGCATCGGGCAGGCCGTGTACCTGTCGGCGACCCCCGGCGCCTACGAGCTGTCCCGCGGGGACGGGGTCGTCGAGCAGATCATCCGCCCCACCGGCCTCGTCGACCCGGAGGTCGTCGTCAAGCCCACCGAGGGCCAGATCGACGACCTGGTGCACGAGATCCGCAAGCGCACCGAGAAGGACGAGCGCGTCCTGGTCACCACGCTCACCAAGAAGATGGCCGAGGACCTCACCGACTACTTCCTGGAGCTCGGCATCCAGGTGCGCTACCTGCACAGCGACGTCGACACCCTGCGCCGCGTCGAGCTGCTGCGCGAGCTGCGCTCCGGCGAGTACGACGTCCTGGTCGGCATCAACCTCCTCCGCGAGGGCCTCGACCTGCCCGAGGTGTCCCTGGTGGCGATCCTCGACGCCGACAAGGAGGGCTTCCTGCGCTCCGGCACCTCGCTGATCCAGACCATCGGCCGCGCGGCGCGCAATGTATCCGGCCAGGTCCACATGTACGCCGACAAGATCACTCCGGCGATGGAGAAGGCCATCGACGAGACCAACCGCCGCCGGGAGAAGCAGGTCGCCTACAACAAGGCCAACGGCATCGACCCGCAGCCGCTGCGGAAGAAGATCAACGACATCGTCGCCCAGATCGCCCGCGAAGAGGTCGACACCGAACAGCTGCTCGGCTCGGGCTACCGCAAGCTGAAGGAGGGCAAGGGGGGCAAGGCTCCCGTGCCCTCCCTGGGCGACAAGGCGGCCAAGGGTGCGAAGGCCGGCAAGGCTGCCAAGGGCAAGGCCAAGGAAGCGGTGCCCACCGATCGCCCGGCCGCCGAACTCGCTGAGCAGATCGAGGAGATGACGGAGCGTATGCGTGCCGCCGCCGCCGATCTGCAGTTCGAGATCGCGGCCCGGCTGCGCGACGAGGTCTCCGAGATGAAGAAGGAACTGCGCCAGATGAGGGAGGCGGGCCTGGCCTGACCCCTGGGCCGCGGCCGGACCCCGGCGAGGGCGCGAAGTGTTGCAAGACCGACACAAAGCGCGGGCCGGGGTTCGGCGCTGTCAGTGGCGCTGCATAGGGTTTTGGGCAGCCGCGCACTTCGCGGCCACCGGGGACATCCGACGAGGGGAAGCAGCCGTGACCGTCAACATGACCAAGGGTCAGGCCATCAGCCTGGAGAAGAAGGACGGCGGCTCCCTGAGCGCGGTCCGCATGGGTCTTGGTTGGAAGGCGGCTCCCCGGCGCGGGCTGTTCGGCTCGCGCACCCGTGAGATCGACCTGGACGCCTCGGCGGTGCTGTTCGCCGACAAGCAGCCCGTCGACGTCGTGTTCTTCCGGCACCTGGTGAGCGACGACGGCTCGGTCCGCCACACGGGCGACAACCTCGTCGGCGGCGCGGGTCAGGGCGGCGACGACGAGGCCATCCTCGTCGACCTCGCGCGCGTGCCGGTCCACGTCGACCAGATCATCTTCACCGTCAACTCCTTCACCGGCCAGACCTTCCAGGAAGTGCAGAACGCCTTCTGCCGGCTGGTCGACGAGACCACCGGCCAGGAACTCGCCCGGTACACGCTCGACGGCGGCGGTGAGTACACCGCCCAGATCATGGCGAAGGTGCACCGCTCGGGGTCCGGCTGGACGATGACGGCCCTGGGCGTCCCGGCCAAGGGCCGCACCTTCCAGGACCTGGTCCCGGCGATCCTGCCGATCCTCTAAACGGGTCCGGCGAAGTCCGCCGCGGTTCGGCAGCGCCCGAAGGGGCGCGGGGAACTGCGCGACCAGCCACGACGGCGCCGCAGTCGGCTGACGGCATCTCGCGGCACTTCCCGCATCGCGCTCGCGGCCCGACGGCACACGAGGACACGACACACAGGGGGACGTGGGCAATGGCGGCCGAGCTGGTGCGCGGGCAGAACCATCCGCTCTCGCGGAACCGGATCGAGATCCGGATCTCGGCCGACGTGCCGGTCGTCGCCGGGGCCACCCTCGCCGACGAGAGCGGCCGGGTCCGGGACACCGACGGGGTGGCCCATCCGGGCGCGCCCACACTGCCCGGGATCGAGGTCTCCCGGCAGGCGGCCGCCGAACACCGGCTCGCCGTCGACCTCGACGCCATGCCCGAGACCGTGCACCGGGTCAGCGTCCTGATCGCCCTGCCCGCCACGCCCGGCGGTCCGCTCCGCTTCGGCACCCTCGCCGCACCGCGCGCCGCGGTCACCGGCCTCGACGGCACCGAGGTCGCCGGCTACACCCTCACCGGCCTGGACGCCGAGTCCGCGGTCGTCGCCCTGGAGCTCTACCGCCGCCAGGCCGTCTGGAAGATCCGCGCGGTGGGCCAGGGCTACGCGGAGGGCCTGACAGGGCTCCTCACCGACCAGGGCCTGCCCCAGGCCGCCGAACTCGCCCGCGGGATCGAGGAAGCGGTGGCGCGCGGTCTGGCCCGCTCGGTCCCGGCCCGCACCGCGGACACCGACCGATCCCGTCGCACGACCTCCTCCGTCACCGGCCCCGACCTGCCGGACACCGCCTCGGCCAACGGGTCCCCGTACGACGTCCGGGTATCCGGTGGCAGCGGAGGCGGGCCCGCCCCGTCCCTCGGACTCGGCGATACGGAGCCGACGCCCGCCGACGGCCGGCCGCCGGCCTCCGGCGGACCGGGCAGCCCGGCGTCCGTCACGCCCACCGGCGGCCCCGTCGACTACACGCATCCGAAGCGCCGCCACGCGTCCCGGCCCCCGGCCCCCGAGGCTCCCGCCCAGGCGGACGGCCCCGCGCCGCCCGTCGCGGGTGACGCCGCCGGCTGGTCCATGGACGAGCGGCTCTACAACCAGGTCTGGGGCATGTTCGAGGACCTGGCCCGCTCCACCGCCGCCTATCGCAGTGCTGTCGACTTCGCCGAGTCGCGCATGGAGAAGGCGCTCGACCAGGTCCTCTCCGACCCGCGCAGCCGACTGGGCTCGGTGGGTGACGCCGCGCGCGAGGCGGCCCAGGCCCGGCGGGACCGGCTGGTCGACCAGGCGCGGGCGGCGCTCGACCGGGACCTCGCCCAGCTCACCGCCGAGTCCGAGGTCGTCGAGCCCGCGCTGCCACCGGCGTACGCCCGCTGGGACAGCCCGGTCTGGCACGGCTACCGGGTGCCGACGGAGCCGCCGATGGCCGTCCGGCTGGGCGACCTCCACCTCCCGGAGAGCGCCCCGCTGCGCATCCCGATGCTGGTCCGGCTGCCCCTGGAGCGGGGCCTGTGGATCGACAGCGGCGTACCCGACGCTTCCCCGTTCGAGGAGGCGGGTGAGCTGCGGCACCTCGCCCTGCAGACGGCGGCGGCACTCGCGGTCCGGCTGCTCGCCGTCCATCCGGCGGGGGAGTTCGGCGTGCAGGTCATCGATCCTGCGGGTGCCGGTGCGTCCGTGCTCGCACCGCTGACGGGGGCCGGTGCGCTGGACGCGCCGCCCGCGACGGGTGCCGCCGGTGTGGCGGACGTGCTGGGGCGGCTCACGCAGCGCGTCGACCTGGTGCAGATGGCGGTGCGGGGCGGTGCGCCAGACGCGCTGCCGCCCGGGCTGGACATCTCGCGGCAGCTGCTGATCGTGAACGACTTCCCGCACGGCTTCGACGACCGGGGCGTCACCCAGCTGCGTTATCTCGCGGACGAGGGCCCGGACGTCGGCGTCCATCTCCTGCTGGTCGCCGACCGTGAGGACGCCGCCGCCTACGGCCCGTTGCTCGACCCGCTCTGGCGTTCACTGATGCGACTCACGCCGGTATCGGACGATCACCTGGCCGACCCGTGGGTGGGGCATGCCTGGACGTACGAGCCCGGCCTCGTACCGGCCGGCAGCCAGGTGCTCCAGCAGGTGCTCACCCGGGTCGCGGCAGCCCGTACCAAGCGCATGTAAAGTCCTCTGACCAGGCAACTTGATCTTTATTTGCCGATCACTTTACCTTTCCTTGGTGATTGGGGTACTGTTTTCCCTACGGAGGGGAGTACTCCCTGTCTGCTGCGGCGTACCCGTCAATACGGATCCGGTCGGATCCCGGGGCGCCGGCCCGTCCCGGGTGGAAGAGACCTCCGGTAGCGCAACGCCGAATCTTTGCCGTTCACTAACCGGAGGCAACAGTGGATGTATCCGTGACCCTGTGGGTCCTCACCATCCTGGGTCTGGCCGCCCTGATCGCGGTCGATTTCTTCATCGGCCGCAAGCCGCATGACGTGTCCGTCAAGGAAGCCGGAATCTGGACCGTCGTCTGGATCACCCTGGCCGGACTCTTCGGCCTCGGCCTGCTCGTCTTCGGCGGCGGCCAGCCCGCCGGCGAGTTCTTCGCGGGTTTCATCACCGAGAAGTCGCTGAGCGTCGACAACCTCTTCGTCTTCGTCCTGATCATGGCGAAGTTCGCCGTGCCCTCGCAGTACCAGCAGCGGGTGCTGCTCGTCGGTGTCCTCATAGCCCTGGTACTGCGGGCCGTCTTCATCGCCGCGGGCGCCGCGATCCTCGCCAGCTTCTCGTGGGTCTTCTACCTCTTCGGAGCCTTCCTGATCTGGACCGCCTGGAAGCTGATCCAGGAGGCCCGGGCCGACCAGGAGGAAGAGGAGTTCGAGGAGAACAAGCTGCTCAAGGCCGCGGAGCGCAGGTTCGGCGTGGCCGACCGCTACCACGGCACCAGGCTGTGGATCCAGCAGAACGGCAAGCGGGTCATGACCCCGATGCTGGTCGTGATGCTCGCGATCGGTACGACCGACGTCCTGTTCGCGCTCGACTCCATCCCCGCGATCTTCGGCCTGACGCAGGACCCGTACATCGTCTTCACGGCCAACGCCTTCGCGCTGATGGGTCTGCGGCAGCTGTACTTCCTCATCGGCGGACTGCTGAAGAAGCTGGTCCACCTCTCCTACGGCCTGTCGATCATCCTCGGTTTCATCGGCGTCAAGCTGGTGCTGCACGCGCTGCACGAGTCCGGCGTCCATGTCCCGGAGATCAGCATCCCGGTCTCGCTCGGCGTGATCTGCGCGGTCCTGATCGTCACCACGATCACCAGCCTGAGGGCCTCCAGGAAGCAGGCGGCGGCCGAGGCGGCGCAGGCTACGAGCGAAGGCGCTCCGAAGGACAGCATCGACGTCTGACCACGTCGGACGTAGGAACAACCACCCCGCGCAGTGGTGCGAAGCGCATTGCCGCCCCACCGCTCCGGATGCTTCGTTGGGTGGCGGAACGTCCCCGGTCCGGGGACGCCGCCGCCCGGTGGAGGCAACCGTGACATTCGTGCAGATCATCGACTTCGAGACCGACCGCATCGACGAGATGAAGGCCCTCGCCGACGAGATGGGCAGCCGGCTCGCGGGCCGCGAGAACAGCCCCACCCGCCGCCTGATCCTGAGGGACCGGAGCCGGCCAGGCCGCTACCTCGGCGTGATCGAGTTCAACTCCTACGAGGAGGCCATGCAGAACAGCGACGACCCCGAGACGAGCAAGTTCGCCGAGCAGATGGCCGCCCTGTGCACCCGGCCGCCGTCCTTCACCGACTGCGACGTCGTGGACCTGACCGACTTCACGTAACCCGCCCGACCGACCGCACCCGTACCACCCGGGGCCGCGCCGCGCCGATGGCGGGCCTCCGGGGCCCGAAAGGACCGGAATGCGAAGCCCGTACGCCTCTGCCACCATCGCTGCATGATCACTCGGCTCAGGTCGCTCACCACCCAGTGGACGCTCCTCGTGCCGGTGCTCGCGGTCGTCCTGCTCGTGTTCACCTGGGGCCGCCACCTGCCCGGCGCGGTCGTCGCCCTGGTGACCGTGGTCCTCGCCGGATCGGTCCTCGCCGCGGTCCATCACGCCGAGGTCGTGGCCCATCGGGTCGGCGAACCCTTCGGCTCCCTGGTCCTCGCCATCGCCGTCACGATCATCGAGGTCGCCCTGATCGTCACCCTCATGGTCGACGGCGGCGACAAGAGCTCCACCCTGGCCCGGGACACCGTCTTCGCCGCCGTGATGATCACCTGCAACGGCATCGTCGGCCTCTGCCTCCTCGTCGCCTCGCTCCGCCACGGCACCGCGGTCTTCAACCCCGAGGGCACCGGCGCCGCCCTGGCGACCGTGGCCACCCTGGCCACGCTCAGCCTGGTACTGCCGACCTTCACCACCAGCAGACCGGGCCCGGAGTTCTCCGGCGTCCAGCTGACCTTCGCGGCCCTGTCGTCACTGATCCTGTACGGCCTGTTCGTGGCCACCCAGACCGTGCGGCACCGCGACTACTTCCTGCCGATCACCCGGCAGGGCGAGGTGATCACCGCTGACGACCATGCCGCGGCCCCGTCCGCGCGCGCCGCCTGGGTGAGCCTCGGCCTGCTCGGCCTCGCTCTCGTCGGGGTCGTCGGACTGGCCAAGGGCGTGTCGCCGACGATCGAGTCGGGTGTCGCGGCGGCCGGCCTGCACCAGGCCGTCGTCGGCGTGGTCATCGCCCTGCTCGTGCTGCTGCCCGAGACCATCGCCGCCCTGCGCTCGGCCCGCCGTGACCGCGTGCAGACCAGCCTCAACCTGGCGCTCGGTTCGGCCATGGCCAGCATCGGTCTGACCATCCCCGCCGTGGCGCTCGCCTCCGTCTGGCTCTCCGGTCCCCTGGTCCTCGGCCTCGGCGCCACCCACATGCTGCTGCTCGCGCTGACCGTGGTGGTCAGCTCCCTGACGGTGGTGCCGGGCCGGGCCACACCGCTGCAGGGCGGTGTCCACCTGGTGCTGTTCGCCGCCTACCTGGAGCTGGCGATCAACCCGTAGCAAGGCCCGGGAGTCCTCACCCGGCGACCGGCTCGACCGCCGCCACGGGCACCGGACGTGTCTCCGGCAGCAGCGCGAAGCACCCGAGGCTCAGCAGCGCGATCGCCGTCAGGTACGCCCCCACGGCCCACGGCACGCGCCCGCCGTGCTCCGCCAGCGCCGTCGCCACGATCGGCGTCAGCGCGCCCCCGAGGACCCCGCCGAGGTTGTAGCCGACGGCGGCCCCGGTGCAGCGGACCCGGGGCTCGTACAGCTCCGGCAGATAGGCGGCGACCACCGCGAACATGGTGACGAAGGCGACCAGGGCACCGGTGAACCCGAGGAACATCAACAGCGGCTCTCCGGTCGCGAGCAGTGCGACCATCGGGAACATCCACAGCGCCGAGGCCGTGCACCCCACCAGGCACAGCGGCCGCCGCCCGTAGCGGTCGCCCAGCAGGGCCATCACCGGCGTGAGCGACCCCTTCACCACGACGGCCGCCATGACGCAGGTCAGCATGACGGTGCGGCTCACCCCGAGCCGCTCCGTCCCGTACGCCAGCGACCAGGTCGTCACCGCGTAGAACACCGCGTACCCGACCGCCAGCGCCCCCGCGGTCAGCAGCACCAGCCGCCAGTGGTCCCGTACGACCTCGGCGAACGGCATGCGTGCGGGCTCCTCGATCTCCAGGAACTGCGGACTCTCGGGGAGCGCCGAACGCAGCCACAGCCCGCCCAGCGCCAGCGCCCCGGCGGCCCAGAACGGCACCCGCCACCCCCACTGCGCGAACTGGGCGTCCGTCAGGGACGCCGACAGCGCCAGCATCACGCCGTTGGCGAGGAGAAAGCCGATGGCCGGACCGATCTGCGGGAAGCTCGACCACAGGGCGCGCCGTCCGGCGGGCGCGTGTTCCGCGGTCAGCAGCACCGCCCCGCCCCACTCCCCGCCGAGCCCCAGCCCCTGCAGAAAACGCAGCAGGAGAAGCAGCAGGGGAGCGGCGACGCCGATCCTGTCGTATGACGGCACGAACCCGACCGAGACCGTCGACGCGCCCGTCAGCAGCAGCGACGCGACCAGCACCGGGCGCCGGCCGCGCCGGTCCCCGAGATGCCCGAAGAGCACCGAGCCCAGCGGCCGGGCCACGAACCCCACACCGAACGTGCCGAACGCCGCCAGCGTCCCCGCGAGCGGCGAGAACGTCGGGAAGAACAGCGGCCCCAGGACGAGCGCCGCGGCCGTCCCGTAGACGAAGAAGTCGTAGAACTCGATCGCGGTCCCGGCGAGCGAGGCGGCCGCCAGCCGCAGCATCGAGGGGGCCCTTACGGTGCGTGCATCATGCATGCTCCGTCAACTACCCAGGGTGATCGTCGGTTACGGGGGCGCGCGGTGGTGAGACGCCCCTCACAGGAGCCGCCGCGCACCGTGATAGACCGGACCGAACAGCGGTCCTTCCCGGGCCGTTCGTCTCCCCATGGATGTCCCACGGACCGGAGGAATCGTGCCCCGCACCCTGGCCAACGCCCCGATCATGATCCTCAACGGGCCCAACCTGAACCTGCTGGGCCAGCGCCAGCCCGAGATCTACGGCTCCGACACCCTCGCCGACATCGAGGCCCTGTGCGCCAAGGCGGCGGCCGCGCACGGCGGCACCGTGGACTTCCGGCAGTCCAACCACGAGGGCGAACTGGTCGACTGGATCCACGAGGCACGTCTCAACCACTGCGGCATCGTCATCAACCCGGGCGCCTACTCGCACACCTCGGTCGCGATCCTGGATGCCCTCAACACCTGTGACGGGCTGCCCGTGTTGGAGGTCCACATCTCCAACATCCACAAGCGCGAGTCGTTCCGGCACCACTCCTACGTATCCCTGCGCGCCGACGGAGTGATCGCCGGATGCGGCGTGCAGGGCTACGTCTTCGGTGTGGAGCGGGTGGTGGCGCTGGTCGGCGCCGCGACCGCGGACGCGTAGCGCCTCAGAGCCGTCCGGCCTCCACGATCCGCCGCAGGAAGCGCCGGGTGCGCTCCCGCTGCGGATCGCCGAACACCTGCTCGGCGGTGCCGCGTTCGAGTACGACGCCGCCGTCGAGGAAGCAGACCTGGTCGGCGACGTCCCGGGCGAAGCCCATCTCGTGCGTCGCCAGCACCATGGTCATCCCCTCGCCCTTGAGGTCACGGACCACGGTGAGCACCTCGCCCACCAGCTCAGGGTCGAGGGCGGCGGTGATCTCGTCGAGCAGCAGCAGCCGGGGGCGCACGGCCAGGGCTCGCACGATCGCCACCCGCTGCTGCTGACCGCCGCTCAGCCGGTCCGGGTAGGCGCCCGCCTTGTCACCCAGCCCGAGGCGCTCCAACAGCTCCCTGGCCCGCTCCTCGGCCTCCGTGCGGGAGGCGCCGTGCACCCGCCGCGGCGCCAGGGTGATGTTGTCCAGCACGGTCATGTGCGGGAAGAGGTTGTACGCCTGGAAGACCACACCGATACGGCGGCGCACCGCGTCCTGGTCGGCGCGCGGGTCGGTGATCTCCTCGCCGTCCAGCCAGATCGCGCCGTCGTCGATCTCCTCCAGGAGGTTGGCGCAGCGCAGCAACGTCGACTTGCCGGACCCGGAGGCGCCGATCAGCGCCGTCACCGTGTGCGGGGCGACCTCCAGGTCCACGTCCCGCAGCACGACCGAATCCCCGAACGTCTTGCGGACGGACTCCATGCGCAGAACAGGCGCGTCGCTCATATGGATCCTCCCTGGGCCCGCTGCCGGTCCATCCGGGCCGTCACCCAGTCCGTGAAACGGGTCATCGGGATGGTCAGCGCCACGAAGACCAGCCCGGCGACGATGTACGGCGTGTAGTTGAGGCTGCGCTGCGCGATGATGTCGGACGCCCGTACGGCGTCGATCGCGCCGCCGATCGACACGAGGCCGGTGTCCTTCTGGAGCGACACCAGGTCGTTCAGCAGCGGCGGCACCTGACGGCGCACGGCCTGGGGGAGCACCACGTACCGCAGCGCCTGCCGGTTGGTCAGCCCCAGCGAGCGGGCCGCGGCACGCTGCGAGGGGTGCACGGACTCGATGCCCGCGCGGAACACCTCGGCGACGTAGGCGGAGTACGTCAGGGTCAGCGCCGTACCGCCCAGCAGCACGGGGTCGACGGTCACGCCCTGGAGGCGCAGGGCGGGTACCCCGAAGACCACGATCATCAGGTTGATGATCAGCGGCAGGCCACGGAAGAAGTCCGTGTACGCCGCCGCCAGCGCGCGCAGGGGGAAGAACACCGGCCCCGGCAGCGTGCGGGCGATGGCGATCAGCATGCCCAGGACGAGCACCAGCACGCCGCAGATCAGCAGCAGCCGGACGTTGAGCCACAGGCCTTCGAGGACCTTGGGGAACGCCTCACGCGCGTACTGCCCGTCGAAGAAGGTCTCCTTGGTGCGCTCCCAGCCCGGTGCGCTGACCACGACCAGGTACAGGACGATGACCGTGACCAGGGTCGACAGCGCGGCGATCGCGGTCGCACGACGGGCGCGGGCCCGGTTGTAGCGCTCCCGCTCCAGCCGCCGTTCGGAGGGGGTGTAGCCGTCGGCGCCCTCAGGGGCACCGACGGACATGTCGCCCTTGCCGTCCGCGCCCTCCTGGCCGGACTCGTCCTTCGTGACCGTCACTTGAGCACCGGAGCGTCGACGGCGTCGGACAGCCACTGCTTCTCCAGCTTCGCCAGAGTGCCGTCCTTGCGCAGGGCGTCCACCGCCGACGTCACGCAGGACGTGAGGTCGCTGCCCTTGTCCAGGACGAGCCCGAACTGCTCGGGCGTACCGCCCTGGTTCTCGAACTGGCCGACGATCTTGGCGTTCGTCACCTGGGCCGCGGTGACGTAGAAGGCGGTGGGCAGGTCGACGACGATGGCGTCCACCTGGCCGTTCTTGAGCGCCGAGATGGCTTGGTCGTTCTTGGAGAACGCGGCCGCCTCCTGCGACGGCTTCACCACGTCGCTGATGTAGTTGAGGCTGGTCGTGCCGACCTGGGCGCCCAGCTTGAGGCCCTTCAGATCCGCGATGCTCGTCGCCTTGGCGGCCTTGCTGCCCTTGAGCGCGACGACCGCCTGGCGCACGTCGTAGTAGCCGGACGAGAAGTCCACGGCCTTCTTGCGCTCGGCGCTGATGGACACCTGGTTGATGTCGAAGTCGAAGGTCTTCACACCGGGCGCGAACGCCTTGTTGAACGGCACGCTCTGCCAGACGACCGCGCTCTTGTCGTACCCCAGCTGCTTCGCCACGGCGTACGCGACCGCCGACTCGAAGCCCTCGCCGTTGGCCGGCTTGTCGTCCTTGAACCACGGCTCGTAGGCCGGCTCGTCCGTCGCGATCGTCAGCTTGCCGGACGTCTGGGTGGCCAACTTGCCCTTGGCGCAGGTGGTTGCGGCCGACGAGGAGGATCCGCCGGACGCCTTGTCGTCCGGCTGCGGAGCGCAGCCGACGGCGGTGGCGAGCAGGGCTATGGTGGCAGCGGTGGCAGCGCGGCGCAGTGCGCTCGGGGCAGGGTGCATGGCGGGAGAGTGACAGCGAACGACGCGTTTGTCCACGTCAAGCGGGTGTTTGTCCGCATACTGGGAACGGGTGTTGCGGTCTTGTGAACGTTGCGCGCGGGGGAGTGGACACGCCGGGGCCGCCGGCCGAGGGCGGGGAATGATGACCGGCGGCCCGTACCGCGCAGGAGCCGTCATCCTGTGCGGGGCTGCCTCCCAGTTGACTGCGTGACGACGCGCGTGGGGAGCGTGCGCTGGACGCAGGCGCGGGCGAACCGTTCACACGGGGCGCGCGCGAAGGAGCGCACGCCCCGTGCTCACCGCCCGCGCCCCTCGCTCACCGCCCGCGGCCCCTCGCTCACCACCCGCGCGCGTGCCACTCCGGCAGGTGCGGGCGTTCCGTGCCCAGCGTGGTGTCGTTGCCGTGCCCCGGGTACACCCAGGTCTCGTCCGGCAGCACGTCGAAGATCTTCGTCTCGACGTCGTGGATCAGGCTGGCGAAGGCCTTCGGGTCCTTGCGGGTGTTGCCGACGCCGCCGGGGAAGAGGCAGTCCCCGGTGAAGACGTGCGGATGGCCGTGCGGGTCGTCGTAGACCAGGGCGATGGAGCCCGGGGTGTGCCCGACCAGATGGCGGGCGGTCAGTTCGACGCGGCCGACCCGGATCACGTCGCCGTCGCCGACGAGGACGTCGGTGGTGACCGGGATCCCGGAGGCGTCCTCGCGGCCCGCGTACGTCCGCGCGCCGGTGGCGGCGACGACCTCGGCCAGCGCCTGCCAGTGGTCGCCGTGCTGATGCGTGGTGACGACGGACGCGATGCCGTCGTCACCGATCATGCCCAGGAGCGTCTCCGCGTCGTTGGCCGCGTCGATCAGCAGTTGCTCGTCGGTGGCGCGGCAGCGCAGCAGATAGGCGTTGTTGTCCATCGGCCCGACCGCGATCTTGGTGATCATCAGGTCCTTGAGCTCGTGCACGTCCGCCGGCCCGCCGACCGTGACCTCTCCGCTGTACGTCATGGCGATCAGCCTATAGCGGGGAGCGCGCGTCGATGTGCTGCGCGCTGCACGCGCGCTACAGCGGCGGAAGCGCGGGCAGGACGCCGCCCTTCACCACCAGGGCCGAGCCGTCGCGGCGGCCGGCGAGCCAGCCCAGCAGGTCGGCGGCGGATCCCTCGACGGCGACCGGGCCTCCCGGCGCGCCACCGCCCGTCGTCCAGACCTGGCCGCTGTCACTGCGCAGACCGGTCGACGGGACCTCCCGGTGCCCGCCGAAGCGGTCCGCGAGAAAGTCGATCTCCCGCTCGGTGAACTCCTTCGGGAGGTCCTCCAGCTCGTACCCGATCCCGAGGTCGACATGGTGCAGCTCGACCTCGGCCCAGCGGCGGAACGGCACCCGGGCCGCGGTGTCGGTGACCCCGTTGCGCAGCTCCACCGTGCGCGACCAGTCCGCGGGCTCGGCCGCCCGGGCCCGGAATCCGGCGTGGCTCGCGCGCAGGTCGTCGAGCTGTACGTGGAGCGCGCGCGGTGCGTCCCGCTCGATGTCGGCGTCCCGTGCCTCGGCGGAGACGTACATGGGACGTCCGTCCAGGACGTTGCCGAGGGCGTCCGCGTTGCGGGCGAGGTGGGCCAGGACGTGGCCGACCGTCCAGCCCGGCAGCCGTGACGGCCGCGCGGCGGCCGCGTTGTCCAGTGCGGCGACTGCGGTGAGGAGCCGTTCGGTCGCTTCATGTACAGACGCCAGGTCATGAGCGTGATCAATCATGGGGCTGACAGTAGCCCCGCCACACCTTCGGGTGAAGGTTTCGCACGGGCTCCGTAAATCGAATGCGCGTGCTATATCGTCGGTGGCGGCGTCGGGCATGCTGGATGGTCCGGGATTGTTTACGCATCCAGGAATCCGACCGGCGTTGTCAGTGGCTCCCCCTAGTCTGAAGAAGCACGGGGCCCTGCCCCTGTCACTTCTCTCAAGAAAGGTGCGGACCGGCTGTGGCCGACCGTCTCATCGTCCGTGGCGCGCGCGAGCACAATCTGAAGAACGTCTCGCTCGACCTGCCTCGTGACTCGCTCATCGTCTTCACGGGCCTGTCCGGGTCGGGCAAGTCCTCCCTGGCCTTCGACACGATCTTCGCCGAGGGCCAGCGTCGCTACGTGGAGTCGCTCTCCTCGTACGCCCGCCAGTTCCTCGGCCAGATGGACAAGCCGGACGTGGACTTCATCGAGGGCCTGTCGCCCGCGGTGTCCATCGACCAGAAGTCGACCTCGCGCAACCCGCGCTCTACGGTCGGCACCATCACCGAGGTCTACGACTACCTGCGGCTGCTCTTCGCGCGCATCGGCAAGCCGCACTGCCCCGAGTGCGGCCGCCCGATCTCGCGCCAGTCGCCGCAGGCCATCGTGGACAGGGTCCTGGAGCTGCCGGAGGGGAGCCGCTTCCAGGTGCTCTCGCCGCTCGTGCGCGAGCGCAAGGGCGAGTTCGTCGACCTCTTCGCCGACCTCCAGACCAAGGGCTACTCCCGCGCGCGGGTGGACGGCGAGACCATCCAGCTCTCCGAACCCCCGACGCTGAAGAAGCAGGAGAAGCACACCATCGAGGTGGTCGTCGACCGCCTCACGGTGAAGGACAGCGCCAAGCGCCGCCTCACCGACTCCGTGGAGACCGCGCTCGGCCTGTCCGGCGGCATGGTCGTGCTCGACTTCGTCGACCTCCCCGAGGACGACCCGGAGCGCGAGCGCATGTACTCGGAGCACCTGTACTGCCCGTACGACGACCTCTCCTTCGAGGAGCTGGAGCCCCGCTCCTTCTCCTTCAACTCGCCCTTCGGCGCCTGCCCCGAGTGCACCGGCATCGGCACGCGCATGGAGGTCGACCCGGAGCTGATCGTCCCGGACGAGGACAAGTCGCTCGACGAGGGTGCCATCCACCCCTGGTCGCACGGCCACACCAAGGACTACTTCGGCCGTCTGATCGGCGCCCTCGCGGACGCGCTGGGATTCCGCACGGACATCCCCTTCGCCGGGCTGCCGCAGCGCGCCAAGAAGGCCCTGCTCTACGGCCACAAGACGCAGATCGAGGTCCGCTACCGCAACCGGTACGGCCGCGAGCGCGTGTACACCACGCCCTTCGAGGGCGCCGTGCCGTTCGTGAAGCGCCGGCACAGCGAGGCCGAGAGCGACGCCAGCCGTGAGCGCTTCGAGGGCTACATGCGCGAGGTGCCCTGCCCGACCTGCCAGGGCACGCGCCTGAAGCCGATCGTCCTCGCGGTCACGATCATGGAGAAGTCGATCGCCGAGGTCTCCGCGATGTCCATCAGCGACTGCGCGGACTTCCTGGGCGAGCTCAGGCTCAACGCCCGCGACAAGAAGATCGCCGAGCGGGTGCTGAAGGAGGTCAACGAGCGACTGCGGTTCCTGGTCGACGTCGGCCTCGACTACCTCTCGCTGAACCGCGCGGCCGGCACCCTCTCTGGCGGCGAGGCCCAGCGCATCCGACTGGCCACCCAGATCGGCTCCGGTCTCGTCGGTGTCCTGTACGTCCTCGACGAGCCGTCGATCGGCCTCCACCAGCGCGACAACCACCGGCTGATCGAGACCCTCGTCCGGCTCCGCGACATGGGCAACACACTCATCGTCGTCGAGCACGACGAGGACACCATCAAGGTCGCCGACTGGGTCGTCGACATCGGCCCCGGCGCCGGCGAGCACGGCGGCAAGGTCGTGCACAGCGGCTCCCTGAAGGAACTGCTCGCCAACGACGAGTCGCAGACGGGCCAGTACCTGTCGGGGAAGAAGGCGATCCCGCTCCCCGACATCCGCCGCCCGCAGGACCCCTCCCGTCGGCTCACCGTGCACGGCGCCCGCGAGAACAACCTCCAGGACATCGACGTGTCCTTCCCGCTGGGTGTCTTCACGGCCGTCACGGGCGTCTCCGGCTCCGGCAAGTCGACGCTGGTCAACGACATCCTGTACACGCACCTGGCCCGCGAGCTGAACGGCGCGCGGAACGTCCCCGGCCGGCACACGCGCGTGGACGGCGACGACCTCGTGGACAAGGTCGTGCACGTCGACCAGTCGCCGATCGGCCGCACCCCGCGATCGAACCCGGCGACGTACACCGGTGTCTTCGATCACATTCGCAAGCTGTTCGCCGAGACCACCGAGGCGAAGGTCCGCGGCTACCTGCCGGGCCGGTTCTCCTTCAACGTCAAGGGCGGCCGCTGCGAGAACTGCGCGGGCGACGGCACCATCAAGATCGAGATGAACTTCCTCCCGGACGTCTACGTCCCGTGCGAGGTCTGCCACGGCGCCCGGTACAACCGGGAGACCCTGGAGGTCCACTACAAGGGCAAGTCCATCTCCGAGGTCCTGAACATGCCGATCGAGGAGGCCACGGCGTTCTTCGAGGCCGTCCCGTCGATCGCCCGCCACCTGAACACGCTGAAGGACGTCGGCCTCGGCTACGTCCGCCTCGGCCAGTCCGC
This sequence comes from Streptomyces sp. NPDC001714, assembly GCF_042892755.1. Classification (NCBI taxonomy): domain Bacteria; kingdom Bacillati; phylum Actinomycetota; class Actinomycetes; order Kitasatosporales; family Streptomycetaceae; genus Streptomyces; species Streptomyces sp. NPDC001714. Next base: position 347,617 of record NZ_JBIAUL010000006.1, read on the forward strand.
CACCACCCTGTCCGGCGGTGAGGCGCAGCGTGTGAAGCTCGCCAGCGAACTGCAGAAGCGCTCCACCGGTCGTACGGTCTACGTCCTCGACGAGCCGACCACCGGTCTGCACTTCGAGGACATCAGCAAGCTGCTGAAGGTCCTCGGGGGCCTTGTGGACAAGGGCAACACGGTCATCGTCATCGAGCACAACCTCGACGTGATCAAGACCGCCGACTGGGTCGTCGACATGGGTCCCGAGGGTGGCGCCGGCGGCGGACTCGTCGTCGCCGAGGGCACGCCCGAGGAGGTCGCCGCGGTCCCGGCCAGCCACACCGGCAAGTTCCTGCGCGAGATCCTCGGCGCCGACCGCATCAGCGACGCCAGTTCGGTGAAGGCACCGCGCAGGACGGCGGCGAAGAAGACGGTCGCGGCGAAGTCGACGGCGCGCAAGACGGCGACCGCCACGACCGCCGACAACACGGCCACGAAGAAGGCGGCCGGGGCGACGAAGAAGGTGACGCCCGCCAAGAAGACGACGCGGGCTCGCAAGGCCTGAGGTCCCGCCTGTTCATCTGTTCAGGCGGATCCTGGCAGATCCAGATGGATCCCGGCAGATCCGATGAAATGCGGCGCCCCACGGGAACTTCCCGTGGGGCGCCGCTCGTTCCACGATCAGCCGCCCGATTTCCGCGGCCACGACGGACCTTGACCCCTCAACAGCGCGTCAGAGAGAGAAGCCTTCGAGTTCGGAGGCGTACGGCGGTTCCGCACCCGCCCGGGAGCACGTGATCGCTGCCGCCCGCGCCGCGAATCGCAGCAGCCTCGTCCAGCCGTCGGCACCCAGTCCCAGGAGCGCCTCGGCGGAGAGGGCGTCCTGAGCGGCCAATCCGTGCAGCAGAGCCGCGTTCACCGTGTCACCGGCGCCGATCGTGTCCACGACGGCGACCTCCTCACCGGGGACGGCGTACACGGTGCCGTCGCGGGTGAAGGCACTGAGACCGTCACCGCCGTGGGTGATCACCACGGCCGAGGGGCCCGCCGCCAGCCATTCGTGCGGGGTGCCGCCCAGCCACAGGGCGTCCTCCTCCGAGAGCTTGAGGAGAGTCACCGAGGGCAGCCAGCTCTTGAAACGCGCCCGGTAGGCGTCCGGATCCGCGATCAGACCGGCCCGGATGTTCGGGTCGAGTGCGGTGAAAAGGCCCTGCCCGGCCGCGTCGCGCATCAGTTCCTCATAGGCGCTCGCCCCCGGTTCCAGGACGAGCGAGAGTGTGCCGAAGGAGACGGCCCGAGTCGTGGCGGGCAGGCCGGCGGGGGCGGTGAACAGGCGGTCGGCCGTGCCCTCGACATAGAAGGAGTAAGAGGCGGAGCCCCGCGGGTCGATCGTGGCGGCCGCGAGGGTGGTCGGTTCCGGGCCGCGCTCCACCAGGGAGACGTCCACACCCGCCCGCCGCAGCCCGTCCAGCAGGGCCTCGCCGAAGGCGTCACGGGAGGCCCGGGAGCAGAACGCGGCGGGGGAGCCCAGGCGGCCGAGGGCCACGGCCGTGTTGTACGGGCCGCCGCCGAGCGCCGGCTGCAGCGCCGCGAGGGCGCCCGTGCCCTGCGGTACCAGGTCGATCAGTGCCTCACCGGCGACGACGATCACGAGGGTTCCTTTCCCGGGGTGCTGGGGGTGCTACGGCTGCTGGGGGTGTCCGCGGTGCCGTCCTCCTCCCGGCACCCGCACGACGTCCGGTGCACGAAGGCGCAGGGGAGCCGTACGGTGCGGGCCGGGCGGCCGGGTGAGGCCAGCCGTTCGAGGAGCACCCGGACCGCCTCGGCGCCGAGCTCCCTGCTGGGCTGGGCGATGGCGGTGAGCCGGGGCGAGAAGAGGTCGGCCCAGGCGAAGTCGTCGAAGCAGCACAGGGCGATGTCGTCCGGTACCGAGAGGCCCCGTGCATGCAGGGTGCGCAGGGCGCCGATGGTCATCGCGTTGTTGGCGGTGACGAGTGCCGTGGGCGGGGCGGCGAGCGACAGGAGGGCGGCGGTCGCCTGCTCGGCGCCCGCGGATTCCGAGTTGCCCGGGACGATCAGGTCCTCGTCGAAGGCCAGCCCGGCCGTGGCCAGCCCCTGCCGATAGCCGGTGACCCGCTCGTCGGTGGTGCTCAGCCCCGGCAGCCCTGCGACCAGGCCGATCCGGCGGTGCCCGAGACCGGCGAGGTGGGTGACGAGCCGGGCCGTCGGCTCGGTGTTCTCGGCGCAGACCTGGTCGACGGGCGGGGAGGCGTCCGCACGGCCGTCGATGACCCGGTCGAGGAGAACGGTCGGTACGGCATGACGGCCGAGGTAGGCGAGGAGCGCGCGCGGGTCGGCGGAGGGGGCGACGATCAGGCCGTCGACACGGCGTTCGTGGAGGAGCTGGACGACCTTGCGTTCGTGCTCGGGGTCGTCGTGGGGGTCGGCGATGAGCAGGCTGTAGCCGTGCTCCAGGACGGCGGCCTCGACGCCCTGGAGGATCTCCGTGAAGTAGGGATTGCTGATCGCCGACACCGCGAGCCCGATGGAACGGGTGCGGGACGTGACCAGGGAGCGGGCCAGGGTGTTGGGCGTGTAGCCCAGCTCCTCGATGGCGTCGAGCACGGCCTGACGCGTGTGGGGCAGCACCGGGCGGGTCTCGTTCAGCACATGGGAGACGGTCGCCACCGAGACACCGGCGCTCCGGGCGACGTCGGCCATGGTGGGCATGAGGTTCCCCTGTCGATTTCCGCCCCGGGCGAGGGCTCTGTGGTTCCGGCTCGGGCTGCCGGTTCCCATCGGCACGTCGGTTCCCGCCCCCGGCCGCCGCGGGGGCCTTCAGCCGGAAACTACCCCATCCGACACGGCCGCGTAAACGCTTGCGTAAGCGTTTACGCGCTCTCGAGCAATCCTCGCCCTCACTCCGCCCCCCACCCCGAAGCGGGACGATCCACCCAGGTAGTGTCGTCCCGCACGGTCCCGGGCAGCTGTCTCCCGGAGTTCCGCACCGCCTCGATCCACCGGGAGCCCCTCGTGTCCGTCCGCCCCCTCGCGAGTCGCCGTACCGTCCTGCGCGGAGCGGCCGTCACCTCGGTCGCCGGACTGGGAGCGGCCGCCTGCAAGGCGCCCGGCGGTGCGGCCACGGCGGAGGCCACGCCGACCGTGCCGGTCGACCTCGGAGCCGAGAGCGAGGTCGACAAGGGCGGCGCCCGGCTCTACCGGGAGCACAACGTGGTCGTCAGCCGGTCCGCCGACGGCACGCTGAAGGCGTACAGCACGATCTGCACGCACGCGGGGTGCCCGATCAACAAGCTCCAGGGCACGACCCTGGTCTGCCCCTGCCACGGCAGTGAGTTCGACGCCGTGACCGGGAAGGTGGTGCGGTCACCCGCCACCGAGCCGTTGAACGAACTGCCGGTCAAGGCATCGAACGGCCGGATCGTGGCGGGACCCGGCGCCTGATCCGAGGGCTGGGTCTCGGCGCCGGTTCAATCCCAGTCCCAGCCGATCCCCAGCAGGCCCGGCCGTACCCGGGGCTCGACCAGGTGGACGGAGCGGTGCAACCCGCTGAACGGCAGGGTCTGCCGGCCACTGCGGGGTGCCGCCGCCGAGTGCTGGGTGAACCGGTGGCAGCGTGTCGGCAGTGCCTCGGCGGCGAAACGCACCTGGAGGGTGTACTGGCCGCCGGGAAAGCCGAAACCGCGGACGTACTCGCGTGAGACACCGGCCGTGCCGTCCTCGACGGCGTAGCGGAAGAGGAAGGTGTCGCCGGAGCGCAGACGCGTGCCGAAGAGGAGTTCGGCGACGAGGAGACCGGTCTCCTCGTCCGCACGGACACGCCCCGCGCGGCAGTTCTCCAGCGCGCGCACGGTCATGTGCTGCGGGGCACAGCCGGGGTCGCCGTGGTGGACGGCCACGAAGCGGTCGACGCCGTCCCGGTGGGCGCGCACGATGTGCTGCGACTCGCGGGCGGCCAGCTCTCGGTGGGGGCCTATCCGCACCCGCTCGTGGTGTCCCAGGGTGTGCAGACCGCCGTCGAGGGACCAGCCGAGCTCGGCCTGCATCCGGTCGAGGGCGTCGCAGGCCTCGATCAGGGAACGGTAGGAGCGGGTGGCGGGGCGGCGCATGGTGGGACTCTGGTCGGGGGTCTCGGCGAGCAACCGGATCAGGGACTCGTCCGGGAGCTCGAGGATCTCCTCCAGCGCGCGGACGGCCCGCAGCGACTCCGGGCGCTGCGGGCGGCGGGCACCTTGCTGCCAGTAACTCAGGCTGGTGACGCCCACTTTGACGCCGTAGCGGGACAGATGGTGCTGCACGCGCTGGAGCGGCAGCCCGCGGGCGGCGATCGCGGCGCGCAGGGCCACGTGGAAGGGTCCGCCGCGCAGGGCCGAGTCCAGTTCCGCGGTCGCGACGTCCGCGTGCTGTGTGCCGTGCCGCATGCAGGGGGCCTCTCTGTTGGGGGGTGCAACGGCGGGTCAGGCCGTTGGCGCGGTTCGGGGCCACCCCGTCGGCGCCGGGGCGGCCGCACCTGGGCACGCCGCGTCCGCAGGCCGTCGCTCACGGCCCCGAGTTCCCCCGCATTGAAGCGTGTTGACCAATCCCCGACAACACCTTCGGCCGGTCGAGAGCGCCCACCTGGCCGGGGCGTGACCCCGTCACCGGCGGGACCGTGGGGGCGCGGGACTGCTGCTCTCGGCCAGGAGGCTGGAGATCGTCGGTGGGGGAGGGGGTGATTTGGGGAGGAAGCAGAGCAAGATCCGTCGCGATCCGCGAAGCGGCGCGGCGCCGGTCGCGTACCGGGCCCGCGAGTGTGGCATGCCGGAACGGCTCGCGATGCCGCCGAGGTGTCCGATTCCGCGATCCGCGATCCTTCCGCGATCCGCTCTCCGGGCGGGCGGCGGCAGCGGGCGAGCGACCACGGAGCTGTCGCTCGCCCGGAGGCACGGAGTCCGCGCGGCCAGTGCCGCGCGCCGAGTGCCGCGCGCCGAGTGGCTATGGTGCATCGCTGTACTTCCGCGGTCCGTGGTCCGCGGGCTGCCGCCGGTGTGCGGCTGTCACCGGCCACGAGCCCCTGGAGCCCACTGGGCTGGGCGTCCCGCGCTCCCGCAGGCCTGCTGCCCCCTGTGCCCCTGCTGCCCCCTTGTCCCGTCGGCGCTGCCCCCGGCGGAGCCGCCGGGGTCGCCGGAGCCACCGGGCCAGCCGTAGGCCCCCGCCCCGCCCCGTCCCGCCGACGGTTGTCCACAGGCTCGTCGCGGTGTCGGTGCTCGCCAGTAGGGTGTGAGACATGGCCGACCCCTCCAGCTACCGCCCCAAGCCGGGACAGATCCCGGACACTCCCGGGGTGTACAGGTTCCGTGACGAGCACCGCCGGGTGATCTACGTCGGAAAGGCGAAGAGCCTGCGCCAGCGCCTGGCGAACTACTTCCAGGACCTGGCGAGCCTGCACCCCCGCACCCGGACGATGGTCACCACGGCGGCGTCCGTGGAGTGGACCGTGGTGTCCACGGAGGTCGAGGCGCTCCAGCTGGAGTACTCCTGGATCAAGGAGTACGACCCCCGGTTCAATGTGAAGTACCGCGACGACAAGAGCTACCCGTACCTCGCGGTGACGATGAACGAGGAGTTCCCGCGGGTCCAGGTGATGCGCGGTCACAAGAAGAAGGGCGTGCGCTACTTCGGGCCGTACGGCCACGCGTGGGCGATCCGGGACACCGTCGACCTGCTGCTGCGCGTGTTCCCGGTGCGCACCTGCTCGGCCGGGGTGTTCAAGAACGCCGCCCGCACCGGACGCCCCTGTCTGCTCGGCTACATCGGCAAGTGCTCGGCCCCCTGCGTCGCCCGGATCGAGCCGGAGGAGCATCGCGAACTGGCCGAGGAGTTCTGCGACTTCATGGCCGGCCGCACCGGCACCTACCTCCGCCGTCTGGAAAAGCAGATGATGGAGGCCGCCGAGGAGATGGAGTACGAGCGGGCCGCTCGGCTGCGCGACGACATCGAGGCGCTGAAGAAGGCCATGGAGAAGAGCGCGGTCGTGCTCGCCGACGCGACCGACGCCGACCTCATCGCGGTCGCGGAGGACGAGCTGGAGGCGGCCGTCCAGATCTTCCACGTGCGCGGGGGACGCGTGCGCGGCCAGCGCGGCTGGGTGACGGACAAGGTGGAGGACGTCACCACCGGGGCTCTCGTCGAGCACGCCCTCCAGCAGCTCTACGGCGAGGAGACCGGAGACGCCGTCCCCAAGGAGGTGCTGGTCCCGGCCCTGCCCGAGCCGGTCGAGCCGGTCCAGGAGTGGCTCGCCGACCGCCGTGGGTCGAACGTCTCGCTGCGCATCCCGCAGCGCGGCGACAAGAAGGCCCTGATGGAGACCGTGCAGCGCAACGCCCAGCAGTCGCTCGCCCTGCACAAGACGAAGCGCGCCTCCGACCTCACCACCCGTTCGCGCGCGCTGGAGGAGATCGCCGACGCCCTGGACCTGGACAGCGCCCCGCTGCGCATCGAGTGCTACGACATCTCGCACCTCCAGGGCGACGACGTGGTGGCCTCCATGGTCGTCTTCGAGGACGGCCTGCAGCGCAAGGGCGAGTACCGCCGGTTCCAGATCAAGGGCTTCGCCGGCCAGGACGACGTGCGCTCCATGCACGAGGTGATCACCCGCCGCTTCCGCCGCTACCTCGCCGAGAAGGAGCGGACCGGCGAGTGGGCGGAGGACGGCGCCGAGGACGCCCGCACGGAATCCGACCCCACCACGGAATCCGACCCCACCACGGAATCCGACCCCACCACGGAATCCGACCCCACCACGGAGTCCGACCCCGCCACGGAGTCCGGCACCCTCACGACCGACCCCGCCCCCGACCCCGAAGCCGGCCCCGTCAACGGTTTCAAGGACGAGGACGGCCGCCCCAAGAAGTTCGCCTACCCGCCCCAGCTCGTGGTCGTCGACGGCGGCCAGCCGCAGGTCGCCGCCGCCAAGCGGGCGCTCGACGAGCTCGGCATCGACGACATCGCCGTCTGCGGCCTCGCCAAGCGCCTCGAAGAGGTCTGGCTGCCCGAGGACGACGACCCCGTGGTCCTGCCCCGCACCAGCGAGGGCCTCTACCTGCTCCAGCGGATCCGTGACGAGGCGCACCGCTTCGCCATCACCTACCAGCGCACCAAGCGGGCCAAGCGCTTCCGCTCCAGCCCCCTGGACGACGTACCGGGGCTCGGCGAGACCCGCAAACAGGCGTTGATCAAGCATTTCGGCTCGGTGAAGAAGCTGCGGTCCGCCACAATCGAACAGATCCAGGAAGTGCCCGGGATAGGCCGCAAGACGGCCGAGACCATCGCCGTGGCCCTCGCCCAGGCGGCCCCGGCCGCACCCGCCGTGAACACGGCGACCGGAGAGATCATGGATGACAGGGAAGACGAGGCGCCCGAGACGACGGCGGACGCCTCGGGGGAGCCCGTACCCGCGGGCGCCCCGGACGATCGACGGGGCCAGGAGAGATGACCGAGCGCGACGCACAACCCACAGCACAGCGAGATCCGGCGTTCAGCGAATCGCAGGGCGAGCCCGAGGGAACGCACGACGCGGGGCGCCAGGATCAGCCGCAGGAAGCGCAAGCCGAAGCGGTCCAGGACAACGGAGCAGAAGTGAGTACGGACGCCACTGCGGCCGGGGTGCCCGAGGCGGCCATTCCCGAGCTGGTGATCATCTCCGGCATGTCGGGAGCCGGCCGTTCCACGGCGGCGAAGTGCCTGGAGGACCTCGGCTGGTTCGTCGTGGACAACCTCCCGCCGGCCCTCATCCCCACCATGGTCGAGCTGGGCGCCCGCTCCCAGGGCAACGTGGCGCGGATCGCGGTCGTCGTCGACGTGCGCGGCCGGCGTTTCTTCGACAACCTGCGCGAGTCCCTCGCCGACCTCGACAGCCGGAGTGTCACCCGCCGGATCGTCTTCCTGGAGTCCTCCGACGACGCCCTGGTCCGCCGCTTCGAGTCGGTGCGCCGCCCGCACCCGCTGCAGGGCGACGGCCGGATCGTCGACGGCATCGCCGCCGAGCGGGAGCTGCTGCGCGAGCTGCGCGGCGACGCCGACCTGGTGATCGACACCTCCAGCCTCAACGTGCACGAGCTGCGCGCCAAGATGGACGCCCAGTTCGCCGGCGAGGAGGAGCCCGAGCTGCGGGCCACCGTGATGTCGTTCGGCTTCAAGTACGGCCTGCCGGTCGACGCCGACCTGGTCGCCGACATGCGGTTCCTGCCCAACCCGCACTGGGTGCCGGAGCTGCGCCCCTACACCGGCCTCAACGAGGAGGTGTCGGCGTACGTCTTCAACCAGCCGGGCGCCAAGGAGTTCCTCGACCGGTACGCCGAGCTGCTGCGGCTGATCGCGACCGGGTACCGGCGGGAGGGCAAGCGCTACGTGACGATCGCCATCGGCTGCACGGGCGGCAAGCACCGCTCGGTCGCCGTGTCCGAGAAGCTCGCCGCCCGCTTGTCCGCAGAGGGAGTGGAGACCGTAGTCGTGCACCGGGACATGGGGCGCGAGTGACCGAGCGCAGTCCACGGCTGAGCAGGCTGCGCCGGATGGTGCCGGAGTCCCGCTCAGGCCGTCCCGTCGAGGCCCGCGGCGCCCGGCCGCGCCGCCGCGGTGCCCAGCCCAAGGTGGTCGCCCTGGGTGGCGGCATGGGCCTGTCCGCCTCGCTCGCCGCCCTGCGCCGGATCACCGGCGACCTCACCGCCGTCGTCACGGTGGCCGACGACGGCGGCTCCAGCGGGCGCCTGCGCGACGAGCTGGGTGTGCTCCCGCCGGGTGATCTTCGCAAGGCCCTCGCCGCCCTGTGCGGTGACGACGACTGGGGCCAGACCTGGGCCCGGGTCATCCAGCACCGCTTCCAGTCCAAGGGCGACCTGCACGAGCACGCGGTCGGCAACCTGCTGATCGTCGCCCTGTGGGAGCAGCTCGGCGACCATGTCCAGGCCCTGGACCTGGTCGGCAGGCTGCTCGGCGCGCACGGACGCGTGCTGCCGATGTCCGCCGTGCCGCTGGAGCTGCAGGCCCTGGTCAAGGGGCACGACCCGGAGCGGCCCGAGGAGGTGGACCTCGTCCGGGGGCAGGCCACCGTGGCGCTCACGCCCGGTGAGGTGCAGTCCGTGCACCTCGTGCCGCACGACCCGCCGGCCGTGCCGGAGGCCGTGGCGGCCGTCCTGGACGCGGACTGGGTGGTGCTCGGCCCCGGCTCCTGGTTCTCGTCGGTGATCCCGCACCTGCTCGTGCCCGATCTGCTGGACGCGCTCACCGAGACCAAGGCCCGCAAGGTGCTCTCCCTGAACCTGGCACCGCAGCCGGGAGAAACCGAAGGCTTCTCACCGCAGCGTCATTTGGAGGTTTTGGGGCGACACGCCCCTAAACTCGCCCTGGACGTGGTGCTGGCCGACGAGGCCGCCGTGCCCGACCGCGACTCGCTCACCGAGGCCGCCAAACGGCTGGGAGCCGCGGTCGAGCTGAGCCCCGTGGCCCGGACCGACGGTTCACCCCGGCACGACCCGGAGCTGTTGGCCGCCGCGTACGACCGTATTTTTCGGATGCATGGAAGGATCGGCCCATGGCGATGACGGCAGCGGTGAAGGACGAGATCTCCCGGCTACCCGTCACCCGGACCTGCTGCCGGAAGGCGGAGGTCTCCGCCATCCTGCGGTTCGCGGGCGGCCTCCACCTGGTGAGCGGGCGCATTGTGATCGAGGCGGAGCTGGACACCGCGATGGCGGCCCGGCGCCTCAAGCGGGACATCCTGGAGATCTTCGGCCACAGCTCCGAGCTGATCGTGATGGCACCCGGCGGACTGCGGCGCGGCTCGCGTTACGTCGTGCGGGTGGTGGCGGGCGGCGACCAGCTGGCCCGCCAGACCGGGCTGGTGGACGGCCGGGGCCGGCCGATCCGGGGCCTGCCACCGCAGGTCGTCTCCGGGGCCACCTGCGACGCCGAGGCGGCCTGGCGCGGTGCCTTCCTGGCGCACGGCTCGCTGACCGAGCCCGGCCGCTCCTCCTCCCTGGAGGTGACCTGCCCGGGCCCGGAGGCCGCGCTCGCGCTGGTCGGTGCGGCCCGTCGGCTGTCCATCGCGGCGAAGGCCCGTGAGGTCCGCGGGGTGGACCGGGTGGTCGTCCGTGACGGTGACGCGATCGGCGCGCTGCTGACCCGCCTCGGCGCGCACGAGTCGGTGCTGGCCTGGGAGGAGCGCCGGATGCGCCGCGAGGTCCGCGCCACCGCGAACCGCCTCGCCAACTTCGACGACGCCAACCTGCGCCGCTCCGCCCGCGCGGCCGTGGCCGCCGGAGCCAGGGTCCAGCGTGCCCTGGAGATCCTCGCCGACGAGGTTCCCGAGCACCTGGCGGCGGCCGGCCGGCTGCGCATGGAGCACAAGCAGGCCTCCCTGGAGGAACTGGGCGCCCTCGCCGACCCGCCGCTCACCAAGGACGCCGTCGCCGGCCGGATCCGCCGTCTCCTCGCGATGGCCGACAAGCGCGCGTCCGATCTGGGCATCCCGGGCACCGAGGCCAACCTCTCCGAGGAGCTGGCCGACAACCTCGCAGGCTGAGGATCCGTCACCTCGCTGGTGCCGACGGCCGCACGGTCGTCGGCACCGCCATTTGCGTGGTTTTTAAGCCACCGTCAGCTGTCCGTGAGTCGCCCTTGACTGGATCATGAAGTGTCATGAGCCTGGCAGGAGTTCGCCGCCGTGGCGAACCACTGCTAGGGGGGTTCATGAGACACAGAGCGAGATCGATCCTCGCTGTCGGCGCGCTCCTGATCGGCGGAGCCGCACTCGCGCCCATGGCCCAGGCGCAGACCGGGAGTCCGGCGAAACCCGACCCCGACCCGGTCAAGGTCTTCCACGCCGACGTCACCAAGAAACAGATTCCCCTCCTGCTCCAGGCCGGGCAGGACGGCAACGAACTCGGCGAACAGGTCACCGGATCAGGTAAGACGGAAGTCGAGCTGTACCTGACCGACCAGCAGGCGAAGAAGCTGGAGAAGCAGGGCGTCGACCTCACCGAGCACACGGTGTCGGCCAGGGCCGAGGCGCGGGTCGAGGGCGCCTCGCAGGGCGTGTTCCGCCCGTACAGCGGCAGTGGCGGGCTCGAGCAGGAGATCCTCGCGACCGCGCAGGCCAACCCCGGTCTCACCAAGGTCGAGTCCATCGGCAAGACCGTCGACGGCCAGGACATCCTCGCCCTCAAGCTGACCAAGGGTGCGAAGAAGTCGAAGGACGGCTCCAAGCCCTCCGTGCTGTACGTGTCCAACCAGCACGCCCGCGAGTGGATCACGCCGGAGATGACCCGCCGGCTGATGCACTACTACCTGGACAACTACAGCAGCGACAAGCGCATCAAGAAGATCGTCGACTCGACCGAACTGTGGTTCGTGCTGTCCGCCAACCCGGACGGCTACGACTACACCTTCCAGAACTCCGACACCCGCCTGTGGCGCAAGAACCTGCGGGACGTCAACGGCGACGGGGTCATCGGCACGGGCGACGGCGTCGACCTCAACCGCAACTTCGGCTACAAGTGGGGCTACGACGACGAGGGTTCGTCCCCCAACCCCACCAGTGAGACCTACCGCGGCACGAGCCCCGAGTCCGAGCCCGAGACCAAGGCGCTGGACGCCTTCGAGAAGCGGATCGGGTTCGCGTACGGCATCAACTACCACTCCGCCGCCGAGCTCCTCCTCTACGGCGTCGGCTGGCAGGTGGCCACCCCGACCCCGGACGACGTCCTCTACAAGGCGCTCGCCGGCACCCCGGACAACCCGGCGATCCCCGGCTACCACTCGCAGGTCTCCTCGGAGCTGTACACCACCAACGGCGAGGCGGACGGCCACGCGTCGAACGTCAACGGCATGGCGATGTTCACCCCCGAGATGTCGACCTGCCAGACGGCATCGAACATCGATCCGAACGACGCCTGGAACGCCGCCGACTGCCAGTCGGTCTTCAACTTCCCGGACGACGAGAAGCTGATCCAGGACGAGTTCGAGAAGAACATCCCCTTCGCGCTCTCCGTCGCCGAGACCGCCGCCCACCCCGACCAGCCGAGCTCCTCGGTCGGACTTGGCGCCGCGGATTTCACCCCGGCCACGTTCTCCACGTCGTACTCGCGCGGCGCCGACCAGGAGGTCTCCGTCGTCGTCCGCAAGGCGATCCGCGACAAGGAGCTCAGGTACCGCGTCAACGGCGGCCGCACCCGGGACAAGGCGCTCAAGGCCTGGAAGGGCGGCGAGACGTACGGCGGCGCCGACAACCTCTACTTCGACGAGTACCGGGCCAAGGTGAAGGACGGCGACCCGGGCGACAAGGTCGAGGTGTGGTTCACCGGTGAGACGAAGGGCGGCAAGAAGGTCTCCAGCGCGCACTTCACGTACACCGTCGCCGCGCGGGCCAAGGCGGACACCCTGGTGGTCGCCGAGGAGGGCGCCAAGGCCACCCAGGCGCAGACCTACGTCGACGCGCTGAAGGCCGCCGGGCACAAGGCGGTCGTCTGGGACGTCGCCACCCAGGGCGCACCCGACGCGCTGGGCGTGCTGAAGCACTTCAAGACGGTCGTCCACTACTCGGGCACCGCGGGCCCCGGCAACGACACCCAGCTCCAGCTGCGCGCCTACCTCAACGAGGGCGGCAAGCTGATCGAGGCGGGCGAGCTGGCCGGCGGCAGCGTCAAGCTCGCCGACGGCACCCCGTCGAACGACTTCAGCCAGTACTACCTGGGCGCCTACTCCCGTACGTCGACGCCCGGAGCCACCGGCTTCAACGGCTCCGGCACCCTGGACGGCTTCAGCGGGGCCCTGAGCGGTACGTCCGCCAATCCGCTCGACAAGGCCGGGACCTACGCCGTCACCTCCGACGAGCTCTCACCCGACACGTACCCGCAGTTCGCCAGCTCGGGCGCCGGCCAGTTCGCCGGGACCGTCAACCCGTACGGGCCGTACTCCGGGTCGTACATGGCCGCGGCGGTCCACACCGACGACGCCTACAAGCGCCTCACCCGCACCATCGACCTCACCGGCGCCACCGCGTCCCAGCAGCCGACCCTCAGCGCCAGGCTGCTGTGGGACACCGAACCCGGCTACGACCACGCGGTCGTCGAGGCGCACGTCGTGGGCAGCGACGACTGGACGACCCTGCCGGACAAGAACGGCGCCACCAGCAGCACCGTGCCGAGCGAGTGCGGGGCGGGCTTCCTGATCGCCGAGCACCCGTGGCTCAAGCACTACCTGACCATCGCCGACAACCAGTGCACCGCGAGCGGCACGAGCGGCACCTGGAACAGCTTCACCGGCAGCTCGGCGGGCTGGCAGCCGGTGAGCTTCGACCTGAGCGCCTACGCCGGGAAGTCCGTCGAGATCTCCATCGGCTACATCACCGACCCGGGCACCGGCGGGCACGGCGTCCTCGTCGACGACGCCTCGCTCGTGCTCGGCGGCACGGCCACCGAGACCGAGGGCTTCGAGACCTCCCTCGGTGCCTGGAGCGTCGCCGGACCGCCCGCGGGCAGCCCGGCCGTCCTCAAGGACTGGGAGCGCACCGGCGCCCTGTTCAAGACCTACGGAGCGGTCACCACCGACCGCACCGTGCTGCTCGGTTTCGGCCTGGAACAGGTCGGTTCCGCGGCCGATCGTGCCGCTCTGGTGAAGAAGGCGTTGACAGCACTCGACAACTGACCCCGAGGGCATGCGACAAGTGAGCCGACCCGCTCACGAACGAGTGAAAGCGCGGTAAAAACAGGTCGGCATCAACTGACAAAACGGTGCAAAACGACCCCCGATCCGAGGCGGTCCGTACCCCTACTGGCGGGTACGGACCGCCTCGCCGTGTATGGGGCATCTGGATGTCACCACGGGAGCCTCAGGGAGGTAGGGTCGTGGGTGGTCGGGGACATCCCAAACACAGCTCGCCGGCACCGCATGGCCGGCGTACCAACGAGGAGATCGGTTCGTGACGATCCGCGTAGGCATCAACGGCTTCGGTCGTATCGGTCGCAACTACTTCCGCGCGCTGCTGGAGCAGGGCGCTGACATCGAGATCGTGGCTGTCAACGACCTGGGTGACACCGCGACCACCGCGCACCTGCTGAAGTACGACACGATCCTCGGCCGCCTCAAGGCCGAGGTGTCGCACACCGCCGACACGATCACCGTCGACGGTCACACCATCAAGGTGCTGTCCGAGCGCAACCCCGCCGACATCCCGTGGGGCGAGCTGGGCGTCGACATCGTCATCGAGTCGACCGGCATCTTCACGAAGAAGGCCGACGCCGAGAAGCACATCGCCGGCGGCGCCAAGAAGGTCCTCATCTCGGCTCCGGCCAAGGACGAGGACATCACCATCGTGATGGGCGTCAACCAGGACAAGTACGACCCGGCGAACCACCACGTCATCTCCAACGCCTCCTGCACCACCAACTGTGTGGCGCCGATGGCGAAGGTGCTCGACGAGAACTTCGGCATCGTCAAGGGCCTGATGACGACGGTGCACGCGTACACCAACGACCAGCGCATCCTGGACTTCCCGCACAAGGACCTGCGTCGCGCGCGTGCCGCCGCCGAGAACATCATCCCGACCACCACGGGTGCCGCCAAGGCCACCGCGCTGGTCCTCCCGCAGCTCAAGGGCAAGCTGGACGGCATCGCCATGCGCGTCCCGGTCCCGACCGGCTCCGCCACCGACCTGGTCGTGACGCTGCAGCGCGAGGTCACCAAGGACGAGGTCAACGCCGCGTTCAAGAAGGCCTCCGAGGACGGCGACCTGAAGGGCTACCTGGCGTACACCGAGGACGAGATCGTCTCCTCGGACATCGTCAGCGACCCGGCGTCCTGCACCTTCGACTCCTCCCTGACCATGGTCCAGGAGGGCAACACGGTGAAGGTCCTCGGCTGGTACGACAACGAGTGGGGCTACTCCAACCGCCTCGTCGACCTCACGGTCTTCGTCGGCGAACAGCTCTGATCGGCCGAACAGGCACCGCGATGCGGTAGCAGGGCTCGGGCAGCGCACGGTCGTGCCGCCCGGGCCCTGACGCACGTAAGGATCGACCCGACCGCATACGGTTCGATCAGTCCTCGTACGATCAAGAGCCCTCCTGTAGGAGTCCCCAACCATGAAGACGATCGACGAACTCCTCACCGAAGGGGTCGACGGCAAGCGGGTCTTCGTCCGCGCCGACCTCAACGTGCCGATGGCCGACGGTCTCATCACCGACGACGGCCGCATCCGTGCCGTCCTGCCCACCGTCAAGGCCCTGGCCGACGCGGGCGCCAAGGTGGTCGTCGCCTCCCACCTGGGCCGGCCCAAGGGCGCCCCGGACCCGAAGTTCTCCCTGCTCCAGGCCGCCGAGCGGCTCGGTGAACTGCTCGACGCCCCGGTCGCGTTCGCCCAGGACACCGTCGGCCCCGCCGCCCACGACGCGGTGAACGGCCTCCAGCCCGGCCAGGTCGCGGTCATCGAGAACCTGCGCTTCAACGCCGGCGAGACCGCCAAGGACGACACCGAGCGCGGCGAGTTCGCCGACCGGCTCGCCGCCCTCGCGGACGTCTACGTCGGCGACGGCTTCGGCGCCGTGCACCGCAAGCACGCCTCCGTCTACGACCTCCCGGCCCGGCTGCCGCACTACGCCGGCTACCTGATCGCCACCGAGGTCGGCGTCCTGAAGAAGCTCACCGAGGACGTCCAGCGGCCGTACGTCGTCGTGCTCGGCGGTGCCAAGGTCTCCGACAAGCTCGCCGTGATCGACCAGCTGCTCGGCAAGGCCGACCGCATCCTCGTCGGCGGCGGCATGGTGTACACCTTCCTCAAGGCCAAGGGCTACGAGGTCGGCAGCTCCCTCCTCCAGGAGGACCAGCTCGCGACCGTCACCGAGTACCTCGAGCGCGCCGAGAAGACCGGCGTCGAGATCGTGCTGCCCGTCGACACCCTGGTCGCCCCCGAGTTCCCGGACCTGTCGGCCAAGGCTTCCACCAACCCCGACACGGTCCCCGCGGACGCCATGCCGGCCGGCCAGATGGGCCTGGACATCGGCCCGGAGACCGCCAAGCTGTACGCCTCGAAGCTCGCCGACGCCGCCACCGTCTTCTGGAACGGCCCCATGGGCGTCTTCGAGCACCCCGACTACGCCGCGGGCACCCGGGCGGTCGCCCAGGCCCTCGTCGAGTCCAAGGGCTTCACCGTCGTCGGCGGCGGGGACTCCGCAGCCGCCGTGCGCATCCTCGGCTTCGACGAGAACGCGTTCGGACACATCTCGACCGGTGGCGGCGCCTCCCTCGAATACCTCGAGGGCAAGACGCTCCCCGGC
Source organism: Streptomyces sp. NPDC001714 (assembly GCF_042892755.1). Classification (NCBI taxonomy): domain Bacteria; kingdom Bacillati; phylum Actinomycetota; class Actinomycetes; order Kitasatosporales; family Streptomycetaceae; genus Streptomyces; species Streptomyces sp. NPDC001714. The sequence goes on from NZ_JBIAUL010000006.1 coordinate 363,918, forward strand.
CTCGCCGCACTGGAGGACTGACCCACATGGCCGCATCTATTTCTTCCGGGCGCACGCCGATCATGGCGGGCAACTGGAAGATGAACCTCAACCACCTCGAGGCCATCGCGCACGTCCAGAAGCTGGCCTTCGCCCTGGCCGACAAGGACTACGAGGCCGTCGAGGTCGCCGTCCTGCCGCCCTTCACCGACCTGCGTTCCGTGCAGACCCTGGTCGACGGCGACAAGCTCAAGATCAAGTACGGCGCCCAGGACCTCTCGGCGCACGACTCCGGTGCCTACACCGGCGAGATCTCGGGCCCCATGCTGGCCAAGCTGAAGTGCACGTACGTGGTCATCGGCCACTCCGAGCGCCGCCAGTACCACGCCGAGACCGACGAGATCGTGAACGCCAAGGTCAAGGCGGCCTACAAGCACGGTCTGACCCCGATCCTGTGCGTCGGCGAGGAGCTGGACGTCCGCGAGGCGGGCAACCACGTCTCCCACACCCTCGACCAGGTCGAGGGCGGCCTCAAGGACCTCCCGGCCGAGCAGGCCGAGACCGTCGTGATCGCCTACGAGCCCGTGTGGGCCATCGGCACCGGCAAGGTCTGCGGCGCCGCGGACGCCCAGGAGGTCTGCGCCGCGATCCGCGCCAAGCTCGCCGAGCTGTACAGCCAGGAGCTGGCCGACCAGGTCCGCATCCAGTACGGCGGCTCCGTCAAGGCGGGCAACGTGGCCGAGATCATGGCGCAGGCCGACATCGACGGCGCCCTGGTCGGCGGTGCCTCGCTGGACGCGGACGAATTCGTCAAGATCGTGCGCTTCCGCGATCAGTGATCGGGCCGAGCGAGTAGGCCCAGGGGACGATCCGTCGTACCCTTGCGGGGACAAGGTGGCTTGCCGCTTTGTCCCCGTGGTTCACCACAGTCGTTCATCCGAATCCGAGAGAGTTGGTCCAGCCGTGGTTTTGGGGTTCTCGATCGCCCTGATCGTCTTCAGCCTGCTGCTGATGCTGCTGGTGCTGATGCACAAGGGCAAGGGCGGCGGCCTCTCCGACATGTTCGGTGGCGGTATGCAGTCCTCCGTCGGCGGCTCCTCGGTCGCCGAGCGGAACCTGGACCGGATCACCCTGGTGGTCGGTCTGCTGTGGCTCGCGTGCATCATCGTCCTCGGCATTGTGATGAAGACGAACAGCTGATCCGCGACTCGCACACACGCACAATCTGTACGTAAGGCCCCATGTTCGGTACGCGCACCTGAGCGCGGCCTATCATGGGGCTTGCGTCTAGGTGCGGGGCGGTAACTCCCACCACTGGACGCGCGTTGGGCCTTACGTAGACTGAGGCGCTCGCAACGAAGCGACACGCCGACTCGCTTCGCGGCACCATCACGCAGGGAGTTACGACCGTGGCAAGTGGCAACGCGATCCGAGGTAGCCGGGTCGGGGCGGGGCCGATGGGCGAGGCCGAGCGCGGTGAGTCCGCGCCCCGTCTGCGCATCTCCTTCTGGTGCTCCAACGGGCACGAGACGCAGCCGAGTTTCGCCAGCGACGCGCAGGTGCCCGAGACCTGGGACTGCCCGCGCTGCGGCTTCCCGGCCGGTCAGGACCGGGACAACCCGCCGGACCCGCCGCGCACCGAGCCGTACAAGACGCACCTCGCGTACGTACGGGAGCGGCGCAGCGACGCGGACGGCGAGGCGATCCTCGCCGAGGCGCTCGCCAAACTGCGGGGCGAGATCTAGAAGTTGGGACCGGCCGGGTGCCCATGAGGCGCCTGGCCGGAGCTGTCTCCGCGGCCCGGGCCGGGTACACGTCCGGCCCGTTGTCAGTGGTGCCCTCTACGGTTCGTGTATCGGCGAATCGTGAGGGGGCGGCGGTGACGGTGGGCGAGGGGGCACCCGCGTGGCGCGGGGGATTCGGGCGGCTGTGGACGGCCGCCGTGGTCTCCCGGTTCGGAGACGCGTTACGGACGTCCGCGCTGCCTCTGCTGGCCGCGCGCCTGACCGACGACCCGCTCGCCATCGCCTCGGTGACCGCCTGCGGCTATGTGCCGTGGCTGCTGTTCGGCCTGCTCGGCGGTGCCGTCGCGGACCGGGTGGACCAGCGGCGCGCGATGTGGGCGGTGGACACGGTACGAGGCGTGCTCGTCGCCGCCTTCGCCCTCGCCGTGGCGCTCGGTCACGCCTCGATCCCCCTCCTGCTCCTGCTCGCCTTCGCGCTCACCACCCTGCAGACGCTCTTCGACAACGCCTCCACGGCCCTGCTGCCCTCCCTGGTGGACCGGCACGCCCTGGGCGGAGCCAACGCCCGGCTGATGACCGGCCAGCAGCTCGCCGGCGGCCTGCTCGGGGCCCCGTTCGTGCCGCTGCTCCTGACGGCCGGCGCGTTCATGCCCTTCGCGGCCGACGCGAGCACCTATCTCGCGGCCGCCGCCCTGGTCGCCTCGCTGCGGACCCGGCCGCCGGAGCGGGCGCCACGCCCGGCCGGCAGCACCCTGCGCGCGGAGATCGGCGAGGGGCTGCGCGCCCTGTGGCAGGACCGGGCCCTGCGGGCGACCTGCGTGGCCACCCTGCTCTGCAACATCGGCATGGGCGCCCTGATCGCCACCCTGGTGCTGCATGTCACGCGCTGGCTGCACGCCGGTACCGCCGGATACGCCGCGGCCATGACCGCGTACTCGGCCGGCAGCATCACCGGCGGTTTCCTCGCCCAGCGCATCGCCCGCCGCACCGGCCGGGTCCGGGCCCTGCTGGTCGCCGGGACCGTCCAGACGTCCTCCCTGCTGCTCATCGCCACCGTCCGGCACCTCGGCGCCCTCGTCGTCGGCATGCTGCTGCTCGGCGCGATGAACATGGTGTGGAACGTCAACCAGGTCACGCTGATGCAGCAACGCGCGCCCGAGTGGATGACCGGCCGGATCGCCGCCGCCTTCCGTACCTCCTCCACGTCCGGTGCGCCGGTCGGCGCCCTCCTCGGCGGAGCCGTCGCGAGAGCCTACGGCCTGAACGGGCCCGCGCTGCTGGCCGCCGTCCTCTTCGGCCTGGCCGTCACCTCGTTGATACCGGTGCGCCAGCCGGACGTACCTGTTGTTGCGCCGCGGGACAGCGCGACGGCAGGCCGTGCCCCGAGCTGATCAACTAGGTTGGAACGGCAGCGGCACAGGCACGCAACAGGACAGGTGCAAGGAAGAAGGCTGAAGTCGGAATGAACGCAGACGGCCGTACCAGGCTCAACCAGACGCCCGAGTGGACCGCCCTCGCCAAGCACCGGGAGGAGCTTTCCGAGACGCATCTGCGGGACCTGTTCGACGCCGACCCCGGACGCGGCGCGGGCTACACCCTCCAGGTCGGCGACCTCCACATCGACTACTCGAAGCACCTGGTCAACGACGAGACGCTGCGGCTGCTGCGCGAGCTGGCCGCCGCCACCGACGTGTTCGGGCTGCGGGACGCCATGTTCCGCGGCGAGAAGATCAACGTCACCGAGAACCGCGCGGTGCTGCACACCGCCCTGCGCGCCCCGCGTGACGCGGTGATCGAGGTCGACGGCGAGAACGTGGTGCCGCAGGTGCACGCGGTCCTGGACAAGATGAGCGACTTCGCCGACCGCGTCCGCTCCGGCGCCTGGACCGGCCACACCGGCAAGCGCATCAGGAACGTCGTCAACGTCGGCATCGGCGGCTCCGACCTCGGCCCGGCGATGGCCTACGAGGTGCTGCGCAGCTTCACCGACCGCGACCTCACGGTCCGCTTCGTCTCCAACGTCGACGGCGCCGACCTGCACGAGGCCACCCGCGACCTGGACGCGGCGGAGACGCTCTTCATCATCGCCTCCAAGACGTTCACCACCATCGAGACGATCACCAACGCCACCTCCGCCCGCAACTGGCTCCTCACCGAGCTGAAGGCTGGTCAGGAAGCGGTCGCCAAGCACTTCGTGGCCCTCTCCACGAACTCCGAGAAGGTCTCGGACTTCGGCATCGACACGGCCAACATGTTCGAGTTCTGGGACTGGGTCGGCGGCCGCTACTCCTACGACTCGGCGATCGGCCTCTCGCTGATGATCGCCATCGGCCCGGACCGCTTCCGCGAGATGCTCGGCGGCTTCCACCTGGTCGACGAGCACTTCCGCACCGCCCCCGCCGAGTCCAACGTGCCCCTCCTCCTGGGCCTGTTGGGCATCTGGTACGGCAACTTCCACGACGCCCAGTCGCACGCGGTGCTGCCGTACTCCCACTACCTGTCCAAGTTCACCGCCTACCTCCAGCAGCTCGACATGGAGTCCAACGGCAAGTACGTGGCGCGCGACGGCAAGGAGGTCGACTGGCAGACCGGCCCGGTCGTCTGGGGCACGCCGGGCACCAACGGGCAGCACGCGTACTACCAGTTGATCCACCAGGGCACCAAGCTGATCCCGGCGGACTTCATCGGCTTCGCCGAGCCGGTCGCCGAGCTGAGCGGTGAACTCAAGGCACAGCACGACCTGCTGATGGCGAACTTCTTCGCCCAGACCCAGGCGCTGGCCTTCGGCAAGACCGCCGACGAGGTCCGCGCGGAGGGCGTCCCCGAGGAGCAGGTCCCGCACCGCACCTTCAAGGGCAACCACCCGACGACGACCATCCTCGCGAAGGAACTCACCCCGTCGGTCCTCGGCCAGCTCGTCGCCCTCTACGAGCACAAGGTGTTCACCCAGGGCGCAGTCTGGAACATCGACTCCTTCGACCAGTGGGGCGTGGAACTCGGCAAGGTCCTCGCCAAGCGCGTGGAACCCGCGCTGACGGAGGGCGCGGAGGTACCCGGCCTGGACGCGTCGACGAAGGCGCTGGTGGCCAAGTACCGGGAGCTGCGCGGGCGGTAGGCCCGGTCATGAGAGAACCCGTACAGCCGTGGTGGCCGTACGGGTTCTCTGTCAGTACTTCGTCACGCCGAAGCCGGCGGATACAGCGACCGCGGCAGCTGGGAGGCCGCCGTCGAGTCCAGCAGCCACAGGGTGCGCTGGCGGCCCTGGGCGCCCGCTGCCGGGGCCTGGATCTCGCCCGCGCCGGAGAGGGCGATGGCGACGGCCTCGGCCTTGTCCTCGCCCGCCGCAAGCAGCCAGACCTCGCGGGCCGAGCGGATGGCGGGGAGGGTGAGGGAGACGCGGGTCGGCGGCGGCTTGGGGGCGCCGTGGACGCCGACCACCGTGCGTTCCGTCTCGCGGACCGCGGGGAGCTCCGGGAACAGCGAGGCCACGTGGGTGTCCGGGCCGACGCCCAGCATCAGGACGTCGAAGGTGGGCACCGAGCCGTGGTTCTCGGGGCCGGCCGCGCGGGCCAGCTCCGCCGCGTAGGCCTCGGCCGCCGCGTCCACGTCCGCGCCCCAGGGGCCGTCCGACGCGGGCATGGCGTGCACGCGCTTCGGGTCCACCGGGACCTGGTCGAGCAGGGCGTCTCGGGCCTGGGTGACGTTGCGCTCCGGGTCGCCCTCGGGCAGGAAGCGCTCGTCGCCCCACCAGAGGTCGAGCCGGCCCCAGTCGATGGCGTCCCGGGCCGGGGCCGCCGCCAGGGCCGTCAGCAGGCCGTTGCCGTTGCGGCCGCCCGTGAGGACCACGGACGCCTCGCCCCGGGAGGCCTGGGCGTCCACGATCTTGGTGATCAGACGGGCCGCGGCGGCCTGCGCCATCAGCTCCTTGTCACGGTGCACGACCAGCTGGGGAGTGCTCATGTCGCCTTCGCCCTCTTCTTCAGCGGCGGCCTTTCCTGCGGTGCCGCTTCTGTCGTGGGAACCTCGGCAGCGGCCTGGGGGGCTGCTGCCGCGTGGGTGACCGGTTCTCCTTTGGGTGAAGCCTCCGGATCCGAGGTCTCCGGTACCGGTTCCGTGGCCGGGGAGGCCGACGCGTTCAGGCGCTCCACGCCGAACCGCAGCGCGGACGCGTAGGTGTCGTCCGGGTCGAGCCGGCGCAGTTCCTCCGCGATCAGCTCGGCCGTGTCGCGCCGCTTCAGCGCCACCGCACGGTCCGGCTGACCGTCGATGGACAGGGTGGCCAGGGAGCCGTCCGCGCGGTCGAGCGCGATCGCGCCCTCGCTGGTGGCGAGGCGGACCGCGGTCAGGCCGGGGCCGGCCGAGAGGGAGCGCTTGACGGGGACGTCCAGCCGGTCCGCGAGCCACATCGCCAGCAGCTCGCAGCTCGGGTTGAACTCCTCGCCCTCCACCTCGACGGCCTTGACCTCGCAGACCACCTGGTCCAGGGCGGCCGCCAGCATCGAGCGCCAGGGCGTGATCCGGGTCCAGGACAGGTCCGTGTCGCCGGGGGTGTAGGCGTCCGCGCGGGCGGACAGCTCCCGTACCGGCTGCTCGGAGGAGTAGGTGTCGGTGACCCGGCGCTGGGCGAGGGCGCCCAGCGGGTCCTTCGCCGGGTCGAGCGGGGCGTTCACCGGCCACCAGACGACGACCGGCGCGTCCGGCAGCAGCAGCGGCAGCACGACCGAGTCGGCGTGGTCGGCGACCTCGCCGTACAGCCGTAGCACCACCGTCTCGCCGGAGCCGGCGTCCGCGCCCACCCGGACCTCGGCGTCCAGGCGGGACGCGGTACGGTCGCGGGGGGAGCGGGAGACGCGCTTGATGACCACCAGCGTGCGCGAGGGGTGCTCGTGCGAGGCGTCGCCGGCGGCCTTGAGGGCGTCGTAGGCGTTCTCCTCGTCGGTGACGATGACGAGGGTGAGCACCATGCCCACCGCAGGGGTGCCGATGGCCCGGCGACCCTCCACCAGCGCCTTGTTGACCTTGCCGGCCGTGGTGTCCGTGAGGTCTATCTTCATGGGCGGCGCCAGCTCCGTCCGTCTCGTGCCAGCATCTCGTCGGCCTCGGCGGGGCCCCAGGTGCCGGACTTGTACTGGGCGGGCCTGCCGTGCGTGTCCCAGTACGTCTCGATCGGGTCGAGGATCTTCCAGGACAGCTCGACCTCCTCCGTGCGCGGGAAGAGGTTGGAGTCGCCGAGCAGCACGTCCAGGATCAGCCGCTCGTACGCCTCCGGCGAGGACTCGGTGAAGGACTCGCCGTAGGCGAAGTCCATCGACACGTCCCGGATCTCCATCGAGGTGCCGGGCACCTTGGAGCCGAAGCGGACGGTGACGCCCTCGTCGGGCTGGACGCGGATGACGATCGCGTTCTGCCCGAGTTCCTCGGTGGCCGTCTGGTCGAAGGGGGAGTGCGGCGCCCGCTGGAAGACCACCGCGATCTCGGTGACGCGGCGGCCGAGGCGCTTGCCGGTGCGCAGGTAGAAGGGGACGCCCGCCCAGCGGCGGTTGTCGATCCCCAGCTTCACGGCGGCGTAGGTGTCGGTCTTCGACTTGGGGTTGATGCCGTCCTCTTCGAGGTAGCCGATGACCTTCTCGCCGCCCTGCCAGCCGGCCGCGTACTGGCCGCGCACGGTCGACCTGCCGAGGTCCTTGGGCAGCCGTACGGCGCCGAGCACCTTCTCCTTCTCCGCGGCGAGCGCGTCCGCGTCGAAGGAGGCCGGCTCCTCCATGGCGGTGAGGGCCATGAGCTGGAGCAGGTGGTTCTGGATGACGTCACGGGCCGAGCCGATGCCGTCGTAGTAGCCCGCGCGGCCGCCGATGCCGATGTCCTCGGCCATGGTGATCTGCACGTGGTCCACGAAGGACCGGTTCCAGATCGGCTCGTACATGGTGTTGGCGAAGCGCAGCGCCAGGATGTTCTGGACGGTCTCCTTGCCGAGGTAGTGGTCGATCCGGAACACCTGGTCCGGTTCGAACACCTCGTGCACGACCTTGTTGAGCTCCTCGGCCGACTTCAGGTCGTGGCCGAAGGGCTTCTCGATGACCGCGCGCCGCCAGGAGCCGCCGGACTGGTCGGCCAGGCCGTGCTTCTTCAGCTGCTGGATGACCACCGGGAAGGAGCGCGGAGGTACGGAGAGGTAGAAGGCGAAGTTGCCGCCCGTGCCCTGCGCCTTGTCCAGCTCCTCGATGGTGGAGCGCAGGCGCTCGAACGCGTCGTCGTCGTCGAAGGTGCCCTGGACGAAGCGCATCCCCTGGATGAGCTGCTGCCAGACCTCCTCGCGGAACGGGGTGCGGGCGTGTTCCTTGACGGCGTCGTGGACCTCGGCGGCGAAGTCCTCGTTGGCCCACTCGCGGCGGGCGAAGCCGACCAGGGAGAAGCCCGGCGGCAGCAGACCCCGGTTGGCGAGGTCGTAGACGGCGGGCATGAGCTTCTTGCGGGAGAGGTCGCCCGTGACGCCGAAGATGACCAGGCCCGACGGCCCCGCGATACGCGGGAGCCGTCGGTCGGCGGGGTCACGCAGCGGGTTGCTGCTTGACAAGATGTCAGCCCTCCGAGGGGGCCAGGCGCTCCAGCTCCGCCTGGGTCGACTTGAGCAGGTCGTTCCAGGACGCCTCGAACTTCTCGACGCCCTCGTCCTCCAGAACCTGGACCACGTCGTCGTACGAGATCCCGAGCGCCTCGACGGCGTCGAGGTCGGCGCGGGCCTGCTCGTACGTGCCGGTGATCGTGTCGCCGGTGATCTCGCCGTGGTCCTCGACCGCGAGGAGGGTGGCCTCCGGCATGGTGTTCACCGTGTTCGGCGCCACCAGGTCGACGACGTACAGGGTGTCCTTGTAGGCCGGGTCCTTCACGCCGGTGGAGGCCCACAGCGGACGCTGCTTGCGGGCGCCCGCGTTCTCCAGCGCCTGCCAGCGGCCGGAGGAGAAGACCTCCTCGTAGGCCTGGTAGGCGAGCCGGGCGTTGGCGACGGCGGCCTTGCCGCGCAGCGCCTTGGCCTCGTCGGTGCCCACCTCGTTCAGGCGCTTGTCGACCTCGGTGTCCACGCGGGACACGAAGAACGACGCCACCGAACGGATGAGCGACAGGTCCAGGCCGCGTTCCTTGGCCTTCTCCAGGCCGGTCAGGTAGGCGTCCATGACCTTGCGGTAACGCTCGAGCGAGAAGATCAGCGTGACGTTGACGCTGATGCCGAGGCCGATGACCTCGGCGATCGCCGGCAGACCCGCCTCGGTGGCCGGGATCTTGATGAGCGTGTTGGGGCGGTCCACCAGCCAGGCCAGCTGCTTGGCCTCGGCGACGGTCGCCTTGGTGTTGTGCGCGAGGCGCGGGTCGACCTCGATCGACACCCGGCCGTCCTGGCCGTCGGTCGCGTCGAACACCGGGCGCAGGATGTCGGCGGCGTCGCGGACGTCCGCCGTGGTGATCATGCGGATGGCCTCTTCGACGGTCACCTTGCGGGCGGCGAGGTCGGAAACCTGCTGCTCGTAGCCGTCGCCCGAAGAGATCGCCTTCTGGAAGATCGTCGGGTTGGTGGTGACGCCCACGACGTGCTGCTGGTCGATCAGCTCGGCGAGGTTGCCGGACGTGATCCGCTTGCGCGACAGGTCGTCCAGCCAGATCGCGACGCCTTCCTCGGAGAGGCGCTTGAGTGCGTCTGTCATGGAATTACATCTCCTACGTGTCGTATATGAGCGTCAGCGCTGGGCGGCGGCGATGGATTCCCGGGCCTTGGCGGCCACGTTCTCGGCAGTGAAGCCGAACTCGCGGAAGAGCACCTTGCCGTCGGCGGAAGCACCGAAGTGCTCCAGGGAAACGATGCGGCCGGCGTCCCCGACGTACTTGTGCCAGGTGAGACCGATACCCGCCTCGACCGACACCCGTGCCTTGACGGACGGCGGCAGGACGCTGTCCCGGTACCCCTGGTCCTGCTCCTCGAACCACTCCACGCACGGCATGGACACGACGCGCGTGGGCACGCCGTCGGCCTCCAGCTGCTCGCGCGCCTCGACGGCGACGTGCACCTCGGAGCCGGTCGCGACGAGGATGACCTCGGGGGTCCCGCCCGACGCCTCGAACAGGACGTAACCGCCCTTGACCGTGTCCTCGTTGGACTCGTACACCGGCACGCCCTGACGGGTCAGCGCCAGGCCGTGCGGAGCGCCCTTGCCGAAGACCTTCGTGTAGCGCCGGAGGATCTCGCGCCAGGCGATCGCGGTCTCGTTGGCGTCGGCGGGACGCACGACGTTCAGACCGGGGATGGCGCGCAGCGAGGCGAGGTGCTCGACCGGCTGGTGGGTGGGGCCGTCCTCGCCGAGACCGATGGAGTCGTGGGTCCACACGTAGGTCACCGGCAGGTGCATCAGCGCCGACAGCCGCACCGAGTTGCGCATGTAGTCGGAGAAGACGAGGAACGTCCCCCCGTAGACACGGGTGTTGCCGTGCAGGGTGATGCCGTTCATCTCCGCGGCCATGGAGTGCTCGCGGATACCGAAGTGGATGGTGCGGCCGTAGGGGTCCGCGCCCGGCAGCGGGTTGTCCGCCGGCAGGAACGAGCTGTCCTTGTCGATGGTCGTGTTGTTCGACCCGGCGAGGTCGGCGGAACCGCCCCACAGCTCCGGGATCACCGCGCCGAGCGCCTGGAGCACCTTGCCGGAGGCCGCACGGGTCGCGACAGCCTTGCCGGGCTCGAAGACCGGGATCTTCTCCTCCCAGCCCTTGGGCAGCTCACCCGCGGCGATGCGGTCGAAGTCGGCGGCCCGCTCGGCGTTGTTGTCCCGCCACAGCTGGAACGACTTCTCCCACTCAGCCTTCGCCGCGGCACCGCGCTCCCCGGCCTTCCGGGTGTGGGCGATGACCTCCTCGGCGACGTCGAAGCTCTTCTCCGGGTCGAAGCCCAGGACGCGCTTGGTGGCCGCGACCTCGTCGTCGCCCAGCGCCGAGCCGTGCGCGGCCTCGGTGTTCTGCGCGTTCGGGGCGGGCCAGGCGATGATCGAGCGCATCGCGATGAAGGACGGCTTGTCCGTCACCTTCTTCGCGGCCTCGATCGCGTTGTAGATGGCGTGCGGGTCCAGGTCGCCGTCCGGCTTCGGCGCGATCCGCTGCACGTGCCAGCCGTACGCCTCGTACCGCTTGACGGTGTCCTCGGAGACGGCCGTCTCGGTGTCGCCCTCGATCGAGATGTGGTTGTCGTCCCACAGCAGGACCAGGTTGCCGAGCTTCTGGTGGCCGGCCATCGAGGACGCCTCGGCGGAGATGCCCTCCTGGAGGCAGCCGTCACCGGCGATGCAGTAGATGTAGTGGTCGAACGGCGACTCGCCCTGCGGCGCGTCCGGGTCGAACAGACCGCGCTCGTAGCGGGCGGCCATGGCCATGCCCACCGCGTTGGCGACACCCTGGCCCAGCGGACCCGTGGTGGTCTCCACACCCTTGGTGTGGCCGTACTCCGGGTGACCGGGGGTCTTCGAGCCCCAGGTGCGGAAGGCTTCGAGGTCTGCCAGCTCCAGACCGAAGCCGGCCAGGTAGAGCTGCGTGTAGAGGGTCAGCGACGAGTGACCGGCGGACAGCACGAAGCGGTCGCGGCCCACCCAGTCGGGGTCGGACGGGTCGTGCCGCATCACCTTCTGGAAGAGGGTGTAAGCGGCCGGCGCCAGGCTCATCGCCGTACCCGGATGGCCGTTGCCGACCTTCTGTACGGCATCGGCGGCCAGGACGCGGGCGGTGTCTACGGCCCGCTGGTCCAACTCGGTCCAGTCGAGGTCTGTGGTGGTCGGCTTGGTGCTCACCCTGGGTCAGGGCTCCTCTCCACATGTTCGGTTACCGGTCGCCCGGGCACACGCCCGCACCGGCTGCCGGTGCACTGGGTGCCCACCGGCCGTTGTCGAGCCTACCCCCGTAAGGACGTGCATTTTTTCGAGTGTTTCCAGACTGCCGGGACTCTCGGGGATCCGCCTCCCGACTGGCCGAGAAGGCATTCGGCACATGAATACGGAACCGCTCATCTGACTGCTCAATCGAGCCACCCCACCCCTCTCCCGAGACGCCCGCCAACACGACCCCACCCCCGCGAAGGTCGGGGTATGGGCAACGTCTAAAGTGGCGTGGTACGCGCGAGCCTTTACCGTGAGTTCACACGGCGGGGCTCGCTGGGAGTCTCTGTCAGGGGTGTGCGTGACGGCCGTCGAATCCCGTCCTGGGGGCACCTCCCAGGCCCTTAAGGCACTGGGGGAGGGGGTGCTCGGTGCGAGCGAGAGCCCGAGCCACCGGCCGTTCGGGGCCCGTGTCAAAGCTTTCGTGGCGCTGACCAAGCCACGGATCATCGAGCTGCTGCTCATCACCACCGTTCCGGTGATGTTCCTGGCGCAGCAGGGTGTGCCCGACCTGACGCTGGTGCTGCTCACCTGCGTCGGCGGCTACCTCTCGGCGGGCGGCGCCAACGCGCTGAACATGTACATCGACCGGGACATCGACGCGCTGATGGACCGGACCTCGCAGCGTCCGCTGGTGACCGGCATGGTCAGCCCGCGCGAGTGCCTCGCCTTCGGCATCACCCTGGCGGTCGTCTCCACCCTGCTGTTCGGTTTCACCGTCAACTGGCTGAGCGCCTGGCTGTCACTCGGAGCGCTGCTCTTCTACGTCGTCGTCTACACGATGATCCTCAAGCGCCGTACCTCGCAGAACATCGTCTGGGGCGGTATCGCCGGCTGTCTGCCGGTGCTGATCGGCTGGTCGGCCGTCACGGACTCCATGTCGTGGGCGCCGATCATCCTCTTCCTCGTCATGTTCTTCTGGACGCCGCCGCACTACTGGCCGCTGTCCATGAAGGTGAAGGACGACTACGCGCGCGTGGGCGTGCCGATGCTGCCGGTCGTCGCCTCCAACAAGGTGGTCGCCAAGCAGATCGTCGTCTACAGCTGGGTGATGGTCGGCGTCTCCCTGCTCCTCACCCCCCTCGGCTACACCGGCTGGTTCTACACGCTGGTCGCCCTGGTGGCGGGCGGCTGGTGGCTGTGGGAGGCGCACGGGTTGCAGAACCGCGCGAAGGCGGAGGTGACGGGCGCGAAGCTCAAGGAGATGCGCCTGTTCCACTGGTCCATCACCTATGTCTCCCTGCTCTTCGTGGCCGTGGCGGTCGACCCCTTCCTGCGCTGACGCAGGTCACATCGCCCTGCCCTCGCCAGTGGATCTACTCGTGAGTAGCATCCTGTCCATGGCAGACACGCAGCAGGTTGACACCCAGCAGGTTGACCAGAAGGCCGAGCGCAAGGTGGCGCGCCTCGCCAAGCGGATCGACTCCTTCGCGAAGGCCCACGGCGGCGCCGAGGGCCAGGTGGCCTACATCGGCGAACGCGGCGCCCGCATCGTCCTCGTCGGCGAGGACGGCGGCTGGGGCGACCTGGTGGCCCCGACGTACGAGATCGCCGAGCAGGCCGTCGCCAAGTCCGGCATCACGGTCCACGAGTCCTTCGACGGCGAGTTCGCGGCGAAGATCCAGACGGGGCCCTACGAGTGGAAGCGGATGGCCGGCATTCAGATCGGCGGCTGATCCCGGGCCCCGTCAGGGGCGCGGGACTCTGATGTGCGGCACCGCCGCGTGGGCGCGAACAACCCCCACCGGCCCGCGCCCGAAGAACCACCGCACCCCGCGACTTCGATCCCGTTCACCCGTTAAGACGGTTAAGCAACCGTCGTCCACGGGGAGCCCGGATGATCGAAACGCCGTCCCTGGTGGACCAGTACTGCCACGGCGTCCTCCGTACGGAGCTCGGCCTCGGCACCTTCGAGGCCCAGCTCGCCCGCACCGAAGGCCCCCCGGCCGCAGGCACCACCCTCTTCGACACCCAGACCGGTTTCGCGGTACGGCGCTGGTGCCCCCCGCTCCTGGACCTGGAACCCCACTGCGCACCGGCCCACTACCTGGCCCGGCGCCGCGAACTCGGCGTCCTGGAGACCGGCCGCCGTCTCCTGCGGGGCAGCGGCATCACCACCTACCTCGTCGACACCGGCCTGCCCGGCGACCTCACCGGCCCGGCCGAGATGGCCTCGACCGGCGACGCGCAGGCCCGCGAGATCGTCCGTCTGGAACTCCTCGCCGAGCAGGTCGCCGACACCTCCGGCACCGTCGAGTCGTTCCTCGCCAACCTCGCCGAGTCGGTGCACGGCGCGGCGGCGAACGCGGTCGCCTTCACCTCCGTCGCCGGTCTCCGGCACGGCCTGGCCCTGGCCCCCGAACCCCCCGGCCCCGGCGAGGTGCGAGGCGCGGCCGGCCGCTGGCTTGCGGACCGCCCGGTCGGCGGCGAGCTGACCGACCCCGTCCTGCTCCGGCACCTGCTCTGGATCGCCGTGGCCTCCGGCCTCCCCCTCCAGCTGCACGCGGGCCTCGGCGAGCCGGGCGCCCGGATCGACCGCACCGACCCGGTCCTGCTCACCGACTTCGTCCGGGCCACCGCGGGCCTCGGCACCGACCTGGTCCTTCTGCACGGCTACCCCTACCACCGCCACGCCGCCCACCTCGCCGGCGTCTTCCCGCACGTGTACGCCGACTCGGGCGCGGCCCTGGTCCGCACCGGCGCCCGCGCCGCGACGATCCTCGCCGAGATCCTGGAACTGGCCCCCTTCGGCAAGATCCTCTTCTCCAGCGGCGCCCACGGCCTGCCCGAGCTGCACGTGGTCGGCGCCCGCCTCTTCCGCGAGTCCCTCGCCCGGGTCCTGGGCACCTGGGTCGCGCAGGACGCGTGGTCCCTGGGCGACGCCCAGCGGGTGGCCGGACTGATCGCGGCGGGGAACGCGAAACGGGTGTACGGGCTGGAGTGAGCTGTACAGACTGAGCGCATGGACACCGAGACGTTGCTGGCCCGCTTCGTCCGCGAGCTGTCGGCACTGGATCCCGTGGCCGTCTGGGCGCACGGCTCGCTCGCCGCGGGCGACGACTACCAGGAGGGCCGCAGCGACCTGGACCTGATCGCGGTGCTGCCGGGCCCGGTGACCCCGGCCGTCGTATGGCGGATCCGCGTGGCGCACGCCCGGCTGCGCGCGCTCCCGCTCGCCGCCGTCCTGCACTGCACCTATCTGACCCCGTCGACCGCGGCGGACCCAGCCCGCCGCCATTGGACCTGGGCGCACCAGCGGCTGTTCAAACGGCCGGTCACCCCGGTGACCCGGCGTGAGCTGCACGCCTTCGGACGGGTGCTGCACGGCCGAGCCCCCGCCGGACTGCTGCCGTCCGTGACGGACCGGGAACTCGGTGACTTCGTCGTCCGTGACCAGCGGGAGTACTGGCGACCCGCCGTCGACAAGGCCTCGCGGTGGACGCGGGACGTCTGGGTCGATCTGGGTCTGATCACCTTCGCCCGGGCCACCGTCACCGCCCGCGAGGGCCGCCTGATCTCCAAACGCGAGGCACTGGACCTGCTGCCCGGTCTCGGCGCCCCCGCCGAGGTCGTCGAGGACATCCGAAGCCGCCGCTACGACGCTCACGCCGCCGCGCCCACCAAGGAGTGGACGGCGCGCCGGGCCCGGCTGACCCGGGACTACTTGGGCCCGGCGATCGACGCGCTCACGGCGTCGTACGACTGAGCGGGCACGTCGGCCGTGACCTCGGCGCGTTCCCGCAGCGAGAACAGGACCCGCAGCACGCCGATCCACACCAGGCAGGAGCCGAACATGTGCAGGCCGACCAGGACCGTGGGCAGGTGCGTGAAGTACTGGACGTACCCGATCACGCCCTGACCGAGCAGGATCAGGAACAGGTCGCGGACGCGGTCCCGCGGCCCCTGGGGCGCGCCGACGCCCTTGAGGAAGAACCACAGGGCGAAGGTCAGCGACACCACGATCCAGGCGAACACCGCGTGCAACTCGGCGACGCCCGACCAGCTGACGTCGATGCGCTCGACGTCGCCGGAGTCGCCCGGGTGCGGTCCCGCGCCGGTCACCACCGTGCCCGCGGCGATGAGCAGCAGCGACACGGCCACCAGGGCCCACACCAGCTGCTGCACGGCCTTTCCGACCAGCTGACGCGGCTCGCCGTCGCCCTCGCGGGTGCGCTGCCACATCAGGGCGGCGACCGTGATGAGGGCCGTCGCCAGCAGGAAGTGCGCGGCGACGGTGTACGGGTTGAGGCCGACCAGCACCACGATGCCGCCCAGGATCGCGTTGCTCATCACGAGCCAGAACTGCGCCCAGCCCAGCCGGGTCAGGCCGCGCCGGAACGGCTTCTGGGACCGCGCCGCGATGATCGCCCAGCCGACCGCCGCGCACAGCACGTAGGTCAGCATGCGGTTGGTGAACTCGATGGCGCTGTGGTAGCTCAGCGCGTCGGTCGGGGTCAGCGAGCCGGCGGTGCACTCGGGCCACGTCGGGCAGCCGAGCCCGGAGCCGGTGAGCCGCACCGCACCGCCGGTGACCACGATGACCACCGACATCACGAGCGCGGCGAGAGCCGCCCGCCGGACGGTCCGGGGCTCCGGCGTCCAGTGATCGGCGATGAAGGCGAGCGGGTTGCGCAGCGCCGCTACGAGGTCGGTGGGGGTCAGCTTTGGCACGGGCACCATGGTAGGGGGCTGCTTGTGCATGCGTTCACGAGGGTGCCGCGTCGGGAGTGATCGACGGGTGCGGCTCGGGCAGCGGCTCGCTGTACAGCGCCTTGATCCGGAGGGCTCGGCCACGGAGCTCCGCCTTCGCGGTCGCGTCCCTGGTGCACTGTGCAAGGCGTTCGTACACCGCGACGAGCGAGGGATGGCTGTCGCCGAGACGGGTACGGAAGATTTCTTCGGCGAGCAGCAGCGTCTGCTCGGCGTTCACTTCCTCGCCCGTGGAGAGGACGGCCGTGCCGCCGGTGGCGATCAGGACGGCGCCGAGGCGGGAGAGGGTCTTGGCGCGGTAGGGATGTTCGGCGTCGTAGGACCCGCGGTAGATGGACTCCGCCTCCAGCAGGGCGTCCAGAGCCTCCTGGTGGCGGCCCTGGGCCAGTCGCAGAGACCCCAGCTTGTTGAGGCAGGCCGCGTACTTGTGTTCCTCGCTCTCGCGGCGTTTTAAATGCAGGGCCACCACCGGTCCGAGGAGCGCGTCGGCCTCGTCGAGCCGCTGGCGTGCCTCGCGCATCATCCGGACGCGTCGCATCGGACGGTGGGTCTCCCGCGCGCGGGCCCGCGCCTCCTCGGCGCGGCGCCGCAGGACGTCCGCCAGGAACTTGCAGACCTGCGAGGTCTCGAAGTCGTCGGTACCGCGGTAGCCGTCGAAGACCACGAGGGCGGCACGCAGCTCGCGCTCGGCGGTCGCCAGGTCGCCCCGGTCCTGGGCGACGATGGCCCGGTCGCGCTGCAGCATCGCCCGGAAGACCAGATGGTCGCGGGGCTCCTCGCTGCCCTGGCTGGGCATCCGGTCCTCGGCGCCCTGGTAGCGTTCCAGCGCCTGCCCCAGCTGCCCGGCGTTGCGATGGATCAGGCCGAGTTCTTGCTCGGCGACGGCCCGGTCGAGGTCCTCCCAGCGGGCTTCCGGGCTCTCGTACATCGAGATGGCGAGTTCCATCGCTTCGAGAGCCTCGGTGAACTTGGTGCGTTCCCGCAGGATCCCGCCGAGCAGCCGCTGACATTTGGCCCGGAGCGGCAGCAACCCTGGGACGCCCTCGTGGCTCTCAGACTCGTCCAACGCCGCACGGCACTCCTGCTCCGCCTTGGCGAGCTGTGCGCGCCGATAGCGCTGGTTGGCCACGGACAGCCGAGCCGTCGTACGCCCCAGATAGTCGTCGGTGTGCAGACCGCGGAGGACCGCCTCCTGCTTGAAATAGTCCAGGGCGCGGTTCCAGTCGTAGCGGTGTTCCTGGTACTGGCCGACCCGGTGCAGGAGACGGACCAGTGCCTGGGGGGCGCGGGCAGTGCCGAGCCCGTGGTCCCCGGCGTCGGCGGCCCAGGCCAGCTCGGCGGTCACCGCCACGACGCGGGGCATCAGCCCCTCGCACATGATGCGCTGGTCCAGCTGCCACGGTCGTTTCGGGAACGCCGCTTCGAGGAGTTGGACGGCGGCCTGTGACCACAGCAGTCGCGACTCCTCGTCCATGTCCTGGCGGACGTGGAACTGAACCTGGGGGTGCATGGCGTAGGTGACGGTGTTGAGCCTGCTGTCCCCGGTGCGGCGCAGCAGCGAGTAGTCGGATAGCCGACGTACCACGTGGTTGAACGCGGCGGGGTCCTCCATGACGTCCCGCAGCGGAGAGGGGATCACCGCTCGGTTGCCCAGCAGCATGTCCTTGCGCACGTCCTCGGAGGCCAGGAAGGAACAGAGGCGCATGAGGTCCTCGGCAACCGGGTCGGCGGCCGTCACCCGTTCGAAGGCGAGCCGCAAGGTGACGGCGACGACATTGCGGCCTTTGGGCAGGTCGGGCAGCCGACGCAGATATTCCGGGACGGAGATCTCCGTCCCGGCGATGTACGCACCTGCCTGTTCCAGTGCGAGAGGCCACCAGTCCAGTTGCGCACCCAGCTTTTCGAGCTGTCCGTCGCTGCTCTCGTCGTCGACGCGGACCCTGAGGAAGGAGAGACCGTCCGCGACTCCGAGATCGGACAGCTCGATCAGGGCGGAGACGGCGCGGTGCCCGTCCCAGCCCTCCCGCTGTTGAGTGGTGATCAGGACCTCGCCGTGCCCGGCCCGCGGCAGCAGGGACTGACGTGAGTCCTCGCTCTCCTCGTTCAGCGGTCCGATGCTGCCCCGTCGCACGTCGTCGTACACGAGCAACCAGCCGGGAGAATCACGGAGCTTTCCCCAGAGCCGGTTGAGCATGACGTTCTTGGAGTCGTGCTCCGGAATGCCGAGGCAGGCCGCCAGCTCCAGCAGGTCGCTTCTGAGCCGCTCGTAACTGGATGCCGACAGCCACCACACCAGGGAACGGTGGTGCCTGAGCCGCTCCTCGGCGTAGGCGGCGGCCAACTGGGACTTGCCGGCACCGGCCAGCCCGTGGACGACGGCGATCCTGACGCCACCGTTGCGGCGGCCTGGCCGTAACGCCTTTGCGATGTCGCGGAGTTCCTGTATGCGTCCGGTGAAGTACCTCGAGGGATCGGGAAGGTTGGGCGGAGGTACGTACAACGAGCCCTGGGCCTCGGCTGCGTCGGTGGAATGCGGAGAGCGGAGGTGGACGATGAAATAGCCGGAGATCGCGGAGACGCCCCCGAGTACTCCGGCGCTTGAGGCCAGCCACATCAACTCTGTGCCATGGGTTTCCTGGGCGACCACGGACAGAAAGATTGCCAACGCGCCTGTGACAGAGCTGAGAGCGGTCTTGGACAGGTGGTTCTCGCGCAGTATTCGCATAAGCGCCCCGTACAAGTAGACGTGCACCCCGTGGCATGGACGATCTGTTAGCTCTCGGGGCCGTTGTTATTTGAAGCGCTCCCACGCATCGCGTTCAGACGGCTCCTGGCCTGCCTGGCCAAGGTGTGATCGTGGCCGTACGCCGCTTCGTAGCGGTTTACGGCCACGCTCTGAATGGCAACCGCCCGGTCCCTGTCGCCTTGGGCGAACAGCGTCTCGGCCAATTCACGCTCCGCGTCTGCCACATAGGGATGATCCGGGCCCATCACGGCGGCCGCCATCCGGCGTGCCTTTTCCAGGCGTTCAGCCGACTGTTCGAGGTCATCGGTGTCACGGTCGAGCCGCCCCAGGTTGATAAGCGTGCCGACTACGTCGGGGTGGTCACCGAGGCGGCTGCGCACCCTCAGGGCGTGCTCCAGAGCTTCCTTGGCCGCATGGGTACGGGCGATCCTGCGCAGTGCCTCGCCTCGATGGTTGTCCACATCGGCGACATCGGGATGGTCCTCCTCGTTTACGGAGATGAGCAGCGCCCGTGCCCGGTCCAGGTCTTCCAGGGCCTCCTCGGGGGCGTCACGTTCCAAGGCTATGATCGCCAGATGCTTGAGGCTCGTGGCCAGGTCACCGGGGCGAGAACCGTCCACTTGCTCGCGCAGTGTCAGGGCCCTGTGATAGCAGTCCCATGCCGCGCCAAGGGCGCCGCTGCGCCAGTGCACGTCTCCCAGGACCATTAGGCAGTCCGCGCGAGCGGCATGGTTCACCCCGTATGCGGCTGTGCACACGTCCAGTGCAGCGGTCGCCGTCTCTTCTGCTGCGCCCAGCTGCCATTGCTCGCGCTGGATCCGGCTGAGATGCAGCAGCTGTGACACGATCCTGGGATCGTTCTCGCCGTACAGATCTTTGCCGAGGCGCACAGCTCGCTCCGCGGTTCGGCGCGCGTCGTCGAGTGCAGCCAAGTGGTACTGCACCCGACCGAGCGCGGTCAGGGTCTCAACCAATTCTGGGCGCTGGTCATCCTGTGCGGCGGCCTCCCAGATCCCCAGGGACTGCTCAAGCAGGTCCCTGGCGCGCAGATAGTCTCCACGGTGGTGAAGATAGGTGCCCGCACGACATAGCAGCCGGCCCCAGGCCAGCGGTTCGGTGGTGCCGTTTGCCCCGCCGTGCTGCACCACTGACAACACATGCGGAAGAAGTGTGGCGCACGTCCGCCAATTCAGGGAGCTGACCGGATCGGCTGGAAAGGCCGACTCCAGAAGGAGCGACGCCGCATCCGCGTACCACCTGTGCTCGTTGGCCTGCAGCGTGGAACGCAGAAAGTCCTGGACCTGCCGGGAGACTCCCAGTGTGCCGTCGGCCTCGGCCCGCACCAGAGAGAAGGACAGCAGTGGCCGAAGCAGTGCGTTGACACCCAACTCGGATGTCAGGTGGTCCCGTAACGGGGGTGGCAGGACGGACGCGTGGTCCGCCAAGATCGCGCGCGGGAGGCGGTCGGAGGTGAAGAAGGCCAGAAGCAGGACCAGTTCGCGAGACCGGGGCTCCTCCGCGCAGGCCTGTTGCAGGGACATGCGCCACGTTGTGGTCATGACGGGCTGATACCAGGTTGCCTGGGAGAGGACGGGCGGTGAGGCTGGCTGTTGGTGCAGGACCCGTTCGAACTGGGCAAGTGTCGTACCGGTCTCCTCGGCGTAGGCGGCAGCCTGTTCCAACACCAGCGGCAGGTGCCCCAGGGCAGATGCCACGGCGGCGGCGGTGGCCGGCTCTGTCCCCAGGTCGTGGCTGCGTCTGCGCAGGAATTCCACGGAGTATTCCTCCCGGAAGACGTCCAGCGGTTCCACTTGTGTGACGCGGCCGTGCCAACTGCGCACGTACGACGTGACCAGTACATCCCCGTTGGTCAACGGTGGCAAGTGTGCGGCCACGGTTGCACTGTCGAGAGCGTTGTCGAACACCAGGAGCCAGCGGTGACGGGCACCGAGCTCTCTCCAAAGAGTTCCGAGGACCACATTGCTGTCCGCGTCAGGGGGAATCTCGAGCCGCTGGGCGAGGTGAGTGAGGTCGTCCAGGACGGACACAGGAGACTCCGCCTTGATCCACCAGATGACGTTGTAGTGCGAGGCGAATCGGTGAGCGTACTCGATCGCGAGCTGGGTTTTGCCCACACCGCCGACTCCGACAACCGCGCACGAGCGCAATGCGTCGTTCTGCTGAGGGCCTAGGAATACTCTGGCGACGCGGGCCAAATCCTCGGAGCGGTCGGTGAACAGGGTATTGCGAGGCGGAATATTGGACACGGCAGAGTCCAGCCTCGGGTAGGGGACGGGATCCGTGTCCGTAGCCGACACCGCCGAGCGCGGCACCTCGGCGTCAATCAGTTCCAGCACGCGTTCGCTGGCGGTCTCCGCGGACAGCAGGGCGAGGTCCACGACCAAGCCCGCGGGGCCGTCCGGGGGTGGGCATTCTTCGACACGCAGGTAGAGATAAGGCCGGTCCGGTATCGCCGTGCTGGGCCAGCAAGCCGTGGCCGCCGACACGATCACCACGGTGAGAGCCGCTTCTCGTGAGGCAGTCTGTGGTTGTTGCCATGGTTCGTCCACCGATATGCGGCCAGTGCGTTTAAGGAGGTCGGCCAGCCACTTTGCCCAGGTGGCGTCTCCAGGTGTGTAGCGGACTGCCACTCGCGCCCGGGGCGGTGGGAGAACGGGGGGCGGGTCGGGTGGCGCAGGACTAGGGCGTGGCCAGGCAGTGATCACGACACTGGCCGCCGCTACGGCCCCGGCGCCAGCGGCAGGGTATCGCCACCAGCCGGTGCCCGGGATTGCCGCGACGGCCGGGGCATAACTACCCAACGCGGTGAACGCCCCGATCAACCACGCCCCGTAACGTCCCCACAGTCTGGTGCGTAAGGTGGCCGATGCCATGGTGGGATCCCCCACACCTTCCCCCAACATCCCTGAGTCGCAAGCGACTTGCTCCGGATCGGCTCAGTTTGCCATCCAATGGCCAAGATCAGGAAGGAGGTGGGGATCCAGGGGTGCCACGATCCGGTACTCCGCGATCCGGAACGAGCCGCCTACGGCCACATGGCGTAACAGGGCGACGAGCCGGTGGTTGCCGTCCAGCACCAGCCGACGGTCGCCGCCGAGGTCGATGACGGGGAGTAAGAGCCTGCAACCAGATCGAGGTAGTACACGCTCAAAGTGCGTCACCTGCCCGTGCTGTGCAGGGGACAGAGCCCGGCCGTTGTGTGCGAGGTCGGCGGCGCGTAGCGGATGTGCGTCAGGGGCGCGGTAGTCGGTGGGCCGCCCTGTCCCGTCGGCATACCAGGGGGTGTAGTACTCGTGCGTCGGTGGCAGCCTGTCCAGCGTGGCGTCTTCGTGCACGATCGTGACGAGTCCCTGACGGTGAAGAGCCGCCAACCGCTCCCAGTCCAGGGCTACTCGGATGCCAGCACGATCGCATGCGAACAGACGTTGGAATGCGGGCCAGGAGACATTTGCCATGGTGCGTCTCTGCCCAGGGAGAGCCGGATCACTCGGTCCCGGCGTGGTGTCCGCTCACCGAGTACCGACTCGTACTGAGCGACGTTCCTCAGCTCCCCATGTACCGCCACTCCTCGGGCAATTCGGTGACCGCACAGTCGCCGTCTTCCGTGACCTCGACCGAGAGCGGTCGGCCGTCAAGCACCAGACCACGTACCTTGATCGGCACGCGCATCGCGGGTCTCGTCGCCAGAGTCCTGCGGGCGGCATCGGGCCGCAGCCCCAGCAGCGCGGCCAGGACCGCCACTCCCGATGCCGCCGACCAGCCCGACG
This sequence comes from Streptomyces sp. NPDC001714, assembly GCF_042892755.1. Taxonomy (NCBI): domain Bacteria; kingdom Bacillati; phylum Actinomycetota; class Actinomycetes; order Kitasatosporales; family Streptomycetaceae; genus Streptomyces; species Streptomyces sp. NPDC001714. The sequence continues at coordinate 386,788 of NZ_JBIAUL010000006.1, forward strand.
GACGACAGGCCGCAGGGTAGGCCAGCGGCGCGGGGGAGCCGTTGCTGCGGGCGTCGCCCGCGTACAGCTCCGGCATCCGGTACCCGAAGTGGGTCGCGGCGTCGAGCAGTCCGTGCAGCAGGGCCTGTGCCTCCCGGTGGTGTCCCGTTGCGCACAGCCCACCCACCGCGATCGCCGTGTCGTGCGTCCACACCGAACCGCCGTGATAACTGAGAGGATTGAAGCCGGGCACGGCGGCCGACCGGCTGCGTAGGCCCCACCCGGAGTTGAACTGAGGGTGGGCCAGCCAGGCGGCGACGTCACGGCAGCCGTCCTCGTCCAGGATTCCCGTCGACAGCAGCTGTCCCATGTTCGAGGCGGGACCGCTGACGGGGGTGGGGCCGTGGCCCACCGCGATGGCGACGTAGCGGGTGGCCGGCCCGTCGGCGGACGGCAGCCAGAACAGGTCGGCGAAACGCTTCTTCAGGGCGGTGGCCCAGTTCAGGAGCTGTTGGGCCTCGTCGGGCCGGTTGCGGTGCTGGAGTAGTTCGGCCAGGCCGTTCGCCGCTTCGTACGCGTACCCCTGCACCTCGCAGAGCGCCAACGGCGGCTCTATGTGGCGGCCCTCGGCGTCCCGTACCGCGTCCTCGCTGTCCTTCCACGACTGATGACGCAGCCCATTGGGGCGGGGTGGGTTGTATCGGAGCAGGCCGTCGGTGTCCTCGCCGGTGCGTTCCAGGACCCAGCGCATGGCACGTTCCGCATACGGCAGCAGCGCGTCGACCTCGGCGTCCGGCAGCCCCCAGTGCCAGGCCTCCACCAGCAGTGTCACGAACAGCGGGGTGGCGTCGACCGAGCCGTAGTAGTGGGAGGGGAGCAGCATGCCGTTGCCGTGCAGGGCCGTGGCGGGGCGCAGTTCGTGGAGGATGCGTCCGGGTGCCTCCTCCCGGAAGACGTCGTGCTCCTTGCCCTGACGGCGGGCCAGTGCCCACAGGGTGCCACGGGCCAGGTCGGTGCCGAGCGGCAGCAGCATCCGTGCCGACCAGAGCGAGTCCCGGCCGAACAGGGTGAGGTACCAGGGGCAGCCCGCCGCGATGAACTGGTCCTCGGCGCCGCCGTCGGTACCGCCCAGCGGGTCCGCGAGCCGCAGCGCGTCGAGGTCTCGCAGGCCCCAGGAGACCAGATCCCGTAGCCGCCGGTCGTCGGTCTCGACAAACGGCTCGCTCCACGGGGTGGGGTCACCCGGGCGTATCGGGTGTCCCGGCGGCTCGGGAACCGCACGGCCCGCGACGGTGACCGTGACCTGCCACGAGTCGCCCGGTCTCAGGACCACCGGCGACCAGGTGAGGGTGCCGCCCTCGGGGCCGTCGGCGACCGCGGGGCCGGTCACGGACGGGGTGGTACGGAGTTCCGCGTGCCCGGAGGCGGAGCGCCATTCCAGTCCCACCCCGCCGCGCGACCCGGTACACGGCACGGGCGCCCGGCGGAGGCCCCGCTTCACGTCGGCGATGTCGGCCAGGTCGGTGGCCGCGGCCAGTTCCACCCGCAGCCGGCGCTCGCGGGTGCCGACGTTGCGCAGCGAGATAGTCTCGCCCATGCCCGCGGTGCGCACCCGCTCGACGATCATCGTCGGATCGTCCGTACGGTCTCCCGGGTCGCGAAGGACCGCGGTGAACCGCACCTGATGCGGGCTGAGCGACTGGACACCGATGGGCTCGGGCTCCCGGTCGTTGAGGAGCAGGCACAGCGTGTGCAACAGACGCCGGTCATGGTCGTAGAAGCCCTGGACGTGTGCGCCGCGCAATTGTCCGTCGCGCGGTGAGGCGGCGAAGGCCGGGGCGTCGACACAGATGACGACGTCGTGCAGCAGCGGCTGCAGTGATCTTGGTGCCGGTGAGTCCGCGGAATCGAACACGGGTGGGGGTCTTCCCGCTGCGTGTGCCTCTCATTCGCGCGGGAGACACGAGGGCGTCACCCGTCGCACCCCGCAAGACCGGACCGCGTCATTCCCCCTCACTCCCAGCGGAAGAACCTCCCCGCCGCCCCCAGCCCCACCACTGCCCAGACGGCGAGGATCCCCAGGTCCCTCCAGGGCGTGCCCGCCCCGTGCTGCAGCACGTCCCGCAGGCCGTCCGACAGCGCGGAGATCGGCAGGAGGCCGAGGACGGACTGGGCGCCGCCGAACTTGTCCAGGGGGACGATGACGCCGCCGCCCACGAGCAGCAGCAGGAAGACGAGGTTGGCGGCCGCCAGGGTCGCCTCCGCCTTCAACGTGCCCGCCATCAGCAGGCCGAGGCCGGAGAAGGCGGCCGTGCCGAGGACCAGGAGGAGCAGGACGGCGAGCGGGTTGCCGTGCGGGGACCAGCCGAGGGCGAAGGCGATCGCCGTCAGGAGGATCACCTGGAGGATCTCGGTGACCAGGACCGACGCGGTCTTGGCGGTCATCAGGGCCCAGCGGGGCAGCGGGGAGGAGGCGAGGCGCTTCAGGACCCCGTAGCGCCGCTCGAAGCCGGTCGCGATGGCCTGGCCGGTGAAGGCCGTGGACATGACGGCGAGGGCGAGGATGCCAGGGGTCAGGAAGTCGACCGCCTTGCCGGATCCCGTGTCGACGACGTCCACCGAGCTGAAGAGCACGAGGAGGAGTGTGGGGATCACCACCGTCAGCAGGAGCTGCTCGCCGTTGCGGAGCAGCATTCTCGTCTCCAGCGCCGCCTGCGCCGCGATCATGCGGGGGAGCGGGGCGGCACCCGGCCGGGGGGTGAAGGTGCCGGTGCCGGTATCGGTCGTGGTGGTCATGAGCGCAGCTCCTTGCCCGTGAGCTCCAGGAAGACGTCCTCCAGCGTGTGGCGTTCGACCGAGATGCGGTCGGGCATCACGCCGTGCTGGGCGCACCACGAGGTCACCGTGGCCAGCAGCTGCGGGTTGACCTTGCCGACCACCCGGTAGGAGCCCGGGGTCAGCTCGGCGGCCGTGGAGTCGGCCGGCAGTGCCTTGAGGAGTGAGCCGACGTCGAGGCCGGGGCGGCCGGTGAACCGCAGGGTGTTCTCGGCGCCGCCCTTGCACAGTTCCTCGGGGGTGCCCCTGGCGATCACCCGGCCGGCGTCGATGATGGCGACGTCGTCGGCGAGCTGCTCGGCCTCCTCCATGTAATGGGTGGTGAGGATGACCGAGACCCCGTCGGTGCGCAGGTCCCGGACGAGGTCCCAGGTGGCGTGGCGGGCCTGCGGGTCGAGGCCGGCCGTCGGCTCGTCGAGGAAGACCAGTTCCGGGCGTCCGACCACGGCCATGGCGAGCGCGAGGCGCTGCTGCTGGCCGCCGGACAGCCGGCGGTACGACGTCCGGCCGCAGCCGCCGAGGCCCAACCGCTCCATCAGCGCGTCCACGTCCAGCGGATGCGCGTGCAGCTTCGCCACGTGCCGCAGCATTTCGTCGGCGCGGGCGCCCGAGTAGACGCCCCCGGACTGGAGCATCACGCCGACTCTGGGGCGCAGCTCGGCGGACTGCCGTACGGGATCGAGACCCAGGACGCGTACCGTGCCGGAATCCGGCCTCCGGTACCCCTCGCAGGTCTCGATCGTGGTCGTCTTGCCCGCCCCGTTGGGGCCGAGTACGGCGGTGACGCCCGCCTCGGCGGTCAGATCGAGTCCGTTCACGGCGGTCTTGGTGCCGTACCGCTTCACCAGGTCCCGCACCTGGACCACCGGCTCACTTCGCATGGAGACAGAGTCTAAGGACGCCTGCCGTCACCCGGACGGCCGGGTGGCCGGATCTCCTCCTCACGGGGTCGGTGCACGGCCAGCCAGCGTTCGGCGTAGGCCACGGCTTCCGCCACCGGGAAGAGCCGGGCCTCGGCCGCCCCGACCCGGCCGCGGACGACCACCGGGCGGTCGCGTTCGAAGTCGTAGCCGAGTTCGTCGAAGCGGTCGGAGGTGATCGACACCTCGGTGACCTCCTCCCAGCCGCCGCCGGGGGCGGGGCGGCCGACCCGGACGCGCGGGGAGGGGATCCGGTACTCGGCGAGATGGAAGCTGGTGCAGGTGGCGTAGCCGGTGCCGAGCATGAGCACGCGCGCGTGCAGCTTCTCAAGGCGGGCCAGCGGGCTCTGCTCGCCGAGCCGGCAGTCGGGGGCGTGGCCGTCCAGGATCTCCGCCGCGCGGGGGCCGACGGCCGCGAAGGAGGTCTGAGGGTGGGCGCTGCGCAGCGCGCCGGGCCAGTTCCGCACGGTCTCGGGGATCACGCCCACCCCGCGCGCCGGGGTGGTCCGGGGGTCGTACGGCGGCATGGTGGCCCGGATCGTCTCCCACCACTCCTCGGGCACCGGCGGATTTCCCCACACCGCGGGGTCCGAGAGGTCGCCCGTCTGGGTGGGGACCACCAGGGTGCCGTCCGAACCGAGGGCGTCGAGGAGTGCCTGGACGACCGCCACGGCTCCGCCGTTCACCCATCCGAGGGAGCTGAGCGAGGTGTGTGCGAGGAGGGTCTCGCCGGGCTCGACACCCAGCAGGCCAAGCTGCTGCGCGAGGGTGTCCCGGGTGACAAGAGGGCCGGTCGGGGGCGGTGTGGGCATGGTTCGCGAGTGTTCCCGAGGGGGCGGTGGAACGCCACCCCATTAGTCGACGGATGATCGATCAAAGATCGTTTCCGCAGGTCAGGGCAGGTGGCAGGTTAGGCATGCCTAAGTGATGCAGGGCACCGTCCGTTCGCTCGGACGCCGCTTGCCTGGCTCTGAGGAATTACGCAACAATGGCGTTGTGAAAAACGTCGGCGAGGCTCGGGAGACCCCCATGGGGACCCAGCAGGAGGAGCTAGCGACCGGTGAGCGCTCGACGCGCAACCGGGTCGCGCGGTCGATCCTGGACCACGGCCCGTCGACCGTCACCGAGCTGGCCGGCCGCCTGGGCCTGACCCCCGCCGCCGTACGCCGGCATCTGGACGCCCTGGTCGCCGACGACGTCGTGGAGGCGCGCGAGCAGCGGGTGTACGGCGCGCGGACGCGTGGCCGGCCCGCCAAGGTCTTCGCGCTCACCGACTGCGGCCGGGACGCCTTCGACCAGTCGTACGACAAACTCGCCGCCGACGCGCTGCGCTGGATCGCCGAGCAGGGGGGTGGCCAGGAGGCGGTCGCCGCCTTCGCGCGGGCCCGGATCACGGCCCAGGCGAGCGCCTACCGCAAGGCGATCGAGAGCGTGAGCCCCGACGAGCGCACGGAAGCGCTGGCCAAGGCCCTGAGTCTGGACGGGTACGCTGCAACGGCGCGCACCGCACCGGTCGGCGAACAGCTGTGCCAGCACCACTGCCCGGTCGCCCATGTCGCGGAGCAGTTCCCCCAGCTGTGCGAGGCGGAGACGGAGATCTTCGCCGAGCTGCTCGGAACGCACGTCCAGCGACTGGCGACCATCGCGCACGGCGACGGCGTCTGCACGACGTTCATCCCCAAGATTTCCACTGACGCATCTGCTAGCACGGCCGGGAGGAACCCCGCATGACTCTCCCCACGGAGACTGCCCACCCTGAGCTCGAGGGCCTGGGCAAGTACGAATACGGCTGGGCCGACTCCGACGAGGCCGGCGCCTCCGCGAAGCGTGGTCTCAACGAGGACGTGGTCCGGGACATCTCGGCGAAGAAGTCCGAGCCGGAGTGGATGACCAAGCTCCGCCTCAAGGGCCTGCGCCTCTTCGAGAAGAAGCCCATGCCGAACTGGGGCTCGGACCTCTCCGGCATCGACTTCGACAACATCAAGTACTTCGTGCGCTCCACGGAGAAGCAGGCGGAGTCCTGGGAGGACCTGCCCGAGGACATCAAGAACACCTACGACAAGCTGGGCATCCCGGAGGCGGAGAAGCAGCGCCTGGTCGCCGGTGTCGCCGCCCAGTACGAGTCGGAGGTCGTCTACCACCAGATCCGCGAGGACCTGGAGGAGCAGGGCGTCATCTTCCTGGACACCGACACCGCGCTGAAGGAGCACCCGGACCTCTTCAAGGAGTACTTCGGCACGGTCATCCCGGTCGGTGACAACAAGTTCGCCTCGCTGAACACCGCCGTGTGGTCGGGCGGCTCCTTCATCTACGTCCCGCCGGGCGTCCACGTGGAGATCCCGCTCCAGGCCTACTTCCGTATCAACACGGAGAACATGGGCCAGTTCGAGCGGACCCTGATCATCGTCGACGAGGGTGCCTACGTGCACTACGTCGAGGGTTGTACGGCCCCGATCTACAAGTCGGACTCGCTGCACTCCGCGGTCGTCGAGATCATCGTCAAGAAGAACGCCCGCTGCCGCTACACGACCATCCAGAACTGGTCGAACAACGTCTACAACCTGGTCACCAAGCGCGCCGTCGCCTACGAGGGCGCCACCATGGAGTGGATCGACGGCAACATCGGCTCCAAGGTGACGATGAAGTACCCGGCCGTCTACCTGATGGGCGAGCACGCCAAGGGCGAGACCCTCTCCATCGCCTTCGCGGGCGAGGGCCAGCACCAGGACGCCGGTTCCAAGATGGTCCACATGGCGCCGAACACGTCGTCCAACATCGTGTCGAAGTCCGTGGCGCGTGGTGGCGGCCGTACGTCCTACCGCGGTCTCGTCGAGATCGGCGAGGGCGCCGCCGGATCCAAGTCGAACGTGCTGTGCGACGCGCTGCTCGTCGACACGATCTCCCGTTCCGACACGTACCCCTACGTGGACGTCCGCGAGGACGACGTGTCCATGGGCCACGAGGCGACCGTCTCCAAGGTCTCCGAGGACCAGCTCTTCTACCTGATGAGCCGCGGTCTCTCCGAGTTCGAGGCGATGGCGATGATCGTGCGCGGCTTCGTCGAGCCGATCGCCAAGGAACTGCCCATGGAGTACGCCCTCGAACTCAACCGGCTGATCGAGCTCCAGATGGAAGGCGCGGTCGGCTAAGCGACCGCCGTCACCGTCACGCCCCTCACGTAAGAAAGCGAGCAGACCGACAGCCATGGCTGAGGCTCAGAACACCCCGGTGGGCTCCACCACCGCCGGCGCCATCGCGGTGGCCGCCGAGTCGACCGTCGCCACGCGCATGAGCGCGCCCCCCTCCTTCGACGTCGCGGACTTCCCGGTCCCGCACGGCCGCGAGGAGGAGTGGCGGTTCACCCCGCTGGAGCGCCTGCGCGGGCTGCACGACGGCACGGCGGTCGCCACCGGCGACAGCCTGAAGGTCACGGTGGAGGCCCCCGAGGGCGTCACCGTCGAGCTGGTCGGCCGCGACGACCCCCGGCTCGGCCGGGCCGGCACCCCGGTGGACCGGGTCGCCGCCCAGGCGTACTCCGCCTTCGAGCAGGCCGGCGTGGTCACCGTCCCCAAGGAGACGGTGCTCACCGAGCCGATCCGGATGAGCGTGCACGGCCAGGGCGGGGTCGCCTACGGCCACCAGGTCGTCGAGCTGGGCGCCTTCGCCGAGGCCGTCGTCGTCATCGACCACACCGGTGACGTGGTCACCGCCGCCAACGTCGAGTACGTCCTCGGCGACGGCGCCAAGCTCACCGTCGTCTCCGTCCAGGACTGGGACGACAAGGCCGTCCACGTGGCCCAGCACAACGCCCTGGTCGGCCGGGACGCCAGCTTCAAGTCCGTGGTCGTCACCTTCGGCGGCGACGTCGTACGGCTGCACCCGCGCGTCGCCTACGCCGGCACCGGCGGCGAGGCCGAGCTGTACGGCCTGTACTTCACCGACGCCGGGCAGCACCAGGAGCACCGCCTGCTGGTCGACCACAACACCCCGCACTGCAAGTCCAACGTCGCCTACAAGGGCGCGCTCCAGGGCGACGACGCGCACGCGGTGTGGATCGGTGACGTCCTCATCGAGGCCAAGGCCGAGGGCACCGACACCTACGAGATGAACCGCAACCTGGTCCTCACGGACGGCGCGCGGGTCGACTCGGTGCCGAACCTGGAGATCGAGACCGGTGAGATCGTCGGCGCCGGGCACGCCTCCGCCACCGGCCGCTTCGACGACGAGCAGCTCTTCTACCTGATGGCCCGCGGCATCCCGGAGCACGAGGCCCGCCGCCTGGTGGTCCGCGGCTTCTTCGCCGAGCTGGTCCAGCAGATCGGTGTCGCCGACATCGAGGAGCGCCTGCTCGCCAAGATCGAGGAGGAGCTGGAGGCCTCGGTCGCATGACGTCGACTGCGTACGTACGCGCCTGCGGGCTGAGCGAGCTGGAGGAGGACACCCCGAAGCGGGTGGAACTCGACGGCACGCCGGTCTCGGTCGTCCGGACCGAGGGAGAGGTGTTCGCCATCTACGACATCTGCTCCCACGCCAACGTCTCGCTCTCCGAGGGCGAGGTGGAGGACTGCCAGATCGAGTGCTGGCTGCACGGCTCCAGCTTCGACCTGCGCACCGGCAAGCCGTCCGGCCTCCCGGCCACGCGCCCCGTCCCCGTATACCCCGTAAAGATCGAAGGGGACGACGTGCTCGTCTCCCTCACCCAGGAGTCCTGAGGCACCCATGGCAACGCTTGAAATCCGAGACCTGCACGTCACCGTCGAGGCCGACAACGCCACGAAGGAGATCCTCAAGGGCGTCGACCTCACCGTGAAGCAGGGCGAGACGCACGCCATCATGGGCCCCAACGGCTCCGGCAAGTCGACCCTCGCCTACTCCCTCGCGGGTCACCCGAAGTACACGATCACCGGCGGCACCGTGCTGCTCGACGGCGAGGACGTCCTGGAGATGTCCGTCGACGAGCGCGCCCGCGCGGGCCTGTTCCTGGCGATGCAGTACCCGGTCGAGGTCCCCGGTGTCTCGGTCTCCAACTTCCTGCGCACCTCCGCCACCGCCATCCGTGGCGAGGCCCCCAAGCTGCGCACCTGGGTGAAGGAGGTCAAGGAGACCATGGAGCGCCTCTCCATGGACCCCTCCTTCGCCGAGCGCAACGTCAACGAGGGCTTCTCCGGCGGCGAGAAGAAGCGCCACGAGATCCTCCAGCTCGAACTGCTCAAGCCGAAGATCGCGATCCTCGACGAGACCGACTCCGGTCTCGACGTCGACGCCCTCCGCATCGTCTCCGAGGGTGTCAACCGCGTCCGTGAGACCGGCGAGGTCGGCACCCTGCTGATCACGCACTACACGCGCATCCTGCGCTACATCAAGCCCGACTTCGTCCACGTCTTCTCCGGTGGCCGGATCGTCGAGTCCGGCGGTGCCGAGCTCGCCGACAAGCTGGAGGACGAGGGCTACGAGGCATACACGAAGGGTGGCGTATCCGCGTGACACAGTTGCCGGGCCTCCTCGACACCGAGGCGATCCGCAAGGACTTCCCCGTCCTGGACCGTCTGGTCCACGACGGCAAGAAGCTCGTGTACCTGGACAACGCGGCTACCAGCCAGAAGCCGCGCCAGGTACTGGACGTCCTCAGCGAGTACTACGAGCGCCACAACGCCAACGTCCACCGCGGTGTGCATGTGCTCGCCGAGGAGGCCACGGCGATGTACGAGGGCGCGCGCGACAAGGTCGCGGAGTTCATCAACGCGCCCAGCCGCGACGAGGTGATCTTCACCAAGAACGCCTCCGAGTCGCTGAACCTCGTGGCGAACATGCTGGGCTGGGCCGACGAGCCCTACCGGGTGGACCACGAGACCGAGATCGTCATCACGGAGATGGAGCACCACTCCAACATCGTGCCGTGGCAGCTCCTCGCACAGCGCACCGGCGCGAAGCTGAAGTGGTTCGGCCTCACCGACGACGGCCGCCTCGACCTGTCCAACATCGACGAGGTCATCACCGAGAAGACGAAGATCGTCTCCTTCGTGCTGGTCTCCAACATCCTGGGCACGGTCAACCCGGTCGAGGCGATAGTGCGCCGCGCCCAGGAGGTCGGCGCCCTCGTCTGCATCGACGCCTCCCAGGCCGCGCCCCACATGCCGCTGGACGTGCAGGCCCTCCAGGCCGACTTCGTGGCCTTCACCGGCCACAAGATGTGCGGGCCGACCGGCATCGGCGTCCTCTGGGGCCGTCAGGAGCTCCTCGAGGACCTGCCGCCGTTCCTCGGCGGCGGCGAGATGATCGAGACCGTGTCGATGCACTCGTCGACGTACGCCCCGGCGCCCCACAAGTTCGAGGCGGGCACCCCGCCGGTCGCCCAGGCGGTCGGCCTCGGCGCGGCCATCGACTACCTCAACGCCATCGGCATGGACAAGATCCTCGCCCATGAGCACGCGCTGACGGAGTACGCGGTCCAGCGCCTCCAGCAGGTCCCGGACCTGAAGATCATCGGCCCCACCACGGCCGAGGACCGGGGCGCCGCGATCTCCTTCACCCTCGGGGACATCCACCCGCACGACGTGGGCCAGGTCCTCGACGAGCAGGGCATCGCGGTCCGCGTCGGCCACCACTGCGCCCGCCCCGTCTGCCTGCGCTACGGAATTCCTGCGACCACGCGAGCGTCGTTCTATCTGTACTCCACTCCGGCCGAGATCGACGCTCTGGTCGAGGGCCTGGAGCATGTACGGAACTTCTTCGGCTGAAGGGCGTGAGCTGAGACCGTGAAGCTGGACTCGATGTACCAGGAAGTCATCCTGGACCACTACAAGCACCCGCACGGGCGTGGTCTCAGGGATGGCGACGCCGAGGTACACCATGTGAACCCGACGTGCGGCGACGAGATCACCCTCCGAGTGAAGTACGACGGCACGACGATCGAGGACGTCTCGTACGAGGGCCAGGGCTGCTCCATCAGCCAGGCCTCGGCCTCCGTACTGAACGACCTGCTGGTCGGCAAGGACCTGGCGGACGCGCGGAAGATCCAGGAGACCTTCCTGGAGCTCATGCAGTCCAAGGGCCGGATCGAGCCCGACGACGCGATGGAGGAGGTCCTGGAGGACGCGGTCGCGTTCGCCGGAGTCTCCAAGTACCCGGCCCGGGTCAAGTGCGCCCTCCTGAGCTGGATGGCGTGGAAGGACGCGACGGCCCAGGTGCTGGGTGGCGCCGAAGCCGAAAGGAAGACGGCATGAGCGAGACCGCTGAGATGAAGCCGGCCTCGGAGGAGGAACTCCGCGAGGCGCTGTACGACGTCGTCGACCCCGAGCTGGGCATCGACGTGGTCAATCTCGGGCTGATCTACGGCATCCACATCGACGACGCGAACATCGCGACGATCGACATGACCCTGACCTCGGCGGCCTGCCCGCTGACTGACGTCATCGAGGACCAGGCCAAGTCCGCCACGGACGGCCTCGTCAACGAGCTGCGCATCAACTGGGTCTGGATGCCCCCGTGGGGCCCCGACAAGATCACCGACGACGGCCGTGAGCAGCTGCGGGCGCTCGGGTTCAACGTCTGAGACCCGGCATACGAAAGCGGCGGCACCCTGCCTGGGGTGCCGCCGCTTCTCCATGTCTCAGCTCAGCCCGTCCACGAGGTCGAAGAAGAAGTCCTGGCGGTTGGTCGTGTTGTAGCCGTACGGGTCCAGGCGCAGCTGGAAATTCTTGTGCCGCAGGGCGTAGTTGGGGTAGTTCACCGACTGGAACAGCACGTCGTCCGAGTACGGCGACTTCTGCGGGCAGAAGGTGGCGTCCTGCTGGAAGAGGCCGCTGCCGTCGTTTCTCTCGGCGCGCAGCACGAAGTTCTGGTGGCGCAGGTACAGCCCGTCGTGCGTGGCAAAGGAGTAACAGGAGGCGTTCGCCAGGCCCTTGACCAGTTCGAAGGTCGAGTCCTCGCGGGACTCGGAGCCGCGGGGCTGGTCGAGATACACGTAACTGCCGCTCACGTGCCAGTAGCGGTCCGGGTAGTTGACCGAGCGGACCGACTCCCCGGAGCTGCTGGGCTGCTGCCCCGAGCCGCCCGAGCCGCCCGAGCCGCCGGAACTTCCCTTGGACGGCGTGGACTTGGAGGGCTTCGCGCTGGACGGCGAGCTCTTCGGGCCGGTGCCGGGCGAGGTGGCCGTCGCCGTGGCGGACGTGGACGCGGACGGCGAGGTCGCCGACATTCCCGACGTGCCCTTCGGGGGAGCGGTCGTGCCCGGCGCCGACGGCGAGGCGAAGGAGAGCAGCCCGGGGCCCTTGTCGGTGTTCGCGGACGCCGTCGGGTTCGATGACGCATTGTCAGCGGTGCTGTGGCTGACGGCTATCGCCGTGACGCAGGCGACGACGGTGGCTATGGCCAGCGTGCCGGCCAGCCAGAGTCTTCGGGTTCCGGGAGCCCGGGAGGTGTCGGGGACCCAGCCGTTCTCCCAGGGGGGATGCGGCGGGGGTTGGGGGGTGGTTTCAGGCATGCGCGTTTCCTCCAGCGGCGCCAAGGCAGCGGCCGGGGATGTGAGGGTGGAGTGAGTGAAGCGTGAAGCAATGGTGGATCACAGAGGTGCACACACTAGTGGAGTTACGGGGCTGCGGGGAGCCGTTTCAGCTAGCGGTTTCTGTGAAGATTAAACATCCCCGAGTGGTGTGCGGGAGCGGAAGCGACAGTACCAATGGCGCGCGTCCGACCGCGGGGGTGCCGGCCGCGGGGAAACCCGTTTCCGTGAACCGGGTCCGAGCTTCAACTCGGTCTGCCCCGCACCTGCTTGGGCAGGCCTGTGACCGACGGCCGGTCGAGCCGCACCGCCCTGCGCGCACCGTCCGGTCCGCGCCGCCGCAGCCGCCCGCAGAGCCTGGCGCCGCACTGTTGTGTACGGCCGTACACAACGTTGCGTACACTCGTACACATGGGATACCTGATGCTCGCCGGCGCCATAGCCGCCGAGGTCGCCGCCACGACGGCGATGAAGTACGCGGACGGCTTCAGCAGACTCTGGCCCTCGCTGCTGACGGCACTGGGATACGTCGTCTCGTTCCTGCTCCTGGCCGAGACGCTGAAGTCCGTGTCGATCGGCACGGCGTACGCGATCTGGTCCGGGGTCGGCACCGCGGCCATCGCCGTGCTCGGCCTGCTGCTGTTCGGGGAGGGACTGAGCACGGTCAAGGTCGCCGGGATCGTGCTGATCATCGCGGGAGTGGTGGTGCTGAACCTGGGAGGTGCGCACTGATGCCCCGCCGTTACGACCCCGACCGCCGGCAGCGGATCATCGAGGCGGCGATCCGCGTGGTCGGCGACAACGGGCTCGCGGGGCTGAGCCATCGCACCGTCGCCGCCGAGGCCGATGTCCCGCTCGGCTCCACGACGTACCACTTCAAGACCCTCGACGAGCTGATGGTCGCCGCGCTGCGCCAGACGAACGAGGGCTTCGCCAAGGCGGTCGCCGCGCACGGCGGCCTGGACGACTCCGCGGCGGACCTCGCCACCGCCCTCGCCCGGATCCTCGGCGACTGGCTGGGCGGTGACCGCACCGCCGTGGAGCTGGAGTACGAGCTCTACCTCGCCGCCCTGCGCCGCCCCGCCCTGCGCCCCGTCGCCGCCGAGTGGGCCGACGACCTGGCCGAACGGCTCGCACGGCGCACCGACCAGGTCACGGCGCGGGCGCTGGTCGCCCTGATGGACGGCATCTGCCTCCAGGTCCTGCTGACGGGGACGCCGTACGACGAGGGGTACGCGCGCGAGGTGCTGGAACGCGTGATCCCCTGAGCGGACGCGTGCGCCGCTCCCCGCCCCGCCGAGCCCGCCGGGGCACCGCGCGATGCCGCCCCACGGGTCGGCCTCGCTGTACCGGGCCCTCGCACTCCTGCCCGGCGTGAAGATCACCGATTCATCGGCTCGCATGGTCTTGGACGGCAAGGACAGCACTGCCGGCGAGCTGCTCACGACGGCGGTGGCGGACAAGGCCGGCGGGCGCCCCTGACGCCATCCTCCAGATCCGGGCGGCCCGCTCCCGGGAGCGGGCGGGCCGCCCGGCGCATCTTCGGGGCCCGCCCCCTGAGACGCCCCGTACGCTGGTTCGCCTCCCCGGCCCCCGGCCGGTTAGGTTGCCCTCATGACCGACACGACTGCTCTTCGTCCCACCGGCGCCGTGGCCGCCGGGCTCGCCACCATCGCCGCCGACGGCACCGTTCTCGACACCTGGTTCCCCGCCCCCGCGCTGGTCGCCGAGCCCGGCCCGGCCGGCACCGAGACGCTCTCCGCCGAGCAGGCCGTGGAACTCCTCGGCGAGGGCGCGGCCAAGGCGATCGGACCGGACCCCCGCCGCAACGTCGAGGTCGTCGCGGTCCGTACGGTCATCGCCTCGATCGACGAGAAGCCGATCGACGCGCACGACGTCTACCTGCGTCTGCACCTGCTCTCGCACCGCCTGGTCAAGCCGCACGGCCTGAGCCTGGAGGGCCAGTTCGGCTTCCTCGCCAACGTCGCCTGGACCTCCCTCGGCCCGGTCGCCGTCGACGACATCGAGAAGGTCCGGCTGAACGCCCGCGCCGAGGGCCTGCACCTCCAGGTGACCTCGGTCGACAAGTTCCCGCGGATGACGGACTACGTCGTCCCGAAGGGCGTGCGCATCGCCGACGCCGACCGGGTCCGCCTCGGCGCGCACCTCTCCGAGGGCACCACCGTCATGCACGAGGGCTTCGTCAACTTCAACGCCGGCACGCTCGGCACCTCGATGGTCGAGGGCCGCATCTCGGCCGGCGTCGTGGTCGGCGACGGCTCGGACATCGGCGGCGGCGCCTCCACGATGGGCACGCTGTCCGGCGGCGGCAACGTCATCATCGCCATCGGCGAGCGCTGCCTGATCGGCGCCGAGGCGGGCGTCGGCATCGCCCTCGGCGACGAGTGCGTGGTCGAGGCCGGCCTGTACGTCACCGCGGGCACCCGCGTCACCATGCCCGACGGCCAGATCGTCAAGGCCCGCGAGCTGAACGGCGCCTCCAACATCCTCTTCCGCCGCAACTCGGTCTCCGGCGCCGTCGAGGCCCGCCCGAACAACGCGGTCTGGGGCGGCCTGAACGAGATCCTGCACAGCCACAACTGACGCGTGGCGGCCATGACCTGCGGCCGGCTGCTGAGCGCCCTTCCATGGCCCCAAGCCGGCCTGGGAGGGCGCTCGTCCGTGTGTACGGGGCCGGCATGAGCGCTTCGCTCGGAATGCGATCAGTCAGGATTCACGACGCTCCGGTGCGCGGACCAGGCGGTCACGGTGGGCCGTTCATCGCTATTCCCGTATGTGTCCATGGGGCGACCTCAATGAAGTGGCCGACACTGCGGACGCGGAAGGCGTTCGCAGCGATCGATGACCGCCCAGCTCACGGACCGCGGCCACGGCCACGACATCTTCCGCGGCATGGTGCCGGCCATCGCTGCGCGGTTCGACAACAGGACCGCCGAACAACTTACGGCCTGCTCGATGAGAGAGTCAGGTCCTGGGCCTGAGAGTGCTTCCGGGACGGAGTTCGCCGTCCTCGTCCAGATCGTTCAGCACGGCGGACAGGCCGACGCTCAGCATCTTCCGCCGGACGTGACCCAGGATCTGGGTCATCACGAGCCCGCCCGCACCCGTGAAGCCCGTGTGGTCGTAGGTGAAGCGCGTTCCTGTGCCATGAGGTTCGATGCGGTAGGCGACCTCGGTGGTCTCGCTGCCGCCGTGGTCGGTCCACGAGTAGCGCAGCAGCCGGGGCTTGTCCACCTCCAGTACGACGCAGTCGACGATGCCGCTCCAGCCGGGCTTGGGCTTGGCGATGAACTGGAACCGGGCACCGACGGTGGTGGTGAATCCCGCTGGGCGTGCCCCGGCCCCGGTGGCCGTCCACAGCGGTATCAGCCGGGGGTCGGTGACCGCGTGCCAGACCTTCGTGGGGGAGTGCGGGTAGTCGCGGACGATGTGGATGGCGCTCATGAGGCTCCCGAAGCGATCGTGCGAGCACAATGTACAGTCGCTGAATATTTACAGTAGCAGTAAATATTCTGCTGCTGTACTACTCTGTCGCCATGAGCACGGTGGACTGGACGGCATGGCGTCCGCAGACCGCGGAGCCCGAGGCCGAGGGGCTGCGGGAGCAGAAGAAGCGCCTGTTGCGGCAACGCCTGTCCGATACCGCGACCGAGATGTTCCTGGAGCGCGGGTTCGACGCCGTCCGCGTATCGGAGATCGCCCAGGCATGCGGAGTCTCGGAGAAGACGGTCTTCAACTACTTCCCCACCAAGGAATCGCTCATCCTGGACCAGGGCGAGAGCACCATGGCCGCCCTGCGCGCGGGCCTGGCCGACACGGAGCACTCCGCGGTCGAGGCGGCGCTGCGGATCCTCTCCGCCGAGTTGCGAGCCATGACCTCCTGGATCGCCGCGCAGGACGACCCGGACCAGGCCGCCGCCATGATCAGGCGCTTCGGTGCGCTGACCAGGTCCACCCCCTCACTGAGGGCCTACCACCGGGACATGACCGACCGGCTCGTCGCCGTCGCGGCCGAGGCGCTGGCCCGGCGCATCCGCAGCAGCCCGGACGATCCGGAACCGCAGATCGCAGCAACTGCCCTGCTCGGACTGTGGTCCATCCAGTTCCAGAGCCTTGGGAAGCATCTGGACGGCGCCCGCACGGCGACACAGATTCACGACGCGGTGACCGCCGACGTCCGTCGCGCAGCCAGGCTCATCGATGCCGGCCTGACCTCATTCGAAGGCGCCGCTCCGACCCGCTGACGTACTCAGCCGCAGATCGCGTGACTCCGGCAAGATCACGAATTGCGGCCGGAGTACCAGGAGTGGCCGAGCCGTTGTTCTGACCGGCTGGGACCTCTCCGTTCCTGGCCCTGTCGCGCGACGTCAGGCGCGGAACCACCCTGGTCAGGGACCCTCTCGGGGTCCGGCTCCTCTCCGACACCGGTGCAACCGTCGACCTCGGGGGACCGTACCGAGGCGGCCATCACCCGGCAGGCCGAGAAGTAGTGCCGGGACGCCGTCGGTTCAGGTCCTCGCTCACTCGTCGTACGGCAGGGACGCCCGGAATTCCCTCAGTGCGGTGAAGTCGGTGTCCCGCAGGCCCGCCCGGGGGTTCACGTGGTGCAGCAGGGCGGGGCCGGGATGGTGGGCGCGGACGTACAGCGTGTCCGCCGGGCTCTGCTCGTCGTCCACCCAGGCGAACGGCCGCCCCGCGGCGTACGCCACGATCGCCTCGGTCTTCCAGTGGACCCCGTCCGGCCGCTCGGCCAGCAGGCCCCGGCCGAAGTCGACGTACGGCAGCTCGGGCAGGCCGACGACCGGGCCGATCCAGTGGTTGGCCTCGGCCATCCAGGTGGTCGCCCAGCACAGCTCGTAGCCGAGGGCGAGCAGCGCCGGGCCGTGGGACGGGTTCAGCCACACCCGCAGCGGGCGCCCCGGGCGGACGGTCGCCCGGATCGTCGTATAGCCCTCGGGGCGTCGCTCGGGCTGTGCCGCGTACGGGTTGAGGGGGCCGTCGACGTCCAGGAACAGCAGGGGTGGGCGCACAGGGCCAACGTACGGCAGCGCGCGCGTCGAGCACCGTTCAATATTTTCGCGCCGGACAGGCATAGTGGCGCCGCTCCGCAAGCGTCAGCAGGGACACGGGGCCCGGACACGAGGTGGGCCCGGGGGAAGAGAAGGTGACGATGGATGCGGAACTGCAGGAGAGCTTCCGGGAGTTCGTGGACGGCCGGTCCTCTGCGCTGCTGAGGACGGCCGTGCTGCTGACCGGCGGTGACCGGCACGCGGCCGAGGACCTGCTGCAGAACGCCCTGATCAAGGCGGCCGGCCGCTGGGAGCGCATCGACGAGCCCGAGGCCTACGTACGGCAGATCCTCTACCGGCAGCAGATCAGCCGCTGGCGGCTGAAGTGGCGCCGGCGCGAACTGAGCGTCCCCGAACCACCGGAGCACCGCGCGGCCCCCGACCCGACCTCCGCCGCCGAGTTGCGGCTCGTCCTGCGCGCGGCCCTGTCCCGGCTCACCGCCCGCCAGCGCACCGTACTGGTCCTGCGCTACTTCGAGGACCTGCCGGAGGCCGACGTGGCACGGCTGCTGGGCTGCTCCGTCGGCACCGTCCGCTCCACCACCCACCGTTCCCTGGCCCGGCTGCGCACCCTCGCGCCCGAACTGGCCGCCCTCGACCCGGACCCCGGCCGTCCGCAGCCGCCGTCCCGTGACTACTCGCCCGTGGAGGTGCGGCCGTGAACGTCGAGGAACTCGTACGAGACGCGCTGCGCGAACAGGCGGCCGAACAGCCGTCGGCGGGGCCGGGACTCGCCGACCGGGTACTGGCCGTCCGCCGGCGCCGCCGTACCCGCAGGCTCGCCGCCATGGCCGCCGCGACGGCCGCCGTGGTCGCCGTCGCGGTGGCGGTGCCGCTGCTGGACTCCGGGAAGGACGATGTGCGGCCGTCCGGGGTCGTGCAGCAGAACGGGATCACCGGCCATCCGGACCAGTCGCCGCCGCGAGAGTTGATCGCGGCGGGGCAGACGGCGCTCGCCGCGTACTACACCTGGCGGACCGTGCCGCAGACGGACGACCGTGGCATCGGCGTACGCACGTACTGGCTGCTCGACCCGGGGACCGGCAGGTACGTGAAGGACTCGCGGTGGGCCTTCGTCGCCGTCGCGCCGGGTCTGCGGACGGCGGCCGTGCTGGAGCAGAACCTGCCCGTCCGCCGGATCGGCCTGCTCGACCTCGCGACACGGAAGGTCGAGCGGTGGATCCCGGTCCAGCACGGGGTGGCCGCACTCGCGTTCTCCTACGACGGGACCCGGCTCCTGGCGACGACCTACGACGAGAACCCCGACGTACGGGCCGAGGTCCAGAACGAAAAGGGCGGCTGGGACTGGGGGCCCGCGTTCGCCGCGTCGAGCCGGACCGGCTTCTACGACGTCGACGTGGTCTCCGGCAAGGGCACCTGGACCGGGGTCGCGTCCGACCGCAACGACCTCTCGCGCGGCGACTTCTCCTACAGCCGTACCGGCGACCAGGTGTACGCGCAGGTCATCGGCGGGCGGGACGGTATGGAGCAGTACTACGACCTCGACGGCAACAGGATCGCCGCCCCGGCGGATGAGAAGTACCTGCGGGCGGACGTCGGCGCACGGCTGTCCCCGAACGGACGGCTCGCCGCGCTCGGTCTGACGAAGGAGGTCGCCCCCGGAAAGTCGTACTCCTCGATCCGCGATCCCCGCACCGGCAAGGAGATCACCAAGGTCCGCGGCGCCCAGCTGCTCGCCTGGGCCGACGACAGGCGGCTCATCGCGTGGGAGCGGGTGACCGGGCTGGACGAGCCGTACCGGGGGCGGCTCGTGCTGGTGACGATCGGCAGCGACAGGATCGTGCCGCTGAGCGGTGTCGAGGAGCAGCTGTACGACGAGCTGAAGGCGTGGCAGCCTGTCTTCGCCCGCCGCTGATCAGCAGGCCACGAACTCCTCGTACACCGCCCGCAGCCCGTCGGCCGCCTCCCGGCCGGCGGGCCGCAGCGGTGCCCGTACCGGGCCCGCCGGCAGGCCGATCCCGGCGAGCAGCGCCTTCGCCGTGACCGTGCCCGGCAGCCCCGCGGCCATCACCGCCTCGATCAACGGCGTCGCCCGCAGCTGGAGTTCGGTCGCCCGGGCCGTGTCGCCCGCGTCGAACGCGTCGAGGATCGCGGCGATCCCGGCCGGCACGACGTTCGCGACCGTGCTCACACAGCCGGCCGCGCCCACCGCGTACAGGGCGAGGACGTGCTCGTCGCAGCCCGCGTAGTACGCCAGGTCCGTGCGCGCCAGCACCTTCTGGATGCCGAGGAAGTCGTACGAGCAGTCCTTCACGGCCACGATCCGGGGGTGCGCGGCGAGCCGGACCAGCGTCTCCGGCTCGATCCGGGTGCCGGTGCGGCCCGGGATGTCGTACAGCATCACCGGCAGCCCGCTCGCCTCGGCGACCTCCAGGAAGTGCGCCTCCAGCGCGTCCTGCGGCGGCCTGCTGTAGTACGGCGACACCACCAGCAGCCCGTCCGCGCCCGCCTTCTCCGCCGCCAGCGCCAGCTCGACGGTGTGCAGGGTGTCCGCGGTGCCCACGCCCGCCACGAGCGGCACCCCCGCGCCCACCGCCTCCCGGACGGCCGCGATCAGCTCCGCCTTCTCCTCGTCCGTCGTGGTCGGCGACTCACCGGTGGTGCCGTTCAGCACCAGACCGTCGCAGCCCTCCGCCACCAGGTGCGCGGCCAGCCGCCGTGCGCCGTCGAGGTCGAGCGCGCCCCCTCCGGAGAAGGGGGTGACCATCGCGCAGAGGGTGCGGCCGAAGGGGCGGGGCGAGCGGGTGGCGCCGGGTGGGTTCGTCATGGGGGTAGTCTCGGCACCGCGAAAGCTTAGCTCCACTTAATTTTTCTACGTGATACGTCTTAGCAACGCTAAGTCGTCGGTTGGTCGGCGTCCAGGTGATGTCCTCTCGGCGTCCCGAGGCCCTGTGTCCAACTCGGCCCCTCATGGGTCACTATGGGCCGGACGGTCACCGACGGCAGGTCATGGGTCATGGGAGGCGCCATGAAGCTGGGCAAGGCACTGGCCACCGGGGTCGCTGAGGAGCGGCCGCTCGTCCACGACGAAGTACCCGAACTCCCCGGACACCCCGAAGAGATCAACGAACTCCGCGCCGCGTCCGCGTCCGCGCCCGAAGAGGCTCCGGCCGCCCGATGAGGCTGTGGCTCCCGGCGGAACGGCCGACGGAGCCGCCGACCGGCTACAAGATCGCCCACCCGATGCTGTCCCAGGACGGCGCACGGGCCGGATTCACCGGTGTGTCGCTGGGCGGCGCGCTGCCGTACGGAGTGCTGGACGACGCGTCCTGCGTCTACGGCCGACGGCATCGCCCGCCCGCGCGGCTGTGCGACTGCGGCTTCCACTGCGTGCACGAACGCGAGGCCGCCGAGGCCCTGCTGTGCACCGCCGAGCACCGGGCGGCCGTACTGCTCGAAGTCTCCGTCCTCGGCGCCTACATCCGTTTCGAGCGTGGTTTCCGCTACGCCCGGCAGCGGGTGCGGACCGCGACCGTCGGGCCGTGCGCCTGCGGTGCGCCGGCCGTCGCACTCGCCGACTCGGACTGGGGCAGGCCCGGTTGGCGCGCCCTTGCGGCCGCCTGCGCGGGCTGCGTACGCGCGCGTGCGTCCGTCTCGCTCGCCGGGTTCGCCCGGCTGGCGGGGCAGGGCCTGCGGGTGATCGCCGGCGGTGCGGGGGGCGTCGGCGGCCAGGTGGTGGCGGAGGAGGGCTTCGGGGTGCCCGAACTGATCGCGGAGGCGGCCCTGTTGCAGGCCCGCCTCGACTGGTTCCAGAGCCGGCTGGCCCGGCTCGGCGAACGGGGCGAGCAGGGCTGAGGGCGGCCGTCCTGGGTACTCGTAGGGTCCGCAAGCAGAGCGGACGCCGACGAGACCAGGAGGGGCAGCACCGATGACGAAGAGGACCGCACGCGGAACGGGGGCCCGACTGACCGACACCGCCGGTGCGCTGGCGGCGAAGGCCGACCTCAAGGGCCGTACCCAGGCCCGTGCCGCCGACCTCAAGGACAAGGCCGGGGCGCTGACCGTGCACCTGCGCGAGGGCGCGACCAGGGCCGGCCACCAGGCCCAGGGCCGGGCGGTGAAGGGCGGCCACACGGCACAGGAGCAGATGGCCAAGGCGCGGCACGCGTTCCAGGAGCGGGCGCTGCGGACCGGCCACGCCGTGCAGGAACGGGCGGGGCAGGCCGGGCTGCTGGCGTCGGAGAAGGCCGCCGAGGCCGGGCACGCCGTCGAGGGCCGGGTCCCGCAGCCCGCGCGCATGGTCGCGCGGACCGTCGTACGGCACCCGAGGCCGGTGCTGATCGCGGGCGCCGTCGCCGCCGCCGTGGCGGTGGGCGTGCTGCGCCGCGGGCGCCGCGCCTGAGACCCGCCGGGATCCACGACGGGTCGAGAGCCGCCGAGGGCCGAGATCCACCGAAGGTCGAGAGCCGCCGAAGGGCCCCCGCTCCACCGTCCCACCGAAAACTCCACCTGTGTGGACAAAAAAAGTTTTCGGTGAGACGGTGGAGCCATGCTGGACGTCACCGTGATCGAGGACCCCGAGGCAGCGGCCGTGTCGCTGGACCCCATACGGGCCAGGCTGCTCGCCGAACTGGCCGACGCGCCCGCGTCGGCCGCGATGCTGGCCGGCAAGGTCGGGCTGCCCCGGCAGAAGGTGAACTACCACCTGAAGACGCTGGAGCGGCACGGCCTGGTCGAGCTGGCCGGCGAGCGGCGCAAGGGCAACGTCACCGAGCGGCTGATGCGCGCGACCGCCGCGTCGTACGTCATCTCGCCGGCCGCCCTGCCCGCCGTGCAGCCGGACCCGGACCGCTTCCGCGACCAGCTCTCCGCGCGCTGGCTGCTCGCGCTCGGCGCGCGCCTGGTGCGCGATGTCGGCATGCTGATCACCGGGGCCGCCAAGGCCCGCAAGCGGCTGGCGACCTACGCGCTGGACGGTGAGGTCCGCTTCGCCTCCGCCGCCGACCGCGCGGCGTTCGTGCAGGAGCTGACGGCGGGCGTCAGCGCGCTCATCCGCAAGTACGACGCACCCGACGCGGAGGGCGGCCGGGACCACCGGATCGTGGTCGCCGTCCATCCCACGGTCAAGGACCGGCCCACCCCCGAGCTGGAACAGTAGGCGGCAGGAGCCCCATCATGTCCAAGGAATTCGAGATCGCCCGTGAGTTCGAGGTCGACGCCACGCCCGCGCAGGTGTGGGAGGCGATCACCCACGGCACCGGCGGCTATCTGTGGCCGATGCAGCCGCCCGAGCCCCGGGTGGGCGGCACGGCGGCCTTCGGATCCACCGTCACCGCCTACGACCCGCCGCACCACCTGGTCACCCGTAGCGAGGACGTCGGCTTCCCGACGCAGAGCGCCAACCAGCTGGAGCACGTCATCGAGGAGCGCGACGGCGGCCGCCGCGCCTGGGTGCGCTACGTGCACAGCGGGATCTTCACCGACGACTGGGACAACCAGTACGACGGCGCGAGCCGGCACACCGACTTCTACCTGCACACCCTGCGCGAGTACCTCACCCACTTCGCGCCCCGCCCGGTGAGCTTCGCCCAGCTGAACGGGCCGGAGGCGTCCCAGGCGCCGGACGCCTTCACCGCCGTGGGCCGTGCCCTCGGCCTGCCGGACGACCTTGCGGCGGGCGCGAAGGCGAGTGTCCACGGGCCCGGCGGGCGGGTCCTGGACGCGGTGCTGGACTACCGCGACCCGTACTTCGTCGGACTGCGCACCGAGGACGCCCTGATCCGGTTCTTCGGGCGCAACCACTGGGGCGCCCCGGTCGGCATCAGCGTCCACGACTTCGCGCCGGACGCCGACGCCGACGCCAACGAGACCGCCTGGCAGGACTGGCTGAACGGGGTGTTCGGCCAGTCCTGAGCCAAGGCCGACCGCTTACGGGCGGAAGCGCAGCACCTGCGGGTCGTGGTCGCTGATCTGGTCGTGGAACTCCGAGTTGATGTGCACGCTGTCGTACTCGAAGTCGCCCTTGCCGCGGATCTGCTTGCTGATCAGGATCTGGTCCAGGACCTGCTCGTTGCCCTGGTAGTCGTAGGTGTGGCGCTCCTTCGTCGGCAGCGACTGGATCGCCGACCAGAGTGCGCCGTGGCTCTCCAGGATCTTGGTGGTGCCGGAGAAGTCGAAGTCGTTCATGTCGCCGAGCGCGATGACCTCGGCGTCCTTCTGGACGTCGAGGATGTTCCGGACGAACGCGTTGACCAGCGTCGCCTGCGCGTGGCGCTGGGTCTCCGAGCTGCGCACCACCGGCTGGTACTGCGAGGTCAGCCCCTGGTCGCCGCCCTTGGAGTTCAGGTGGTTGGCGATCACGAAGACCGTCCTGCCCTGGAAGACGAACTCGCCGGCGAGCGGCTTGCGGCTGGTCGTCCAGGCGGAGTTCGCCGGGTCGATGCGGCCCGGGGAGGCCGTCAGCTGGGCCTTGCCGTGCACCTTGGTGACGCCAACGGCGGTGGTGGAGTCGCCGCCCGCGCGGTCGACGAAGGACACCCGCTCCGGGTTGAACAGGAAGACCTGGCGGATGTTGCCGCCGGGCTCGCCGCCGTCCTGGTCGTTGACCGGGTTGATGGAACGCCACTGGTACTTCGGGCCGCCGGCCGCGACGATCGCGTCGATGAGCTTGTTCACCGTCACGTCGGCGGCGACCGTGCCGTCGTCCGTCGCGCCGTTGTTGTCCTGGATCTCCTCCAGGGACACGATGTCGGGCGACTGGAGGTTGTGCACGATCGCGGACGCGTGCGCGGCGAAGGTACCGTCGGAGGGGTCGAGGTTCTCGACGTTGTAGGTCGCCACCGCCAGCTCGCCGTGCGACTGCTTCTTCGTCGTCTCGCGCTGCAGGCCACCGCTCTTCAGGGTGCCCAGCGTGCTCGCGACGAGGGTGTAGCCGCCGTACTGGTTGTAGTCCATCGGGCCGGTCGTGGCACCGGCCAGGGTGTCGCCGACGTTCGCCGCCGGGAAGGCGGCGGTCGAGCCGAGGGACTGGATCTGCAGGCGGCCGGTGTTCTGGTCGCGGTAGGAGCGGTACAGGGAGCCGCCGCGGTTGGTGCGGTTCTCGTGCGGCTTCACCGTGACCCACAGCTCGGCGTAGGGGTCGGTGGCGGTGACCACGCGGGCGTCCTTGACCTGGACGTTCATGCCCTCCAGGGACTCGTAGTAGTCCAGGGCGTACTTCTTGGGCTGCAGGGTCAGGCCGTTGATCGAGCCGCCCGCGGCCGTGTCACCCGTCGGGGTGTACGCGCTCGGCACCGACTTCTTGTCGATCACGACCGGCGCCGGGACCGCGTTGCCGGTGGAGAGCGTGGTGATCGTCGGCTTGGTGATCTCGGTCAGCGACTGGTTGCCGGTGGACGCGCCGCCCGGGACGTACTCGGAGACCGTGCCGGTGACCTTGACGGAGTCGCCGACCGCGACCTTCGGGGTGGAGCTGGTGAAGACGAAGACGCCCTCGCTGGTGGCCGGGTTGTCGTCCGGCGTCGGATCCTGGATCCAGAAACCTCTGGAGGAGCCGTAGGTGCGCGTGCCCGTGACGATGCCGGGAACGTCCGTCACCTTCTGGCCGGCGTACGGAGATATGCGCGTGGTGCCCTGGACGTCGTGGATGCGCAGCCCGTCGGCCTGGGCGGGCGAGGTGAGGGCGACGGTGGACGCCGCGCTGCAGACGGCGGCGACGGTGAGCGCGGCGAGACGCGCGGAAGACCTGCTCGGCAAGGGAATCCCTCCGGGGACATACGGAAGCGCCGGGACAAGGGCGGTTTATGGAGCGTTCATGACACGTTCATGTATGCCATGTGACGCGGATATGACACGCGTAGATGCCGAGTGAACAGTTGTCCCCCCGTTTTCTACGCGCGTCAATCTCCTGCCTGATCAAGGCAGTTGTCAAGGTTTCGGCCATGTACGGGGCCCGGCGGGGAGATGAACCGGGCGGCATGGGTGGAAATCCGTCTAGGCTGAGCGGCTGAGCCGTACGGCGTCCAGGTGCTCGTACGGCCGTCGATACGGTGTCCATGTCGCCGTACGACCGTTGAGGCGTCCGAGGAGAACCAGCCGATGTCTGACAGCGCCCCCCTGCCCCCGGTGCGGTTGCGTTCCGAAGCGGAGCTGGCGCACGCCGCACTGTCCACGCCGCTGCTCACCCGGGCCGCCCGGCTCGCCCGCTGGGCCGGCCCCGACACCCGGGTGGACGCAGGTGGCGAACTGGTCGAGGAGCAGCTCCCGGCCGCCGCCGAGGTGCTCGGACTCACCGGGGAGGACGCCGTCGCCTACGCCGGTGAGGCCTGGCGGGTCGCCGTGGACGCCGGACTCGTCGAGATCGCCGACGAGGAGGCCGGGACCGTGGCGGCGGGGGAGGAGCTGGCGCTGCTCACCGGGGGCTCGCCGCACGACGTGCTCGCGGTGTGGCAGGCGGCGCTGGAGACCGTCATCGCGGACGCGAGCGTGCCCGACCTGGACGGAATTGTCGACGCGCTCGGCGAGGGCGGCGAGGTCGATTTCTCGTCACTCGGCTGGGACCCGGAGGCGGAGGCGGAGTTCCTCGACGGCGTCCTCGGCAACCTGTACCTGCTGACCGTGAGCGAGGGCGGTCCCGGCGAGGCGCCGGTGCCGCTGCCCGCGCTCGCCGCGTCGATGATCGTGCCCAGCGACATGGGGGAGCCGACCAACGACGTCCTCGAACAGGTCTCCGACGCGATGATGCGGCTCGACGACCAGTTCCGGCTCCTGGAGCCGGTCGGGCTCGTCGAGTACCAGCCGGTCGACGAGACGCTGATGGCCGACGCGGAGGAGGAGCCGGCGGCGGGGCCGGTCGACGAGGCCGACGTCTCCCGGTACGGCATGGTGCGGCTCACCCCGCTCGGCGCGTACGGCCTGCGGGCGCGCCTGCTGGAGGCCGGCTTCGAGGCGCCGGCGGTCGGAGAGCTGGCCGACAAGGGCGCGGACGCGCTGCTCGACGGCACGGCGGCGTTTCCGCAGGGGGCCGCGCAGGCCGAGACCGAGCAGTGGCTGGCCCGCCGTGAGTCCCTTGCCGCGGCCCGGGAGCTGCTGTCCGCCGCGCGCGGTGCGGACGCGGGCGCCCCGCTGCGGCGGCTGCGCTGCCAGCAGGCGCTGTCGCTGCTCGGCGCCGAGGCCGAGCCCGCTCTCCGCGAGGTCCTCGACGATCCCGAGCTGGGCGGCCTGGCGAGGGTGTGGCTGGCGGAACGCGGTGCCGCCGCCGTGCCGGCGCCCTCCCAGGACATGATCTTCTGGCTGACCATCGACACGGTGGCCGCGCAGCTGGCTGCCGAAGGGAACTCCGAGGAACTCCAGGCGCTGGTGGAGGGCCTGGCCCAGCAGCACAGCGGGTTCTTCGCCGAGGCGTGGCGGGTGGGGCACCCGGACACGGCCGACGTCCTCGAGGCGATGGGCCGCCTCCACCCCGACAAGAAGGTGGCCAAGGAGGCCCGCAAGGCGGCGTTCAAGGCGCGGTCGCAGCACGGGGGGTAGAGGGCCGACGGGGCGGGGCGCGCGGAGGTTGGCACCGCCGGGCACCGCGATTCGGGCTGAGCGCCGCTGCGGCGCGCGCTGTTGTAGTGCATGCCGGTGCGGTGCGGTGCGGTGCGGTGCGGTGCGGTGCGGTGCGGTGCGGTGCGGGTGTGCGGGAGGTTGGGCACGTCGGCTGCCGCCGTTCGGGCTGGGCGCCGTTGCGGCGGGAAAGAATGAAAGCGCTGTCGCGGCGGGCATGAAGCGGCGGCGAAGGAGTGTGTGTCGGGGGAGTTCAGGCCTCGGGGGCGGGTGGTCCGCGATGGAGGAGTCCCTTCCGTGGCCGGCGGGAATCGTTGCCCTCTGTGGGGTTCTCTTGGGGCGGGCTTTTGGGTGACGTGGGGCGAGGATTGCGGATTCATGGAACAGACGGCCGTGATGTCGCCCTGTGTTCAGCCGGAGTTCAAGGACGGGCGGGAGCGTGTGCGCCGAGTTGAGGCCCGCCACCCTCCACGGCACCCGACCGTCACAGGAGACACCATGTCGCTCACCCGCAGGGACTTCACAAGGAAATCCGCGATCACCGGTGCCGGTGTCGCGCTGGCGGGCAGCGTCGGCGCGCTCGCCACCGCCCCGAACGCCCTGGCCGCCACCGACACCGAGGTCGCCGACGCGGCGCACGGGCACGGCGGCGTCGGCTACGGACCGCTGCTGCCCGACCCCGACGGCATCCTCGCGCTCCCCGCCGGCTTCACGTACCGCGTCATCACGTACAGCGGCAAGACCCGGCTGGAGTCGGGCGAGTTCACCCCCTCCAACCACGACGGCACCTCCACCTTCGACGGCCCGCGCGGTGCCACCCTTCTCGTCAACAACCACGAGCTGGCCGGCCCCCGCGCCAACTGGCCGTACCCGGTTCCGCTCACCGAGGGCCTCGTCTACGACCCGGCCGCCGCCGGTGGCTGCACCGTCGTCGAGGTCCGCCCCGGCGGGCACGTCGCCGAATGGGTCGGCATCGCCGGCACCGCCACCAACTGCGCGGGCGGCAACACCCCTTGGGACACCTGGCTGACCTGCGAGGAGACCGAGGACAAGGCCGGCACCAACGGCTTCACCAAGGACCACGGCTACGTCTTCGAGGTCGACCCCGAGGACCGCCGGGCCAACCGGAACCCCAAGCCCGTCAAGGCGCTCGGCCGCTACGCCCACGAGGCCGTCGTCGTCGACCCCAAGCGCGGCCACCTGTACCTGACGGAGGACGCGTCCAACCCGAACGGCCTGCTCTACCGCTGGACCCCGCCCGAGCACTTCCACCACGGCCGCGGCAAGCTGCGCACCCTCGCCGACGACGCCGGCACGCTCCAGGCCTTCAAGTGCTTCGACTCCGGCGGCCAGTTCGTCGACGACCTCTCACGGGCCACGAAGATCGGCACGGTCTACGGCGTCGACTGGATCGACGTCCCGGACCGCGACGCCAGGACCACCTCCGTCCGCAAGCAGTTCACCACCGGCCAGGTCACCCGCGCCCGCAAGCTGGAGGGCATGTGGTGGGGCGACGGCGGCGTGTACATCGTCTCCTCGTACGCCCGCGCGGAGAGCCCCGTCCAGCACGACGGCTCGGTGTGGTTCTACGACCCCAAGCGCCGCACCCTCACGCTCAAGGTCCGCATCGGCGTCAACCCCGACCCGTCCGTCGAGGGCAACTTCGACGGCCCCGACAACATCACCGTCTCCCCGTACGGCGGCCTGGTCATCGCGGAGGACGGCGAGGGCCTCCAGCACCTGTTCGGCGCCACCGACAGCGGCCGCACCTACCCGATCGCCCGCAACGAGCTGAACATCGGCACCGAAGAGGAGCCCGAATACAGCGAGTTCACCGGCGTCACCTTCTCACCGGACGGCCGGACCCTGTACGCCAACATCCAGACGCCGGGCATCATGCTCGCCATCACCGGGCCCTGGAAGCGCCAGCGGCGCGGATAGTTAATTCACTCGCTCGGCCCGCGGACCGCCTCCTATGGTTGTGCACGTCCAGGTGCGAAGGCAGGACCTACTTCCACTCATAATGGGGCGGCCGCGGGTTCGAGTCCCGCCACCGGTACAACGCGCCGGTGTAGCTCAGGGGTTAGAGCACCTACGTCGGTTCCGCCGACTTCGATCTCTGGACACCGAAAACTTCATGCACCTCCCGGTGCGTGTTCTTGATCTCGGGAGGCGCAGCTCATGGTGGGCGTCCGGTGCGCAGGCAGCGGTTACTTCAGGTTCTGGTCCCCGAAAGGGGGTGCGGGTTCGATTCCCGTCATCGGCCCAGGGCCGGTGTGGCGAAATGGCAGACGCGCCAGTTTATGGTCCGTCGCCGATCCCTGAACTCGGACGCCCTCCTTCTGCTGCGCCTCCTCCGAAAATCCAATGAATTCGGGGGAATTCACCATGGCGCGATTCAACACCAAGGCGGCCCGGGCGCAGCCCACTTCGCGGGTCACCTCGACGGGGCGGATCCTCCGTACCTACGAGGGCGGCCGCGGCCGGGAGCGGGACCCGCGGTCCGAGCTCTTCCTGCTCGCCGTCGCCAACTTCGTCTCGCAGCAGACCTTCTACGAGTCCGGCGCGGACCGCGACGACCGCTTCGCCACGCTCCTGCGTGAGCTCGCCGTCACCGACCCGGCCTGGACCGCCGGTCTGCTCGGCTGGCTGCGCGGCGAGGGCAACATGCGGACCGCCTCGATCGTGGGCGCCGCGGAGTACGTGCACGCACGCCTGACCGCGGGGGCCACCGACGGCCCCTCGAACCGTCAGGTCGTCGCCTCCGTGCTCCAGCGGCCCGACGAGCCAGGCGAACTGCTCGCCTACTGGACGGCGACGTACGGCCGCGCCGTTCCCAAGCCCGTCAAGCGGGGGATCGCCGACGCCGTGAGACGGCTGTACAACGGCAGGTCGCTGCTCAAGTACGACACCGTGGCCAAGGGCTACCGCTTCGGCGACATCCTCAACCTGGTGCACGCGGCGCCGGACCCGGACAAGCCGTGGCAGGGCGAGCTGTTCCGGTACGCGCTGGACCGGCGGCACAACCCCGACGCCGCCGTGCCGCCCGCCTCGAGCCCGGTGCTCGGCGCCCACCGTGAGCTGATGGCGCTGCCCGTCGCACGGCGGCGTGCGGTCGTCACCGAGCCCGGTGGCGCCGAGCGGCTCGCGGCGGCCGGCCTCACCTGGGAGGCGCTGGCCGGCTGGCTCCAGGGTCCGATGGACAAGGCGGCGTGGGAGGCGGTCATCCCGTCCATGGGGGCCATGGCGCTCGTCCGGAACCTGAGGAACTTCGACGAGGCCGGTGTCTCCGACGCGGTCGCGGCCACCGTCGCGGCCCGGATCAGTGATCCGGCGGAGGTGGCGCGGTCCCGGCAGTTCCCGTTCCGGTACCTCGCCGCGTACCAGCACGCGCCGTCGCTGCGCTGGTCGTACCCGCTGGAGCAGGCGCTCGGCCACTCGCTGGCCCATGTGCCCGCGCTGCCGGGGCGGACACTGGTGCTCGTCGACCGTTCGGGCTCGATGTTCTACTCGCGGCTGTCCGAGCGGTCGGAGCTCAACCGGGCCGACGCCGCGGCGATCTTCGGCACGGCGCTCGCGCTGCGGGCGGCGGCCGCGGACCTCGTCGAGTTCGGTACGACGAGCAGGCGGCTGACGTTCGGCAAGGGCGAGTCGGTGCTGAAGATCCTGGACCGCTTCGGCGACCTGGGCGGCACCGACACCACCTCGGCGATCCGCGCCCACTACCGGGGGCAGGACCGGGTACTGATCGTCACCGACGAGCAGTACGCGTTCAACCGGCACGGCGACCCGACCCAGCAGGTCCCGGCGCACATCCCGGTCTACACCTGGAACCTGGCCGGCTACCGGGTGGGCCACGGCCCGTCCGGCACGGGCAACCGCCACACCTTCGGCGGCCTCTCGGACGCGGCTTTCCGGATGGTGCCGTTGCTGGAGGCGGCCCGGGACGCCGCCTGGCCGTGGGAGCCGGCGGCCTGAGAGCCGCCTTCCGAACGTGACCCGCACCTTCACGGGGGGTGCGGGTCACACCCCTGCCCGCCGCCCCTTGCCCTCGCCCCTCATTGATATCTAACATTTCAGTTCATGGAGGCCCTGCGACCCGTCACCCGTACCCTGCTCCGCGACCGCGCCTACGTCGCGATCCGGGACGCCATCGTCGCCGGTGAGATCGAACCGGGCGCGGTGGTGCGCGACGCGGAGCTCGCGGAGCGGCTCGGGCTGTCCCGGGCGCCCGTGCGGGAAGCGTTCGCGCGGCTCGTCGACGAGGGGCTCCTGGAGAGCAAGCCGCAGAGCTACACCCGTGTCACTCCGGTCGTGGCCGCCGACGTACGGGACGCGGCGGCCGTGGTCGGCGCCATGCACGAACTGGTCACCCGGGCCGCCGTACCCCGGCTGCGGGACACCGACCTGGATCTGATGCGTGTGTCCAACGTCCGCTTCGCCACCGCCGTGCGGGCCGGTGACGTGGACGGGGCCCTGCGCGCCGACGACGAACTGCACGACGTACTGGTCCGGGTGGCCGGCAACCGGGCGGCCGCCGCCACCGTCGCCCGTTACACCCCGCTCATCCGCCGTCTGGAGCGCCACCGCTTCGGCGAGGGTGGCTCCTGCCGCTCGGCCGGACTGCACGGGCGGCTGATCGAGGCCTGTGCCGCCGGTGACACGGAGGCGGCGGTCCGCATCACGGCGCACATCTGGCGCAGCCTCGCAGAACTGGCCGACCCCGACTGATCCCAGGAGCTCCCATGTCCCTCTCCTCCTACACCCGTTACCCCCTCCTCTTCGGCCCCTCGCCCGTGCACCCCCTGGAGCGCCTCACCGCCCGCCTCGGCGGTGCCGCGCTGTGGGCGAAGCGGGAGGACTGCAACTCCGGGATCGCGTACGGCGGGAACAAGACGCGCAAGCTGGAGTACCTGGTCGCGGACGCGCTCGCCAAGGGCTGTGACACCCTCGTCTCCATCGGCGGGGTGCAGTCCAACCACACCCGCCAGGTCGCCGCCGTGGCCGCCCGCGCAGGGCTCAAGTGCGTGCTGGTGCAGGAGAGCTGGGTGGAGTGGCCGGACTCCGTGTACGACAAGGTCGGCAACATCCTCATCAGCAGGCTGGCCGGCGCCGACGTGCGCCTCGTCCGCGCCGGGTTCGGCATCGGCTTCAAGGAGAGCTGGGAACTGGCGCTGCGCGAGGTCGAGGAGTCAGGCGGCAAGCCGTACGCCATCCCGGCGGGCGCCTCCGACCACCCGCTCGGCGGCCTCGGCTTCGCGGGCTGGGCGTACGAGGTCGCGGAGCAGGAGCAGCAGTTGGGGGTCTTCTTCGACACGGTGATCGTCTGCTCGGTGACCGGGTCGACGCAGGGCGGCATGGTCGCGGGGTTCGCCGCGCTGGAAGAGGCGGGCGGCCGGGCACGCCGGGTCATCGGCATCGACGCCTCGGCCAAGCCCGCCGAGACCCACGAACAGGTGGCGCGCATCGCCCACCGGACCGGACAACTGATCGGGCTGAAGCGAGAACTCACCGTCGAGGACGTCGAGTTGGACGAGCGCTACCACGCAGGGGTCTACGGCATCCCGGACGACGCCACCCTGGAGGCGATGCGCCTGGCCGCCCGCACGGAGGGCATGGTGACGGACCCGGTGTACGAGGGCAAGTCGATGGCGGGGATGATCGACCTGGTCGAACGCCGCGAGATCGGCGACGACTCCACCGTGCTCTACGCCCACCTGGGCGGGCAGCCGGCGCTGAACGCGTACAGTGCGCTCTTCTAGGAGATCGCCTCCAGGGCTGTTCCGGTAGCGGGCGAGCGAGAACCTACTTGGCGAGGAACGACAGCAGCGCGGCGTTCACCTCTTCGGCGTGCGTCCACAACAGGCCGTGCGGGGCGCCCTCGATCTCCACGTACTCGGCCGACGGCAGCAGCGCGTGGAACGGACGCCCGGTCGCATCGATCGGCAGGATGCGATCCCCGGTGCCGTGCAGGATCAGCGCCGGGACGTCGACCTTCGCCACGTCGGCGCGGAAGTCGGTGATCCACGTCGGCACGCAGGCCACGGACGCGTGGGCGGAGGCGCCGGCCGCCACGTTCCAGCTGTTGCGGACGGCCTCCTCGCTGATCCGGCTGCCCAGCGTCTCGTCGAGGTTGTAGAAGTCCTGGTAGAACGCGGTGAAGTAGGCGTACCGGTCCTTGCTGACCGCGTCCAGGATGCCGTCGAAGACCGCCTGGTCCACACCCGTCGGGTTGTCGTCGGTCTTGAGCAGAAAGGGCTCGAGCGAGGCCAGGAAGACCGCCTTGGCGACCCGGCCGGAGCCGTACCTGCCCAGGTAGCGGCCCACTTCGCCGGTCCCCATCGAGAAGCCGACCAGGACCGCGTCCGTGAGATCGAGCGTGGTGAGCACCTTGTCGAGGTCGGCGGCGAAGGTGTCGTAGTCGTAGCCGGTGGTCGGCTGGGAGGAGCGGCCGAAGCCCCGGCGGTCGTAGGTGACGACGCGGTGGCCGGCCCCCAGCAGGACCGGAAGCTGCTTCTCCCAGGAGTGGCCGTCGAGCGGGTACCCGTGGATCAGCACGATGGGCTGTCCGGTTCCGTGGTCCTCGTAGTAGAGCTCGATCGGTGCGCTGTTCTCTTCGCCAACGGTGATGTAAGGCATTGCGGTTCCGCCTTTCTCGGGTTCGGAGCGTCCAGCACACCAGTTGTGCGGGACCGCTGCCAGGCAGAAGTGCAGGCGGAAGTAGAGCGCGCTTGTTCTAATTGTCGTGATGACCAGACTTTCCCCATCCGATATGTCCCATGGCGCCACCGCCTTCGGCGCGATGCTGCGTTCCCTGCGCCGGGCGGCGCGGCTGACCCTGGAGGAGTTGTCGCAGGCGTCCGGCGTCAGCGTCCGGGCGCTGGGCGACATGGAACGCGGCCGCAGCCGTGGGCCACAGCGCCGCACCGTCGACGCGCTTGCCGCCGCCCTGAAGCTGGACGGCGAGCAGTCGCAGCGGTTGCAGCGGCTGGCCGACGCCGGCCGGGAACGGGGCGGTCCGGCCGCGCCGCCGTATCTCCTGCGCACAGTCCCGGACTTCACCGGACGGGAGCAGGAACTGACCGATCTGGAGGCGCTCGCCCGCGGCGCCGGTGCCCGCGCGGTGGTCCTCTTCGGGCCGGGCGGACAGGGCAAGACGACCCTCGCCGCGCAGGCCGCACGGCGGCTGGGAGAGCTCTTTCCGGATGGCTCTGTCAGTGTGCGACTGCACGGCATGAGCGACACACCGCTGTCCGCCGCCGAGGCACTGGTCCTGCTGCTGACGGGGCTCGGGCATCCGCCCGACCGGATTCCGGTGGACCCGGTGGCGCGCGAGGCCGTCTACCGGGCCACGCTCAGCACCCGGCGGGTGCTGGTCGTCCTGGACGACGCGGCCGACGAGGCGCAGGCCAGGCCGCTGCTGCCGGACGCGGAGGGCGGTTTCGTACTCGTCACCAGCCGACGCCCGCTGACGGGACTGGAGGGCGTACGGCGCATCCGGCTCGGTGCTCTCAGCGGCAGGGAGTCGGTGACACTGCTGGAACGGATCCTCGGCACGCCGCGCACCGACGGCCAGTCGGAGGCGATCGGCCGGCTGGCGGAACTGTGCGGGCATCTCCCGCTGGCCCTGCGGATCGTCGGCAACCGCCTCTCCAGCCGCCCCGCCTGGACCCCCGCCCGGCTGGCGGAGCAACTCGCGGACGAGGAACGGCGGCTGGGCACCCTGGTCGCGGGCGACCTGGCCGTACGCGGCGCGCTCGCCCTGTCCTACCGCCAGCTCACCGCTCCCCGCAGGCTGCTGCTACGTCGGCTCGCCCTGCTCCCCGGCCATCACACCGGCCCCCGCCTCGCTGCCGTACTCACCGGCGACGACGACCTGATCGCGGTCCAGGACGCCCTCGACCTGCTGGTCGAGCGGGGTCTGCTGGAGGAGACCACGCCGGGCCGCTACGCACTGCACGATCTCGTACGACTCTTCGCGCGCGAGAGACTCCAGGCCGAGGAGCCGCCGTTGTCGGCCGAAGCAGCCGCCCTGGGCATGGCGGACTGGCTGCTGCGGTCGGCCTCGGCGGCGGGCCGCTGGTTCGAGGCACCCGGCGCGCCCGAGCCGTGGCCGGGAGCCACCCCGGCCTTCGCACCCGGGTCAGCCGAGGAGGCGGAGGAGTGGCTGAGCACCGAACGTGCCCACTGGGTGGGCGCGTTGCAGCTCATGTTCGAAGCTGAGCGGTACCCGGAGATCCTGCACGCGGCGCGGACGTTGTACTGGTTCTCCGACCGCTGGGACGCCTGGCCCGAGTGGCGCACGGTGTTCACCTACGGCGTCCGCGCCGCCGCCGCGCTCGGCGACCGGGCGGCCGAGGCCCACCAGCTCAACTGCCTCGCCTGGACGTATTCGGTGCGCGGCGGACCGTACGAGCAGGCCGAGGAACACGCGCGCCGTGCGCTGGAGTCGGCGACCCAGGCCGGTGACACCGGCCAGCAGGCCTGGGCATGGGTCTACATCGCCGGTGCCGGCATGTACCTGGGCCGGCCCGCGGAGGCGGCACGAGCGGCCGAGGACGCCGTACGGCTCTTCGGGGCGGCCGGTGACCAGGCCGGGCTGGCGGTGTCCCGCCGGCTGCTGGGCAGCGCCCTGCGGGAATCCGGCCGCGCGGAGGAGGCGTTGGCCGTCCATCGGGGCCTGCTCGGGACGGACGCGGGGGACGTGCCCGGCTTCCAGGAGTTCGCGCAGGCGATCCTGCGGCATGAGATAGCCCGTGACCTGCTGGCCCTTCGGCGCTGGTCCGATGCGGTGGAGGTGTATCGGACCGTCATCGCCCCGGCCACCCATGGCGGCGCGGACCGCTTCAAAGCCCGTGCGCTCACCGGCCTCGCCACCGCCCTGGAGCACTGTGGTGACCAGGCCCAGGCCCACGCCCAACTCAGTGAGGCGCACCGGCTGTTCAGCTCGGTCGGTGACACGACCGCCGCGGAACGGACAGCTGCCTCGCTCGAACGCCTCGCGGCCCGTGCGGTCGACGCGGATCCTCCGGTCGTCGCGGACCACGCCGACGGCCCTGGCAGCTAGGGGGCGCGCGGGTCCCCGCACGGCGAGCGGGTGGCGGCTCTGGGCGTCCGGGCAGCGGAACTCGGGCCCCCGCGTCGGCTCGGCTCGGCTCGCGTAGGCGGAGAAGGATCGCCCAGGCGCCCGTACCGTCGTAGCCGGATCTGCGGCGGTGGCGGCGGCACCTGCTGCGTCCGGCACCTGCCGGCCGTCACCGATCCCGGCCGCGCCACCCGGGCGGGACCTGACCGCGCGGGCGACGAAGATGTGGGTC
Organism: Streptomyces sp. NPDC001714; assembly: GCF_042892755.1. Classification (NCBI taxonomy): domain Bacteria; kingdom Bacillati; phylum Actinomycetota; class Actinomycetes; order Kitasatosporales; family Streptomycetaceae; genus Streptomyces; species Streptomyces sp. NPDC001714. The sequence goes on from NZ_JBIAUL010000006.1 coordinate 422,936, forward strand.
TAGGGGTGTCGCCGCCGCGGGCTCGTGATCACGAACCCCGCCACCAGCAGCGCGGCCACCGCGACCAGCGACCCGATGCCGAAGGCGCGTGCCGCGCCGTGGGTGAGGATCTCGGCCGGGGTGCCGGTGGTGTGCCGGGTCGCCGTGCCGTACACCGTGACCAGGACGGCGAGTCCGAGGGTGCCGCCCAGCCACTGCAAGGTCTGCAGCAGGCCGGACGCGGCGCCCGCCTCCCGCGGCCCGATACGGGCGAGGATCGTCGCGTTGAGCGGCATGAAGCTCAGGCCGACACCCACGCCGAGCAACAGCAGCGGACCGAGCAGCCCGGTGGCGTAGCCGTCGCCGGGCCGCAGCCGCCACAGCCAGCCGCCGGCGGCGACGAGCAGGGTGATGCCGGTCAGCAGCACCGGCTTGGCCCCGAAGCGGGCCAGCAGCTTCGGCAGCAGCCGCACCATCGTGAACATGGCCAGGGTCATGGGCAGGAACGCGAACCCGGCGCGCAACGGGCCGTACTCCAGGACCTGCTGGCAGATGAGGGTGAGGAAGTAGAAGGCGCCGAACATGCCCGCGGGCAGCAGCATGACGGTCAGATAGCCGCCCGCCCGGTCCCGGTCGGCGAACAGCCGCAACGGCATGATCGGCTGGCCGGCCCGGGACTCGATCAGCGCGAAGCCGAAGAGCAGCGCGACGGCGCAGCTGAAGCCGAGCAGGGACCGGCTGTCGGTCCAGCCGTCCTCGGAGACCCGGATGAACGCGTACACCACAGAGGTCATCCCGGCCGTCCCGGTCAGCGCGCCCGCCAGGTCGAAGCGGCCCGCGTGCCGCGGGGTCTCGGCGACGAACCGGGGCAGGGCCAGGAACAGGGCGATGCCGATGGGCACGTTGATGAGCAGGGCCCAGCGCCAGGAGGCCCACGAGGTGAGCATGCCGCCCAGGACCAGGCCGACGGAGCCGCCGATGCCGGCCACGGAGGAGTAGACGCTCAGGGCGTGATGGCGGCGCGGGCCCGGAGGGAAGTTGGTGGTGATCAGGGCCAGGGTGCTGGGCGCGATCAGCGCCGCGCCGACGCCCTGCAGCGCACGTGCCGCGAGCAGCCAGCCGCCCTCCGCGGCGACCCCGCCGAGCAGCGAGGAGAGCGCGAACAGCAGCGCTCCGGCGCCGAGCGTACGACGGCGGCCGACGATGTCGCCGACCCGCCCGCCGAGCAGCAGCAGACCGCCGAAGGCGAGGGTGTAGGCGTTGAGCACCCAGGACAGGCCGGTGCGGCTGAACCCAAGGCCCCGCTGGATGTCGGGCAGCGCGACGTTGACGACGGTGGAGTCGACGCCGACCATCATGTAGGCGGTGACGATGACGAGGAGGGCGGAGCCGAGCCTGGCGGGGTGCGCGGAGTCCGGCGGGACGTCGGGTGTGGTGGACGGGGCGGACGGACTGGACGGGCTGGACGGGGCGGACATGAGGTTCTCCCGGTCTGTGCGTCCCCGGCGCGGGCATGGCGAAGTACGGGCGGCCGGACCGCCCGTGGTGCGCACGGCAGTAAGCGGGGACTGTCTCCGTTTAGTGTTCGATAAGATACGGAGAGAGTCCCCGGTTCGCAAGGAGTAACTGGATGACGCAGGTCAGGCCCATGCGCGCGGATGCTCGCCGCAACTACGAGCGTTTGCTGGCGGTCGCCGTCGAGGCCTTCGCCGAGCATGGGGAGAACGCGTCGCTGGACGACATCGCCAAACGGGCGGGCGTCGGCTCCGGCACGCTCTACCGCCACTTCCCGACCCGGCAGGCGCTGCTGGAGGCCGCGTTCGTGGACCGGCTGGAGGGACTGGCCGCGAAGGCCGACGAGTTCGCCGCGGAGCTTCCACCGAGCTCGGCACTGACCGAGTGGCTGAACGAACTGTGCCTCGCCACCATCCAGGTGCGGGGCCTGAAGACCCTGCTGGGCTCGGCCGTCACGGACGGCAGCTCCGCCACGGTCGCGGCCTGCGGCGTCACGGTCCGCGGCGCGGCGACCCGCCTGGTGGACGCGGCGAAGGAAGAGGGGACGCTGCGCGCGGACATCGAGCCGATCGAACTGCTGCGCCTGGCGCACGGGCTGGCCACGGCCTCGGAACTGGCCGACGGGCAGGGCAAGGAGATCCGGCGCTATCTGTCACTGCTCACGGAGGGGCTGCGGCCGTAGCGCCCACGGCCGCACGCCCGTCGCCGGACTCGGGTCAGAGCGCCTCCGCCCCCGGCTTCACCATGTTCCGTACCGTGCGGGCCTTCACGAACGAGCCCATCGCCGTCATGTCCCACTCGCCGGAGAACTGCCGGACCAGCTTCGCCATCATCACGCCGGTCTGCGCTTCGGCGTTGGTGAGGTCGAAGCGGACCAGCTCCTCGCCGGTCGCGGCGTCCAGCAGACGGCAGTAGGCCTTGGCGACCTCCGTGAACTTCTGGCCGGAGAAGGAGTTGACGGTGAAGACCAGGCCGGTGACCTCCGGGGGGATCCGGCCGAGGTCCACCGCGATCACCTCGTCGTCGCCCCCTCCCTCCCCGGTCAGGTTGTCGCCCGAGTGCTTGATCGCGCCGCCCAGGATGGACAGCTTGCCGAAGTAGCAGCTGTCGACATGGTCGCGCTGCGGGCCGTACGCGATGACCGACGCGTCCAGGTCGATGTCCTTGCCCCGGAACGCCGGCTCCCAGCCCAGGCCCATCATGACCTGGGAGAGCAGTGGGCTGCCGCCCTTGACCAGGGACACGGTCTGGTTCTTCTGGAGGCTGACCCGGCCCTTGTCGAGGTTGATCTTCCCGGCGCCGGGGGCGGGCGGAGCCGGCGGTGCCGGGGGAGCGGCGGGCGCGGCCGGCTGGGCCGCGGCGGCCGGTACGGGAGCCGGCTGGGCCGCGGGCGCCGGGGCCGGTTCCTCCACCGTCACGCCGAAGTCGGTGGCGATGCCGGCCAGCCCGTTCGCATACCCCTGGCCGACCGCGCGGGCCTTCCACGCGCCGCCCCGCAGATAGATCTCCACGACCACCAGGGCCGTCTCCGTGCCCAGCTGCGGAGGCGTGAAGGTGGCCAGCACCGAGCCGTCGTCCGCGTTGCGGATCGTCGCCGTCGGCTCGACGCCCTGGAAGGTCTGGCCCGCGGCGTCGGGGCTCGCGGTGACGACGATCTTCTCGATGCCGGGCGGCACGGCCGCCGTGTCGACGGTGATCGCGTCCGGGGCCGTACCGCCGCCGGAGCGGTACGTCACACCCGGGCCGCTGGGCTGGTTGTAGAAGATGAAGTCGTCGTCGGAGCGCACCTTGCCGTCGCCCGTGAGCAGCAGGCCCGACACGTCGAGCCGCACGGGGGCGGCGACGTCCACCGCCACCCGGGAGACGGGGAGAGGGATGTTCGAGCCAGGGGTCATAGCTGTCATGCCCCGTGAACGAACGACCCCGCTTTACCGTTCCCTTACCGACGGGCGCCCCCGGGAATCCCCCCGATCGGCTCAGGGAACCACCACGATCTTCCGTCCCACGCCCGCCGCGAACTGCTCCAGCGCCTGCGGGTAGCTGTCGAGCGGCAGCCGGTCGCTGATGAAGACCTCCGGATCCAGGACCCCGTTCGCGAACAGCTCCGCCGCCCGCTCGTAGCTGTGCAGGACGGCCATGGAGCCGGTAATGGTGATCTCCTGGTTGTAGATGCGGTAGGGGTCGATCGTCACCCGGGTCGCGTAGTCGGCGACGCCGAACTGGAGGAAGGTGCCCGCCTTCGCCACCCGCTCCAGGCCGTCCTGGATCGCCGCCGCGTTGCCGGTCGCGTCGATCACCACCTCCCAGCCCCGCGGCCGGTCCAGCTCGTCCGCGTTCGCGGCGGTCGCCGAGACGCCGAGCGCGCGGGCGGTCTCCAGGCGGGCCGGGTTCAGGTCGACCACGTCGACGCCGGCCGCGCCGGTCCGCTTGGCCAGCTCCAGCATCATCAGGCCCATGGTCCCCGAGCCGTAGATGAGCACGTGCGCGCCCAGCCTCGACCGCAGGACGTCGTAGCCGCGTACCGCGCAGGACAGCGGTTCGATCAGGGCCGCGTCCTGGGTGCGGACGTGCTCGGGGAGCTTCACGCAGTTGGCGACCGGGGCCACCGCGTACTGGGCGGCGCCGCCCGGCACCGTCACGCCGATCGCGGCCCAGCGTTCGCAGAGGTTGTTGTGGCCGTCCCGGCAGTAGCGGCACTCGTGGCAGTACAGGGACGGGTCGACCGCGACCCGGTCGCCGATCGCCACCTCGGTCACCTGGGAGCCGACGCCGACCACCTCGCCGGCGAACTCGTGCCCCGGCACGATCGGCAGCTTGGGCGCGAACTCGCCCTGGAGGATGTGCAGATCGGTCCCGCACAGCCCGCACGCGGCCACTTCCACCACGACCTCGCGGGGGCCGGGTGTCGGGTCGGGGACCTCCGTGACGACGGCACGGCCCACGGACTCGATGACTGCGGCCTTCATTTCACGGCTCCCAACGACAGGCCCTGGACCAGCTTGTCCTGGGCGGCGAACCCCGCGGCGAGCACCGGCAGGGAGACGACGAGCGACGCGGCGCACACCTTGGCCAGGAACAGGCCCTGGCTGGTGATGAAGCCGGTCAGGAAGACGGGGGCGGTCTCGGCGACCACGCCCGTCAGGACTCGGGCGAAGAGAAGTTCGTTCCAGCTGAAGATGAAGCAGATCAGCGAGGTTGCGGCGATGCCCGGCAGGGCGATCGGGGCGACCACGCGCGCGAGGATGGTCGGAAGGCGGGCGCCGTCGATCTGCGCCGCCTCGATCACCGCGACCGGGACCTCGGCGAGGAACGACTGCATCATCCACACCGCGATCGGCAGGTTCATGGAGGTGTAGAGGATGACCAGGAACCAGATGTTGTCCAGCATCCCGGTGTTCTTCGCGAACAGGTAGATCGGCAGCAGCCCGGCCACCACCGGCAGCATCTTCGTGGACAGGAAGAAGAACAGGACGTCCGTCCACTTCCTCACCCGCCGGATCGACAGCGCGTACGCCGCCGGGAAGGCCAGCACGAGGACGAAGAGGGTCGAGACGATCGAGGCGACCGCCGAGTTGATCAGCGCCGGCCAGGGACTGGCGCCCCCGCCCGCGCCGAAGAACTCACGGTAGCCGTCCAGGGTGAGGGCGGCGCCGAAGGAGGGCGGGTTGGTCGCCGCGTCCGCCTCGGAGTGGAAGGACGTCAGCGCCATCCAGGCGATGGGGAAGAAGAAGACGATGCCGACCAGCCAGGCCACCAGGCCGATGCCGAGGCCCCGGTGCTGCCGTAGGCGAAGGGCGATGGTGCTCATGCGCGGGACACCTCCTCGCGGAACAGGGACGACACCACGCGCAGGGCGAAGGTCGCGATGATGATCGAGCCGATGACCACCAGGACGCCGGCGGCCGAGGCGAGGCCGTTCTCGTGGGCCTGGTAGAAGCTCTGGTACACGGTGTAGGGGAGGTTGGCGGTGCCCAGGCCGCCCGACGTGATCGTGAAGACCGCGTCGAAGTTCTGGACGATGTAGATGCAGCCCAGCAGGGCGCCGAGTTCGAGGTAGCGGCGCAGGTGGGGGAGGGTGAGGTGGCGGAAGATCTGCCATTCGTTCGCGCCGTCGACCCGCGCCGCCTCGATCTGCTCGGGGTCACGGCTCTGCAGTCCGGCGAGCAGGATCAGCATCATGAACGGCGTCCACTGCCACACCAGCGCGGCCTCGACCGCCAGCAGCGGCGTGTTGGAGATCCAGTCGGGCTGCGGTCCGCCGACGTAGTGCAACAGGCCGTTGAGCAGGCCGTACTCGGGGTTGTAGAGGACGTGCTTCCAGAGCAGGGCGGCGGCCACCGGGACCACCAGGAACGGGGCGATCAGCAGGGTGCGGACGATGCCCCGGCCGCGGAACCTGTTGTTCAGGAGCAGCGCCAGCGCGAGGCCGAGGACCAGGCTGACCAGGACCACCGTGACCGTCAGCAGCACGGTCGTCCAGACCGAGTGGCGCAGGTCGGCGTCGGTGAGGACCTGGCGGTAGTTGTCGACGCCGGCGAAGTGACGGGCGTTCGGGTAGAGGGCGTTCCAGTCGAAGAAGGAGATGACCACCGTGGCCACGAAGGGCAGCTGGGTCACGACGATCATGAAGACCAGGGCGGGCAGGAGAGGCGCCCGGGTGGCCCAGGCGCGCAGGCGGGCGGAGGGCGGCCGCGTGGCGCGTGCGGGTGTCGCTGCGTAGGGGGCTGTCGTCGCGGTCATCGTCCCTCGTACTCCTTGGAGATCTTCTCGGCGAGTTGCTGGGACTTCTCGAGGGCCGAGTCGACGGACTGCCGTCCGGCGACGGCCGAGCTGATCTCCTGGGAGACCTTGGTGCCGAGATCGGTGAACTCGGGGATGTCGACGAACTGGATGCCGGGCGCGGGCCTCGGCTGGACACCGGGGTCGTTCGGGCGGGCGCTCTCGATGGCCTCCTTGGTCATCTCCTGGAACGCGGCGGCCGACTTGACGTAGTCGGGGTTCGTGTACGTCGACGCGCGCTTGCCCGCGGGGACGTTGGACCAGCCGCTGGTCTGTCCGACCAGGTCCTCGTACTGCTTGCTGGACGCCCAGGAGACGAACTTCCAGGCCTTGTCGGGGTTGCGGGAGGCCTTCTGGATGCCCCAGGCCCAGGTGTAGAGCCAGCCGGAGGACTTGGTCTGCTCCACGGGCGCCGGGACATAGCCGAGCTTGCCTCTGACCGGGGAGCCGTTCGCCTCCAGGAGGCCGGCCGCGCTGGTGGCGTCGTACCACATGGCGACCTTGCCCTGGGTCATGTTGTTGAGGCACTCGGCGAAGCCGGACTGGGGGGCGCCGGACTCACCGTGCTCGCGGACCAGGTCGACATAGAACTTCGTCGCCTTCTCGAATCCGGGCGAGGTCAGCTGGGCCTTCCAGTCCTTGTCGAACCAGGTGCCCCCGAAGGTGTTCACGACCGTGGTCAGCGGCGCCATCATCTCGCCCCAGCCGGGCAGGCCGCGCAGGCAGATGCCGCGCATGCCGGACCGGGCCCCGTCCACCTTGGCGGCGAGGTCGGCGACCTGCTGCCAGGTGGGGTGCGCGGGCATCGTCAGGCCCTTCGCCGCGAACACGTCCTTGCGGTACATCAGGAACGACGACTCGCCGTAGAAGGGCTCGCCGTAGAGCTTGCCGTCGTCGGCGGTCAGGGACTCGCGCATCGGCTGCAGGATGTCCTGCTGGTCGAAGCCCGGGTCCTTCGCGACGTACGAGTCCATCTCGTGCAGCCAGCCGTTGCGGGCGTAGATCGGTATCTCGTAGTTGGACAGGGTGGCCACGTCGTACTGGCCGGCCTGGTTGGCGAAGTCCTGGCTGATCTTGTCGCGGACGTCGTTCTCGGGCAGGACGGTGAAGTTGACCTTGATGCCGGTCTCCTCGGTGAAGCGCGGGGCGAGCTTCTGGAGTTCCGTCATCTGGGGGTTGTTGACCATCAGCACGTTGATCGAATCGCCACCGGAACCGGACCCGCCCGCACCGACCCAGCAGCCGGAGAGCAGCGGGGCGAGCAGCGTCCCTGCGGCGGCCATGGCGAGGGTGACTCGCGGCCTCCGTCGGCTCGGGGTTCGCATGGATCGCTCCTGGAGGAATCGGGATATATGGGGCAGTTATGGGTGTGGGGAGGCCTTCGGAGGGTGCGTCGGTGGGTTGTCAGACCGTTGTCAGACCCGGATGACCTGTGGGCCCAGCAGGGAGTAGCGGTGGGCTTCGGCCGTGGGCAGCAGGGTGCTCGTCACGATCGCCTCCAGGGCGCCGACCTCGGCGAAGCGGCAGAAGCTGACGGCGCCGAACTTGGTGTGCACGCCCGCGAAGACCGTCCGGCGTGCGGCCCGGATGGCCTGCGCCTTGACCTCGCCGACGGCCGGATCGGGCGTGGTCAGCCCGTGCTCGCGCGAGATGCCGTTGGCTCCAATGTAGGCGAGATCGAGAACGAAACCCGCGAGCATCTTCGTCGTCCAGTGGTCGACGGTCGCCAGTGTGCCGGCCCGTACCCGGCCGCCCAGCAGCAGGACCGACATGTTCTCGGTCTCGGCGAGCGCGCCCGCGACCGGCAGCGACGCCGTGACCACGGTCAGCGGCCGGTCCGTCGGCAGCGCCTCGGCGATGAGCTGGGGGGTGAAGCCCTCGTCGACGAAGACGGTCTCGGCGTCGCCCAGCAGTTCGGCGGCGGCCGACGCGATCCGTCGCTTCTCCGGGACATGGCTGGTCGACCGGAAGGCGAGCGTGGTCTCGAAACCGGCGCTCTCGACGGGATACGCGCCCCCGTGGGTACGGCGCACCAGGCCGTGGTCCTCCAGGGCGCGCAGGTCGCGCCGGATGGTCTCCTTGGCCACGCCCAGGGCGTCGGCGAGCGCGGTGACGTCGACGGAGCCCGTGGCGCGCGCGGCTCGCACGATCTCGCGCTGCCGTTCTTCCGCCGTCTGCGTGCTCATCCCGTCACCCACTTCCTTGTGGAACCGCACGGAGCTGCCCGTTCGGGCCATGCAGCAAGTTCTACAGCGGGTGTGCGAGCCTGACCAGGCCTGTTGCGGGCCCGATACTGCCCGTGCGTGCCCGTTTGCCGGGCGGAGTGCCCGCCTCGGACCTGCGCGGCTGCCGGGGAAGGGGTGGGAGCGGGCGGCCCGGATGCCCGAACACGGCGGCGGGCGGGCCCGTTCGGTGCCCGCCCGCCGCCGTGGGCGATCGTTTTCCGCCGCCCGGTGTGCCGCTCAGTACGGCCACACGGGCGGGTCGTCGACGAAACGGCCGCCGAGGTGGGTGTGGGCCGGCTTCTCCGGGTCCAGTTCGCCGTGCTCGGCGATCAGCTTCGCGGCGAACTGCTCGGAGTCGTCCTGCGGCTCGTAACCGAGCGCCCGCGCGGTGCTCAGGTCCCACCACAGCCGGGTGTTGGCGGACGATCCGTAGACGACGGTGTGGCCGACCTCCTCGGCGGTCAGGGCCGCGTGGAAGAGGCGGGCGCCGTCGGCGGGGCTCATCCATACGGAGAGCATCCGCACGTCGGCCGGCTCTGCGAAGCAGGAGCCGATGCGGACGGAGACCGTCTCCAGGCCGTGCTTGTCCCAGTACAGCTGGGCGAGGTCCTCGCCGAACGCCTTGGACAGGCCGTAGAAGGTGTCCGGGCGGCGCGGGGTGTCGATCGGGATCAGCGGATCGCCGGCGCGCGGGGCCGCGGTGAAGCCGACGGCGTGGTTGGAGGAGGCGAAGACGATCCGCGGTACGCCGGCCTCGCGGGCGGCCTCGTAGAGGTTGTAGGTGCCCTCGATGTTCGCGCGGAGGATCTTTTCGAAGGGGGCCTCCAGGGAGATCCCCGCGAGGTGCAGGACCGCGTCCACGCCCCGTACGGCCGCCCGCAGTGCGTCCTTGTCGCCGAGGTCGGCGGTGATCGCGTCCGGTTCGCCCTCGATCGGGCGCACGTCGAACAGGCGCAGCTCGTAGCCGTACTCCGGGAGCAGGGACCGCATCAGGGTGCCGAGTCCGCCGGCGGCACCGGTGAGCAGTAGCGTGCGGGGAGTGGGCATCCACGGTCTCCTTGGATCAGCGCCGGTCGCGTCCGTGTATGGCATTCACATTCATGGACACGCTAGGGAGATGTGGCACGCCGAGTCAAGTGTGCCTTGGAGTGCGGTAATCCGCTCGACTGTTGGTCGTTTGTCGCCTTGACCGGCCCCAAGGGGGCCTCGTAACGTGGTCACGTTCATGAATATGGACGCCGATCAGAGACATGCATCAGCAGCACGATCTGCGTCGACCGCCTCGACAGGGAGCGCCCGTGACGCCAGCCCCTCTCGCCGCCCGGCTCCGTGACCCGCGCGGGCCGCTCTTCTTCCCCGTCACCGCCTACGGCCCCGACGGCTCCCTCGACCTCGACGCCTACCGCGAGCACGTCCGCCGGGGCGTCGAGGCCGGAGCCGCCGCCGTCTTCGCCTGCTGCGGCACCGGGGAGTTCCACGCGCTGCTCCCGGAGGAGTTCGAGGCCTGCGTGGGCGCGGCAGTGGAAGCGGCCGAAGGACGGGTACCGGTGGTGGCCGGCGCCGGCTACGGCACCGCACTCGCCGTACGCTACGCGCGTCTCGCCGCGGACGCGGGCGCCGACGGCCTCCTCGCCATGCCGCCCTACCTGGTGGTCGCCGGCCAGGAGGGCCTGCTCCGGCACTACCGCGAGGTGGCGGCGGCCACCGGCCTCCCCATGATCGTCTACCAGCGCGACAACGCCGTGTTCACGCCGCCCACGGTCGTCGAACTCGCCCGCACCGAGGGCGTCATCGGCTTCAAGGACGGCCTCGGCGACCTGGACCTCATGCAGCGCATCGTCAGCGCCGTCCGCACCGAGGTCCCCGGCGACTTCCTCTACTTCAACGGCCTGCCCACCGCCGAACAGACCCAGCTCGCCTACCGGGCCATCGGCATCGACCTCTACTCCTCCGCCGTCTTCTGCTTCGTCCCAGAGATCGCCCTCGCCTTCCACGCCGCCCTGCGCGAGGGCGACCGGGCGACGGCCGAGCGGCTGCTGGACGGCTTCTACCGCCCGTTCGTCGAACTCCGCGCCCAGGGCCGGGGATACGCCGTCTCGCTGGTCAAGGCGGGCGTACGACTGCGCGGCCTGGACGTCGGCGAGGTCCGCCCCCCGCTGCACGAGCCGGCCGAGGACCATGTGAAGCAGCTCGCCCAGCTGATCGAGCGCGGGTACGCGCTGCTGGAGGAGGACGCGTGACCGCGCCCGGAGCAGGACGACCGCGCGCGTCCGCGGAAGGCCGGCTGAAGGCGTCGGCGTTCGTCTACCCCTGGGACGTGAACGGGGATCCCGAGGCCGCGGACCGCATCGCCGCGCTCGGCGTCGACCAGGTGACCCTGGCCTCCGCCTACCACTCCACCCGCGCGCTGACCCCCCGCCACCCCCGCCACCGCATCGTCACCGCCGAACACGCGGCCGTCTACTACCCGCCCGGCGACTGGACGGGCCGGGAGCTGCGCCCCTACCCGGCCGGCGACTGGGCCCCCGGCGACGCCCACGGCGAGGCGGCCGATGCGCTGCGCGGCGCCGGCCTCGAAGTCCACACCTGGGTGATCCTCGCCCACAACTCCCGCCTGGGCGCCGAGCATCCGGACACCTCCGTCGTCAACGCCTACGGCGACCGCTACCCCTGGGCGCCCTGCATCGCCCAGCCCGCCACGCGCGCGTACCTGGCCGGCCTCGCCGCCGAGGCCGCCGTACGCCCCGGCGCGGCCGGCACCGAACTCGAGTCCCTCGGCTGGTACGGCCTCCAGCACCTGCACGCCCACGACAAGACGGCCGGGGTCGGTCTGGGAGACGCCGGCCAGTACCTGATGGCGCTGTGCTTCTGCCCCGCGTGCCGGGCCGGGTACGGCGAACAGGGCCTGGACGCCGACGAGCTGGCCGCCGCCGTACGGGAGGCCCTGGAGCCGCTGTGGCGGGGCACGGGAGACGACGCCGGCTGGCCGACGGTGGAGAAGCTGCTCGGCGCAGCGGTGGCGGCGGCCACGCGCGCGTGGCGCGACGGACAGGCCCGCACGCTCCAGGAGACGGCCGTGACCGCGGTGCGCGCGGCGGCCCCCGCGGGCTTCCAGGTGCTGCTGCACGCCGACCCGGTGACGTACCACTGCGGGGCCAACGTAGGCGTGGACCCGGCCTGGATCCTGTCCGTCGCGGACGGCGTCGTGGTCCCCTGCGCGGGCGGTACGGCCCTGCTGACGCCCTTCGCCGGACACGCGCGTGCGGACACGGTCGTGGCCGCCAACTTCACTGTGGTCTCCGGGATGGGCGGCAGCCCCGGGACCCTCGCGGCGGACGCGGACCGTGCCCGCGCGCTGGGTGCGACCGAACTGCGGCTGTATCACGCCGGGTTGGCGTCCGACGGGGACCTGGCCGCGGTCCGGGAGGCGTTGCGCTGAACCAGTGACCCGGCGGTGAGGAGCAGCGTGCCGCCGAAGACCGGCAACAGCAGCCGGTGGTCGACGAGTTCGACGAGGGCGGCCCCGACGGCCAGTCCGGCCACGTTCGGTGTGAACATCAGCGTGTCGGCCGTCGCGGTCGCCCGCCCCAGCGCGGCGGCCGGGATCTCGCGCTGTACGGCGGTGTACGCGGCGATCAGCACACAGGGGAGGCCGAGACCGCCGGCGAGGCCGCACGCGAGCAGTGCCATGTCACAGGGCACCGCCCGGCCGGCCACCGCCACCCCCGTCAACGCGATCCCGCACGCCGCGAACCGCCGCTCGCCCAGCCGCCGCAGCGCGGGCCCCGAGACCAGCCCGACGCCGACCGAGCCGACGCCCTGGACGGCGTACAGCACGCCCGTGTAGGCGGGGGAGTGACCGAGGGCGGCCACGACGGCGTAGTTCATGCTGCTGCCGAGCGCGGCGAGGCACATCGTGGCGCCGCCGGCCCGCACCAGCGGCCGTAGGACCGGATGGGCCCAGAGCATCCGGACCCCCTCGGCGGTCTGCCCCCGCCGGCTGCCGCGCGACGCCCGTCCGGGCCGCTCCTCCCGCACCCGGAGCAGCGCGCACAGCCCTGCCGCCAGCACGAAGGTGCAGGCGTCCAGCAGCGCCACGCCGGGCCCGCCGTACGCCGTGTACAGCGCGGCTCCGGTCAGCGGGGCGACCAGCTTCATGCCCTCGCGGGCGGTCATCCGCAGCCCGTTGAAGTCGCCGAGGAGAGCCGGGTCGACGGCGCTGACGACCAGCGCGGAGGCGGCCGCCTCCGCTACGACGCCCGCGGCGCCGTAGAGGACGAGGACGGCGAGGAGCAGCCAGACGGAGGCGGCGGAGTCGACCGTCCGGAGCGGCAGCAGGAGAAGGGCGAGGGCGAGGTTCGTGCGGATCACCAGGGGTCTGCGGCGGACGCGGTCGGCGAGGCCGCCGAGGACGGGCCCGAGGAGGGTGGGGGCCCAGAGGGCGGCGGTGCAGAGGGCGGCGAGGCCGTCGGAGCCGGTGAGGTCCTTGACCCAGACGCCGGACACGAGCCAGAGCGCGGAGGTGCCGAAGCCGGACACCACGACGCCCGTGAGGTACAGGGCGGCGTTCCGGTCGCGCAGCAGGCGGGCCACGGCCCAGGAGGTGGTCGTCATGCCTGGTCATCGTGGGTCTAAGGCGGTGGTGCGGGGATCGGGAAGGTGCCTTAGAACGACGCGGAACGACGCGGAACGACGCGGAACGACGCGGAACGACGGGGGACGACGCCGGGACAGTGCCGGAGGCGTCGGTGGACAGAGCGCGGGCGCCGTGCGGCCCGCCCGGCGGAAATCCGTCGGAACCTGTCGGCAATGCCCATGGGGCCGGTGCGGCCGCGACCCTACCGTCGGCCTCATGCGCTACATCGCACCGATCCTCATCGGTCTCGTCTACGTCCTTCTCATGTCCCTCGTCCGCGAACCGCACCGGCGCCGCCTCAACGCGGTGATGGTGGCCGGAGCGGGCGCCGCGTACCTGAGCGGCGGCGGCCTGGGCGGCTGGGAGTTCGCGTTCACCGCGGTGGCCACGTACGTCGCCTACCGCGGCCTGGACTCCTGGACCTTCGTCGGCGTCGGCTGGCTGCTGCACACGGCGTGGGACGTCGTCCACGACATCAAGGGCTCGCCGCTGATCCCGTTCCTCCTCGACTCGTCGTTCGGGTGTGCGATCTGCGACCCGGTGATCGCGCTGTGGTGCTTCCTGGGCGGGGTGTCGGTGTGGCGGACCGATGAGTTTCGGAAGGCCGTGCGGTCCACCTCCTGACGGAGACGGAGCAGACGACCGAACCGGTGCACCGGGAGGCAGCAGGATGACTGGTACGACCATGATCGACCTCGGCCCGCAGACGAGGATCGTGGCGGAACTCGCGGAGCGCGTGACGGACGGGCAGCTCGCGGTGGCGACGCCGTGTCCGGACTACGCCGTCCGTCACCTGCTGGGCCATGTGGCGGGCCTGTCCGTGGCCTTCCGGGACGCGGCCCGCAAGGATCTGGGGGCCGCGACCGACCACCGCCCCGACGCGTCGCTGCCGGTCCTCGGGCCGGAGTGGCGGCAGGAGCTGCCCAAGGCGCTGGACGCGCTGGCGGAGGCCTGGCGCGACCCGTCGGCGTGGGACGGCATGACGCGCGCGGGCGGGATCGACCTGCCGGGCGGTGTGGCGGGCGCGGTCGTCGCCGACGAACTGGTCGTCCACGGCTGGGACCTGGCCCGGGCCACCGGCCAGGAATACGTCCCGGATCCCGCGGCCCTGGAGGCGGCCTACGGCTTCCTGCGGATGGCGGCGGACGGCGACCGGGGCCCGTTCGGCCCCCTCGTGCCGGTGCCGGAGGGCGCGCGGCTGCTGGACCGGGCGGTGGGGCTGAGCGGCCGGGACCCGGGGTGGAAGCCGTAGGGGGCCGGCCGCAACGGATCGACCCGCGAGTGGCCGAGGCGTAAAAGGACCCGATCCTTGAGCGGGCGGGGACCCGGATCCGTACTCTCCTCGCCATGCCCTTGAGCCTCACCGTCCTCGGCACCGCCTCCCCCTACCCCCGACCCGGCCGCCCCTGCTCCGGTTACCTGGTGCGGGGCGGCGGCGCCGAGGTGTGGGTGGACGCGGGGACGGGAACCTTCGCGGAGTTGCAGCGGTACACGGATCCGGCGCGGCTCACGGCGATCTGGCTCTCGCACCTGCACGCGGATCACAGCGCGGATCTGCTGGCCGCCGCGTACGCGTACGCCTTCGGCGGCCTGACCCCGGCGGCACCGATCCCGGTCTACGCGCCACAGGAGTGCGCACAGCGCCTGGCCGGCTTCTTCGGCCGGCCGGACCCGCGCTTCCTGACCGGGGTGTTCGACTTCCGCCCGCTGTACGACGGCCACACCGTCCAGCACTGGAACCTGCGGCTCGCCACCCGGGCGGTGGCCCACGACACGGAGGCCTACGGACTGCGCGCCGAGTGCCAGGGGAGCGTGCTGGCGTACTCCGGCGACAGCGGCCCGTGCGCCGCCCTGACCGAGTTGGCCACCCGGGCGGACGTCTTCCTGTGCGAGGCCGACCTCGACCGGCATCGCGAAGGCGAACGGATCCACCTGACCCCGGAGGACGCGGGGCGGATCGCCCGGGAGGCGGGCGTACGGGAACTCCTCGTCACCCACGTGGGCCCGGCACTGACCCGGGAGGTGGCGGCGGCCCGGGCGGGGGCGGTGTCGGGACGGCCCACCAGCGTGGCGCGGGAGGGCGAGGCGCGGGGATTCTGAAGCGGCGGTGGCCGTCTCGGGCGTGCCCGCCACGGCGCGGTCGGTCCCGGCCCGCCCCACCTTTGTCAGAAGCATTGACGAAACACAGCCGTCCTCCTACCTTCATCCGCGTCGTACTTCATACGTCATATATGAGACGCGATACGTGAGATCAGATACGTCAGATCAGGTCCTCCACCTGATACGGGACCCCGAGAGGCGCGCATGACCTCTGTGCCCATGCCGATTCCGTCGCGCACGCAGTTCGTGCTGGACGCGATCAAACACCGCATCCTCACCGGGCAGCTGACGCCCGGTCAGGCCCTGGTGGAGACCGAGCTCGCCGCGCAGTTCGGGGTGTCCAAGACCCCCGTGCGGGAGGCGCTCAAGACCCTCGCCGGGACCGGGCTGGTCGTGATGAGCCAGTACAAGGGCGTCACGGTGCGCATGGTGGACGCGGACATGGCACGCGAGGTCTACGACGTACGGCTGCTCCTGGAGCCCGAGGCCCTTCGGCGGGCCGTGCGACGCGGCGCCCCCCTCGACGCCGCCCGCGACGCCCTCTCCCGCGCCGACAACGCCGGCGACACCGCCGAACGCTCCCTGGCCAACCGCGACTTCCACCGCGCCCTCTACCTCCCGTGCGGCAACCCGCTCCTCGGCCGGATGCTCGACGAGGTCCGCGACCAGGCCGCCCTCGTCTCCGCCGTCGCCTGGGCCGCCTCCCCCTCCTGGGAACAGGAGGCGGGAGAGCACCGCGAGATCCTGCGGCTGGCGCTGGCCGGCGACGCCGACGGCGCCGCCCGCACCCTGCACACCCACATCGCATCCTTCGTCGACCGGGCGTTCCCCCAGGCAGCGAACCAGGAAGGCCAGGTATGAGCAGCGTGGCGTTCGAGACCCGACGGGCGGCCCTGGCCGACGTGGTGGCCATCCCGGTGACCCCTTTCGCCGAGGACGGCGGCGTCGACCAGGGCGCCCACCGGGCCCTGCTCCGCCGGCTCCTCGACGGCGGGATCCGCACCCTCACCCCCAACGGCAACACCGGCGAGTTCTACGCCCTCACCCCCCAGGAGCGGCAGCTGGTCACCGAGCTGACCCTCGACGAGGCCGGGGACCGGGCGGTCGTCCTGGTCGGGGTCGGGCACGACATCCCCACCGCCGTCGCCTCCGCCCGGCACGCCCGCGAGCACGGCGCGCAGATGGTGATGGTCCATCAGCCCGTCCATCCGTACGTCTCGCAGGCCGGCTGGGTCGACTACCACCGGGCCATCGCGGCCTCCGTCCCCGAACTCGGCGTCGTCCCGTACGTCCGCAACGCCCAGCTCCCCGGCGCCCGCCTCGCCGAACTCGCCGACGCCTGCCCCAACGTGATCGGCGTCAAGTACGCCGTCCCGGACGCCGCCAAGTTCGCCGCCTTCGCCCGGGACGCGGGGCTCGACCGCTTCGTCTGGGTCGCCGGGCTCGCCGAGCCCTACGCACCCTCCTACTTCTCGGCCGGCGCCACCGGCTTCACCTCCGGCCTCGTGAACGTCGCCCCGGCCGTTTCGCTGAACATGATCGAAGCGCTTCGAGCCGGTGACTATCCGGCGGCCATGAAGGTCTGGGAACAGATCCGCCGCTTCGAGGAACTCCGTGCCGCGAACGGCTCCGCCGACAACGTCACCGTCGTCAAGGAGGCCCTCGCCGCCCTCGGCCTGTGCCGCCGCGACGTCCGCCCGCCGAGCAGGCAGCTGCCCGAGGAAGGGCGCGCCGAGGTCGCCGCCATAGCCGCCGGATGGTCCCTGTGAGCCCCGGCGAGAACACCCCGCGCAAGCCGCCCGAGGAACTCCGCAGCCACCAGTGGTACGGCACCGAAGGGCTCCGCTCCTTCAGCCACCGGGCCCGGACCCGCCAGCTCGGCTACCTCCCCGAGGAGCATCTCGGCAAGCCGGTCATCGCCGTCCTCAACACCTGGTCGGACATCAACCCCTGTCATGTGCACCTCCGTGACCGGGCGCAGGCGGTCAAGCGGGGCGTGTGGCAGGCGGGCGGATTCCCGCTGGAGTTCCCGGTCGCCACCCTCTCGGAGACCTTCCAGAAGCCGACCCCGATGCTCTACCGCAACCTCCTCGCCATGGAGACCGAGGAACTGCTGCGGTCGTACCCGGTCGACGGGGCCGTGCTGATGGGCGGCTGCGACAAGTCGACCCCGGCCCTCCTCATGGGCGCGGCCTCGGTGGACCTGCCGACCGTCTTCGTGCCGGCCGGACCCATGCTCCCGGGCCACTGGCGGGGTGAGGTCCTCGGCTCCGGCACCGACATGTGGAAGTACTGGGACGACAGGCGCGCCGGTCTCGTCGGCGACTGCGAGATGGCGGAGCTGGAGAGCGGGCTGGCCCGTTCGCCCGGTCACTGCATGACCATGGGGACGGCCTCCACCCTCACCGCCGCCGCCGAGGCCCTCGGCGTGACCGTCCCGGGCGCGTCCAGCATCCCGGCCGTCGACTCCGGGCACGACCGGATGGCCGCCCGGGCGGGGATGCGGATCGTCGAACTCGTCCACCGGGACCGGAGGCTCTCCCACCTCCTCACCCGCGACGCCTTCGAGGACGCCGTCACCACCGTCCTCGGGCTCGGCGGCTCCACCAACGCCGTCATCCACCTCATCGCCATGGCCGGCCGGGCGGGGGTGCGGCTCACCCTCGACGACTTCGACCGCATCGCCCGTACCGTGCCCGTCCTCGCCAACGTCCGCCCCGGCGGCCGGACGTACCTCATGGAGGACTTCCACTTCGCGGGCGGCCTCCCCGGCTTCCTCTCCCGCATCCCGGACCTGCTCCACCTGGACCGGCCCACGGTGTCGTACGACACCTACCGCGAGCAGCTCGCCGGCGCGCGGGTGCACGACGACGACGTCATCCGGCCCCGCGACAACCCGGTGGCCGCCGAAGGCGGGGTCGCCGTGCTGCGCGGCAACCTCTGCCCGGACGGCGCCGTCATCAAGCACATCGCCGCCGAACCGCACCTCCTCCGGCACACCGGTCCCGCCGTCGTCTTCGACGACTACCGGACCATGCAGCGCACCATCGACGATCCCTCCCTCGGGATCACCGCCGAGACCGTGCTCGTGCTGCGCAACGCCGGGCCCAAGGGCGGTCCCGGCATGCCCGAGTACGGCATGCTGCCCATCCCCGAGCACCTCCTCAAGCAGGGCGTGCGGGACATGGTGCGGATCTCCGACGCCCGGATGAGCGGCACCAGTTACGGCGCCTGCGTGCTGCACGTCGCACCCGAGTCGTACGTCGGCGGGCCGCTCGCCCTGGTCCGCACCGGGGACTCCATCACCCTGGACGTCGAGGCGCGCACCCTGCGACTCGACGTGGACGAGGCGGAGCTGGCACGGCGCCGGGCCGCGTGGACACCGCCGCCCGTGCGGTACGAGCGCGGGTACGGCGCGCTCTACGACCAGCAGATCACCCAGGCCGACACCGGCTGCGACTTCGAGTTCCTGGCCCGGCCGGGAGAAGTCCCGGATCCGTACGCGGGCTGACTCCCGCACGACGATCGTCGAAGCGCTTCAACCATATGCATCGAGCAAGCGCTTCCTACACACACCGTGACTGCCCACCCGTCCCCCGGCCACCACCCCTCCCGGACGCCCTTCGGGCGACCCCTGTCCATCGCGAACGGAGAACAGGTCATGGCCCAAGCCGCAGCCGTGGCGAAACCGCCCGCGCCACCCCGGCGGCGCCGTGCCCCCGCGACGCCGCGCAGACTGCCGTACCTGCTGATCGCCCCGGCGGCCCTGCTGATGCTGGGCTTCATCGCCTACCCGGTGCTCAGCGTCTTCTACTACAGCCTGCAGAACTACAACCCGACCAAGCCCTGGCGGAACGGCTTCGCGGGCCTCGGCAACTTCACGCAGGCCTTCGCGCACGACCCGCAGTTCTGGGACACGCTGACCTTCAGCGCCAAGTGGGTCGTGGTGGAAGTCGGGTTGCAGCTGCTGTTCGGGCTGGCGCTGGCGCTGATCGTCAACCAGACGTTCGTGGGGCGGGCGTTGGGGCGCGCGCTGGTCTTCTCGCCGTGGGCCGTCTCCGGTGTGCTGACCTCAGCGATCTGGGTGCTGCTCTACAACTCCCAGACCGGCATCACGCGTTACCTCGCCGACGCGGGCATCGGGTCGTACGGCACCAGCTGGCTCTCCGACCCCTCGACCGTCTTCCCGGCCGCCGTGGTCGCCGACCTGTGGCGGGGTGTGCCGTTCTTCGCCATCCTCATCCTCGCCGACCTCCAGTCCGTGTCCAAGGACCTGTACGAGGCGGCGGAGGTCGACGGGGCGAGCCGCCTCGAGCAGTTCTGGCACATCACGCTGCCGCACCTCAAGGACGCCATCGTCCTGTCCACGCTGCTGCGCGCGGTGTGGGAGTTCAACAACGTCGACCTGCTCTACACCCTGACCGGAGGCGGCCCGGCGGGGGAGACCACGACCCTTCCCCTCTACATCGCCAACACCAGTGTCGACGCCCACGACTTCGGCTACGCCTCCGCGCTGACCACGGTGGCCTTCGTGATCCTGCTCTTCTGCTCGATCTGCTACCTGCGGCTGAGCAAGTTCGGAGGCGAGGCGAAGTGATCACCGAGATCGCCCCCGCCACCAGGCCCGCCGTGACCGGGCCCGCCCGGCCGCACAAGCGGCGCCGCGCCTGGGACGAGGTCCCCCGCCGGCAGATCTACCTCCCCCTCGGGATCTACCTCCTCTTCACCCTGATCCCCTTCTACTGGATCCTGCTCTTCGCCCTCCGCCCGGCCGGCTCCACCTCGCTCGTGCCCTGGCCGGTCACCTTCGACCACTTCCAGAAGGTGTGGACCGAGCGCAGCTTCGGCACCTACTTCGCCAACAGCGTCTACGTCGGCGTCTCGACCCTGCTGCTGACCACGGTCGTCGCGCTGGCCGGCGGCTACGCCCTCGCCCGCTTCGACTTCCGGTTCAAGCGCGGCTTCATGCTGGCCCTGCTCTGCTCCCAGTTCGTGCCGGGCGCGCTGCTCCTGGTCCCGCTCTTCCAGATCTTCGCCAGGCTCCAGATGATCAACTCGCTCGGCAGTGTGGTCATCGCCGAGACCGTCTTCCAGCTCCCGCTGTCGATGATCCTGATCAGCGGCTTCATCAGGAACGTGCCGTACTCCCTGGAGGAGGCCGCCTGGGTCGACGGCTGCAACCGGCTCACCGCCTTCCGGATCGTCGTCCTGCCGCTGCTGCGGCCGGGGCTGGTCGCGGTCGGCTCCTTCGCCTTCGTGCACGCCTGGAACCACTTCCTGTTCGCCCTGATGTTCCTGTCCGACCAGAGCAAGCAGACCATCCCGGTCGGCCTCAACACCCTGATGAGCGCCGACAGCGTGGACCTGGGCGCGCTGGCCGCGGGCGGGATCATCGCCGCCGTACCCGTCGTGATCGTCTTCGCCTTCATCCAGAAGTGGCTGATCACCGGCTTCAGCGCGGGGGCGGTGAAGGGATGAGACACCTCACGGGCGGCCCCGGGAAAACGCTTACCCTGCACGCAAAGATCGACGACGCAGGGAGGACCCCATGACCATCGACCTCGTCCTGGCGGGCGCGCGCGGCCACGGCCGCTGGCACCTGGAGAACATCCGGCGGCTCCAGGAGAAGGGGATCGTACGGCTCGCCGGCATCTGCGAGCTGACCCCGCTGGGCGCCGACGAGCTGCCGGAGGGGCTCGGGCAGCCCGCCCAGTCCGCCGACTTCGGCGCCCTGCTCGACGCGACCGGCGCCCGGATCGCGGTGATCTGCACGCCCATCCCCACCCACACGGACCTGGCCCTGACGGCCGCCGAGCGGGGCGTGCACCTGCTCCTCGAGAAGCCGCCGGCGCCGTCGTACGCCGAGTTCCGGCGGATGGCCGACGGGGTCGCCAAGGCGGGCGTGGCCTGCCAGATCGGCTTCCAGTCGCTGGGCTCGCACGCCGTCCCCGCCATCCGGCGGCTGATCGCGGAGGGCGCCATCGGCGACGTGCGGGGCGTGGGCGGCGCGGGTGCCTGGGCCCGCCCCGAGGCCTACTACCGGCGGGCGCCCTGGGCCGGCAGGCGGCGGCTGAACGGCGTCGACGTCGTCGACGGGGTCCTCACCAACCCCCTCGCGCACGCCGTCGCCACCGGCCTCGCCCTGCTCGGCACCGACCGCGCCGAGGACGTCACCGGCATCGAGACCGAGCTGCTGCGCGCCAACGACATCGAGTCCGACGACACCTCCTGCGTCCGCGTCACCACCCCGCGCGGCCCGGTCACGGTCGCCGCCACGCTCTGCGCCGAGGAGCCGGGGGACCCGTACGTCCTGGTGCACGGCACCGGCGGCCGGATTACCCACTGGTACAAGCAGGACCGGGTGCTGGTGCAGCGGGCGGGCCATGGCCCGGAGGAGATCGAGTACGGCAGCACGGACCTGCTGGAGAACCTCGCCGACCATCTCACCACCGGCGCCGCCCTGCTGGTGGAGCCGGACGCGACCGGCGCGTTCATGAAGGTCGTTGAAGCGATTCGACTGGCCGACGACCCGGTCGCGCTGCCCGCCGACGCCTGGCACCACCTGCCCGAGGACGGGCGCCGGGTGGTGACCGGCATCGACCAACTGGTCGCGGCCTGCGCCGACACCCTCTCCCTCTACTCCGAACTGGGTGCCCCCTGGGCCCCGCCGAACGAGGTGCGCACATGACGGATGACGGACCGACGTACCTGCGCCGGCTGCCGCACGTGCTGACCCAGCGGCTGCCCGGGGCGCCGTGTGCGGTCGAGGTCGAACTGCGGCTGGACGGCCGGGAGACGGGCGCGCGGGCGGGGCTCGCGGTGCTCGGGGACGCCTTCGGCTGGATCGGGCTGGAGTACGGGCCGGGCGGGGGGCGTGCGGCTCGTCCACCGGTTCGCGGAGGCCGCCGCGGACCGGGAGCGGGACGCGTCCCGGGGCTGCCAGGCGCCCGAGGGCCGGGCCAGGCTGCGGATCGAGATCGGCGCGGGGGCACGCTGCCGGTTCTCGTACGACGTCGGGCGGGCTTCGTGCCGTCCGGACCGGTGTTCGCCGCCACGCCCTGGCGCTGGGGCGGCGCCCTGCTCGGGCTCTTCGCCGCCGCGCCCGAGGGACCGGGCGCCGCCGGGTCCGCCACCTTCACGCACTTCCGCGTCACTCCCTGCTGACACCGACAGAAGAGAGCCGATCGATGAAGAGCAGCATCCGCAGAAGCAGGCGCGCGGCCGTCGCCGTCGCCCTGGGCTCCGTGCTCGCACTGACCGCCACCGCCTGCGGCGACGACGGCAGCGGCAGCGCGGGCGACAAGGGCGGCGAGGGCTCCGGGAAGGGCACGATCACCTTCTGGGACAACAACGGCGGTGTCCGCACCGACGTCTGGAAGGAGATCATCGCCGACTTCGAGAAACAGAACCCCGACATCAAGGTCAAGTACGTCGGGGTGCCCGCCGCCAGTGTCCAGTCCAAGTACGACACCGCCATCCAGGGCGGCGGGCTGCCCGACGTCGGCGGGGTCACCACCGCGATGCTCGCGGAGGTCGCCGCGCAGGGCGCGCTGGAACCGCTGGACAGCCGGCTCACGAAGAGCTCGCTGAACGGCAAGCTCAACGAGAAGTTCCTGGAGAGCGTGAAGTCGGCGGGCGGCGACGGAAAGACGTACTCCGTGCCGACCTCCGCGAACAACGGCACGCTCTGGTACCGGACCGACCTGTTCAGCGCGGCCGAGCTGGACCCGCCGACCACCTGGGCGAAATTCTACGAGGCCGCCGACAAACTCACCGACCAGGCGAAGAACAGGTTCGGGTACACCATCCGGGGCGGCGAGGGATCCATCGCCCAGGCGCTGGACGCCATGTACGGGCAGAGCGGGATCACCACCTTCTGGAACGGTGACAAGACCACCGTCAACGATCCGGAGAACGTCGCCGCCCTGGAGAAGTACGTCGGGCTGTACAAGAAGGACACCCCGTCCGCGGACGTCAACAACGACTTCACCAAGATGGTCGCGCAGTGGGATTCCGGCACGATCGGGATGCTGAGCCACAACCTCGGTTCCTATGGCGACCACGAGAAAGCGCTGAGCGGGAAGTTCAAGGGGATTCCGAATCCGACGCTGGACGACGGGACCCGGGTGCAGGTCTCCAACCCCGTCGACGGTCTCGGTCTCTTCAAGTCCGGCAAGAACAAGGCCGCCGCCTGGAAGTTCATCGAGTTCGCCGCGTCCCACGGGGCCAACAGCAAGTGGAACGAGTCGGCGGGGCAGGTGCCGGCGAACAACGAGGCGGCGCAGGATGCCTGGGTCCAGGCGTCGGAGCCGACGAAGCTGGCTGCCGAGGCGTTGAACGGGGCGTCGACCAAGATCGTGCAGCTTCCTTACTACCTGCCGGACTGGAACACCGTCTCCAAGGCCGACAACGAGCCGAACTTCCAGAAGGTGCTGCTCGGGAAGATGACGGCGAAGGAGTTCCTGGCCACGCTGGCCGATCAGATTGACAAGGCTCAGGCGGACTGGAAGAAGAACCACTGAGAGCTCGGGTGGTTGCGGTCGCGGGGGACTGCCGGCTCGTTGTGGCTGGTCGTGCCCACGCAACGGCAGCCGCACATCGAATACGGTCCCGCGCCCCCAGGCAGGACATCTCATCCCCTGTTTGAAAGGCGGCCCTCGTGCCCCTTACGCGCAGACAGGCAACATCCGCGGCGCTTGCCGCCGTTCC
The DNA here is from genome assembly GCF_042892755.1 of Streptomyces sp. NPDC001714. Taxonomy (NCBI): domain Bacteria; kingdom Bacillati; phylum Actinomycetota; class Actinomycetes; order Kitasatosporales; family Streptomycetaceae; genus Streptomyces; species Streptomyces sp. NPDC001714. Next base: position 446,879 of record NZ_JBIAUL010000006.1, read on the forward strand.
TCTCGTCGGTCGTTCTCCCGAGAGGATTCATCGCACGCTCTACATCGCCGGGGACTCCACCGCCGCCCAGAAATACGCGGACGCGACGCCGGAGACCGGGTGGGGAATGGCGCTCCCCTTTTTCCTACGGAAAGAGATCGGCGTCTCCAACCACGCCGTCAACGGCCGTAGTTCCAGGAGCTTCGTCGACGAGAGGCGGCTCGACGCCATCCTCGCCGGTATCCGGCCGCGCGATCTGCTGCTCGTCCAGTTCGCGCACAACGACGAGAAGAGCGACGACCCCACCCGGTACACCGAGCCCTGGACCACCTACCAGGACTACTTGCGGCTCTACATCGTAGGCGCCCGCGCACACGGTGCCCGGCCGGTGCTCGCCACGCCCGTCGAGCGGCGGCGGTTCGACGCCGACGGCAACGCCGTGCCGACCCACGGCGACTACCCGGCGGCCATGCGGGCGCTCGCCGCGCAGGAGCGGGTCGCGCTGCTGGACATCGAGGCGCTGTCGCTCGCGCTCTGGCAGTCGCTCGGGGTCGAGGCGACCAAGACGTACTTCAACTGGACGGACACCGAGCAGGACAACACGCACTTCAACCCGCCGGGGGCCATCGCCGTGGCCCGGCTCGTGGCGCAGGAGCTGCTGCGCACCCGGGTGCTGGCCCGGCACGACGTCGTCCGGCTGCACCAGTCCGTCCCCACCTCCTGGATCACCTGGCCGCCCACAAGCTGAGGAGACCCGTACAGTGCATACACAGAAATGTCATGGACGCGTCATGATGGCGGTCGTGGGCTGCACGGCTCTCGTGCTGGCCGTGACCGGAACCGCCTCGGCCGCGGCCCCGCGCGGGGTCGCGCTCGAGCGGCAGGTGCTGGCCGCGAACGACGGCTGGGGAGCGGCCACCACCGGCACCACCGGCGGGGCCGCCGCCGACTCCGCCCACGTCTACACCGTCACCACCTGGAACCAGTTCAAGGCCGCCCTCGCCGACGGCGGCAGCGCGCCGAAGATCATCAGAGTCAGGGGGACGATCGACGCGGACGGACCGAGCTGCGACTCGTTCGCCGTGCCCGGCTACGACTTCGACGCCTACCTCGCCACGTACTCACCGGAGGCCTGGGGCCGCTCCACCAACCTGGACAACGAGCCCGACGACAGCCCGGAGGGGCTGCGCCGCGCCTCCGCCGCTGCCCAGGACGCCTACATCAAGGCGTACGTCCCGGCCGACACCACCATCGTCGGCATCGGCCAGGACGCCGGTTTCAAGGGCGCCAGCCTGCAGATCAAGGCCGTCGACAACGTCATCGTCCGCAACCTGAGCTTCGAGAGCCCCCTCGACTGCTTCCCGCAGTGGGACCCGACCGACACCGCCGACGGCAACTGGAACTCCGAGTACGACAGCGCGGTCGTCTACGGGTCGACCCATGTGTGGATGGACCACAACACGTTCACCGACGGCGATCATCCGGACAGCACGCTTCCGTATTACTTCGGGCGGATCTACGAACAGCACGACGGCGAGCTGGACATCGTCAAGGGCGCCGACCACGTCACCGCCTCCTGGAACGTCTTCGCGGACCACGACAAGACGATCCTCATCGGCAACAGCGACAGCGCGTCCACCGCGGCCGTCGACCGGGGACACCTCAAGGTCACCTTCCACCACAACCTGTTCAGCAACCTGGTGGAGCGGGCGCCCCGGGTGCGGTTCGGGCAGGTCGACTCGTACAACAACCACTTCGTCGCCGAGGACGGCTACGGCTACAGCTACGGCATCGGGATCGATTCCCAACTCGTGGCCGAACACAACGCGTTCACCCTGCCCGACAGCGTCAAGGCGGGCTCGATCCTGAAGAAGTGGAAGGAGTCGACGCTCACCGCCGACGACAACTACGTCAACGGTGAACCGACGGACCTGATCGCCGTCCACAACGCGCAGATCCCGGCCGAGACCCTCACCGCAGGCGCCACCTGGACCCCGACCCTGCGCACGAGGATCGACCCGGCGCAGGCCGTGCCGCGCATCGTCGACTGCGGCGCGGGCGCCGGCCGGCTGCGCTGACGCGCGTGCGTGACCGGGCCGGGGCCCGACCGCCCCACCCTCCCCGCAAAGGACGTACCGCCACCCCTCTCCCTCGCCAAGGAGCACCCGCATGTCCTCGCCCCACCTTCCCCGGTCCAGACGGGGTTTCCTCGCCGCGGGCGCCGGGGCGGGCGCCGCGCTCGCCCTGACCGCCCTTCCCGCGCACGCCACCGCCCGCCCCTTCGGGCGGTACGGCTCCCCGGAGCGCCGCCGCAGCCCGCAAACCCTGTACGTCGACCCCCAGGGCCGAGGCGACTTCACCACCGTCCAGGCCGCCGTGACCGCCGCCACCGGTGGCGGCTGGACGCTGGTCCTCGCCCCGGGCGTCTACCGGGAGACGGTCGCCGTCGACACCACCCGCACCGAGGCCACCTGGATCGGCGCCGCCGAGAACCCGCGTGCCGTCGTCATCGTTCACGACAACGCGGCCGGCACCCCCAAGCCCGGCGGCGGGACCTACGGCACCACCGGCTCCGCCACCACCACCGTGCAGGCCGACGGCTTCACCGCCCGCTGGATCACCTTCGCCAACGACTGGCTGCGCGCCGACCACCCCGACATCAGCGCCACCCAGGCCGTCGCCCTCAAGGTGCAGGGCGACCGCAGCGCCTTCCACCACTGCCGGTTCCTCGGCCACCAGGACACCCTGTACGCCGACTCGACGGCCCCGGGGGTGTTCGCCCGGCAGTACTTCGAGCGCTGCCATGTCGAGGGTGACGTCGACTTCGTCTTCGGGCGGGCCACGGCCGTCTACGAGGGGTGCCACTTCCGCACCCTGCAACGGGACGTGGCCTTCACCCCCAAGGGCATGGTGTTCGCCCCCTCGACAGCCCGTGCCGACCCGCACGGGTTCCTCGCCGTCCGCTGCCGGTTCTCCTCCGGCGCGGAGGACGGGGCGTACAAGCTGGCGCGGCCCTGGGTGCCGACGTACGAGACCACCGCCTGGCCCTCGCTGGTCGTGCGGGACAGTCTCATCGGCCCCGGGATCGATCCCGTCGCGCCCTACACGAACATGCGGGACGCCTACCCCTGGCAGTCCATGCGGTTCCGCGAGTACCGCAACTCCGGGCCGGGCGCGGTGATCACCGTCCCCGAGAACCGGCCCCAGCTCACCGCCGCCGAGGCCGCGTCGCACACCCCCGCCGGCTACCTCGGCGACTGGAAACCCGTCCGCTCACTCTGAATCGCTCTGATCGACGAAAGGACCCGCACGTCATGCGTCGTATCAGCACCTTCACCGCCCTCGCCGTCACCACGGCGTCCCTCGGTCTCGCCGTGATCGCCACCCCGGCGCACGCGGCGACCGTCGTGGTCAGCAACTCCACCGACCTGTCCCACGCCATCAAGAACGCCACCGCCGGCACGGTCATCCAGGTCCGCGGCGGCACGTACTACCCGACGGCCACCCTCCAGTCCACCGCCAACGGCACATCCTCCGCGCCGGTCACGCTCACCGCGTACGGCTCGGAGACGGTCAAGATCGACGGCTCCTCGCTGCCCTCCGGCCAGTGGATCTTCAAGCTGACCGCGGACTACTGGAACGTCTCCGGCATCACGTTCCAGAACTCCCCGGACAGCGCGGTCGTCTGCCAGTCCTGCACCGGCACCAACTGGAGCAACATCAAGACCATCGACGGCGGCGACTCCGGTTTCACCCTGACCGGGGACGGAACCGTGAACAACACGGTCAGGAACCTCGACTCGTACGGCAACTACGACGCCGCCACGCACGGCCAGAACGCCGACGGCGTCGCCATCAAGTTCGGCTCCGGCACCGGCAACCTCGTCACCGGCGCGCGTCTGTACAACAACTCGGACGACGGCATCGACCTCTGGTCGTTCTCGTCCCCGGTCACCATCGAGCACACCTGGTCCTTCGGCAACGGCGTCAACCGCTGGGGCGACTCCGCCTTCGAGGGCAACGGCAACGGCTACAAGCTGGGCGGCAACGGCGTCACCGTCGCGCACGTCGTCAACAACTCGGCCGCCTGGGGCAACGCAGGCAACGGGTTCACCGAGAACTCCAACACCGGCGCGATCGCCATCAACCGCACCACCGCCTACGCCAACGGCGGCTGGGGCTACTACTTCGCCACCAGCGCGGCCCGGCTCGGCAAGAACCTCGCGGTGGGCAACGGCAGCGGGCTGGTCAGCAAGGGCTCCTCGGTGGTGTCCGCCGGCGACAACTGGGACAGCGGCATCAGCACCCCCGCCTTCAAGTCGACGGACGCGACCACCACGTACAACGCCCGCCAGTCGGACGGGTCGCTGCCGGCGACCACCTTCCTGACGACGGGGAGCACGACCATCGGAGCCACCATGAACTGACCCGTGACCGGACCGGGACAGACGGCCGGACCGGGACAACCGGCCGGACCGGGACAACCGGAAGGCCTCCGTCCAGGGCGCTTGACCCGTTTTTTGCCCGCCGATGAGATATCGATCGGGCAACGGGTCTCGCGCCCACCCCGGTGACGCGCGTAGAACTCCTGTCATGCATAAGTCACTTCGTCTCGCGGCGATCGCCTCGGCCTGTGCGCTCGCCGGCGGTGCCCTCTACGGCGCCGGTGCCGCCACGGCCGGCCAGTCGACCGCGAACTCCACGCACGAGCCGTACAACATCGGGCTCCTGGTGAAGGACATCGACACCTACTACGGCACCGCCGCCGACGCCAACGGCGTCTACCAGGCCTCGCCGACCAGCCCCTACGCCAAGGACCTGGCGCGCATCGACGCGGACGCCCAGCGGTACATCGACCGGGCCGCGCGCAAGGCGCACCGCAAGGGCGAGAAGCCCGCGGTCGTCTTCGACATCGACGACACGCTGCTGCTCAGCCTCGACTACGAGAAGCGCTACAACTACACCTACAACTCGACCACATGGGCCGACTACGTCAACAAGGCCGACCGTCCGGGCGTGTTCGGCAGCGCCGAACTCGTCCAGTACGCGCAGAGCAAGGGCGTCGAGGTCTTCTACAACTCGGGGCTCAGTGAGGCGCAGCGCACCGCCGCCGTCGAGAACCTGAAGAAGATCGGCGCCGACGTCAACCTCGACGCCGCCCACATGTTCCTCAAGGACAAGGCCAACCCGCCGTCCTACCTGAGCGCCTGCGCCACCCCGGGCACCTGGACCTGCACGACCGTGCAGTACAAGTCCGGCACTCGCAAGCACATCGAGGACGACCTCGGGTACGACATCGTCGCCAACTTCGGCGACCAGTACTCGGACCTGGACGGCGGCTACGCGAACCGCATATACAAGCTGCCGAACCCGACGTACTTCGTGTCGTAGCCGAGGTTCGCGGCAACCCTTTCCGGCCGCGGTGGCGACTGGGGGACAGAAACGGGCCGGTGCGGCCCCTCCGGCCCGTTTCGCTCCCTCGTCGATCACGTCCAGCACGTTCAGCACGTCACGGACGTCACGGACGTCACGGACGTCACGGACGTCACGGATGTCACGGATGTCACGGAAAGGAACGGCCAGTGCGCTTCAGCACCGGACGTCACCGCAGGACGCGTACCCTCTCGATCGCCGCGGCGGTGGCCGTCGCCGCGGGGGCGGGGGGTGTCTACCTCGGCCTGTCGAACGGCGGTGCCCAGGCCGCCACCAGCTCGGTCACCGTCTCCACCACCGCCCAGCTGGAGTCGGCCGTGGCCAACGCCGTCGCCGGTACCGTCATCGAGGTGCGCGCGGGCACCTACTACCGGACCGCCACCCTCAAGTCGACGGTCAGCGGCACCGGTTCCCAGCGCATCACGCTCAAGGCGTACAACGGCGAGAAGGTCAGGATCGACGGCGAGACCGGCAAGGCCCGGCTGGCACGCAACCTCGCGGTGGGCGACAAGGGCGGGGCGGACAAGCTGGGGTCCCGGGCCGTGTCCGCCGCGAACACCTGGGACAGCGGCGTGAGCACGCCCGCGTTCAGGTCGACCGACGCGACGACCGCGTACGGGGCGCGTGGCTCCGACGGCTCCCTGCCGGCGACCACCTTCCTGACCACGGGGTCCACCACCGTCGGCGCGACCATGAACTGACCCCGCGGGTTTCGTCGTGGCCGGTCGCGCAGTTCCTCCCCCAGCCTTCGGCCGGGGGTCCCCCCGCGCCCCTGTGGGCGCGGGGAGGCACTGTTCTCCTATGAGTCGCCGCCGGCTGTCGTGTGGGTGGTGAAGTCGCCCGTCACCGCGTACTGCCTGCCCGCCGCCGTGCCGGTGATCGTGTAGCTGTCGTTCTTCGCGTCGCGGCCGCCCTGCTCGTGGTTGTACTGGCCCGCGAACACCCACTCGCCGACCGCGACCTCGCTGCCCGGCTTGAGCGTCCACGTGTAGACCAGGAAGCCGTCCTGCTCGGTCACCGTCTGCGTGAAGTCGGTCTCCGGCAGCGAGCGCCAGGCCCCGGTGTCGGCCACCCCGCCGGTCTGGGCCACCTTCAACCGGACGGTGAGCGCCGTCAGCTGCCGGGAGGTCTTCAGGGTCACGTCGGACTGCGCCCAGAAGTCGTTGCTGTGCGGGTCCACCAAGCCGTCGGACCAGAGCGGGCCGTCCTCCTCGCCCTTGGCGACGGGTGCCGCCGGGGTGGCGGAGGTCTTCGGGGTCGGCGTGGGCGTCGCACTCGCCTTGGCGGACGAGCCCTTCGAAGGCACCCTCGGGGCCGGCGGGGCTGCCGTGCGGGACGGCGGCCTGCTGGTGGCGTCCGGGGACGCGGAGGGCGTCGGGGAGACCGAGACGGTCCTCTCGGTGGGCGTGTCCTTCACGGCCGAGGCGACCGCGTAGCCGCCGATGCCGAGGACCGCGGCGACCGCGGCCGTGGCGCTGACCACCCGGACCCAGCCGAACACGGGCGGAAGGGTGGCCCGATGACTCGGGCGGCCCTGTGCGGCCATGCCCCGCTCGACCCGGGCCAGGATGCGGGCACGGTCGGGTTCGTGCGCCTCGGCCGCCTCGTGCAGCCGGGCGCGCAGCTCGTCGTGCACGTCCTGCTGCCTCATCGGTTCCTTCCTCCGCTCTCACCGGTCCGCGGCGCCATCGCCGCGTGCACCCGCTGCGGAACACCCTGGGAGTTCCCGAGCAGCCGCTGCAGCTCCGCCATGCCCTTCGAGGTCTGGCTCTTAACCGTACCCACCGAGATCCCCAGGGCGAGCGCGGTGTCCTTCTCCGACAGGTCGAACGCGTGCCGGAGCACCACACACGCCCGCTTGCGGAACGGCAGGCGGGCCAGCGCCCCCTGCACGTCGACCACTCCGGCGACGTCCGGGTGCTCGGTGGTCTCCTCGCGGTGCGACCGGAACAGGGCGATCCGGCGCCGCTCGCGCACGGCGCTGCGGATGCGGGTGCGGGCCAGGTTGGCGACGACACCCCGGGCATAGGCCACCGGGTGGTCGGCGGCCCGTACCCGGTCCCAGCGGTGCCACAGCGCCAGCAGGGCGTCCGCGGCCAGGTCGTCGGCGGCGTCCGCCTCACCGGTCAGCAGATGGGCGAGACGCGAGAGTTCGGCGTAGTGGCGTTCGAAGAAGGCGTGGAACTCCACGGAGGCGGCGTCGTCGACGACTGTGCCCACGGGTGACCTCTTCTGTCAGGGATTCTGTGTCATGCAAGTGACATGCGAGGACATGCGATGACATCGCGGATGTCCGAAGGAACGTTCCGGCGAGATCGGGAGCGTAGCAGTGATCATTTCGTGTGTGCGGTGCGGGGGTTCGGTGCGCCCCGTGCGAGGAGCCGGACGCGGTGTGGTCCACCGAACCACACCGAGGGTGATTCCGTAACACGGGAAAAACCTGAAACCGGTGCGACGCGGGAACAATCCAGCCAGCATCCGCACACGCACGCTCAGGGGACGAGGAGTTCGACCATGTCCGAGACGCAGAAGGCGGCCCGGCCGCAGGGGGCCGCGCCACCTGCCGGGAACGGCGTCGACCGGTTCTTCAGGATCTCCGAACGGGGCTCCACCTTCGGCCGGGAGATACGCGGCGGCTTCGCCACGTTCTTCACCATGGCCTACATCCTTGTCCTGAACCCCATCATCCTCGGCAGCGCCAAGGACAAGTTCGGCCACACCCTCGACACCGGCCAGCTCGTCACCGCCACCGCGCTGGTGGCCTGTGTGATGACGATCATCATGGGCGTCGGCGGCAACCTGCCGCTCGCCATCGCGGCCGGCCTCGGCCTCAACGCCGTCGTGGCCTTCCAGCTGGCGCCGCTGATGAGCTGGTCCGACGCGATGGGCCTGGTCGTCCTGGAAGGCCTGCTGATCTGTGTGCTCGTCCTGACCGGTCTGCGCGAGGCGATCATGAACGCCATCCCGCAGCAGCTGAAGCAGGCGATCGGCGTCGGAATCGGCCTTTTCATCGCGTTCATCGGCTTCGTCGACGCAGGCTTCGTCAGCCGGATCCCGGACGCCGCGGACACCACCGTGCCGGTACAGCTGGGTGCCGTCGGACGGCTCACCGGCTGGCCCGTGCTCGTCTTCTGTGTCGGCGTGCTCCTGACCATCGCGCTGGTCGCGCGGAAGGTGAAGGGCGCGATCCTGATCAGCATCGTCACGATGACCGTGGTGGCGATCGTCATCAACTCCGCGGCCGACATCAAGAGCTGGGGCCTGACCACGCCGAAGATCCCCGACAAGGTCGTGGGCACGCCCGACTTCGGGCTCATCGGTCACTTCAGCCTGTTCGGCGGATTCGGCAAGGCCGGTGTCCTCACGGCCGTACTGCTGGTCTTCACCCTGATCCTGTCCGACTTCTTCGACGCCATGGGCACGATCGTCGGCATCAGCGCGGAGGCCGGGCTGCTCGACGAGCAGGGACAGGTGCCGGGCATCGGGCGGGTGCTGTTCATCGACGGCGCGGCGGCGGTGGCCGGCGGCCTCGGCTCGGCCTCCTCCAACACGGCGTACATCGAGTCGGCGGCGGGGGTGGGGGAGGGGGCGCGCACCGGGTTCGCCAACCTGATCACCGGCGGACTGTTCGGTCTCGCCCTCTTCCTCACGCCCCTGCTGACCATCGTCCCGCTGCAGGCGGCGGCGCCCGCGCTGATCGCCGTGGGCTTCCTGATGATGACCCACGTCAAGCACATCGACTGGGACAGGTACGAGATCGCCATCCCGGCGTTCCTGACGATCGCCGCGATGCCGTTCACCTACTCCATCACCGACGGCATCGGGGCGGGGTTCCTGGCGTACGTCGTGATCAAGGCGGTGCTGGGGAAGGCGAAGGAGGTCAACTGGCTGTTGTGGGCCGTGTCGGCGCTGTTCCTCGTGTACTTCGCGATTGATCCGGTGGAGCAGGTGCTGGGTGTGAAGTAACGCGGGGGTGGAGCGCCCCGTAAGGGGCGCGGGGCGGTAGTCGATTCGCGGCTACCGCCGCGCGGGCGCGACCAGCCACGACGAAACCCGCGGCCGATCGCGCAGAGAACCCCCTAGTTCTTCAACGCCGCTTCCATCATGGCCTTGGCCACCGGCGCCGCCAGCCCGTTGCCGCTGACCTCCGACCGGGCCGCGTCCGACTGCTCGACCAGGACCGCCACCGCGACCTCCTTGCCGGTGCTGTCGGACTTGCCGAACGACGTGAACCAGGCGTACGGCGTCTTGCTGTTGTTCTCGCCGTGCTGGGCCGTGCCCGTCTTGCCGCCCACCGTCACGCCGTCGATGCGGGCGTTCGTGCCCGTGCCGTCCTCGACGACCGTCTGCATCGCGGACTGGAGCTGCTCCGCGGTCGAGGAGCTGACGATCTGCTTGCTGCCCGCCTCGTCGTCGTAGTCCTTCAGCACGTCGCCGCCGCTGTCGGTGATCTGCGAGACCATGTGCGGCGAGACCAGCTTGCCGCCGTTGGCTATGGCGGCCGACACCATGGCCATCTGGAGCGGGGTCGCCGTGACGTCGAACTGGCCGATGCCGGAGAGGCCGGTCTGGGCCTTGTCCATGTCCGAGGGGTAGACACTGGGGTAGGCGCGCACCGGCACGTCCTGCTTGCCGTCGTTGAAGCCGAACTTCTCGGCCATCGCCCTGACCTTGTCCTGGCCGAGATCGACGGCCATCTTGCCGAAGACGTTGTTGCAGGAGTAGCGCAGGGCCGTGCGGATCGAGGCGTCCTCGCAGGGCGCCGAGGTGCTCTCGTTCTTCAGCGGGGTCGTCGTGCCGGGCAGGGTGTACGGGTTGGGGCTGTCGGTCTTGACGTTGACGTTCGCGTAGAGGCCGTCCTCCAGGGCGGCCGCCGCGACCACCAGCTTGAACGTCGAGCCCGGCGGCAGCGGCTGGCGCAGCGCCCGGTTGGTGAGCGGCTTGTCGCTGTCGGCGTTCAGCTTCTTCCAGGCCGTACCGGCGGTGTTGGCGTCGGTGAGCGAGGAGGGGTCGTACGACGGGGTCGACACGACCGCCAGGATCTTGCCGGTCTTCGGGTCGATCGCGACCGCCGCGCCCTTCTTGTCACCGAGCGCGTTGTACGCGGCCTTCTGCACCGCGGGGTCGATCGTCGTGATCACGTTGCCCGGCTCGGCGCGCTCGCCGGTGACCGTGTCCATCACCGTCTTGAGCCGGCTGTCGGTGCCATTGAGCAGGTCCTGGTAGATGCCCTCCAGCTGGGTCGGGGCATAGCTCTGCGAGGCGTAGCCCGTCACCGCCGCGTACAGCTTGCCGTTCGTGTACGTGCGCTTGTACTTGAGATCGCTGTTGCTCAGGGTCTGGGTCGAGCCGGTGATCGCCTCACCGGCCACGATGATGTTCCCGAGCGGCTGCGAGTACGTCTCGATCGCATTGCGCCGGTTGTCCGTGTCGTCCGCGAGGGCCTGACCGTCGTAGAACTGCACCCATGTCGCCCTGACCAGCAGAGTGACCACGAGCAGCAGCGCGAAGACGGACGCCCGCCTGATCGTCTTGTTCATCCCGCTCAGACAGACGAGCGAAGGCGGGGTGTCCGTTCCCGTAGGGCTGGATTTCTCATCGTCCGCTCATACGGGGCGTACGGGCCCCGCCCCGGGTCAGAGCCGCCGCGTGGCCAGTGTCAGGCGGTCCCGCGCGTCGAACAGGGCGTCCTTGATCATCTGTTCGTGGGCGGGGGTGAGGCGGGCCACCGGCACCGAGCAGCTGATCGCGTCGCGGGCCGGGGTGCGGTAGGGGATCGCCACGCCGAAGCAGCGCAGCCCGAGCGTGTTCTCCTCGCGGTCGATCGCGAAGCCCTGCTCGCGGATCTGGTGGAGCTCCTCGATGAGCTTCTCGCGGTCGGTGAGGGTGTGCTCGGTCAGCGCCGGCAGGGTCTCCGGCAGCAGCTTGCGGACCTGTTCGTCGGTGTGGGTGGCGAGCAGCGCCTTGCCGAGCGAGGTGGAGTGCGCGGGCAGGCGGCGGCCGACCCGGGTGAAGGGGCGCAGGTAGTGCTGCGACTGGCGGGTGGCCAGGTAGACCACGTTCGTGCCGTCGAGGCGCGCCAGGTGGATGGTCTCCGTGGTGTCGTCGGAGAGCCGGTCCAGGGTCGGGCGGGCCGCCGCGACCACCTCGTCGCCGTCGATGTACGAGGTGCCGACCAGCAGGGCCCGGACCCCGATGCCGTACCGGGTGCCGGTCGCGTCCGTCTCCACCCAGCCCAGCTCCACCAGGGTACGCAGCAGCATGTAGAGGCTGGACTTGGGATACCCGACGGCCTCCTGGACGGCCGCGAGGGAGTGCATTCCGGGCCGGCCGGCGAAGTACTCGAGCAATTCCACGGTCCGTACCGCGGACTTGACCTGTGCCCCGCCGCCTGTCTCGCCTGCCGACATCGCCCTTGACCCCTTCGTTGGACGAGAAACCGAGGTTATAGTCTCCAACAGCATATTCATCATCAGAGACAGCGTTCAGTATATCGAACGTCCCTGGTGGATGACCCGGAAAAGACCCGGATATCGCGGCAGGACGCAACCATGGAGGGACCCGCGGTGGCAGCAGCACCAGTCTGGAGTGTCGACCCGCGCACCGGGAAGCAGCGTGAGCAGGTTGCGGTGGAGGCCACAGCCGAGGAGGTCGACGCCGTCGTCACGGCCGCGCACGCCGCCCGCGGTTCCCTCGCCGACCGCACGGTCCGCGCGGCCTTCCTGCGCTCGGCCGCCGCCGGACTCGACGCGGCCAAGGACCGGCTGGTCGAGGCCGCCGACGCGGAGACCGCGCTCGGCCCCGTCCGGCTGACCGGAGAGCTCGCCCGTACCGGCTACCAGCTGCGGGCCTTCGCGGACATCGTCGACGAGGGCGCCTTCCTCGACGTCATCATCAACCACCCCGACGCCACCGCCACTCCGCCCATTCCGGACCTGCGCCGCTACAAGGTGCCGCTGGGTGTGGTGGCCGTCTACTCGGCCTCCAACTTCCCCTTCGCCTTCTCCGTCGCCGGCGGCGACACCGCGAGCGCGCTGGCGGCCGGCAACCCGGTGGTCGTCAAGGCCCACCCCGACCACCCGGCCCTGTCCGAGCTGGTCGCCAAGGTGCTGCGCCGGGCCGCCGCCGCGAACGGCATCCCCGAGGCCGTGGTCGGTCTCGTGCACGGCTTCGAGGCCGGCATCGAGCTGATCAGGCATCCGCTGATCGCCGCCGCGGGCTTCACCGGGTCCGTCCGGGGCGGGCGCGCGCTCTTCGACGCGGCCGCCGCGCGGCCGGTGCCGATCCCCTTCCACGGCGAGCTGGGCTCGCTGAACCCGGTCCTCGTCACCGAGGCCGCGGCCACCGAGCGGGCCGAGGAGATCGGCACCGGGCTCGCCGGGTCGATGACGCTGGGCGTCGGGCAGTTCTGCGTGAAGCCCGGCCTGGTGCTGGTGCCGGCCGGCGCCGCCGGTGACGGCCTGCTCAAGTCCCTCACCGACGCGGTCAGCAACACCGACGCGGGCGTGCTGCTCGACCACCGGATGCGGGACAACTTCGTCGCCGGGGTCGCCGAGCGCGCCGAACTCCCCGACGTGGAGAGCCCGGTGACGCCCGGGGCGGGCGGCGAGCACACCGTGAGCGCCGGGTTCCTGACGGTGCCGGCGGCCAGGCTGGCCGAGGCCGGGGCGTACGACCTGCTCCTGGAGGAGTGCTTCGGGCCGGTGACCGTGGTGGTCCGCTACGAGGACCGGGGGGAGGCGACGGCGGTGCTGTCGCGGCTGCCGGGGAACCTCACGGCGACGGTGCATGTCTCTGCCGAGGAGGCCGCGGGGGAGGGGCTCGGGGCGGAGATCCTGGCGGAGCTGACGCCGCTGGCCGGTCGCGTGCTGGTCAATGGGTGGCCGACGGGGGTCGCGGTGGCCCCGGCCCAGCATCATGGCGGGCCCTACCCGGCCACCACGTCCACGTCGACTTCCGTGGGCGGTACGGCCATTGAGCGGTGGCTGCGGCCGGTGGCCTATCAGGGGGCCCCGGAGGCTCTGCTGCCGGCCGAGTTGAAGGATGACAATCCGCTGGGGCTTCCTCGGCGGTTCAACGGGGTTCTGGAGCGTTAGCGCCGTGGGGGTGCGGGGTGCGGGGTGCGTCGGCGGCTGCGGGTTGTCCGTGGTTGCTCGCGCAGTTCCTCCCCCAGCCTTCGGCCGGGGGTACCCCCAACGCCCCTTGAGGTCGGCTGGGCCTGCCCTGGCTTCCAGGCTCGGCTCCGCGCCCCTTCAGGTTGGCTGCCCCTGAGCGAGTTCAATGGTTCTGCTGACAGAATCTGACCATGGACGTCGAACTTCCCGAACTTCCTTTTCCTCTCCGTACCTACGGGCCCGACGGGCACTGGTTCTATGAAGACGGGGTGCTCACCGGGTGGGCCGGGGCCCGGCAGGACCGGTTTGTGTCGCCCACTGGGGAGGCGCTGGATCCCGCCTCGGACGCGCCCCGGCTGCTGGGGGCGCCCGAAGGGGACTTCCAGCTGATCGCCCGGGTCACCGTCGGGTTCGGTGCCGCCTTCGACGCCGGTGTGCTGTACGTCCATGTCGGCGACCGGGCCTGGGCCAAGCTCTGCCTGGAGAACTCCCCGGACGTGCCCACCGTCTGCACCGTGGTCACCCGGGGACACTCCGACGACGCCAACTCCTTCACCGTGGAGGGCAGTTCGGTCTGGCTGCGGATCAGCCGGACCGGGCGGGCGCTCGCCTTCCACGCCTCCCGTGACGGCAAGAAGTGGGTCTTCGTCCGGCTGTTCACCCTGGGCGGCGAGAAGGAGACGGAAGGCGCACTGGTCGGCTTCATGACCCAGTCGCCGATGGGGGAGGGCTGTGTGGTGACGTACGACCACATCGAGTTCAGGCCCGACTGGCCGGCCGACCTGCGCGACGGAAGCTGAGGGCGAAGGTCGCTGCGAACAGGGCCGCGGCCAGTACCGGACTCGCCCGCATCCCGGCCGCGAAGCCGCCGCCGACCAGGGCGCCGAACACCGCGATCCCGAGTCCGCCGGCCACCTGCCGGGCCGCGTTGAGCACCCCGGCCGCCAGCCCCGCCCGCTCGGCCGGCACGGCGTCCATCATCACCACGGTCAGCGGCGGCACGGTCAGCGCGCAGCCGACCGCCATCGGGACGAGCAGGACGGCCACCACGGCGGCGGGCGTGCCGGAGCCGACGGCGAGCAGGCCCAGCAGGCCGGCCGCGGCCAGGGCCTGGCCGATCAGCATCGGCAGCCGCGGCCCGTGGCGGGCGGCCATTTTCCCGGACAGCACGTTGGTCAGCCCGATCAGCCCGGACATCGGCAGGAACAGCAGCCCGGTGTACAGCGCCGAACGGCCCTGCACCTGCTGGAGGAAGAGCGAGAAGAGGAACACCACGCCGTAGAAGGCCACGCTGCACGCCACCCCGGCCGCCACGGACACCCGTACCGCCCGGTCCCGGAACAGCTCCGGTGGGACGACCGGATGTGCCTGCCGGCGCTCGACGCGGACGAACAGGACGGCGCCGGCCAGTGCCACGGCGAAGGCCGCGAGTCCCGTCGTGCCGCCCTCGATGACCGCGAAGGTGAGGGCGGTGAGGGTGACGACGGCGGTGAGCTGGCCGGGCAGGTCCAGCGGGGCCGGGCGGCGCTCCGAGCGCGGTGCGCGCACCAGCAGCAGGAGGGTGACCGCCCCGAGCGGCAGGTTGATGAAGAAGATCCCGCGCCAGTCCCAGGCCGCGGTCAGCGCGCCGCCCGCCACCGGGCCCGGCGCCAGCGCGACCGAGCCGCCGCCCCCCACAGCGCCACCGCCCGCGTGCGCCGGACGGGATCCGCGTACGCGTGCCGCACCAGGGAGAGGCAGGCGGGCAGGACGACGGCCGCCGCGGCGCCCTGCACCACGCGCGCGCCGATCAGCACCGGCAGGGTCGGCGCCAGGCCGCAGGCCGCCGAGGCGAGGTCCAGGGCGACGTCCTCTACGCCCAGGACGGCCCGTTCCTCACCTCCTCCGGCTACGCCGCCGGCATCGACCTGTGCCTGCACCTCATCCGCACCGACCACGGAGCCGCCGTCGCCAACGAGGTCGCCCGCCTCACCCTGGTCGCGCCGGTACGGCCGGGCGGGCAGACCCAGTTCACCCACACCCCGCTGCCGCCCGAGCGCGGCAGCGCCTGCGCCGACACCCGGGGCTGGGCCATGCGCAACCTCGACAAGCCGCTCACTCTCACCGACCTGGCCCGGCACGCCGGGGTCTCGGTGCCACCCTCACCCGCCGCTTCCACGCGGAGAGCGGGGTCAGCCCGCTGCAGCGGCTGCTGCACCAGCGCGTCGAACGGGCCAGGGAGCTGCTGGAGACCACCACGCCGCCCATGGACCGGGTGGCCGCCGCCTGCGGCCTCGGCACCGCCGACTCCCTCCGCACCCACCTGGTGCGCCGCACCGGACTGACCCCGAGCGCCTACCGCGCCCAGTTCAGCCGGCTCGGAACCGGCGCGGACGCGGTCTCGTCCTCCCTTGCATGATCAGTGACCACGCGAAGGGGATCCGGGTGATCCGGACGGCCGTGTCCGCCGAGGCGGAAGCCATCGCCGCACTGCACCACCGGGCCCGGTCGACGTACTACCCGGACGGCCTCCCGGACGACGGCGTCGACTGGACGGCGGCCTGGCGCGGCGCCGTCGAGCGGCCGGACGGCCAGGTGCTGTGCGTGGTGGAGGCGGGGGCGATCATCGGGGTCGCCTCCTTCCGCACCCCGGAGGGCGCCACCGCCGAAACGGTCAAGCTGTTCCAGTTCCACGTCGACCCCGCGCGCTGGCGGGCCGGTGTCGGCACCGCCCTGCACGCCGCCTGTCTGGAGCAGTGGCGGGCCGACGGCAGGCGGACCGCCGTGCTGGACGTGCACGTCGACAACCGGCGGGCCCAGGCCTTCTACGCCCGCCAGGGCTGGGTGCCGGACCCGGAGAACCCGCCGGCCGAGGGGGACCACCACCTGTACCTGCGGTACGCGGTGGGCGGGGAATGAAGCGGGCTGATTGAAGGTTCAGGTAGTTGAGAGAGTTCCTGTCACTACCTGGAGAGCCGACAACATGCGCGTCGAGATCTGGTCCGATATCGCTTGCCCCTGGTGCTATGTCGGAAAGGCTCGTTTCGAGAAGGCGCTGGCCGCCTTCCCGCACCGCGACGACGTCGAGGTGGTGCACCGCTCCTTCGAGCTGGACCCCGGCCGCGCCAAGGACGACGTCCAGCCGGTGCTCGCCATGCTCAGCAAGAAGTACGGCATGAGCGAGGCCCAGGCCCAGGCGGGCGAGGAGAACCTGGGCGCGCAGGCCGCCGCCGAGGGTCTCGAGTACCGGACCCGGGGGCGCGACCACGGCAACACCTTCGACATGCACCGGCTGCTGCACTTCGCCAAGGAGCAGGGCCGCCAGGACGAGCTGATCCAGATCCTGTACCGGGCCAACTTCGCCGAGGAGCGGTCCGTCTTCAGCGAGGGCGAGGACCGGCTCGTGGAGCTGGCCGTGGAGGCTGGGCTGGACGCGGCGGCCGTGCGCGAGGTGCTCGCCGACCCGTCCCGCTACGCCGACGAGGTCCGGGCGGACGAGCGCGAGGCCGCCGAGCTCGGTGCGAACGGGGTGCCGTTCTTCGTCCTCGACCGGAAGTACGGGGTCTCGGGGGCCCAGCCCGCCGAGGTGTTCACGCAGGCGCTCAGCCAGGCCTGGGGTGCGCGTTCCCCGCTGAAGCTGATCGACGAGGGCGGCGCGGAGGCCTGTGGGCCGGACGGGTGCGCGGTGCCGCAGCACTGAGAAGGCCCAGGTCAGGGGCGTCATATAAGGGTCGCTTAGCGGTTCCGTGTAAAAATCCGCAATGGACGGGGGGTTCCCCGGGCCGCAGAGTGGACGCATGGAGACCACGGAGACGTTCGAGAGCCTCGTCCGCGCCGAGTTCGCCCCGAAGACCACCTACCTCAACACCGCGAGCAACAGCCTGCTGCCCGCCCGCACCGTGGCCGCCCTGCACCGGGCGGCGCTGCTGCGGGCCGAGGGCCGGCCGCTGACCTCGCTCTACGAGGACGTGGAGGCGTGCCGGGCCGCCTACGCCCGGCTCGCCGGCGTCCCGGCCACCCGGGTCGCGGCGGGCGCCTCGGTCGCCGCGCACTCCGGGGTGATCGCCGCCGCGCTGCCGGCCGGCGCCGAAGTCCTCACCGCGGAGGACGACTTCACCTCCGTACTGAACCCGTTCCACGTCCGCGGTGACCTGAAGGTCCGCGCGGTGCCGCTGGAGCGCATCGCCGAGTCCGTCCGTCCGGACACCGCCCTCGTGGCGGTCAGCGCGGTCCAGTCGGCGGACGGCCGGCTCGCCGACCTGCCCGCGCTGCGCGAGGCCGCCCGCGCCCACGGGGCCCATACCTACGTCGACTTCTCCCAGGCCGCCGGCTGGCTGCCGGTGGACGCCGACGCGTACGACTTCACCGCGTCCGTCTCCTTCAAGTGGCTGCTCGGCCCACACGGCGTGGCCTTCCTAGTGCTCCCCGAGGACTTCGGCGGGCTGACCCCGCTGCTCGCGGGCTGGGTCGCGGGCGAGGAGCCGTGGGACAGCTGCTACGGCCCGGTCGCCGAACTCGCCCACTCCGCCCGGCGGTTCGACCTCACCCACGCCCTGTTCACGTTCGCCGGCCTGCGCCGCTCGCTCGACCTGATCGAGGAGCTCGGCGCGACCGCCGTGCACGCCCACGACGTGGGCCTCGCCGACCGGTTCCGCACCGGGCTCGCGGACCTCGGACACGAGCCGGTGCCCGCCCCCGGCTCGGCGATCGTCTCGGTCCCCGGGCTCGGCGGCCGGCAGCAGGAGCTGAGCCGGGCCGGTATCGAGGTCTCCAACCGTGCGGGCAACCTGCGCGCGGCCTTCCACCTCTTCAACACGCCCGCCGACGTCGACCGCCTGCTCGACGCCCTCGCGGGCTGACCCGGCGGGTCCCGGCTGTTCCGGCCGGTCACCCGGTGCCGTGACAGCGCGGTCCAGGGGCCGCCACGACGGACGTGGCGGCCCCTGGACGGAAGGTGAGGCGCTTCGGCGGCGGCGGGACTCAGCGGATCGGCGTGAAGTCCCTCGCCCCGATGAACTCCGGCCTGCGCACCGGTGCCGCGAACGGCTCCACCGCCGTGTTCTCCACGCTGTTGAACACGATGAACACGTTGCTGCGCGGGAACGGCGTGATGTTGTCGCCGGAGCCGTGCATGCAGTTGCAGTCGAACCAGGTCGCCGACCCGGCCCTGCCGGTGAACAGCCTGATGCCGTGCCGCGAGGCCAGTTCCGTCAGGGCCTCGTCGGAGGGCGTGCCCGCGTCCTGCATCTGCAGCGACTTCTTGTAGTTGTCCTCGGGCGTGGCGCCGGCGCAGCCCAGGAACGTCCGGTGCGAGCCCGGCATGATCATCAGGCCGCCGTTGGTGTCGTGGTTCTCGGTCAGGGCGATCGAGACGGACACCGTGCGCATGTTCGGCAGGCCGTCCTCGGCGTGCCAGGTCTCGAAGTCCGAGTGCCAGTAGAAGCCGCTGGCGCCGAACCCGGGCTTGACGTTGATCCGGGACTGGTGGACGTACACGTCCGAGCCGAGGATCTGCCGGGCCCGGCCGACGACCCGCTCGTCGTGCACCAGGTTCGCGAACACCTCGCTGATCCGGTGCACCTCGAAGACGGACCGGATCTCCTTGGACTTCGGCTCCACGATGGAGCGTTCGTCGGCCCGTATCGCCGGGTCGGTGATCAGCCGCTCCAGCTCGCGCTGGTACACGGCGACCTCGTCGTCCCCGATGAGCTGGTCGACGGTGAGGAAGCCGTCGCGCTCGAACGCCTCCAGCCGGTCCGTGGGGATCGGCCCGGGCGCGCCGGGCGCCGACCAGACGACCGGGTCCTTGCGGGGGACGGTGACCTCGACGGGGCCGCGGCTCGGGTAGAGGTCGGTGATGGTGGTCATGATCAGCCCTCCTCCGTCAGCAGGGGATAGACGCCGTTCTCGTCGTGGTCCTCCCGGCCGGTGACCGGCGGGTTGAACACGCAGACGCAGCGGAAGTCCTCCTTGACGCGCAGCGAGTGCCGCTCGTGGCCGTCGAGGAGGTACATGGTCCCGGGAGTGATCGTGTACGACGTCCCGGTCTCGTGGTCGGTCAGCTCGGCCTCGCCCTCGACGCAGACGACGGCCTCGATGTGGTTGGCGTACCACATCGACGTCTCCGTGCCCGCGTACAGGATCGTCTCGTGCAGCGAGAAGCCGACCCGCTCCCTGGCGAGGACGATGCGTTTGCTCTCCCAGGTCCCGGACGCGGACTTCACATGCCGGTCGGTACCTTCGATCTCCTTGAACGAACGGACGATCACGGTGGTGTACAGCCTCCTTGTTTCGATCCGGTCAGACGTGTCCGACGCGTCGGACGGCGGGTCGGACGATGTGTCAGGCGGTCTCGCGGACGGCCCGGGAGAGGATGCTGAGCCCCTCGTCCAGTTCGTCCGGGGTGACGGTCAGGGCGGGCAGCAGTTTGACGACCTCGCTCTCCGGCCCCGACGTCTCGATGAGCAGCCCGAGTTCGAAGGCCCGCTTGGCGATCCGCCCGGCCCGCTCCTTGTCGTGGAACTCCAGGCCCCACACCAGACCCCGGCCCCGGTACTCCCGCACGTCGGCGAGGTTCTCCTCGACGATCGCGATGAGCCCCTGCTCGACCTGCTCGCCCTTGGCCCGGGTCTGCTTCTCCATCGCAGGCCCGTCGGCCCAGTAGCTCTCCAGCGCGGCGGTCGCGGTGACGAAGGCGGGGTTGTTGCCGCGGAAGGTGCCGTTGTGCTCGCCCGGCTCCCACACGTCCAGTTCGGGCCGGAACAGGCACAGCGACATCGGCAGCCCGTACCCGCTGATGGACTTCGACACCGTGACGATGTCGGGGACGATCCCCGCCTCCTCGAAGGAGAAGAAGGCACCGGTGCGTCCGCAGCCCATCTGGATGTCGTCGACGATCAGCAGCATGTCCTGCCGCTCGCAGAGCGCCTTCAGGGCGCGCAGCCACTCGGGCCGGGCGACGTTGATGCCGCCCTCGCCCTGCACGGTCTCCACGATCACCGCGGCCGGCTTGTTGAGCCCCGACCCCTGGTCCTCCAACAGCCGCTCGAACCACAGGAAGTCCGGGACGGTCCCGTCGAAGTAGTTGTCGAACGGCATCGGCGTCCCGTGCACCAGCGGGATCCCGGCCCCGGCCCGTTTGAAGGCGTTGCCGGTGACGGCCAGCGAGCCGAGGGACATCCCGTGGAAGGCGTTGGTGAACGACACGATGGCCTCGCGCCCCTTCACCTTCCGGGCGAGTTTGAGCGCCGACTCGACGGCGTTCGTCCCCGTCGGCCCCGGGAACATGACCTTGTACGGCAGCTCACGCGGGCGCAGCACCAGGTCCTGGAAGGTCTGCAGGAACGACCGCTTGGCCACCGTCGACATGTCGAGGCCGTGGGTGACCCCGTCGCGTTCCAGGTAGTCCAGCAACGCCCGTTTCAGAACGGGGTTGTTGTGGCCGTAGTTGAGTGATCCGGCGCCGGCGAAGAAGTCGAGGTACTCGTGTCCGTCCTCGTCGTACATGCGGCTGCCCCGGGCCCTGTCGAACACGGTCGGCCAGCCGCGGCAGTAGCTGCGGACCTCGGACTCCAGGGTCTCGAAGACGCTGAGATCGGGCTGGGTGATGGTCACGGCGGGGCTCCTCAGTGCGATGTGGGGGTCAAGGGGCCGATGCGGTACAGGACTTCGGGGTCGTGCGGACCGTCGGGGAACTCACCGGCCTCGAACAGCACCGTGCGCTCGACGGCGGCGCCGTGCCGGGCGGCGTAGGAGGTGAACAGGCGCTCGGAGGCGGTGTTGCCGGGGGTGATGGTGGTCTCGACGGCGGTGAGCGGCCGGTCGACGGCCACCTGTGCCGTGAGGCCGTCCAGCAGCCGGGCCGCGATGCCGCGCCCGCGCTGCGCGGCGTCCACGGCCACCTGCCAGACGAGCAGCGTGTCCGGCCGGTCGGGCCGGGTGTATCCGGTCACGAACCCGACGGGCTCGCCGTCCGCGCCACGCGCCACGGCCGAGGTGCCGGCGAAATCCCGGCACCACAGCAGATAGCTGTACGAGGAGTTCAGATCGAGGCTTCCGGAATCCTTGGCGATACGCCAGAGAGCGGCACCGTCGGTCACCAGCGGGCGGTCGACGATCAGGTCTGCTTGTGGGGCAGTCATGCGAATTGAATTTAGCGAGGCAAATGCAAAAACGCACGGCGGGTGTTTCCGGTGGCTGGATCTGGCCTGCCCGTATGTCCCGATATATCCCACTACAAATCGGGCAAATGGTCCTGTTGTGTGGAGTGCGTCACAGGGTTGAAACCCGGATGAAATTCCCCCGGTTTAGCTGCGCAAAAAGCGGGCAGAAGAACTCGGGTAAACCATCCCCCGAAAAGGAATTCGAGATTTCCTTGAATTCAGGCGCCGGTAACGCCGTCCTTACGCTCCCGCAGGATTCCGGCCCGTCCGCATCCGCGGGCCGGCGGTCGTGCGGCAGGGTGGCGAGAACGGCCGTGCCACCCGCCGCTTCCCGGCCCGGTCTCCCGGGACCGGCCGGCCCGCTACCGCCAGGCGGACTCGACCGCCCGCCGGGCGCCCTCCGGGTCCACCGTCAGCCCCCGCTTCGCCAGCCCCGCGCCGAGCGCCGCCAGGCTCGACCGGACGGCGCCGGCCGTGGCGTCCACCCCGTAGTGGTTGACCCGGATCATCTCGCCGGCCAGCGCGCCCCCGCCCGCGGCCAGCGGCAGGGTGCCGTCGCCCGCCAGGGCCTCGGCGACCAGTTCCGACGCCACCACGCCCGACGGCACCCGCAGGGTCGTGGCGACCGGTGCCGCCTCGGACTCCGCGTACACGTACGGCTCCAGACGGCCGCCCAGAGCCACCGCCCCGGCCCGGGTGGCCAGCGCGGCGCTACGGTGACGGGTCATCACGGTCTCCAGGCCGGCCGCCTCGATCCGCTCGACGCACGCCTCCAGCGCCAGCATCTCCAGCTGTGCCGGTGCGTGCAGCAGCGCCTTGCGGCCACCGTCGACCCAGCGCTCCTTCCAGTCCAGCAGGGAGAGGTAGGAGCGGCGCGGGGCGTGCGGGTTCGCCGCCATCCGGGCCCACGCCCGCGCGCTCACGGACACCGCCGAGACGCCGGCCGGACCGCCCATCGCCTTCTGCGCCCCGATCACGCACAGGTCCACGCCCCACGCGTCCGGCAGTACCGGCTCGGCCCCGACCGAGGCGACCGCGTCCAGGTAGAAGAGGGCGCCGTGCGCCCGTACCACCTCTCCGATCTCCGCGACCGGGTTGGTGTTGCCCGTCGCCGCCTCCGCGTGCACCAGGGACACGAAGTCGATCTCCGGGTGCTCGGCGAACGCCTCCCGGATCTGCCCGGCCGTCACCGCCGTGTGGAACGGCACCGCGAGGTCGATCACCGTCGCGCCGCAGTCCCGCAGCCAGTTCCCGAAGGTCTGCCCGTACGGGCCGGTGATCACGTTCAGCGCGGTCGTCCCCGGCCCCGCCGTCGCCCTGATCGCGCCCTCCAGCGGCAGCAGCGCCTCGCCCTGCATGATCACGACGTCCTGGCGGGTGTCCAGCAACCGGGCCACCCGGTCCTCGATCGCGGCGAAGCGGGCGGCGGTCAGCGGGGGCAGGTCGAGGAAGGGGTGGGTCACGGCAGTGCTCTCCTCATACACGGGCAGGTGGATCAGGTCGAGCGTAACCGGCGGCCGCCCACCCCTCCGACCAGCAACTTCTTAGGCCAGACGGCCGCTCGGCCATCGGTTTGGTTTGAGGAACCCAAACATCTCCTTATAATCGGAACCCGCAGAATCGGAATCCACAGCTCCCTCACAGTTTCGCGGGGAGCCCCCACAGACCCACGGGAGGTCTCGTGACCACGCTCTTCGGGCGCCGCCGGGCTCGCGCCCTGGCCGCCGTCACCGCCGCGGCCGGGCTGGCCCTCGTGGCCGGCTGCACGTCGAGCGGCAACGGCTCCAGCGCCTCCAGGACGGCCGCCGGCGGGGTCGTCCTCGTCAAGGCCGGGCAGCTCACCACCTGCACCCACCTGCCGTACCCGCCGTTCCAGTCGGAGATCGACGGCAAGGTGCAGGGCTTCGACGTCTCGATGATCGACCTGGTCGCCAAGGACCTCGGCGTCAAGCAGCAGATCCTCGACACGCCGTTCGAGAACTTCAAGACCGGCGCCTTCCTCAACTCCGGCGAGTGCGACCTGGCCGCGGCGGGCATGACCATCACCGCCGAGCGCAAGAAGAACGTCGACTTCTCCGACCCGTACTTCGACGCCACCCAGGCCCTCCTCGTCGACAAGAACAGCGGCATCACCTCGCTCGCCGACGCCAAGGCCAAGAAGGTGCAGCTGGGCGCCCAGGCGCAGACCACCGGCGAGGACTACGTCAAGAAGCAGGGCTTCGACCCGGTCTCCTTCGAGTCCTCCGACGCCGTCCTCAACGGCCTGCGCACCGGCCAGGTCAAGGCCGTCGTCATCGACTACCCGGTGGTCCAGGGCTGGCTGAAGGACAAGGCCAACGCGAACGCCTTCCAGGTCGCCGGCAACATCAACACCGGTGAGCAGTACGGCTTCACGGTCAAGAAGGGCAACACCAAGCTGCTCGCCGCCGTCAACAAGGCGATCGCCGACGCCAAGGCCGACGGCACGTACAAGAAGCTGTACGAGAAGTGGATTGGCCCCTACGACGCCACGGCCGCGTCCCCCGCCGCCTCATGACCGTAGGCACGGACACGGAACTCCAGCCGCGCAGGAAGGGCCTGTCCCGGCGGCAGAAGCGCCGGCTGTCGCGTGGCGCCCAGTACGTCGTCTTCGTCGCCGCCGTGGTCGCGTTCGCGGTCGGCGCCGACTGGGGACGGCTGCAGAACCAGTTCGCCCAGTGGGACATCGCCAAGCAGATGTTCCCGGACGTCATCACGCTGGCGCTGAAGAACACCGTGCTCTACACCCTGTCCGGCTTCGTCGTCGGACTGGCGCTCGGCATGGTGATCGCGCTCATGCGGCTGTCGTCGGTCGGCCCCTACCGCTGGCTGGCCGGCATCTACATCGAGATCTTCCGCGGCCTGCCCGCCCTGCTGATCTTCATCTTCATCGGCGTCGCCGTCCCGCTCGCCTTCCCCGGCACCGAGATCATCGGCGGCACCTACGGCAAGGTGGCCCTCGCCCTCGGCCTGGTCGCGGCCGCCTACATGGCCGAGACGATCCGCGCGGGCATCCAGGCGGTCCCCAAGGGGCAGCTGGAAGCGGCCCGTTCGCTGGGCTTCTCACCCGCCCGCGCCATGGTCTCGATCGTCATCCCGCAGGCGTTCCGCATCATCCTCCCGCCGCTGACCAACGAGTTGGTGCTCCTGTTCAAGGACTCCTCCCTGGTGCTCTTCCTCGGCGTCACCCTGGAGGAGCGCGAACTGTCCAAGTACGGCCGCGACCTGGCCAGTACGACCGCCAACTCCACGCCGATCCTCGTCGCCGGCCTGTGCTACCTGCTGGTCACGATCCCGCTCGGTTTCGTCGTGCGCCGCATGGAGGCGAAGGCCCAGGAGGCCGTCAAATGAGCCGACCCGAGATCGAGGTGAAGGGCCTGCACAAGTCCTTCGGCGACAACGAGGTGCTGCGCGGCATCGACCTGGAGATCGGCCGGGGCGAGGTCGTGTGCGTCATCGGCCCGTCCGGCTCGGGCAAGTCGACGTTGCTGCGCTGCGTCAACCTCCTCGAAGAGCCCACCCGGGGGCAGGTGTTCGTCGGCGGCACCGAGTTGACGGACCCGGACGTCGACATCGACGCCGTGCGCCGCCGGATCGGCATGGTCTTCCAGCAGTTCAACCTGTTCCCGCACCTCACGGTCACCGAGAACCTCACCCTGCCGCAGCGCCGGGTGCTCCGCCGGGACAAGGCGCAGGCCGCGCGCGTGGCCGCCGAGAACCTGGCCCGCGTGGGTCTCTCGGAGAAGGCGGACGCCTACCCGGCCTCCCTCTCCGGCGGCCAGCAGCAGCGGGTGGCGATCGCCCGCTCGCTGTCCATGGGCCCCGAGGTGATGCTCTTCGACGAGCCCACGTCCGCCCTCGACCCGGAGCTGGTCGGGGACGTCCTGGCGGTGATGCGGATGCTGGCGCAGGAGGGCATGACCATGATGGTGGTCACGCACGAGATGACCTTCGCCCGCGAGGTCGCCGACCGGGTGGTCTTCATGGACGAGGGAGTCGTCGTCGAGGACGGCACACCGGAGCGGGTCATCGGCGACCCCGCCCACGAGCGCACCCGCCACTTCCTCTCCCGGCTCCTGGACCCGGCCATGGCCCAGGTGGAGGAGGAGTCCTCGGAGTAGGCGGGCGAGGGCCGGCTGTCGGTGCCGTGTGCGAGGGTTCGGTCATGCGGCACCCTGCACGGCGCCGTCCTCGCGCCCGCCCACCTCGACCTCGCCCAGGACGTCGACCCGGCCACGGTCCTCGTCCCCGAGGTGCTCCGCGCGGACGGCGAGGACGACCCGCGCGGCTTCGACGCCCCGCGGGTGCACGGCGGCCGGCTGCTGAGCCGTATCGGGAAGGGACTCCCGGTCGTCCTAGGCTGACCCCCATGAGCGATCGAGCGGTGCTGCACGTGAAGGGCAGGGTCCTGGTGGGACCCGAGGACGTCCGGGACGAGCTGTGGGTGGTGGACGGCCGGGTCTCCTACGACCGTCCCACCGGTGCCCGTGACCTCCGGACCGTCGAGGGCTGGACGCTCCCCGGCCTCGTCGACGCCCACTGCCACGTCGGCCTCGGCCCGCACGGCCCGGTGGACGCGGCGACGGCCGAGAAGCAGGCCCTCACCGACCGCGAGGCCGGCACCCTCCTCATCCGGGACGCCGGCTCGCCGTCCGACACCCGGTGGGTCGACGACCGCGAGGACCTCCCGAAGATCATCAGGGCCGGCCGGCACATCGCCCGCACCCGCCGCTACATAAGGAACTTCGCCCACGAGATCGAGCCGGCGGACCTGGTCGCGTACGTCGCCCAGGAGGCCCGGCGCGGCGACGGCTGGGTCAAGCTGGTCGGCGACTGGATCGACCGCGACCTCGGCGACCTGGCCCCCAGCTGGCCCCGGGACGCCGTCGAGGCGGCCATCGCCGAGGCCCACCGGCTCGGCGCCCGGGTCACCGCCCACTGCTTCGCGGAGAACTCGCTCCAGGACCTGGTCGAGGCCGGCATCGACTGTGTCGAGCACGCCACGGGACTGACGGAGGACCTGATCCCCCTCTTCGCCTCCCGCGGCGTCGCCATCGTCCCGACCCTCGTCAACATCGCCACCTTCCCGGACCTGGCGGCGGGCGGCGAGGCCAGGTTCCCCCGCTGGTCGGCCCATATGCGCCGGCTGCACGAGCGCCGCTACGACACCGTCCGGGCCGCCTACGACGCCGGGATCCCGGTGTACGTCGGCACGGACGCCGGCGGCAGCCTGGCCCACGGCCTGGTCGCGGGCGAGGTCACCGAGCTGGTGACCGCCGGGATCCCGCCCCTCGACGCGCTCGCGGCGACCAGCTGGGCAGCCCGCGCCTGGCTCGGCAGGCCCGGCCTCGAGGAGGGCGCGCCGGCGGACCTGGTGGTGTACGAGAGCGACCCGCGCGCGGACGTACGCGTTCTCGCGTCCCCCCGGAGAGTGGTGCTGAACGGGCAGGTCGTGGAGTAAAGGAACTCCTGTGCCTGTCGACTCGAACGGATTCACGAAAAGTCCACTATTGAGTGAAGTAACGCAGGATTGCTGTCCGTTCACCCACAGTGCGTAATTCTTGGCGGGTCCCGAGCACGTTTCCTCTGGGGGTCCCACCACCTTGAACAGCACCGCATTCCGTATGCCCGCACGCCGTCTCGCGACCCTCGCGACGGCCACGGCCCTGGCCGCCGGTCCCGCGGCCCTGGCCGGCGCGGGCACCGCACACGCGACCACCGCCCACGGTCGCGCGAGCGCGGTCGTCCTGCGCACCGGGCTCGACGTCTCCCTCCTCAGCAAGACCGTGAACGTCCCGCTCGCGGTCTCCCTGAACGAGGTCCAGGCACCGCAGAGCGCCGACAGAACGGCGCTGACCGCCACTCTCGACGGCGTCGACGGCGGCAAGCCGTTCAACGTCCTCGGCGCGGACGTCGCCGCGGCGAAGGCGACGGTCTCCGCCGACCGCGCCGAGGCCTCCGTCCACCTCGCCCACGCCCGGCTGCACCTGCCGGGACTGCCCCTGCTGTCCCTCGTCGAACTCGACACGGTCACCTCCAAGGTCACCTGCGAGACCGGCAAGCAGCCGGAGGCCGCCGCGAACGTGCTCGGCGCCGTCACCGTGCTCGGCAAGCGCGTGACGCTGAGCGCGGGCGGCCCCACCGACGTCAAGGTCCCCGGCGTCGGCGAGGTCCGCCTCGACCTCTCCAGGCGGGAGACGACCTCGACCACGGCGGCGGCCAGTGCCCTCGAACTCAAGGTCTCCGTCAACCCGCTGAAGCTCAACGTCGCCGAGGTGGAGGGAACCCTGACCCTGGCGAAGGCGACGTGCGAGACGCCGCCGGCCCCCGCGGCAGCTCCGGCCGGCCCTGCCGACCCGGCGGATCCCGCCGACCCGGCCGACCCGGTGTCCGACGTCAAGGTGCAGGGCGCCCCGGCGAAGGAGACGAAGCTGGCGGAGACGGGCGGGAGTTCGATGACGCCGTACGTGGCCGGGGGAGCGCTCGTGCTCGTGGTGGCGGGCGGGGGAGCGGTTCTACTGGCGCGCCGCAGGCGTTCTTAGAAGCGCCCACTGAGGCGCCCCAAAGGGGCGCGCGGCGGTAGTCGATTTGCGGCTACCGCCGCGCGGGCGCGACCAGCCACGACGCACCCGCAGTCGTATGACGGCCCGCAGTTCCCCCACTCACACCCGTATCAACATCAACGCCTGATCGAGCGCCTGCAGGAACCGGTTCACCGTCACCCGGTCCCGCACCGCGATCCGCACCCACTCCTCGTCGAGCCCCGGAAACGTGTCCCCCCGCCGCACGGCGTACCCCAGCACCCGCAGTTGCCGCCGTACGGCCGCCGCCCCCGCCATCCGGACGAGCACGAACGGCCCCTCGGCGGGCCCCGCCACCCGCACCCCCTCCGGCGCGAACTCCTCGAGGCCCGCCACCAGATGGGCCCGGTCGGCGGCGACGCGGTGCGCGGCATGCGCCGCCTCCGCCAGCGCGCGGGGCGCCACACACGCCTCGGCCGCCGCCAGCGCCGGCGTGGACACCGGCCACAACGGCTGCGCCCGCGCCAGCTCGGCGACGGTCTCCGGCGCGGAAAGCACGTACCCGATCCGCAGCCCGGCCAGCCCCCACGTCTTCGTCAGGCTGCGCAGCACCACAAGACCCGGCACGTCCGTCCGCCCGGCCAGCGCCTCCCGCTCGCCCGGCACCGCGTCCATGAACGCCTCGTCGACCACCAGCGTCCGCCCGGGACGGGCCAGCCGGGCGATCGCCTCCGCCGGGTGCAGCACCGACGTCGGGTTGGTCGGATTGCCGATCACCACCAGGTCGGCGTCCTCCGGGACGGCCGCCGGATCCAGCCGGAACCCGTCGGCCTCCCGCAGCAGCACCCGGTCCACGGTGTGCCCGGCGTCCCGCAGCGCCGCCTCCGGCTCGGTGAACTGCGGGTGCACCACCACCGGCCGGCGCACCTTCAGCGCCCGCGCCAGCAGGACGAACGCCTCCGCGGCGCCCGCCGTGAGCAGCACCCGGTCCACCGGCAGCCCGTGCCGTGCCGCGACCGCGGCCCGCGCCGCCCGGCCGTCCGGGTAGGCCGCGAGCCCGCCCAGCGACTCGGCGATCCGCTCCCGCAGCCAGACGGGGGGAGTGCCGGTGCGCACGTTGACCGCGAGGTCGACGAGCGCCGGACCACCGTCCCGGACCTCGGCGTCGCCGTGGTGCCGCAGATCGTGCCCGCCCGGGAAACCTCCGGCACCTTCGGAGCCTCTGTCGCCTCCGGGGGCGCCGGAGGCATCCTCAGTGCGCATGCGCGTGCCCGCCATGATGGTGGTGTCCGTGTCCGTGGTGGTGGCCGTCGTCGTCCGGATGGAAGTGCGGCTGCTGCGGCAGCCCGACCTTGTCCTCGAAGCCGGGCAGCGCGATCCGGTAGACGCACGAGTCGCAGTTCATCCGCAGATCACCCTCGACCGCCTCCCGGTACCGCTCCATCACCAGGTCCAGCAGTTCCGGCTCGGGCCCGATGACGTCCGCCGCACGCACCTCGATCTCCGGGTGCGCGGCCGCCCAGCCCTCGGCCTGCTGCCGAACCCGGTCCGGCAGGATCCCGGTGAAGAGAAAGTACGGCAGGACGACGATCCGGCGCGCCCCCAGTTTCAGACACCGGTCGAGCCCGCCCGGCACGTCCGGCGCCGCCAGCGACACGAACGCCGTCTCCACCCCGGCGTACCCGCGCCCCTCCCACAGCAGCCGGGCCGCCTTGTGCACCTCGGCGTTGGCGTCGGGGTCCGTCGAACCCCGGCCCACCAGCAGCACGGTCACGTCGGCGCGATCCCGCGCGGCCCGCGAGGAACCGCCCAGCGCCTCGTCCAGGCGCCGTTCGAGGACCGACAGCAGGGAGGGGTGCGGCCCGAGCGGACGGCCGTAGGTGTACGAGATCCCCGGGTGCCGCTCCTTCTCCCGGGCCAGCGCCGCCGGGATGTCGCCCTTGGCGTGCCCGGCGGAGACCAGCATCAGGGGTACCGCGGCGAACCGCCGCACGCCCTGCTCCACCAACTCGGCGACGGCGTCACCGAGCGGCGGCGGGGACAGCTCGATGAAGCCGCCCGCGACGGGCAGTTCGGGGTGGCGGCGCCCCAGCTCCCGCACGAAGTCGCGGAACGCCTCGGCCCCGGCGTCGTCCCGGGTGCCGTGGCCGGCGATGAGCAGGGCGGGCGGGGTGGTCACAGGGTCTCCTCGGAAGTGGGGTGGTACAGCAGGGCGTTGAGCGCGGCGGCGGCGACCGCCGAGCCGCCCTTCTCGGACACGTTGCTCACAGCGGGCAGCCCGCTCTCGCGCAACGCGGCCTTGGACTCGACGGCGCCGACGAAGCCGACGGGCAGGCCGATGACGAGCGCGGGGGAGGCGTCCAGCCTCAGCAGCTCCTCCAGGGCGGTCGGTGCGTTGCCGATCACCCACAGGGCGCCGGGCCCGACCTGCTCGTAGGCGAGCCGGATCGCGTGTGCCGAACGGGTCAGGCCCGGCCCGGCCTCGGCGTCCTTCAGCCGGCACACGGTCTCCCGGCGGGTGATCCCGGCGCCGACCATCTCGACGTCCACGACGACCGGCGCTCCGGCGTGCAGCGCGGCGTGCGCCTTCACCAGGTCGCCCTCGTCGGTCACCAGGTCGGCCGCGTACTCCAGGTCGGCGGCGGAGTGGACGACCCGCTCCACCACCGCCCGGGTCAGCGGCGGGAAGTGCGAGGTGTCCAGGCGGGCGCGCAGCCGCCGGTAGGACTCCTGCTCGATGGGATGGACCACCCGGTTCACTCGCCCTCCTCCTGAGCGCTCTCCTGCCAGCGGTAGCCGCGCGGGGTGACCATGCGCCCGGCGATGTTCCGGGTCGCCGTGTTGCCCACCGTCACGACGGTCATCATGTCCACCCAGGCCGGGTCCAGCGCAGCCAGGGTGGTCAGCCGGCTCGACTCGTCGGGGCGCGAGGCGTTGCGTACGACCCCGACGGGCGTCGTCGGCTCCCGGTGCCCGGCGAGGATCGCGAGCGCCTTGGGCAGCTGCCAGTCGCGGCCCCGGGAACGCGGGTTGTAGAACGTCACGACGATGTCCGCCTCGGCCGCCGCGCGCACCCGGCGCTCGATGACCTCCCACGGCGTGTGCAGGTCGGACAGACTGATCGAGACATGGTCGTGGCCGAGCGGCGCGCCCAGGATCGCCCCGGCGGCGAGCGCGGCCGTGACGCCGGGCACGCCGATCACGTCGATGTCGTCCGAGGCCTCGGCGAGCGCGGGGGAGGCCATGGCGTACACGCCGGCGTCCCCGCTGCCGATCAGCGCGACGGCGTGCCCGGCACGCGCCTCGGCGACCGCGGTACGCGCCCGCTCCTCCTCCGCGCCGAGCCCCGACTCCAGGATCCGGGTGCCGGGCCGCAGCAGGTCACGGATCTGGTCGACGTACTGGTCGAGGCCGACGAGCACGGCGGCGCGCCGCAGTTCGGCCCTGGCGCGCGGGGTGAGCAGATCCCGGGCGCCGGGGCCGAGGCCGACGACCGCGAGCCGGCCGCGCGCCGGACGCCGCACCACGGCGCAGGTCGCCATGGCGGCCCGGCCGTCCTCGCGCTCCGACTTCCGCTTGGGGACGAGGAGTTCACCGCCACGCGCGAGGGCCGCCGCCTCGGCGACGGAGGGCGTGCCGACGGCGGCGAGGGGAGCGTCGGAGGGGTTGGGGACCTGGACCCGGGCCAGCTCCTCGGCGGCGTACGCCACCAGCGGGACCCCGAGCCGCGCGGCCGCCGCGACGATCCCGGGCTCCTCGGCCTTGGCGTCGACCGTGGCGAGTTCGGCGATGCTGCGAGGCGACAGCCCCGCGTCCCGCAGCGCCGCGTCGACGAGGCCGAGCACCTCGTCGACGGGGGCGCCCTTCGAGGCACCTACGCCGACGACCAGGGAGGGCGGCCGCAACAGCACCTCGTTCCCGCCGGGTTCGACCGCGCGGTCGGTCAGCCGGACGGAGAAGGCGCCCTCCTCCGCCAGCGGCAGCGGGGGCAGCGGCCACGCCAACTCGGCGCGCAGGGCCACCGGTTCGCCGTCCAGCAGGGCTCGAGACACGGCCGCCACCGAGCCCTCGGCCGGAAAGCCGAGGGTGTCGAGCCCGGGCAGCCCGACCGAGTCGGTCGCGGTGGTCACCACCGGCAGTGCGGCCAGCAACTCGCCCACCTCCCGGGCGAGTTCGTTCGCGCCACCCCCGTGCCCGCCGACCAGGGACACGGCGAACCGCCCGCCCTCGTCGACGCACACCACGCCCGGGTCGGTCGCCTTTGCGCCCAGCAGCGGGGCGATCAGCCGTACCACCGCACCCGTGGCCAGGAAACACACCAGCTGCTCGCACTCCGCGAGCGCGGACCGTACGGCGTCCTTGACGGGACCGTCGTACACCCGCGTACGGTCCGGCCACGCCGCGGCCAGCCGGTCGCGCGCCGCCGCCCCCGCCGCGGTGGCGGAAATGAGGCCGATCACAGAGCAACTCCTTCTTCAGAGACGGGGATGCGCGTCCCCCACAGCAGAAACACGGGATTGGCCGCCGCCAGCCGGGTCACGTCACCCGGCAGCGGCGCGAGACGCGAGGACTGCAGCAGCACCCCGTCGCAGGAGAACCCGGCACCGGTGAGCGCCGCCCGGGCCGCCGGTACCCGGTCCAGGGCGGCCATCGCGACCACCACCGTCCGCCGGGCGCGCAGCGCGCACGCGGTGACGACGGCGGGCAGCTCGGCCCCGCCCCCGCCGACGAACACGGCGTCGGGGTCGGGGAGTCCGGCCAGCGCGTCCGGTGCCGAGCCGTGCACCACGTCCACGTACACGCCGTGCGCCCGCGCGTTGGCGGTGATCCGCTCCACCCCGTCCGCCGCCTTCTCCACGGCGACGGCGGCGGCCCCGAGGCGTGCGCACTCCACCGCCACCGACCCGGACCCCGCGCCGACGTCCCACACCAGGTCGCCCAGCCGGGGCCCGAGCCGGGCCAGGGCCAGGGCCCGTACCTCGAACTTGGTGATCATCGAGTCCCGGTGGGCGAACCCGTCCTCGTGCAGAGCCCACCCGGAGGGCTCCGTCCGGCCGCCCGCCACCGTCCGAACGCCGCCGAGCGCCCGTGACTCGTCGAGGCACAGCACCACGCTGACGTCCGTTCCCCAGTCCCGGGCGGCGGCCTCGGCGGGTGTGACCCACTCCAGCCGCTCCCGTGCGGAACCGAGAGCCGAGGCGACGACGAGGGACCGCGCGCCGGACACCGGCGAGTGCCGCAGCGCCGCCCCCAGCTCCGCCGGACCCGCCCCCGGCCCCGTCAGCACCGCCACCTTCGGATGCGCCCGGCAGACGTTCACCGCCGTCCGCGGCTCCCGCCCGTGCGCGCTCACCACGACCGCGTCGTCCCAGGGCAGCCCGACCCGCGCGAACGCGGTCGCGACGGAGGACACACCGGGCCGTACGTCCAGCGCGTCCGCGCCGAACCGCTCCGCCAGCACCCGCACGATCCCGAAGAACCCGGGGTCCCCGGAGGCCAGCACGACCACCGGACGGTCCTTGCGGACGTACTCCGCGACGGTGTCGAGCGCGGGTGCCGGCGGCCCCAGGACGATCCGCTCGGCCCCCTCCGGCAGCCGTACCGCCTCGAGGTGCCGCAGCCCGCCGACGACCAGCTCGGCCCCGGCCAGCGCATCCGGCGGAACCGGCACCCCGGTCCCCGTACCGACGACCGTGATCATGTACTGGCCCCCCGCTCGCGCAGCGCCCGCCGGGCCTCGGGGTCGGCCTTGCGGAAGCCGTGGAAGTGGCCGGGGTGGTACAGGTGCGAGCGGGTGCCGTGGGCGGCCAGGGCCGGGCCGACCAGGAAGAGGGTGTGCTTCCAGAGCTTGTGCTCCTTGACCGTCTCCTCCAGCGTCTCGATCGTGCACCGCACGACCAGCTCCTCCGGCCAGGTCGCCTGGTAGGCGACGACGACCGGGGTGGACGTCGGGTATCCGCCCTCCAGCAGCTCGCGCACCAGCTGTCCGCTGCGCGCGGCGGAGAGGAAGATCGCCATGGTCGTCCCGTGGCGGGCGAACTCCCGCACCTCCTCCCCGGGCGGCATCGGCGTCTTGCCGCCGCCAAGGCGGGTGAGCACGACGGACTGCGCCACCTCGGGAATGGTCAGCTCGCGCCGGGCCAGCGCGGCCACGGCGGAGAAGGCGGAGACACCGGGCACGATCTCGACCTCGATGCCGAGCCCCGCACACCGGTCGACCTGCTCCTGGGTACCGCCCCAGAGCGCCGGGTCCCCGGAGTGGATCCGGGCGACCCGCAGCCCCTCCGCACGGGCCCGCTCGTACACGGCGACGACGTCTTCGAGGGACATCGTCGCGGAGTCGAGGATCTCCGCGTCCTCGCGGGCATGCTGGAGGACCTCCGCCTGCACCAGGCTCGCGGCCCAGATCACGACGTCGGCCTCGGCGATCGCCCGCGCGGCCCGGAACGTCAGCAGATCGGCGGCGCCGGGGCCGGCACCGACGAAGGTCACCTTGCCGGCGGGAGCGTCGCCGGAGGCAGTGGCGGCGGCAGCGGCATCGGCCATGGAAATTCGGTCCTCTCTGGACAAAGGGTGTTACGGGTGCTGCTGGATGTGCGCTGGGGCGGGTCGATCGGATAGCAAGGGCACATGGCGGTCTTCGTCGCGCTCGGCGCGTTCCTGATGACGCTGGCCGGCGGCTGGACGGCACAGCGTGTGACCGACCGTCGTCACCTGGTCCTCGGACTGGCCGGCGGTCTGATGCTCGGGGTGGTCGGCCTCGACCTGCTGCCGGAGGCGCTGCGCGCGGCCGGCCGGGAGGTCTTCGGGGTACCGGCCGCCCTGCTCCTGTTCGTGGCCGGCTTCCTGCTGGCCCATCTGGTCGAACGCACCCTGGCCCTGCGCCAGGCCGCGCACGGCGCCGACGAGCACGGCCACCGGGCGCCCGAGGTGGGCCTGACAGCGGCCGGCGCGATGGTCGGCCACAGCGCGATGGACGGCGTGGCGATCGGTGCGGCCTTCCAGGTGGGCGGCGGCATGGGCGCGGCGGTGGCGCTCGCGGTCATCGCGCACGACTTCGCGGACGGCTTCAACACGTTCACGATCACGAGCCTGTACGGCAACGCGCGGCGCCGGGCGATAGCGATGCTGGTCGCCGACGCCTGCGCGCCGGTCCTCGGCGCCCTCTCCACGATCTTCTTCGCCATCCCGGAAGCCCTGCTCGGCGGCTATCTCGGCCTCTTCGGCGGCGTCCTGCTCTACCTGGCGGCCGCCGAGATCCTCCCCGAGGCCCACCACGAGCACCCGGCCCGCTCGACGCTGCTGTGCACGGTCGCCGGTGCGGCCTTCATCTGGCTGGTGGTGGGCATCTCCAGCTGACGCCCGACCGCTCACAGCTTCCCGCCTCTGCCACCGTCCCGGCGCGGGGGCGCGATGAGCGTGGAGAGGTACGGCAGCGGGGAGCCGTCGAGCTCGGCGGCGGGCCGGACGGACTCCTCCGCCAGCCCCAGCGACGACCCCCACACGGCGTCGTCGACCCGCCCGCTCTCCCGCAGCGCCGCCACGACCGCACCGGCGTGCCGCCCGAACTTGTACGCCACGACCGTCCCCGGCCCGCTCAGCGCGTCCTTGAGCACCTCGGCCCCCGCCGTCACCGGCACCAGCGTCAGCGGCTCGGTCCCCTCGGTGAGCACGGCCCCGGAGCGGGCGGCGAGATCCTGCATGGCGGTGATCCCGGGCACGGTCTCCACCACCACGTCCGGCACCAGCTCGACGATGGTCTGCGCGAGATACGTGAACGTCGAATAGACATTCGGATCCCCGATGGTGGCGAAGGCGACCGTCCCGTGCCCGCGCAGCAGCTCGGCCACCCGGGCCCCGGCCGCGTCCCAGGCGGCCTCCCGCCGCCCCCGGTCACTGCGCTCGTTCAGCGCGAAGACGACCCGTACGACCTTCTCCGCGCCGACGTAGTGCAGCACCGTCGCCTCGGCCCGCCCCCGCTCACCGCTGTCCATGACGGGCACCACGACGACATC
The DNA here is from genome assembly GCF_042892755.1 of Streptomyces sp. NPDC001714. NCBI lineage: Bacteria > Bacillati > Actinomycetota > Actinomycetes > Kitasatosporales > Streptomycetaceae > Streptomyces > Streptomyces sp. NPDC001714. Next base: position 483,100 of record NZ_JBIAUL010000006.1, read on the forward strand.
GGCCGCGCGCAGGGCGTTGACCCCCTTGACGGTCACCAGTTCCGGGTCGCCGGGCCCCACCCCGATTCCGATCAACCTGCTGCTGCTCATGACGTCCGGCACCTCTCCACGAACCTTCGGGCCACACCGGGCTCGGACGCCCAGTGCGTGTGCAGGTAACTCGCGTGCACACCCCGCTGTACAAAACCTTCGACCCGCGGCCGGGGCGTACGCACCCCCCACGCGGGAGCCGCCCCCGCCCCCGGCTCCACCACGGTCCGGTGGAACTCGTGCCCGCGCATCCGCGTCCCGGCGACGGCCAGCACACTGTCACTCACGGCCACGGCATCCCGATACCCCAGCGTGAGCCGCTCCGACATCCGCGCGGTCACGTCGAGCACCCCGCACATGGGCAGCCCGTCCAGCTCCCGGCCCAGATAGAGCAGACCGGCACACTCGGCGGCGACCGGAGCACCGCGCTCCGCGAGGGCGGCGACGTCCTTCCTCAGCGACTCGTTGGCCGCCAACTCATCCCCGTACACCTCGGGAAACCCACCCCCGACGACCAACCCGCGCGTGTTCTCGGGCAGTCGCTCGTCCCGAAGCGGATCGAACACGACAACTTCGGCCCCGGCGGCGACCAGCAACTCGGCGTGCTCGGCATACGAGAAGGTGAAGGCAGCCCCACCGGCAACAGCGACACGCACCCCCTCCAGCCCGTCCGGCGTTTGAGGACGAGGCCCTTCGGGCCGAAGCGGGGGTCCGGGGGCGGCAGCCCCCGAGACCGGGGTCGAAGGGGCGGCAGCCCCTGGTGAAGGGACGGGTAGGGGCGGCGGGGGCGAGGAAACCAGCGCCTCAGCCGCATCCCACGCCGCCCCGGGCAACGCCCCGGCCCTCCGCGCCAACCCCAGCAACCCCTCCAGGTCACACCCGTCGGAGACCTGCGCGGCCATGAAGGCGACAGCCTCGACCGCAGCCGACCGCCGTTCGGCGACAGGAACCAACCCGAGGTGCCGCGAGGGCACAGCGGCCTGCGGAGCCCGCCGCAGCACCCCGAACACCGGCACCCCCGCCGAATCCAGCGCCTCCCGCAGCAACTCCTCGTGCCGGTCGGACCCCACCTTGTTCAGGATCACACCCCCGACCCGCACCTCCGGATCCCACGACGCGAACCCGTGCACCAGCGCCGCCACCGACCGCGACTGCGACGACGCGTCCACGACCAGCACCACCGGCGCCCGCAGCAACTTCGCCACATGGGCCGTGGACGCCAGCTCCCCTTCCCCCGCGGCCCCGTCGTACAGCCCCATCACACCCTCGACGACGGCCAGGTCACAGCCCCGCGCACCATGCGCGAACAGCGGACCGATCAGCTCCGGCCCGCACAGGTACGCGTCGAGGTTCCGCCCCACCCGCCCGGTGGCGAGCGCGTGGTACCCGGGGTCGATGTAGTCCGGCCCGACCTTGTGCGGGGACACGGCCAGCCCCCGCGCGGCGAACGCGGCCATCAGCCCCGTGGCAACGGTGGTCTTGCCGCTGCCCGAGGAGGGCGCGGCGACGACCAGCCGGGGCACGGACGAGGACATCACCACTCGATGCCCCTCTGCCCCTTCTGCCCCGCGTCCATCGGGTGCTTGACCTTGGACATGTCGGTGACGAGATCGGCGAAGCCGACCAGCTTCTCCGGCGCGTTCCGCCCGGTGATCACGACATGCTGGGTCCCGTGCCGGTTCCGCAGCACGTCGACGACCTCGTCCGTGTCGACCCACCCCCAGTGCATCGGGTACGCGAACTCGTCCAGCACGTACAGCCGGTACGTCTCGGCCGCCAGATCCCGCTTGACCTGCTCCCAGCCCTCCCGGGCCTTCTCCTCGTTGTCCATCTGCGCGTCGCGCTGGACCCAGGACCAGCCCTCGCCCATCTTGTGCCAGTCGACGGTCCCGCCCTCGCCGGAGGCGCCCAGCACCCGCAGCGCGTTCTCCTCGCCGACCTTCCACTTCGCCGACTTGACGAACTGGAACACCCCGATGGGCCACCCCTGGTTCCAGGCCCGCAGCGCGAGCCCGAACGCGGCGGTGGACTTGCCCTTGCCCACGCCCGTGTGCACGACCACCAACGGCCGATTACGGCGCTGACGCGTCGTCAGCCCGTCGTCGGGCACGACACTCGGCTGTCCCTGCGGCATTACGCGGCCCTCCTCGAACGACCCTGAACGTCCTTCACCAGCCCGGCGATCGAGTCTGCCCGCAGCTCGTCGAGCGTCACCGCGGTACCGCCCAGCTCACCGGCGAGCTGCCCGGCGAGCCCCAGCCGCACCGGCCCGGACTCGCAGTCCACGACCACCGAGGCGACCCCGCCGGCGGCGAACAGCCGCGCCGCCCGCCCGGCGAGGGCGACCGGCTCGGGGCCACCGGTGGCGCGCCCGTCGGTCACCACGACCACCAGCGGCCGCCGCGCCGGGTCCCGCAGCCGCTCCACCCGCAGCACGTCGTGCGCCTTGAGCAGCCCGGCGGCGAGCGGCGTCCGCCCACCCGTCGGCAGCGACTCCAGCCGGGCCGCCGCCGCGTCGACCGACGACGTCGGCGGCAGCGCCACATCGGCCGCGGCCCCCCGGAAGGTCACCAGTCCCACCTTGTCCCGCCGTTGGTAGGCGTCGAGCAGCAGCGACAGCACGGCACCCTTCACCGCGCTCATCCGCTGCCGGGCCGCCATCGACCCGGACGCGTCGACGACGAACAGCACGAGGTTCCCCTCGCGGCCCTCCCGGGCGGCCTGCCGCAGATCGTCCCGCCGGAGCACGAGCCCCGGTCCGGACCGCCCGCGGGCCCGCTGGTGCGGGGCGGCGGCCTGCACGGTCGCCGCCAGGTGCAGCTTGGTCAGGGCACCGCGCGGCCGCCGCGCCCCCGTGGTCCGCCCGTGCTCGGTCCGCGCCCGGGACCGCCGCCCGGCGGCGCCCTCGCCGATCCCCGGCACGCTCAGCACCTTGGTGCGAAAGGGCTCGGCGGCCTGTACGGGAGCCTGCTCCCCGGCACCGGCCTGCCGCGGTACGCCGTCGCTCTCCCCGGCCTCGGGCCGGGCGGCACCGTCCGTGTCACCGTCACCCTGCGGCCCCTCGTCGGGCTTTGGCTGCCCACCGCCCCCGCCGGGACCGTCGGGATCCGGATCGTCGTCCCCGGACTCCCCGGACTCCCCGGACTCCCCGGACTCCCCGGACTCCCCGGACTCCCCGGACTCCCCGGACTCCCCGGAGTCTGCGGAGAACTCCTCCAGCGTCCGGTCCAGCTTGTCCTCGTCGAGTCCCGGCGCGTCGAAGGGATTACGGCGCCTGCGGTGCGGCAGCGCCAGCAGCGCGGCCTGCCGTACGTCCTCGGCGAGCACCTCGGTCCGCCCGGCCCACGCGGCCAGCGCGGTCGCCGTGCGGGCCATCACGATGTCGGCGCGCATCCCGTCGACCTCGAAGGCCGCGCAGGTGGCCGCGATCTGCCGCAGCGCCCCGTCGCCCAGCCGCACCGACGGCAGCAACTCCCGTGCCGCCACGATCCGTTGCCGTACGGTGGCCTCCTCGCCGGCCCAGCGCGCCGCGAAACCCGCCGGATCGTCGTCGTACGCGAGCCGCCGCCGTACGACCTCCACCCGCTGGTCGGGCTCGCGGGAGGCGGCCACCTCTACCGTGAGCCCGAACCGGTCGAGCAACTGCGGGCGCAGCTCGCCTTCTTCCGGGTTCATCGTCCCGACGAGCAGGAAACGTGCCGCGTGCCGGACCGACACCCCCTCGCGCTCCACGTACGACGCGCCCATCGCGGCCGCGTCAAGGAGCAGGTCGACCAGGTGGTCGTGGAGGAGGTTGACCTCGTCGACGTAGAGGATGCCCCGGTGCGCGTCGGCCAGCAGGCCCGGCTCGAAGGCCTTCACGCCCTCCGCCAGGGCGCGTTCGATGTCCAGCGCGCCCACCAGCCGGTCCTCGGAGGCGCCGACCGGCAGTTCGACCATCCGCGCCGGGCGGGACTCGAAGGCACCGGGCGGGTTGTGCGGGCCGTCCGGGCAGGCCGGGTCCGGGGCACCCGGGTCGCAGGAGAAACGGCAGCCGGCGACGACGTCCACGGCCGGCAGCAGCGCCGAGAGGGCACGTACGGCGGTGCTCTTCGCCGTGCCCTTCTCGCCGCGTACCAGCACACCGCCGACCGCCGGCGAGACGGCGTTCAGCAGCAGCGCGAGCCGCAGGTCGTCCTGCCCGACGACGGCCGTGAACGGGAACGGGGTACTCACTGGTCGTCGCCCTCCGAGTTGCCTTCCAGGTCGCCTTCGAGCTCCAGGTAGGTGGCCCGCAGCCGCTCCAGGGTGTCCGCGTCCGGCTCGGCCCACAGGCCCCGGTCGGCGGCCTCCAGGAGCCGTTCGGTGATGCCGCGCAGCGCCCACGGGTTGGACTTCTTCATGAAGTCCCGGTTCTCCGCGTCGAAGACGTACTCCGCGCTGAGCTTCTCGTACATCCAGTCGTCGACCACGCCCGCCGTGGCGTCGTAGCCGAAGAGGTAGTCGACGGTGGCCGCCATCTCGAAGGCGCCCTTGTAGCCGTGCCGGCGCATGGCCGCCATCCAGCGGGGGTTGACCACCCGGGCCCGGAAGACGCGGTGCGTCTCCTCGCCCAGCGTCCGGGTCCTCACCTGGTCCGGCGTGGCCGAATCGCCCACGTACGCCTCGGGGTTGGCGCCGGTCAGGTGGCGCACCATGGCGACCATGCCGCCGTGGTACTGGAAGTAGTCGTCGGCGTCCACGAGGTCGTGCTCACGGGTGTCCACGTTCTTCGCGGCGACCGCGATCCGCCTGAACGCGGTCTCCATGTCCCCGCGCGCCGCCCGCCCGTCCAGCCCGCGCCCGTAGGCGTAACCGCCCCACACCGCGTACACCTCGGCGAGGTCGGCGTCGGAGCGCCAGTTGCGGGCGTCGATCAGCGGCAGCAGCCCGGCACCGTAGGCCCCCGGCTTGGAGCCGAAGATCCGGGCGGTGGCGCGCCGCCGGTCGCCGTGCTCGGCGGTGTCCTCGTCGGCGTGCGCCCGCACGTGGTTGGACTCCGCCGGCTCGTCCAGCTCGGCGACCGTGCGCACCGCGTCGTCGATCAGCCCGACCACGTGCGGGAACGCGTCCCGGAAGAAGCCGGAGATGCGGACCGTGACGTCGATGCGCGGCCGGCCCAGCTCGGCCAGGGGGATCACCTCGAAGCCGGTGACCCGCCGCGACGCGTCGTCCCAGACCGGACGGCAGCCCAGCAGCGCCAGGATCTCGGCGATGTCGTCGCCCTGGGTGCGCATCGCGGAGGTGCCCCACACCGTCAGGCCGACGGACTTCGGGTAGGCGCCGGTGTCCTGGAGGTACCGCTGCACGAGGGAGTCCGCGAGCGACTGGCCGACCTCCCAGCTCAGCCGGGAGGGAATGGCCTTGGGGTCGACCGAGTAGAAGTTCCGGCCGGTGGGGAGGACGTTGACCAGGCCGCGGGTGGGGGAGCCGGACGGGCCGGCCGGGACGTAACCGCCCTCCAGGGCCTTCAGGATGTGCCCGATCTCGTCCGTGGTCCGCGCGAGCCGCGGCACGACCTCGGTGCACGCGAACTCCAGCACGGCGACGGCGGCCGGGAGTTCGGTGCCGAGGATCTCCCGCACCAGCGTGCGGCTCTCCGCGACGGCCCAGTCCCGCTGCTCCATCCCCTCCGCGACCCGGCGGCACAGCTGCTCCAGCAGGTCGATCGCGTCGGCCGCCGTACGCGACGGGCCCTCGACCAGATCCGACAGCTCCACCGGCACCTTCACCGGCGCGCCCGGCTCGGCCAGCAACTCCTTCTCGCTGAGCCCGAAGTGGGCCGCGAAACAGGCCCTGAGCCCCGGCAGCGCGTTCGCCTGCCCGCCCCAGACCTGCGAGGCGCGCAGCACGGCCAGCACCAGGTTCACCCGCGGCTCGCCGACCGGACCGCCGCCGAGGATGTGCAGGCCGTCGCGGATCTGCACGTCCTTGATCTCGCACAGGTAGCCGTCGATGTGCATGACGAACGAGTCGAAGTCGTCGTCCTCGGGCTGCTCGTCCACGTGCAGGTCGTGGTGGAGCTCGGCCGCCTTGACCAGCGTCCAGATCTGGGCGCGGACGGCCGGTGCCTTCGTCGGGTCCAGGTCGGAGACCAGCGCGTACTCGTCGAGCAGCTGCTCCAGCTTGGCCAGGTCGCCGTAGGTGTCGGCACGGGCCATCGGCGGCACCAGGTGGTCGACGACCGTGGCGTGCCCGCGCCGCTTGGCCTGGGTGCCCTCGCCGGGGTCGTTGACGATGAACGGGTAGATCAGCGGCAGGTCGCCGAGGACCGCGTCCGGCGCGCAACCGGCGCTCAGCCCGAGGCCCTTGCCCGGCAGCCACTCCAGCGTGCCGTGCTTGCCCATGTGGACGATCGCGTCCGCGCCGAACCCCCCCTCCGATGTCGCAGCCTCCAGCCACCGGTAGGCCGCCATGTAGTGGTGCGACGGCGGCATGTCCGGGTCGTGGTAGATCGCGATCGGGTTCTCGCCGAAGCCGCGCGGCGGCTGGATCATGACGACGACGTTCCCGAACTGCAGGGAGGCCAGCACGATGTCGTCGCCGTCGACGTACAGGCTGCCCGGCGGCTCGCCCCACGCCTCCCGCATCCCGTCCCGAAGCTCGGGGTCGAGCTTCTCGAACCACGCCCGGTAGTCCGCGAGCGGCACCCGCGCGGGCGCGGCGGCCAGCTGGTCCTCGGTCAGCCACTCGACGTCGTGCCCGCCGGCCTCGATGAGACGGTGGATCAACTCGTCGCCGCCGCCGGGGTATTCGGTCACCCCGTACCCGGCCGCCGTGAGGGCGTCCAGCACCCGCACCGCCGACGCGGGCGTGTCCAGACCGACCGCGTTGCCGACCCGGGAGTGCTTGGTCGGGTAGGCGGTGAAGACCAGCGCGATCCTCTTCTCCGCGTTCGGCTTGTGCCGGAGCCGCGCGTGCCGCACGGCGATCCCGGCGACGCGTCCGGCCCGCTCGGGGTCGGCGACGTACACCGGGACATCGTCCGGCCCCTGCTCCTTGAAGGAGAAGGGGACCGTGATCAGCCGTCCGTCGAACTCCGGGATCGCGACCTGCATCGCCGCGTCCATGGGGGAGAGGGCGGCGTCGGACTCGTCCCAGGCACTCTTGGACGAGGTCAGGCAGAGGCCCTGCAGCACCGGTACGTCGAGGTCGGCGAGCGCCCCGATGTCCCAGGCCTCCTCGTCGCCGCCGGCCGAGGCCTGCGAGGCGTGCGTGCCGCCGGCCGCCAGAACGGTCGCGACCAGCGCGTCGGACTCGGCGAGGAGCTCGTACAGCCCGGTGTCCGCCCCGCGCAGCGAACCGCAGTACACCGGGAGGGCGTTGGCGCCACGCGCCTCGATCGCGTCGCAGAGGGTGTCCACGAAGCCGGTGTTGCCGCTCAGTTCATGGGCCCGGTAGAAGAGCACCCCGACCGTCGGCCGGCCACTTTCCCGGGCACGGGTGCCGTGGACGCCGTACTCGGGCATCTTCTGCGGCTCGACGAACCCCTCGCCGGTCAGCAGCACGGTGTCGGAGAGGAACCGGGCCAGCTCGGTGAGGTTGGCGGGGCCGCCCTCGACGAGGTACCTGAGGGCCTCGGCGACCACGCCCGCCGGCACCGACGACTCCGCCATCAGCTCGGCGTCCGGCACGGCCTCGCCGCCGAGCAGCACGGTCGGGATCCCGGCGGCCTGCAGCGCGGCGAGCCCGTCCTCCCAGGCCCGCTTGCCGCCGAGCAGCCGTACGACGGCGATGTCCGCGCCCGCGAGGAGCGCGGGCAGCTCCTCCGCGACGTCGACGCGCGTCGGATTGCCGATCCGGTAGTCGGCACCGGAGGCGGCCCGGGCCGCCAGCAGATCGGTGTCGGCGGTCGACAACAACAACACAGTGCTCATGCGGGCGCTCCCGGTGGAATGAAAGGCAGTCCTTGCGGCGCGCCCGACTCGATGAGCCGCCAGAGCGCGTCCGTGTCCGCGTGCTGTTCGATCAGGTCGCCGAGCCGGTCGAGCTGCTCCTCGCGCAGCGCGGCGAAGGAGGTGTCGGGGGCCGGTACGAACCGGCGGCCCGCGGCGGCCGCCACCTCGCGCAGGAAGGCCCGGCGGAAACCGTCCGACTCCAGGGAGCCGTGCCAGTGCGTGCCCCAGGTCTGCCCGACCCGGCAGCCGTCCAGGAAGGCCTCGCCTCCGGTCACTTCACCGACCCCGTGATGGATCTCGTACCCCTCGACCCGTTCGCCGAGGGCCTCGCCCACCGGCCGGGTGAGGGTCTTCTCGCGGGCGAACCGGACCCGCACGGGCAGCACACCGAGCCCGTCGACGGCCCCCCTGCGGCTCTCGACCTCGTCCTCGATGTACTCACCGAGGATCTGGAAGCCCCCGCAGATGCCGAGCACGGGACGCTGTTCGGCGGCCCGGCGCCGCAGTGCGTCCGCGAGCCCCCGCTCGTGCAGCCACTCCAGGGCCCGGACCGTCCCCCGGGTGCCGGGGATGACGACGAGGTCGGCGTCGGCGAGCTCCTCAGGCCGGTCCACGAACCGCACCACGACGCCGGGTTCGGCGGCCAGCGCGTCGACGTCCGTGAAGTTGGACATCAGAGGGATGGCGCAGACGGCGACCCGCAGCACGTCCTCCCCGACGGGCGGGGCCGTGTTCGACTCGCGGACGGTTCCCCGCAGGGACACCCGCAGCCCGTCCTCCTCGTCGATCCCGAGCCCGTGCCGGAAGGGGAGGACGCCGTAGGTGTGCCGCCCGGTGAGCCCGTGGAGCATGTCGAGGCCCGGCTCCAGCAGGGAGACATCCCCGCGGAACTTGTTGACGAGGAACCCGGCGACCAGGGCCTGGTCCTCCGGCGAGAGCAGCGCCACGGTCCCGAAGAAGGAGGCGAAGACACCCCCGCGGTCGATGTCGCCGACGACGAGCACGGGCAGCCCGGCGTTCCGGGCGATCCCCATGTTCACGATGTCGGTCCGGCGCAGATTGATCTCCGCCGGACTGCCCGCCCCCTCACAGATCACCGCGTCATACGTGCCCCGCAACTCGGCGAGACAGTCGAGCACGGTCCCGAGCAGCTTCTGCTGCCGCCCGCCGTGATAGCCACGCGCGCTCAGTTCGCCGACGGGCTTGCCGAGCAGCACGACCTGACTGCTCTGCTCGCCGCCGGGCTTGAGCAGCACGGGGTTCATGAGCGCGGTCGGCTCCACCCGGCAGGCCTGCGCCTGCATGGCCTGCGCCCGCCCGATCTCGGCGCCTTCGCGCGTGACGAAGGAGTTGAGCGACATGTTCTGCGCCTTGAACGGCGCGACCTTCACACCCTGCCGCACCAGCCACCGGCAGATACCGGCGGTCACGACACTCTTCCCGGCATCGGAGGTGGTACCGGCGACGAGGAGCCCGCCGCTGTTCATGAGGAACCCCCAGGGCGCCGTGAAAGCGACCCCCGCAGCAAGGCACTCGCCGCACTCACCCCCAACGCCAGCCACCCCACCCGCCGCGACAACCGCACCGCCCGTTCGATGTCCGCGACTTCCACCGCGCGCCCCTCCCCGTTCAGCACCGGCCGGTGCTCGACCCGCCCGCCGTACGACAACGTCCCCCCGAGCCGCACCCCCAACGCCCCCGCGAAGGACGCCTCCACGGGCCCCGCGTTGGGACTGGGATGCTTCGCCGCGTCGGCCCGCCAGGCCCGTACGGCCCCCCGCCGATCGTCACCGGCCACCGCGGCCAGGACGGCGGTGAGCCGTGCCCCCGGCCACCCCGCCACATCGTCCAGCCGCGCGGCAGCCCACCCGTACCGCCGGTACCGGGCCGACTTGTGCCCCACCATGGCGTCCAGGGTGTTGACGGCCCGGAACCCCACCAGCCCGGGGACGCCCCCCACGGCTCCCCACACCAGCGCTCCCACGACCGCGTCGCTCGTGTTCTCGGCGACGGACTCCACGACCGCCCGGGCGATCCCGTCGGCGTCCAGCGCCTGCGGATCCCGTCCGCACAGATGTGGCAGCCGGGCACGGGCCGCCTCGACATCGCCCGCCTCCAGGGCCCGCCCGATGCCGCGGGCCTCGCGCGCGAGCGAGGTACCGCCGACCACGGCCCAGGTGGCCGCGCCGGTGAGGGCCACGGACGCGACGGCGGAGGGGCGTACGATCCGCTGGGCGACGGCGCCCAGCGCCACGGCGCCACCGGCGCACACGGCGGTGTGCAGCGCGCCCCACCCGCGGTGGTCCCGCCACAGCACCCGCTCCACGGCTCCGGCCGCCCGCCCGAACACGGCGACCGGATGCCCTCGGCGCGGATCGCCGAGCAGCAGATCACCGAGAAGGCCGGCGGCGGCGCCGTACGCGAAGACGCGATCGGCACCCATCGGCTCAGCCGGCCGCGGGGTCGGATACGGGGACGGGCCGGGTACTGAACCTCGGTCGGCAGCCGCGCATGGCGATATGTCCTCACTCAGGGTGTCCGCGCCCTGGTTCGACGAGACCGGCGGTGGGAGTTCCTGGCTTCCGGGGATTGCTACCCCGGTGACAGTGGCGGGACCGCGCCGGATTCACACCGGCTTCCTCCCTTGCCGCCGTACATGGCTCCGGAAGTCCACCACGCCCCCGGAAGACCCGTCAACTTGCCGTTGACCTGCGAGGGGAGTGTGTGGGAAGGCCCACACCGGTTGCCCAACGGGGCCGGTGGGGCATGCCGAAGGCTCCTCTCCGACGGACGGAGAGGAGCCTTCGCGGCGCCGACGAGGCCCTTTGCGTCAGGCCTCTCGCCTCAGGCCTTCGCCACGATCAGGTGGATGCCGTACGCCACGGCGGCCGCGCAGCCGGCGAAGCAGAGGTAGGCGGCGGTCACGGCGAGGGCCGCGGAGTCGCCCTGGGCGGTGGCGCGTTCGCGGGCGGAGAGGCCCTTGATGCCGAGGGTGAAGAGGGCCACCAGGCCCACGGTGGCCACGAGGCTGACGCCGAAGACGGAGCCGATGGCTGCCCAGTCGATGTTCATGTCGGTTCTTCCTCGGGGTCAGACGGTGGCGGCCGGGTCGGTCGCGGTGGCGGCCGGGGCGGGGGCGGGGATGGTGGCGGTCAGGTCGTCCGTGACCGCCACCGGGCCCGCGGGCGGCGGGGTCACGGCGGCGATCGCCGCGGTCACCACACCGGCCGGCTCCTCGGTGCCGACGACGTTGCTGCTGTCCACGACCTCGCGGCGGGACAGCTTCCAGATCGCGGCGCTGGCGGTCACGAGGAAGACGGCGACGACGGCCGTACCCCAGTCGCCGAGGTCCGTCACGGACTCGGCGAGCGCGCCGACCAGCGCGGCGGCCGGGAGCGTGAGCACCCAGGCGACCATCATGCGGGTCGCGGTGGACCAGCGGACCGTGCCGCCCTTGCGGCCGAGGCCCGCGCCCATCACGGATCCGGAGACGACGTGCGTGGTGGAGAGGGAGAAGCCGAGGTGGGAGGAGGCCAGGATGGCGGTGGCCGCGCTGGTCTGGGCGGCGAAGCCCTGCTGCGGCTGGAGGTCGGTCAGACCCGTGCCCATGGTGCGGATGATCCGCCAGCCGCCGATGTAGGTGCCGAGCGCGATGGCGAGGCCGGCGGAGAGGATGACCCAGGTGGGAGGGTTCGAGCCGGGGGCGATGGCACCGCCCGCGATCAGCGCGAGGGTGATGATGCCCATGGTCTTCTGCGCGTCGTTGGTGCCGTGCGCGAGCGAGACCAGGCCGGCGGAGGCGATCTGGCCGGCGCGGTAACCCTTGCGGGTGGCCTCGTCCTCGGCGTTCTTCGCGAGCCTGTAGGAGAGGCGGGTGGAGAGCGCCGCCGCGAGGCCCGCGACGACGGGGGCGGCGACCGCCGGGAGCAGGACCTTGGTGACGAGCACGTCGCCGTGGACCGCGCCGAAGCCGGCGGAGGCGACGGTGGCACCGATCAGACCGCCCATGAGGGCGTGCGAGGAACTGGAGGGCAGGCCCACCAGCCAGGTCACGAGGTTCCAGAGGATGGCGCCGACGAGGGCGGCGAAGATGACCTCGGGACGAATGCCGTTCTCGTCGACGAGACCCTTGGAGATCGTGTTGGCGACCTCCACCGAGAGGAAGGCGCCCACCAGGTTGAGCGCGGCGGACATGGCCACCGCGATCTTGGGCTTGAGCGCACCGGTCGAGATGGTCGTGGCCATCGCGTTGGCGGTGTCGTGGAAACCGTTCGTGAAATCAAACGCGAGTGCGGTGACCACCACAATCGCGAGGATCAGCGAGAAGTTTTCCATTTACCCAGGCAATCTTTCGAGGTCATTGGCTGTTGGACCGTAGGCAACCTGAGTGAACGGAAGGTGAACTGGGGCGGTCCTGGTGGTGTATGAGATCGATTCTGGGGTGACGAGGGGCGGGGTGGGGCGAGGCCGCCGTCCCGATTCCGGTCCGGCGGCCCGGTCGCCGCTTGGCTAGAGGCCCATGGCGAACGACTTCAGCCGGCCCGCCGACCCGTTGAAGAGATTTTGGTCACCCGGCAGGCTGCCCCTGTTGTCGTACTGCCAGAAGGTCCAGGACGACCATCCGGCCGGCAGCGTCCCGGCGTCCGCCGAGCCGTGGCGGGCGATCCACAGCGCGTGGTCGGCGGCGAACGCGCTGCTGCCGCCGGTGCAGAGGTTCCACCAGTTCGTGGTCGTGTAGATCACCGGCCGCCGGCCGGTCTCCCGCTTCAGCTCGTCGCTGAAGGACCTGATCCACGCGACCATCCGGGAGTTGCTCAGCCCGTAGCACCTGTGCTTCTTGTCGTACGGGTTGTACTCGACGTCGAGCGCGGGCGGCAGCGTCCAGCCGTCCGCCGTCCAGGTGCCGCCGTGGCTCACGAAATACGCGGCCTGCCGGGCGCCCGACGACTTGTCCGGCAGGGCGAAATGGTACGCGCCCCGCCTGATTCCCGCCTGGCGCGAGCCGTTGTACTGCTGGTCGAAGTACGGGTTGCGGTAGGTCGTGGACTCGGTGGCCTTGATGTAGACGAACCTGGCGCCCTGCGCCCTGGCGCTCGACCAGTCGACGTTCTTCTGGTGCGAGGAGACGTCGTGCCCCTTCGGCATGCTCGCCGCGGACACCGGTGTCCCGGCGAGCGCGGTCGCGGTGCCCGCGAGGGCGAGCGCCGCCACGGACGCCGCGAGGGCGCGGCCGAGGTGGCGGGTCGGTGGAATGCGGTCACGGGCCATGTTTCCCCCGGAATGGCGACGTGTACGAAAAATCGTCCAGAGATTATTGGAAGATCGCCGTATCTTCAGCGATCTTCGGCCAAGCCAGGAAATAGACCTATTTGTGGCGTTTTGCGCTCTACTGGATTCGGGACGCCGGGCCTAAAGTGCCCCGCCGCGCAGGCCGGTTGGGGCGCCGCCTGACAGGATCGGGCCATGGCTGAGCAGCGCCGGGTCGAGGGTGACGGACGGGACGGACGGGCCGGCGCACAAGGTGTGTCGGAGCCGCGAAGGCGGGATGTGCGCGCGGCGGAGGCGGACGCCTGGCGCGAACTCGTCGCCACCGCCCGCCGCACGGTCTCCGACGGACTGGTCGTCGGCACCTCCGGCAACGTCTCGGTCCGCGTCGGCGACACCGTGCTGGTCACACCGTCGGGCCTGCCGTACGACCGGCTCACCCCGGACGACGTGACGGGCGTCGACCTCGCGGGCCGCCAGGTCCTCGGCACCCTGGTCCCGACCAGCGAACTGCCGATGCACCTCGCGATCTACGGCAGCACCGACGCCGGGGCCGTCGTCCACACCCACGCCGTCCACGCGACGGCCGTCTCCACGCTCGTCCCCGAGCTGCCGGCGATCCACTACATGTCCGCCGCGCTCGGCGGCGCGGTCCGGGTTGCCCCGTATGCGACGTACGGCACCGACGAGTTGGCCGAGAACATGCTCCGCGCCCTGACCGACCGCTCCGGCTGCCTCCTCCAGAACCACGGCACCATCACCTACGGCACCACCCTGGCCCAGGCCTACGACCGCACCGCCCAGCTGGAGTGGATGTGCCGCCTGTGGCTGACGGCGTCCTCGGTACCCGGACTGACCCCCAGCCTGCTCTCCCCGGAACAGGTGGCGGAGGCGGGCGAGCGGCTCCGAGGCTACGGGCAGCGACAGGGCTGAGCCCGCCCGGACCGCGCCCCGCGGACCCGCCCCGCTCGCACCAGCCCCTCCGCTCCACTGGCCGCCGTCGATGTCCGCCCCGACACTGGACAGGTGCGCCCAGTCAAAGTCACGGCCGCTGCCGTCGGTGCCGTACTCGCCGCCGGTGCGGCCGGCGTGGCCGCGGGGCGGTTCGCCAGTGACGCCGCGCTGAAGGCACCGCCCGGCCGCCCCCTGCCCACCGAACCCCGGCTCACCGTGCACGGCACCGCGGCCGGCCGCATCACCCTCACCCGCGACCTCGCCTCGCTGCGCCCCGGCACCTACGGCCTGGCAGGCGACGGCTCGCACGCGGTCGTCGGCGCCGTCCTGGAGTCCGCCGCGCACACCCCCGACACCGTCGTGCGGCGGCTGGAGCGGGTGACCCACGGCACCTTCGAGACCGGCGACCGGGCCTGGCTCACCGCCAACGTCCACGTCGGCAACCCGGGCACGGCCCTGGGCCTGGAGTACGCCGACGTCGACCTGCCCGGCGAACTCGGCCCGCTGCCCGCCTGGTTCGTGCCCGGCCACCGGGACACCTGGGTGATCGCGGTGCACGGCCTCGGCACCACCCGCGAGCACCCCATGAACGTCATGGCGTTCCTGCACGCCCGGCGCCTGCCGGTGCTCGCCCTCGCCTACCGCGGCGACCTCGGCGCCCCGCGCCCCCCGGACGGCCTGAGCCACCTCGGCGAGAGCGAGTGGCGCGACCTGGACGCGGCGATCCGCTATGCCGTCCGCTACGGCGCCCGCCGCGTCGTCCTGCACGGCTGGTCCACCGGCGCCACCATGGCGCTGCGCGCCGCCGCCCACTCGGCACTGCGCGAGCGGATCTCCGGCCTTGTCCTGGACTCCCCGGTACTCAGCTGGGAGGCCACTCTGCGCGCCCTCGCCCAGGCCCGGCACATCCCCGAGCACCTGCTGCCGCTCGCGGTACGCGCCGCCCAGGGCCGCGCCGGTCTGCACGCCGACCACGCCGCCGACCCCGTCGACCCGGAACAGCTCACGGTGCCCACGCTGATCGTGCACGGCCCGGACGACGCCGTGGCCCCCTGGGTGTACTCCCGCCGGCTCGCCGAGCGGCGCCCCGACCTGGTGGCCCTGCACACCGTCCCGGACGCCCCGCACGGCGCGATGTGGAACGTCGACCCGGAGGAGTACGAAGAGCGGCTGCGCCGGTTCCTCACGCCCCTGATGTGACGCGCCCCGGCGCGCGCTCCCCGGCGCGGCCCTCGACGAGCGGTCCCCGACGAGCGCGCCCCGAGATCCGATGGCACCCCCGACGAGATCCGATGGCACCCCCGATGTGATTCTTCCCGCACCCGTCGGTCCTTCCCCTCCGCGTCCCGGACCGCTCCCCGTCCCAAGCCGGAGACCCTGGTTCCGGCCGGTTCCGGAGGTTCCGTTTAAGGCCGTACCACTGGCCTGAACATGTCTCCTCGCCTCCCCTCTCACCCCGTGCGTTGGCCAGCCCCGTCGCCCGCGGTGACATTCCGTTTGGGTTTTCGGACCGTCAACCGGAAGACTGCACCCGTGACGTCCCGTATCCCGCGCGACTCAAGGCTTCGACTCGTCCGAACGCGACCCCTGGCCGCCGCCCCCCGAGCGATGAACCAGCGGCCCGCGCGCCGCCCCGCACCCCGCCCGCCCGAGGGCACCCCGGCCCCCGCCGAGCTGGCCAGAATGGCACGCTCCGGGCTGGCCGGCGCGGCCCGCGTCGCCCACTGGGCCGACGCCGCCCTCGGGCCCGGCAGCGACGGAGCGACCGCCGACGGCAAGGCCACCCTCTCCGACGCGTCCGCCGAACGCGCGTCCGACGACCTGGGTCTGACCGCTGTTCAGGTCCGCGCCGACTGGGACACCGCCCGCCTCGCCGGTCTGGTCGAGGTGCACGGGGACAGCGCGCGCCCCGGCTGGCGCCTGCGCGCCTGGGACCGCGACGACAGCGCCGTGCTGCGCGGCTGGGTCGCCCTCTTCGACGCCTGGTCGCTCGCCCACCCGGAGCCCGCGGAGTTCGAGCCGGCCGCCGTCGCCGAGGTCGTCTCGGCCATGCCCCAGGTGCTCTCCTTCCTCCAGCTGTCCGCCGGTCCCGTCCCGGTCGAGCAGCTCCTGGACCTGCTGGGACAGCGGGTCACCGAACTGCGCACCGAGCGCTGCGAGGTCCCCTACGACACGGAGAACGGCACCGGGACCGCCCGGCCCCTCGCCGCCGTGCGCTCCGCCGACGCCGACCCGGCGGACCACGCACCGGCCGAGGACCCGGCCCCCGCCGACGAGGCCGAGCTCGCCCCCCTCCTCGACTGGTCCCTGCACGCCCTCGCCTCCGTCGGTGCGCTGACCTACGGCGACGGCCAGGCCACCCTCACGCCGCTGGGCAGCTGGGCGGTCTGGGTCAAGCTGGAGCAGATCTGCGTCGCCGCGCAGAGCCCCGCCGGCAACATCGAGGTCGCGGCCGAGGAGATGCTGCGCGGCTGCGCCCAGCTGCGCCCCAACGCGGCCCGCGCCGAGTACCGCGCCTGGCTCGCCGCCCGCCCCGTCGGCGGTGCCGTCACCGAACTCCTCGACGCCGCCCGCGGCGAGGACGCCCTGCTGCGCGGTCTCGCCTTCGAGGCGCTGCGCGTCGTCGGCGCCCCCGCCGAACCGGACGTCCGCTCGGTCGTCGACGAGCCGACCCTGCGGCCGTACGCCCTGCTGTGGCTGGCCGAGCACGACGGGGTCGACCCCGAGGACGCCCACGAGGTGCTCACCCGGGAAGAAGCCACCTGGCTCTGGGTGGACACGGCCGCGGCGGTCGCCGACCACGGTGAGGCCCCGCTGCTCGTCCGCCACCTGGAGTCGGCGCTGCAGCCCACCGTCCCCGCGCTGCTCGACGAGGTGCGCGCCGTCGGTCACCCGCGCACCGTGCAGGTCCTGGTCGCCCTCGCTGCCGCCCACCCCGACCCCGCGCTGGCCAAGGCCGTCCGCCGGGCCGCCTTCCAGGTGCACACCGGCGGCTAGCGGGCGGGGCGGACCAGGCGGGTCAGGCGGCTATCTCCGGGGCGTACGTACCGAAGCTCCAGATGTTGCCCTCGACGTCCCGGGCCATGTAGTCCCGCGAACCGTAGTCCTGGTCCGTCGGGGGCATCAGGATCTCGGCGCCGTGGTCGAGGGCGCGCTGGTGGTGGGCGTCGACGTCGTCCACGACGATGTACACCCCGGCCGGGCCGCCGCCCTCCATCGCCGCGTCGAACCGGCCGCCGCGGCCCTTGGAGCCCAGCATGATCGCGCCGTTGCCCTGCACCAGCTCGGCGTGGAGCACCATGCCGTCCTCGCCCTCGTACACCGACAGCTCGGTGAAGCCGAAGGCCTCCGTCAGCTGCTTGATCGCCGCCTTCGCGTCCGTGTACAGCAGCGACGGATAGATGCTCGGCCGCCCGCCACTCGTGCCCGCCATCCCGATCACTCCCTCGTGCGTCGGTCCCCCGAAAGCCGTCGTTCCGGCCTGGTCCCCAGTCTTGCACCCGGCACTGACAACACCCCGGGCTCGTACCGTCGTTGCAGGTCAGTGGCTCATCGGAAGGTGTTGCAGCGCGCCATGTCGCCGCTCCGGCAGCCCTGGTGGAACCACTGCTGCCGCCGCTCGGCCGACCCGTGGGTCCACGTCTCCGGCGTCACCCGCCCCTGGATCCGGTCGTCGCCCACGGCCGCCGCCGCGTCCAGCCCGTCCTGGATGTCCGCGGCCGTCAGGCCGGTGATCAGCGGCCGGCCGGTCGACTCGTCCTTCGCGGTCGTGGCGTTGGCGCGCCCACACTCCGGCGTAGCAGTCGGCCTGCAGCTCCACCCGCGCCGAATCACTGTTCACGTCGGTCGGGTTGGACCGCGATCTGCTCAAGGTGCCCCTCAGGTCCTGCACATGGTGCCCGTACTCGTGCGCCACGACGTACGCCTGCGCGAACGCCCCGCCGCTCGCCCCGAACTCGGACCGCAGCGCGTCGAGGAAGCCGAGGTCCAGATAGACCCTCCGGTCGCCGGGGCGGTAGAACGGCCCCACCGCCGAGGTCGCCGTCCCGCCCGCGGTGCCGACCCGTCCGCTGAAGACCGGCTGCCCCGCACGTCCCGCACCTCGGAGGTGTCCAGGTTCGCGTCGTCGTCGAACTGCACGGGGCACCGCCTTCTGCTCGCACCGTCCCCCACACCCACCTTGAGGCATCCGCGCGGCCACTTCGCGCCGATGACCGCAGCAACGCCCGAACGGGCGACCTCCCGCCCCGCCCCCGCGTCACGCCTGCCCGCCTCTCGCGGGCGTGGCTACGCTCTGCGCCTGACTCATGGCACAGGGGTGCCCGGCCGGGCATCGAAGGGGGGAAGGGGTGGCCGTTCTGCACCACGAGAGAACCGAGCCACCCGACACCGAGGCACTCCTCGGGCAGTCCGCGACGGCCGGCCGGGAGCAGTCCCCGGCCGCCCGGCCGCGCCGGCCTCCGAGTGCCCTCCAGGGGACACCCCCCGCCCGCAGACCCCTCGGGCGCCTCCTCGCCCCTGCCCTCCTCCTCGCGGCCGGGCTCCTCGCCGTCGCCCACCAGGTCCGCCCCGCCCCCTACGGCGACCACCTCACCTCCGGCCCGCCCGCGCCGACCGCCCGCGCGCGTGGCGGGGCCGTCGAGGCGTACGAAGGGCGGACCCTGCGCTGGCGGTACGCGCGCGTGGGCCGGCGCCCGCTCAGCGTGCTGCCCACGCGCGGACAGGCGATCACCGTCTGGGACGACGGGCTCGTCACCGACACCGACGGCCGCTCCGTGCGCTGGCACCGCGCCCTGCCCGCGGCGACCGACTGGCTGCGCAACCGGGGCGGCGCGGGCGTCCTGCGCCCCCTGGGCCGCGGCATCCTCGCGGTCGTCACCCCGGCCCGCATCGCCGCGTACCGCACCGCCGACGGAGACCTGCGCTGGGTGCTGCCCGCCCGCGCGGGCTGTGCCTTCCGCCCCGAACGTGCCGTACGTCACGGCCATGCCCTGCTCGTCGCCCAGCCCTGCGCGCACGGCGCCTGGACCGCCCAGCTCGTCGCCGTGGACGACCTGGGCGGAATCGCCCCGCACCGCACCCCGCTGGGCAACGAGCCGCCCGGCGCGGGCCGTCCCGAACACCCGCGCACCGAAAAAGCGCTTGCGCCACCCCGTTAGACTTGGCCCATGGCCATTCTCCTCGCGCATTAGACGGCGGGAACGTCCTCAGCCGCCCACCCGTCACTATCCGTACGCTCTGGAGTCTGTCCGTGATCTCCGCCTCCGGTATCGAGCTGCGCGCCGGTGCGCGCGTCCTCATCGAGAACGCCACATTTCGGGTCGCCAAGGGTGACCGCATCGGTCTCGTCGGCCGCAACGGCGCCGGCAAGACCACCCTCACCAAGGTGCTGGCCGGTGACGGCATCCCCGCCGCGGGCACCGTCACCCGCTCCGGCGAGGTCGGCTACCTCCCGCAGGACCCCCGCACCGGCGACCTCGACGTCCTCGCCCGCGACCGCATCCTCTCCGCGCGCGGCCTCGACGTCCTGATCCGCAAGATGCGCGAGAACGAGCAGCGCATCGCCACCGGCAAGGGCGCCACCCGCGACAAGGCGATGAAGCAGTACGAGCGCCAGGAGACGGAGTTCCTCACCAAGGGCGGGTACTCCGCCGAGGCCGAGGCCGCCACCATCGCCGCCGCGCTCAACCTGCCCGACCGGGTGCTCGGCCAGCCCCTGCACACGCTCTCCGGCGGTCAGCGCCGCCGTATCGAGCTGGCCCGCATCCTGTTCTCCGACGCGGACACGCTCCTGCTCGACGAGCCGACCAACCACCTCGACGCGGACTCGATCGTCTGGCTGCGCGACTACCTGAAGACCTACCGCGGCGGCTTCATCGTGATCTCCCACGACGTCGACCTGGTCGAGACGGTCGTCAACAAGGTCTTCTACCTGGACGCCAACCGCTCCCAGATCGACGTCTACAACATGGGCTGGAAGCTCTACCAGCAGCAGCGCGAGGCCGACGAGAAGCGCCGCAAGCGCGAGCGCGCCAACGCCGAGAAGAAGGCCGCCGCGCTGCACTCCCAGGCCGACAAGATGCGCGCCAAGGCCACCAAGACGGTCGCCGCGCAGAACATGGCCCGCCGCGCCGACAAGCTGCTGGCCGGCCTGGACGCCGTCCGGGTCTCCGACAAGGTGGCCAAGCTGCGCTTCCCGGAGCCCTCTCCCTGCGGCAAGACCCCGCTGACCGCCGAGGGCCTCTCGAAGTCGTACGGCTCGCTGGAGATCTTCACCGACGTCGACCTGGCCATCGACAAGGGCTCCCGGGTCGTCATCCTCGGCCTCAACGGCGCCGGCAAGACCACCCTGCTGCGCCTGCTCGGCGGCGTCGAGCAGCCCGACACCGGCGAGGTCATCGAGGGCCACGGCCTCAAGCTCGGCTACTACGCCCAGGAGCACGAGACCCTGGACCCGGACCGCACCGTCCTGGAGAACATGCGCTCGGCCGCACCCGACATGGACCTGGTCGAGGTGCGCAAGGTGCTGGGCTCGTTCCTGTTCTCCGGCGACGACGTGGACAAGCCGGCCGGGGTCCTCTCCGGCGGCGAGAAGACCCGCCTGGCCCTCGCCACCCTGGTCGTCTCCTCCGCGAACGTGCTGCTCCTCGACGAGCCCACCAACAACCTCGACCCCGCCAGCCGCGAGGAGATCCTCGGCGCCCTGCGCACCTACAAGGGCGCGGTCGTCCTCGTCACCCACGACGAGGGTGCCGTGGAGGCGCTCCAGCCCGAGCGGATCATCCTGCTCCCCGACGGCGTCGAGGACCTGTGGGGCTCCGACTACGCGGATCTGGTCGCCCTCGCCTGAGATCCGATCCCGTCGCCGTCGTTTGATCGAATGCCTGATCCACTGGCTATGGATCATTCGGCCTATCGGTGATCCATCATCTGTGTGAGATCTCCTCGTATCGAGGTGTGTCCTACATCGATTTCGCGGCCGATTCCTTTGTCGACAAGGGATCGGCCGCTTTGTGTGCCTGACCTGGCACTTCACAGATGAACCCGTTCGGCCGCACGGACGGTCCGCGACGGAATCACAGATTCCGTATGTGGGGATGCGCTCCTGTCGTCACAACGATGTCTCACGGACCTTGCCGAATGGGTGGCCATCACGCCCCGGAGGGGTGATCATGAGGGGACCAGAGCGCACTTCCCATGAGGAGGCACGGGTGGCCGAGACTCTGAAGAAGGGCAGCCGGGTGACCGGCGCCGCGCGCGACAAGCTCGCGGCAGACCTGAAGAAGAAGTACGACTCCGGTGCGAGCATTCGGGCACTGGCCGAGGAAACCGGCCGCTCGTATGGCTTCGTCCACCGGATGCTCAGCGAGTCGGGTGTCACGCTGCGTGGGCGTGGCGGGGCGACGCGGGGCAAGAAAGCCGCGTCCTGACCCCGGGCGGCCCATCGGCTTCGATGGTGGCCACCCGGTCGGTCGGCTGACCGGCCGGGTGGTTACTGTGCAGTCACTTAGCATGCCGTACGGCAATGCGTGATGACCGCACACATCGGAGGCGCCCCATGGCTTCGCCCGACCAGGACCTCGCTCCTGTTCTCGACAAGGACGGCGTACGGCTCACCGTCGACGACGCGCTCGCCACGGTGACGCTGACCAACCCGGCCAAGCGCAACGCCCAGAGCCCCGCACTGTGGCGGGCGTTGGCGGAGGCCGGGCGGTCGCTGCCGGGGTCGGTCCGGGTCGTCGTGCTGCGCGGTGAGGGCCAGTCCTTCTCCGCGGGCCTCGACCGGCAGATGTTCACGCCGGAGGGGATCCCGGGAGAGCCGACCTTCATCGAGCTCGCGCGCCGCGACGACGCCGAACTCGACGCGGCCATCGCCGAGTTCCAGGAGGCGTTCACCTGGTGGCGGCAGAGCGACATCGTGTCGATCGCCGCCGTGCAGGGGCACGCCATCGGGGCCGGCTTCCAGCTGGCCCTCGCCTGTGACCTGCGCGTCGTCGCGGACGACGTGCAGTTCGCCATGCGCGAGACGAGCCTCGGGCTGGTGCCCGACCTGACCGGCACGCACCCGCTCGTCTCCCTGGTGGGCTACGCCCGCGCGCTGGAGATCTGCGCGACCGGACGCTACGTCCAGGCCGAGGAGGCGGTGGCCTCCGGGCTGGCGAGCGTTGCCGTGCCGGTGGGCGAACTCGACGCGGCGGTACGGGACCTGGCCGGGGCGTTGCTGGCTGCGCCGCGGGATGCGGTGGTGGAGACGAAGGCGTTGCTGCGCGGTGCCGCCGACCGCACCTACGACGAGCAGCGGGCTGCGGAGCGGCAGGCGCAGGCTCGGCGGCTGCGGGACCTTGCGGGGGTGGGCGAGTAGTCCACCGCGGGCCGGTGGGGGCTGGTCGCGCAGTTTCCCGCGGGCCGGTGGGGGCTGGTCGCGCAGTTTCCCGCGGGCCGGTGCGGGCTGGTCGCGCAGTTCCTCCCCCAGCCTTCGGCTGGGGGTACCCCCAGCGCCCCTGGCGGGGCGCTTCAGTTGACGTCCGTCATCAGCAGAGCCTCCCCGCGCCCCTGTCGGGGCGTTTCAGCTGACGTCCGTCACCAGTACCGCGACCGTCGGCCGGTCCTCCAGCGCCTCGCCGACCGCCGTACGGATCCCTCGGGCCACCTCCACGGCCCGCGGGCCGTCGGTCACCGCCACCTCCACCCGCACGTGCCGGCGCGGCAGCGCGGCGTCGAAGTGGACCTCCCGGCTCAGCGCCCCCGTCACCCGTGCCACCCCCGGCACCGCCAGCGCCGCCGCCGTCACCCGGGCCCCGTCGGGATCCGCCCCCTCCCGGACCGACGGCGGCCGGGGCACCCGTACGGCCTCCGCCGCTGTCGGCTCGTCGTCCAGCAGGTCGGTGACCCGCAGGTCCACCTCGGTCACCGCCAACCCCAGCCGTTCCGTGGCCGCCCCGAGTGCCCGGCGCAGCCGGGACGCCGTCGTCGGCAGGGGCTCGGCGGCCGTCGCCGCGAAGTCCGCCGACAGCCGCAGCGGCCCCGGCGGTACCGCCCCGGGCGGTGCCGGTACGACGGACTCCGCCACCTCCGCCGGATCCGCGAGGGCGATCCGCACCGCACCCAGCCGCACCCCTGTCACCTCGGCCGCCGCCCGCCGCAGGACCGCGTCCGCCGCCGCCTCCGCGAGCCACGCCCCGTCGTGCGGCCCGCCCAGCGGGAGCAGCCTGCCGAAGCCCAGGGGGTGCCGTACCGTGTGTGTCCGTCGGTCCGCCGTCATTGCTCCAGCCTGCCGCATCTCCGGGGCACGACAGGACATCCGCACGTACCGTGGTCGCAGGACGACGACGGGAAGGGACGCACGGCGATGACCGAGATGGCGGCGGAGCCCGAGAAGGACCCGACGGTACAGACCCGGAAGACCGTCAGACGCGGCGGCGGCGACCCGGCGACCCGCGGACGGACGACGATCGCCGACGGAGTGGTGGAGAAGATCGCCGGACTGGCGGCCCGGGACGTGGTCGGCGTGCACGCGATGGGCAGCGGCCTCGCCCGCACCTTCGGCGTCGTGCGCGACCGGGTGCCCGGCGGCTCCAAGTCCGTGAGCCGGGGCGTGAAGGCCGAGGTCGGTGAGGTGCAGACCGCGCTGGACCTGGAGATCGTCGTGGACTACGGCGTGTCGATCGCCGACGTGGCCCGCGCGGTCCGGGAGAACGTGATCGCCGCCGTGGAGCGCATGACCGGCCTCGAAGTGGTCGAGGTCAACATCGCGGTGAGTGATGTGAAGCTTCCGGAGGAAGAGGAAGAAGAGCCGGAGTCCCGGCTCCAGTGACCGCTGACCGGGACCGCTGAGGGGAGCGCACCATGAGCATGGCCGTCGTCGGCATGATCGCCGGCATGGCGCTGGGCTTCGCCGGGTACTTCGGTGGGTTCGGCGCCTTCCTGCTGGTGGCGGCGCTCGGGGCCGTCGGGTTCGTCGTCGGCCGGTTGGCGGAGGGCGATCTCGAACTCGGCGACTTCTTCCGCACCCGTGACGACCGGCGTGACCGCCGGCGATGACCTCCGTGAGCGGTGAGACACGCGGCGCCCCGACGGCCGTGGCGCCCGGCGAGCGCGGCGCCATCCGGATCGCCGACCGGGTGGTGGCGAAGATCGCCGCACAGGCGGCCCGCGAGGCGCTCGGCCCCCTTCCCAAGGACGCCGTACCCCCGCACGCCACCGTGGTCACGCACCATGACACGGCCCGCGTCCGGGTCCACCTCGAACTGGACTACCCGTCCGACATCGGCGCCCGGTGCGCGGCGGTGCGTCGACATGTGGTCGAGCGGGTAGGCGCGTTGGTGGACATGGACGTCCGGGAGGTCGCCGTCCACGTCGAACGGCTGCACCCGGCCCAGACCCAGGGGAGGGCGTGATGAGCACGGAGCAGACACCGGTCATCGAGAAGCCACCGCCACCGGCCGCCGCACCGCCGGCCGGCCACGAGCCCCGCTTCTGGTCCCCGCGCCGCGCCCCCGCGACCCTGGTCGCGGTGCTCGTCCTGGTGACCGCGGGCGCCTTCCTGTACGACATCGCCGCCGTGCGAGTCCACCACCCCGCCATGCACTGGCGCCGCGAGCTGGCCCGCCAGCTCGCCCGGCAGCCCCTCGACGACGCCTGGGTCCTGGCGGGCGCGGGCGTCGCCGCCGCCCTCGGCCTGTGGCTGCTGGTCCTGGCCGTCACGCCCGGCCTGCGGGACCTGCTGCCCATGCGGCGCACCCACCCCGACGTCCGCGCCGGGCTGCGCCGTGACGCCGCCGCCCTGGTGCTGCGCGACCGGGCCATGGAGATCTCCGGCGTGCGCCGGGTGCGGGTACGGCTGCACCGGTCCCGCGCCCACGTCCTCGCCGTCTCCCACTTCCGCGAACTCGACGAGGTGCGGGGCGACCTGGAGGCGGCCCTGACCGACGCGATCCGCGCCATGGGGCTGGCCCGCTCACCCGCCCTGACCCTGCATGTGATCCGCCCCGGCCGGAAGGGGTGACGCCGTGCTCGGCACCGTCAACCGTGTACTGATGGCCCTCGCGGGCCTTCTGCTCCTCACTCTCGGCGGCTCGGTCCTGGCCGTCGGCCTCGGCGCCCCGCCCCCGTCCTGGTGGATCCACAACGGCCGCCACGACGTCCTGCTCACCCCGGCCGAGCGCACCCACTGGCGCGACGCGGGCTGGTGGTGGCCGACGGTCCTGGGCGCACTGGCCGTGCTGTTCCTGCTCTCGCTCTGGTGGCTGACCGCCCAACTGCGCCGACGCCGCCTGACCGAGGTCGTGGTGGACACCGGAGACGGCGAGAGCGCGCTGCTCCGCGGCAGGGCCCTGGAGACGGTCCTGACCGCGGACGCGGCCCACCAGGAGGGCGTCTCCCACGCCCAGGCGGTCCTGAGGGGCACACGTACGGCACCGGAGGTACGGGTGTGGCTCCAACTGGAGCCGGACGTGGCCCCGGAAGCGGCTCTGAGGGACCTGACGAACCAGGCACTGACACACGCCCGGAACTCGGCGGCGCTGCCGAGACTTCCCGCGGAGGTCCGGCTGACTTCGGTGAAGCACCGTGCGGAAAGGGTGACTTGACAGCGTCGTCCGGGGACCCGCGCACACGGCCACCGGCTTGCCGTCCGTCCCGTGGGTTCACGCTCACGGACCCGCGGCTGCCTCAGGACGGGTTCGCTTCGGGGGCGAACGCGGGCAGCCTGTCGAGACTGCTGCGCACGGCCTCGGCGCCGTACTCGAACATCTCCCGTTCGTAGGCGTCGACCGCGCCGAGCAGGTCTTGACGGCCTTCGGCGGCCCCGATCAGGCGGCGGCGCAGCAGGTCGGCGTCGCGCAGGGCGGTGTTCGCGCCGTTACCGCCGGTCGGGGAGGCGGCGTGGATCGCGTCGCCGAGCAGCGTGACCGGGCCGGACGCCCAGCGCGGGCCGGGCCTGACCACCCGGATGGACAGCAGCGCGCTGTCGTCCGGGTCGGCCTGCTCGATCAGCGCGCGCAGTTCCGGGTGCCACCCCGCCGTCCTGGACAGCACGGCGTCCTGCGCGGTCGGGTCCGCCGGCGAGCCGTTCGGCGGCAGGACCATGGCCCAGCGCACGTAGTCGCCGATGTCGGGGAGCGTGACTTCGGGGGCCAGTCGCTCGGCGGCCTGCTTCGGCGGGATACGGAAGCGCGTCGCGCCGAGCAGCAGGCTGACGCCGTCGCCCGTGATCTTCGAGCCGTAGGCCCTGGACAGGCCGGTGAACTCGTCGGTCAGCGGGGTGCGGCCGATCACGAACCGGACGCCGGTGTCGGTCGGGGCGGTCCGCGGCGACAGCACCCCGCGGACCGCGGAGGCGACGCCGTCCGCGCCGACGAGCAGGTCGGCGGTGGCCGGGCCGCGGCGGGCGAACCGGGCCGTGACCTTGCCGTCGGAGAGTTCGCCCTCGGCCTGCTCGTGAACAGTCTGCGGCCCGCGTCCGGTTGACCCGCGGCAGGGTCAGAACCCGTGCCGCATCCCCCCGTCCACGGGCACCATGATCCCCGTCAGATAGGACGCGGCCGGAGACATCAGGAACGCCGCCACCCGCCCGAACTCCTCCGGTGCCCCGTACCGCCGCAACGGAATCCGCGACTCGTGCTCGGCCCGCGTCGCCTCCGGGTCGGCAGACATCGTGTCCAGCTCCCGCACCCGGTCCGTGTCGATCCGGGACGGCAGCAACCCCACCACCCGGATCCCGCGCGGCCCCAGTTCGTCCGCCAGCGACTTGGCGAACCCGGCCAGCCCCGGCCGCAGCCCGTTGGAGATCGTCAGCCCGGGAATCGGCTCGTACACCGACGCGGACAGCACGAAACCGATGACCCCGCCGTCCTCCAACTCGGCCGCGGCCGCGCGGGCAAGGCGTACCGCCCCCAGGAACACCGACTCGAACGCGCTCTGCCACTGCTCGTCCGTGTTGTCGGCGACGAACCCGGCCGCGGGCCCGCCCACGCTCACGAGGACGCCGTCGAACCCGCCGAAACGCTCACGCGCGGTCGCGATCAGCCGCTCCGGCGCCGCCGGATCCGCGTTGTCGACGGCCACCCCCACGGCGTTCGGCCCCAGTTCGGCCGCCACGTCGGCGGCCCGCTTCTCGTCCCGTCCGGTCACCACGACCTTCGCCCCGTCCGCGACCAGCTCGCGCGCGGCCGCGTGGCCCAGCCCGCGGGTCGCTCCGGTGACGACGTACACCCGGTCCTTCAGTCCAAGATCCATGGCCCCTATCCTGCCTGTTCGCCGTCGAAGAGCGTGAGGGCGGTGTTCACCAGACCGATGTGGCTGAACGCCTGCGGGAAGTTGCCCAGCTGACGCCCGGTCTCCGGGTCGTACTCCTCGGACAGCAGCCCTACGTCGTTGGCGAGCCCCACCAGCCGTTCGAACAGTCCCTTCGCCTCGTCGGTGCGGCCCGTCATGTGCAGCGCGTCGGCGAGCCAGAACGAGCAGGCCAGGAAGGCGCCCTCGCCGCCCGGCATCCCGTCGACGCCGATCGCGTCGGTGTCGTAGCGGCGCAGGAACCCGCTGTGGCCCAGGTCGTCGCGGATCGCGTCCACCGTGCCGATCACCCGGGGGTCGTCCGGCGGCAGGAAGCCGACGCGCGGGATCAGCAGCAGGGAGGCGTCGAGTTCACGCGAGCCGTAGTACTGGGTGAAGGTGTTGCGCTTCGGGTCGTACCCCTGCTCGCAGACCTCCCGGTGCACCTCGTCGCGCAGCGCACGCCACCTCTCCAGCTCGCCCTTCAGTTCCGCGTGGTCCTCCAGGGTCTGCACCGCGCGGTCCGCGGCCACCCACACCAGCACCTTGGAGTGCACGAAGTGGCGGCGGCCGCCGCGCACCTCCCACAGGCCCTCGTCCGGCTGCCGCCAGGCCGTCTCCAGGAACTTCATCAGCGCGCACTGGATGGCCCACATGTGCGGCTTCGTGGGCAGACCGGCGGTGCGGGCCAGCGACAGCGAGTCCATCACCTCGCCGTACACGTCCAGCTGGAGCTGGTCGACGGCACCGTTGCCGACGCGTACCGGCTTGGAGCCGGCGAAGCCGGGCAGCCAGTCCAGTTCGAACTCGGGCAGCCGGCGCTCGCCCGCGAGGCCGTACATGATCTGCAGGTCCGCCGGGTCGCCGGCGACCGCGCGCACCAGCCAGTCGCGCCAGCGCTCGGCCTCCTTGTGGTAGCCGGCGGCGAGCAGGGCGCCGAGGGTGAGGGTGGAGTCGCGCAGCCAGCAGAACCGGTAGTCCCAGTTGCGCACCCCGCCCAGTTCCTCGGGCAGCGAGCTGGTGGCCGCGGCGACGATGCCGCCGGTCGGCTCGTAGCTGAGCGCCTTGAGGGTGATCAGGGAACGCACGACCGTGTCCCGGTGGGGGCCGTCGTAGGTGCAGCGGGCGGTCCAGCGCCGCCAGTCGGTGACGCTGGAGCGCAGCGCCTGGTACGGGTCCACGAGCGGTGGCCGCTGCTGGTGCGACGGGTGCCAGGTGAGCACGAAAGCGACCCGCTCGCCCTCCGCGACGGTGAACTCCGAGTGCGTGCCGAAGTCCTCGCCCCAGGTCCGTACCGGCGGTTCGCTGCGCAGCCACACCGAGTCCGGCCCGGCGACCGCGACCCGGTGGCCGCCGGAGCGGCGCATCCACGGGATGATCGAGCCGTAGTCGAAGCGGAGCCGGAGCGTGCTGTGCACGGTGACGCGGCCGCTGACGCCCTCGACGATGCGTACGACGTCCGGCGCGTGCTCGCGCTGGGGCATCAGGTCGGTGACGCGGACCGTGCCCTCGCCGGTCTCCCACTCGGTGTCCAGGACCAGGGTGTCGGGACGGTAGCCGCGCCGGGTGCAGGTCTTGGCGCCTCGGGGGGCGATCCGCCAGTGGCCGTGGTCCTCGTCGCCCAGGAGCCTGGCGAAGCAGGCCGCCGAGTCGAAGCGCGGCAGGCACAGCCAGTCGATGGAGCCGTCCCGGCCGACCAGGGCCGCGGTCTGCTCGTCGCCGATGAGCGCGTAGTCCTCGATGCGTCGGTCCACGGGACCCGGTTTCCCTGCCGGCCGGGGGGCCAATCAGGGGGTGGGCCGGGGGAGTGACCCGGCACGGTTCTCAGACGGCGGCCGGTTCCGCTTCCTCGGCCGTCTCCTGCTCCGCCGCCGCTTCCGCACGCGCGCGTGCCTCACGGCGGGCCAGCACGAAGAAGCCGTAGGGGACGCCCGCGGCGAACAGCCACCACTGGATCATGTAGGCGTAGTTCAGCGGGGCGTCTTCCTTGCCCGGGTCGGAGATCTGTTCCGGGGTGTCGCCCTTGGGCTCGGGCGCCGTCTGCTCGATGTAGCCGCCGAGGACCTGCTTGCCGAGCCGGTGCGCCTGCTCCTCGCTGTTGATCAGCATGATCTGCCGGGCGGGCAGGCCCTTGAGGTCCTTGATGCCGCTCGCCGCGGTGGTCTCGTCGGGCATCAGCCGGCCCTGGACGGTGACCTTGCCGGCAGGCGGCGCCGGGATCTTGGGGAAGGCGGTCTGGCTCGGGCCGTCCGACGGGATCCAGCCCCGGTTGACCAGCAGCACCTTGCCGTCGGTCAGGACGAAGGGGGTGAGGACGTGGTAGCCGACCTCGTCGTCCGAGCTGGTACGGCGGCGGACGACGACCTCGTCGGCGGTGTCGAAGGTGCCGGTCGCGGTGACGGTGTGGTACCGCTCCTTGCGGGTCACGGCGTGCCCGGGCTCGGTCACCTGCTCGACCGGCACCGGCTTGGCACCGAGGGCGTCGGCGACCAGCTGATTGCGGGCGCTGCGCTCCTCGTACCGGTGCTTCTGCCAGAACCCCAGCCGGATCATCGTGGGGATCAGAAGCAGCGAGATGAGGGTGAGGATCACCCACTGCCGAGTCAACAGGAAGCGGTACACCCCACGACCGTACAACTCGGTCGTGGGGCGCGTTCGGGCGGGTACCGGGTCAGACGCGGTCGACGATGCCCGCCTTCCCGGCCTCGCGGGCGCAGTGGGCGCCGCAGAACCACTGGTTGTCCGCCTCGACGCCCTGGCCGATGATCGAGACCTTGCAGTGCTCGCAGAGCGGGGCCATGCGGTGGATCGCGCAGGAGAAGCAGTCGAAGACGTGGACCGCGCCTTGCGCGTGCACCTCGAAGGTCATTCCGTAGTCATTGCCGCAAACTTCACATTTCGCCATGCGCCACAGGGTGGGCGGTCGGCCGCCTGGGGGCGAGCGGCCGCCGGGCGAGTCGTGCGGCAATCACCCGTCCGTACGGCCCGAGCGGGCGGGTGGGCGGCCCACGCCCGGGTTCACTTCTCCGTGGCCGGTGCCACATCCCGCAGCAGTTGCCCGAAGGCCGCCTCGTCGATCACCGGCGTCCCGAACTGGCGGGCCTTGAGGACCTTCGAGGTGCCCGAGTCGGGGTCGTTGGTGACGAGCAGACTGGTGAGCCGCGAGATGCTCGTCGAGACGTGCAGACCGGCCTCGACGGCCCGGTCCTCGAGGAGCTCCCGCTCGATCGAGGTGTCCCCGGAGAACGCCACCCGCATGCCCTGCTGCAGCGGCCTGCCGTCCTCGTACCGTCCGGGATTCGGGTAGGGGCAGGCCGGCCGCTTGCGGGACGGCCGCCAGCTGCTGGGCCGGTAGCCGCCGTGGCTGCCGCTCGCCTGGGGTCCGATCCGGGGCGTGTCCGACCACTCCGTCAGGGGCCGGCACTCGAGCAGCGGCAGCCGTACGTCGCCCGCCGCCGCGGCCCGCAGACTGGGCCGGAACGCCTCCGCGAGCACGCGCGCGTCGTCCAGCGCGTGGTGCGCCCGCCGCTGGACGACCCCGAAGTGCGCCGCCAGGGTCTCCAGTTTGTGGTTGGGCAGCGGCAGGGCCAGCTCCTTGGCGAGCGCGATCGTGCACAGCCGCTGCCGCACCGGGGCCTCGGCCTGCGCGCGCGCGTACTCCCGCGCGATCATCTGCCAGTCGAAGACCGCGTTGTGCGCGACCAGCACCCGGCCGTCCAGCCGGGCCGAGAACTCCTCGGCGATCTCGGGGAAGAGAGGAGCGCCTTCGAGTACCTCGCTCGTCAGTCCGTGGATCCACACGGGACCCGGATCGCGCTCGGGGTTGACCAGCGTGTACCAGTGGTCCTCGACCTCGCCGCGCTCGTCCAGCCGGTAGACGGCCGCGCTGATGATCCGGTCGTCCCGGGCCAGTCCGGTGGTCTCCACGTCGACGACGGCGTACCCCTTGGGGTACGCGGCCGGCCACGGGGTGCCGGAGGACACTGCGGTCGTACGGTCTTCGAGCATGGTCATTGAGGATACGGGCCCGCACCGACAGCCCGGTCCGTCAGGTCGCCTGGTGCAGCCGCCCGTTCGCATGTCCTGATTCCTCGTCCGCCCTGATTGCCCTTCGCGTGGCTATGGACCTTTCGGCCGCCCGGTGCCAGCGTGCACCCCGCCCGGAGCGCAGACGGCCGACGGAAGGGCGGTAGGGCGGATGGCACGCGTACGGTACGGCGCTCGGACCGAGGCGGAGATCGCGGCCGCCCGCACCACGAAGCTCCCCGACGTCTGGTCCACCGGGGTGGTGGCCGTCTGGGAGACCGACCCGGACGCGGTGGCGGCCGTGCTGCCGCCGCCGCTCAAGCCGGCCGGCCGGCCGCTGGCCCGCGTCAGCATCAGCCGGGTCGCACTGCCCGGATACCCGCTCGGCGCGGGCTCGTTCGCGGTGGCCGCCGCGCACGGCACGGTCGAGGGCTGGTACCCGCTGGTCATGCCGATGACCCACGAGCGCGCCCTCACCGGCGGCCGCGAGGTGTTCGGCGAACCCAAGAAGCTCGGCGAGGTGACCGTCGAACGCGAGGGCGACCTCGTCCGCGCGGCTCTCGCCCGGCACGGCGTCGCCTTCGTGGAGGTGCGCGGCACGGTCGACGGCCCGCTGCCCCTGCCCGAGCCCGCCCCGAAGACCGACTTCTACTTCAAGTTCCTCCCGGCGGTGGACGGTTCGGGCTTCGACGGCGACCCGCTGCTGGTGCACTGCGTACGCGAGGAGAAGGTCCGCCGGCTGGAGCGCGTCACCGGGGAGGTGGTCCTCCGTGAGTCGGCGTACGACCCGGTCGCCGACCTTCCGGTGCTGCGTCTGCTGGACCTCACCCTCGGCGAGAAGACCAGCGACCAGCGCGGCCGCGTCGCCGAACGGGTGGACGCGCAGGCCCTGTTGCCCTACGTCCACCAGCGCTACGACGACCCTCGCCAGATCCACGACGCGCCGCCCGAGGGCAGCGAAGGGGGCGAGGCCTGATGGAACTCCGTGCCGGACAGGTCGCCGTCGTCACCGGCGCGGCGAGCGGGATCGGACTCGCGATGGCCACGAGGTTCGCCGCCGAGGGGCTGAAGGTGGTCCTCGCCGACGTGGAGCCGGCCGCCCTGGAGAAGGCCGCCGACGGTCTGCGCGCGGAGGGTGCCGACGTGCACGCGCGCGTGGTCGACGTCGGGGTCCGCGAACAGGTCCTGGAGCTGGCCGAGTCGGCCTACGACACCTACGGCGCGGTGCACGTCCTGTGCAACAACGCCGGGGTCGGCTCGGGCGCCGAGGGCCGGATGTGGGAGCACGAACCGAACGACTGGAAATGGGCGTTCGAGGTCAATGTGTGGGGTGTGTTCCACGGCGTCCAGGCTTTCCTGCCCAGGATGATCAAGTCGGGTCAACCCGGTCATGTGGTCAATACATCATCCGGTGACGGCGGCATCGCACCGCTCCCGACGGCGTCCGTGTACGCCGTCACGAAGGCGGCTGTCGTCACCCTCACCGAGTCCCTCTACGCCCATCTCAGGGCGGAGCAGGCGTGCGTGGGCGCCTCGGTCCTCTTCCCGGGGCCGCACATGCTGCGCACGGGCCTGTGGGAGTCGCACCGCAACCGCCCCGACCGCTATGCCAAGGAACGGCCGCGCCGGACTCCGTACCGCAGTCTCGACCAGTGGGAGGCGGCGATGCGCGCGGCGGGCAAGGAGGTCGCCTTCACGCCCGTCGAGCAGGTCGCCGAGTTCGTCGTGGCGGGCATCCGCGCGGACCGCTTCTGGCTGCTGCCGGAGAGCGGGCACAGCGACGCCCAGATCCGGGCCAGGGCCCGCTCGATGCTGGACCGGACGAACCCCTCGTACCTCGAAAGCTTCATCCTGGACTGAACAGGGGGCAGTGGTGACCGCCTACGACGACCCATACCTGATCATCTCCTCCGACTGCCACGCCGGGCTGCCCACCGAGGAGTACCGGCCCTATCTGGACGCCCGGTTCCACCGGGACTTCGACGAGTTCCTCGCCGGGCGGGAGCGCCGCCGGGAGGAGATGACCCGGCTCGGCATCCGCAACGAGGCGTTCGCGACCAGGTGGTTCCAGGACAACGAGGAGGGGCTGCGCGGGGGCTGGGACGCCGCCCAGCGCGTGAAGGAGCTGGACGGCGACGGGGTGGCCGCCGAGGTGGTCTTCCCGGACGCCGACGCGGTCGACAGCCGGACCGCGGCGCCCTTCGGGGTCGGCCTCGGCCTGTCCGGGGACCACGACCCGGAGCTGGGCATGGCCGGGGCCCGGGCCCACAACCGCTGGCTGGCCGACTTCGTGTCGGAGCACCCCGAACGGCACTGCGGGGTGGCCCTGCTGCCGGTCACGGCCCCCACGGACCGCGTGGTCGCCGAGGTGTACCGCGCGAAGGAGTCCGGCCTCGGAGCCCTGATGATCCCCTCCATGTGGGTCGACAAGGAGCCGTACCACGACCGCCGTTACGACCCCGTCTGGGCGGCCGCCGCCGAGTGCGGGATGCCGGTCCTCACCCACTCCGGCGCGGCCCCGCGCCACGAGTACGGCGACCATCTCGGCATCTACGTCAGCGAGGTGACGTGGTGGCCGGCCCGCCCGCTGTGGTTCCTGCTCTGGTCCGGCGTCTTCGAACGCCATCCCGGGCTGCGCTTCGGCATCGCGGAGTCGGGCTGCTGGTGGCTGCCGAACCTGCTGTGGTTCATGGACCGCCTCTACCTCGGCGCGCACGGCGGCAAGAAGCTCTCCCCCTTCGAGGAGCTGACCCGCCCGCCGCACGAGTACCTGGACCGGCAGGTGTTCGTCTGCGCCACCAACACCAAGCGCCGGGAACTCGCCCAGCGCTACGAGATCGGCGTCGACAACATCCTCTGGGGCAGCGACTTCCCGCACCCCGAGGGCACCTGGCCGGACACGCGCGCGTGGCTGCGCCGCACCTTCCACGACATCCCGGTGACCGAGACCCGCCGGATGCTCGGCCTGGCGGCGGCCGAGGCCTTCGGCTTCGACGTGGCACGGCTGACCCCGCTGGCCCTGCGCATCGGCCCCACTCCTGCCGACCTCGGCCAGCCGGCCGACCAGGCGGCGGTGGAGGCGTCCTGGGCCCGCTCGCGCGAGGTGGGCCGCCACTGGCTGACCGGCAACGACTTCCCGGCTCTGGGGGTGACGTCGTGAGCGACGACCGCTACACGGTGATCTCGGCCGACTGCCACGCGGGGGCGGACCTCCTCGACTACCGCCCCTACCTGGAGAAGCGCTTCCACGACGACTTCGACGGGTGGGCGGCCACGTACGTTAACCCGTACGAGGACCTGCTCGCCGACTCGGCCGACCGGAACTGGAACTCCGCGCGGCGGCTCGCCGAGCTGGAGGAGGACGGGATCGTCGCGGAGGTGATCTTCCCGAACACCATCCCGCCGTTCTTCCCGTCCGGCTCGCTCATGGCGCCCGCGCCGACGGCGGCGGAGTACGAGCGCCGGTGGGCGGGCCTGCGCGCCCACAACCGCTGGCTGGCCGACTTCTGCGCCGCCGCTCCGGGCCGCCGGGCGGGCGTCTTCCAGATCCTCCTCAACGACGTCGAGGAGGCCGTGAAGGAGATCCGCCGGGCGGCCGGGGCGGGCCTGAAAGGCGGTCTGATGCTCCCGGGCACCCCGCCGGGATCGGGACTTCCCGAACTGCACGCGCGCGTGTACGACCCGGTCTGGGCCGTCTGCGCGGAACTCGGAGTCCCCGTCAACCACCACGCCGGCTCCGCGTCCCCGCCGCTCGGCGACGAACCGGCCGCCCGCGCGGTCTTCATGGTCGAGACGACCTGGTTCTCGCACCGGGCACTCTGGCACCTGATCTTCGGCGGCGCCTTCCGCCGCCACCCGGATCTGAAACTCGTCCTGACCGAACAGGGCTCCGGCTGGATCCCGGGGGTCCTGGCCATGCTGGACTACTACCACGGCCGCATGCTGGCGGCGGCCACCAGGACGACGACCGCGGAGTCGAAGTTCGGAGTCGGCCTGGCGGACTCGATGGGCGAGCCGCCGTCCTCGGTCTGGCGGGACAACTGCTTCGTCGGCGCCAGCTTCATGCGTCCCCACGAGGTGCCGCTGCGCGACCGCATCGGCCTCGACAAGATCATGTGGGGCAGCGACTACCCGCACGACGAGGGCACCTACCCGTACACCAGGGAGGGCCTGCGCTTCGCCTTCGCCGGCGTCCCGCGCGACGAGCTCGCGGCCATGGTCGGCGGCAACGCGGCCCGCGTGTACGGCTTCGACCTCGACCTCCTGGACCCGATCGCGGCGAAGGTGGGACCGACGGTCGCGGAGATCGCCGAGCCGCTGCCTGACCCGCCGGCGGACGCGACGAGCCCGGTGTTCGCGCGAGGAGCTTCGGTACGGGTCTGGTGACGTGGGTACGGGGTCGGACGACGTCGGTACTGCGTGTACCGGCCCCGGGGTGCGATCCTCCCTGCTGTGACCGAACCAACGCACGACAACGAGGCCCACGGGGGAGCGCTCGGCTCCCGGCTGAACTGGCTGCGGGCGGCCGTCCTGGGCGCGAACGACGGGATCGTGTCGACGGCGGGCATCGTCGTCGGCGTCGCGGGCGCCACCGGCGACCGGGGCGCCCTGCTGACGGCGGGCCTGGCGGGGCTGCTCGCGGGGTCCATGTCGATGGCGGCGGGGGAGTACGTGTCGGTCTCCACCCAGCGCGACTCGGAACTGGCCGCGCTGGCGCAGGAGAAACGGGAGCTGAGGGAGCAGCCCGAGGCCGAGCTGGAGGAGCTGACCGAGCTGCTGGAGCGGCGCGGCCTGTCGGGGGAGGTGGCCCATGAGGCGGCCGTCCAGCTGACGGAGCGGGACGCGTTGCGCGCCCACGCACGCGTGGAGCTCGGTATCGATCCGGACGAGCTGACCAACCCCTGGAACGCGGCGGTCGCCAGCTTCCTGGCGTTCACGGTGGGGGCGCTGCTGCCCCTGCTGGCGATCGTCCTGCCACCGGCGGACCTGCGGTTGCCGGTGACCGTGGGTTCGGTCCTCGCGGCCCTGGTCCTGACGGGCTGGAGCAGCGCACGGCTGGGCGCGGCGGCGGCGGGACCCGCCGTGCTGCGGAACGTGGCGGGCGGAGCGCTGGCCATGGGGGTCACCTACGCGGCCGGGAGTCTGCTGGGCGCGGTGGGGGTCTAGCGGCCGCTCATGCGCTTGCTTGTTGGCGGAGATCGCCAACAAGCAAGCGCATACCGCTGGTGATACTTGTGGGTAACAACGTCTAGCCGTGGTCGACCGGCGGTTCTACGGTGCCCACATGCCGAACCTGCCCGATGTCGTGCTGTGGTCGATACCCGCCTTCGTGCTGCTCACCGTGATCGAGGTGATCAGCTACCGGATCCATCCCGACGACGACGTCGCCGGGTACCAGGCCAAGGACGCGGCCACGAGCATCGGCATGGGGCTCGGGTCGCTCGTCTTCGACTTCGTGTGGAAGATCCCGATCGTCGCGATCTACACGGCGGTGTACGAGCTGACCCCGCTGCGCGTCCCCGTCCTGTGGTGGACGGTCCCGCTGATGCTGCTCGCGCAGGACTTCCTCTACTACTGGTCGCACCGCGGCCACCACGTCATCCGCATCCTGTGGGCCTGCCACGTCGTCCATCACTCCAGCAGGAAGTTCAACCTCTCCACCGCGCTGCGCCAGCCCTGGACCTCGCTCACCGTCTGGCCGTTCTACGTCCCGCTGGTGGCCGTGGGGGTGCACCCGGCCGCGCTCGCCTTCTGCTCCTCCGCCAACCTCGTCTACCAGTTCTGGATCCACACCGAACGCATCGACAAGATGCCCCGGTGGTTCGAGTTCGTGTTCAACACGCCGTCCCACCACCGCGTGCACCACGCCTCCCAGGGCGGCTACCTGGACCGCAACTTCGGCGGGATCCTGATCATCTGGGACCGGCTGTTCGGGTCCTGGGTACCGGAGGTCGAGCGGCCCGTGTACGGGTTGACCAAGAACATCAACACGTTCAACCCCGTCAAGGTGGCCACCCACGAGTACGTCGCCATCGCCAAGGACATCAAGGCCGCGCGCAGTTGGCGGGAGCGGGCCGGGCGGGTCTTCCGGGGGCCGGGCTGGGCGCCGGCGGCCGCCGTGCCGCAGGCCGAGGAGTCCGTGGCCGCGTGAGAGCGTCCCGGGAGCTGCTCGCCGCCTTCACCCTCGCCGTCGTCATCGACCTCGCCTGCCTGGCGGTCGGCTTCCGCACCGGGCACGTCGTCGCCAAGGTGCTCCTGATGCCGCTGCTGGCCGCGTCCGCCACCCGCGCGGGTGCCCCGCGGCTCCTCGTCGCCGCCCTGCTGTGCGGCTGGGGCGGCGACGTCCTGCTCCTCTCCGACGCCGACCCGGCCTTCATGGCGGGCATGGCCTCCTTCGCCGCCGGGCACGTCTGCTATCTCGTCCTCTTCCGCCGCCAGGGGCCGCCACACGCGCGTGCGCGTCTTCTCGCCCTCGCCTACGCCACCGCCCTCGTCATCCTGGTCGCCCTGCTGTGGCCCGACCTGCCCACCGGGCTGCGGGTGCCGGTGGCCGGCTACAGCACCCTGCTCACCGCCATGGCGTACACCGCCGCCACCCGGCTCGGCCCGGCCGCCGGGCTCGGCGGCGCGCTCTTCATGCTCTCCGACACGCTGATCGCGACCGGCGTCGCCGACTGGCCGCAGCTGCCGCGACCCGACTTCTGGATCATGCTCACCTACGCGGCGGCACAGTTCCTACTGGTCCGGGGCACCCTCGGCGCGCGCCCCGCACCGGCCACGGCGTACCGTGAAGTGCGCTCGACCACCCCCTGAGCGCACCCACGACACCGCACGAGAAGGACCCTCGCCATGCGCGCCACCACCATCCACGCCCCGTTCGACATGCGCGTGGAGGACGTGCCCGAGCCCGTGGTGCAGCTGCCCACCGACGCCGTCGTGCGGGTGCTGCGGGCCTGCATCTGCGGCAGCGACCTGTGGGCGTACCGCGGTGAGGCGGCCCGGCAGCCGGGGCAGCGCATCGGCCACGAGTTCCTCGGCGTGGTCGAGGAGACCGGCTCCGAGGTGGGCACCGTGCGGCGTGGCGACCTCGTGGTCGCCCCCTTCATGTGGTCCGACGGCGTCTGCGACTACTGCCGCGAGGGCCTGACCACGTCCTGCGAGCACGGCGGCTTCTGGGGCTCCGTCGGTTACGACGGCGGCCAGGGCGAGGCCGTGCGCGTCCCGTTCGCCGACGGCACCCTGGTCCAGCTGCCCAAGGAGGCGGCCTCCGACGACCACCTGCTGTCCGCCCTGCTGACCCTCTCCGACGTCCTCGGCACCGGCCATCACGCGGCCCTCGGCGCGGGCGCCCGGCCCGGTGCCACGGTCGCCGTCGTCGGGGACGGCGCGGTCGGTCTGTGCGCCGTGCTGGCCGCCAAGCGGCTGGGCGCCGAGCGGATCATCGCGCTGGGCCGGCACGAGGTGCGCACCGACATCGCGCGCCGCTTCGGCGCCACCGATGTCGTCGCCGAACGCGGGGACGCGGCCGTGGACGCCGTACGCGAACTCACCCGGGGCCAGGGCGCGCACGCCGTCGTCGAGGCCGTGGGCACCGAGCAGTCCATGCGGACGGCCGTCAACATCACCCGTGACGGCGGCGCGATCGGCTTCGTCGGCGTCCCGCACGGCAGCGGCACCGGCCTGGACCTCGGCGTCATGTTCGACCGGAACATCGCCCTGCGCGGCGGTGTCGCCCCGGTCCGCGCCTACATCCCCGACCTGCTGCCCGA
The DNA here is from genome assembly GCF_042892755.1 of Streptomyces sp. NPDC001714. NCBI lineage: Bacteria > Bacillati > Actinomycetota > Actinomycetes > Kitasatosporales > Streptomycetaceae > Streptomyces > Streptomyces sp. NPDC001714. The sequence continues at coordinate 522,332 of NZ_JBIAUL010000006.1, forward strand.
CGTCCTCGACGGCACGATCGACCCGTCGCCGGTCTTCGACCTCACCGTCGGCATCGAGGGCGTGCCCGACGGCTACAAGGCGATGGACGAGCGCACCGCTCTGAAGGTGCTCGTCACCAACGGCTGAATCAACGCCCCGATCAACACTTGATCAAGTCCATCTGATCGAGTCCATCTGATCAAGTCCACCTGATCGGCAGCGGCAGCGCCGTCAACACTCCCGACACCGCGACCACCACCCCCAGGACGGCCACCTCGGCCCGCGCGGGGACGTACGCGGTCAGCGGGTCGGTGGCCCGGCGCAGCCGGAACCTGGCCCACAGCGCCAGCACGGCGACGGCGGCGACGAGGATCACCTTGGCCAGCAGGGTGCGCCCGTACGCCGTCGCCGTCAGCTGGTCCAGGACCGTCCCCGGCGGCATCCGCCGCAGCGAACTCCACACGCCCGTCGCGGTGATGGCCGCGAGCAGTACGGCGGCCACGCGCGCGTAGAGCCCGAGCAGCGCCGCGCCGGCCTCCCGGCCGCGCCACCGGCGCAGCATGCGCAACGCGTGCAGCAGACCGCCCACCCACAGGGTCGCGCACGTCAGATGCACCAGGGTCAGCGCGGAGCCGAGCAACGGGTTGTGCTCGGGCGCGGCATGGGCGCGCAGCGCCTCCGCGACGGCCACCGCCGCCAGCGGCCACACCTGGGTGGCCGGGCGGCGCGAGCGGGCGCACAGACCGGCCAGCAGAAAGGCGTTGACCTCGACCAGCGCGAGCTTGCCGTCGCGTGACTGGTACAGGCCGCCCACGTCGACGTCGGCGAGGGAGCGCGGCACCAGGTTGCCCGTCGACACGACCGACGCGAGCCCCAGTGCGGCGACGAAACCGGCGCCGGCCGCGAACACCGCCCAGCCGGTCGGCCGTTCGGGCGGCGCGTCCGGCAGCCGGCGGGCCAGCCGGTCCACGAACAGTTCACCCGAGGACACGCACAGGGCGGCGAACAGCACCCCGCGCAGCAGGGCGATACCGCCCACCCCCGGCGCCGCGGCCTCTCCGGTGCCCCGCAGCGCGACGGACGGCCCGAGCAGCGGCACCAGCGCGGCCACTGCGGCCAGCACCAGGACGGCGACGGCCCGGCCGGTCCCGGGGCGTCTCGCGGGGCCGCTCGCGGCCACCTCGGCGGTCGGTCGTGTCAACGGCCCCCCTGATCTCCACCGGCCATGACAGAAGCGGGCAAGTACAGGAAAACAGCTGACGGAACGGCATACCACCCATTCGTACGTTTCCGGCCACCCCGGGGCGCGCGGTCACGCCCCGACGAGCCGGGGCCGACCTCGCCCTCGATCCGGGCGGCTACGCCCAACGCGGCGCATCCGACCCCCACGGCACCGGCGGCCGCGCCCAGTCGGCCGGGCCGCCCGCGAAGGACACCGGCGGCCGCGCGTACCGAAGCCGCCCCAGCGCGCTGTCCGTCTCCGCGAGCCAGGCGTCCGGCCCGGCGTACGGCTCACCGGTCCCGGAACCCGGCTCCACCTCCTTCGTGAGCCACCGCGCGGTCCGCGCCAGAGCCAGCCGTACGGACCTGCTCCCGCCGTCGTGCGACCGCTCGGTCAGCGCCCGCAGCACACCGGCCGCCAGCAGGTAGCCGGTGCCGTGGTCCAGCGCCTGCGCGGGCAGCGCGCCCGGCCGGTCCGCCGTGCCCTCGATCTCCGCGATGCCCGTGGCGACCTGCACCAGGCTGTCGAAGCCGCGCCGTCCGCCCCACGGCCCGTACGCGCCCCACGCCGACACCTGGGCCACGACCAGCCCGGGCCGCCGCTCGGCCAGCGCCTCGGGGGAGAGCCCGAACCGGTCCAGGGCGCCCGGCCGGTAGCCGGTGACCACCACGTCCGCCGAGGCCAGCAACTCCTCGAAGGCCGCCCGGTCCGTGGTCAGGCCGAGCGTCGCCGAGCGCTTCCCGAAGCCCGTGTCGGCGTGCTGGTCGGGGAGTTCGGGCAGCCACGGCGCGTCCAGGCGCAGGACGTCGGCGCCCAGCAGCCCGAGGGTGCGGGTGGCGACCGGGCCCGCGAGGACCCGGGTCAGGTCCAGCACGCGCAGGCCGGCGGCGGGCAGCAGGGGAGCGGCACCGGCGCCGAGCGGTGGGAGCACGCGCGCGTGCGCCGCGTCCAGGCGTCGCCGCTCGATCAGGGGACGTGCGGCCACCTCGGCGGCCTGCTCGTGCGCGGCCCACTCCCCGGGCGAGCGCAGCGCCACGGCGAGCCCGCCGGCGCCGTAGACCGTGTCCTCCACCTCCAGCGCGGGCCGCGCGGCGATCCGGGCCGCGACCTCCTCGGGGGAGGCGTCTTCCGGCAGGCCGAGCGCGCCGAGCAACCGGGCTCGGTGGTGCGGGTAGTTGGCGTGCGTGCGCACCCACCCGTCCGCCGCACGCCAGAACCGGGACAGCGGGGCGAACTGCACGGGCGCCCGCCCGTCGACCAGCAGGTGCCGCTCGCTGGTGAACGCCGTCGCCACGGCCCCGTCGTCCACCCGGACCCGGGGCACCTCCGCGGCCCCGGTCCGCCGTGCCCCCAGCTCGGCGGCGGCCAGCGCGCACACGCCGACACAGGCGCGGGCGAGCTGTCGTACCGGAAGGTGCGCCGGGAGCGTGCTCTCGCGTGTCACGGTCGTGACACGCGAGAGCAGTGACGGATCGCCGCCCAGCGCGGACCATGCATAGTTGATTCCAGTCATGACTTAACTATGCATTATTGATTGGATCAATATGTGAGCCTACTTTGTCACTGCCGCCAGTGCGTCGGCCGTGCCCCAGCCGTAGAAGCCGTTGCGGTTCTTGGAGCCCTCGCACACCGCGTCGACCTTGCCGTCGCCGTTGATGTCGTACGGGTCCGTGCACGGCGTGGCGGTCGCCTCGGCGTACAGCAGCGCCTTCACCAGGGCGGCGGAGGCATGCGGATGGGTTGACTTGATCAATGCGGCGACGCCGACGACGTGCGGGGTCGCCATCGAGGTACCGGCCATGTAGCCCCACTTGCCGCCCGGCAGCGGGCCCAGGATCAGGCCGCTGGTGGCAGGGGGCTGTGGCGCCTGGTAGGCCGTCGAGTCGCCGCCGGGCGCGGCGATGTCGATGACCCCGAGGCCGTAGTTGGAGAACGACGACTTGAGGCCCTTCGCGCCGGTCGCCGCGACCGTGACCACACCCGGCAGCTGGGTCGGTATGTCGAAGCACTTGTGCGGGTCGATCACCCGGTCGGTGGGCGTGCCGTCGTTCGGCGAGACCGGGTCGGTGATCGAGTGGGAGGCCAGGTCGTAGCTCTCGTTGCCGGCCGCCGCGACGTTGACCGTGCCCTTGCGCTCCGCGAACTGCGAGGCCCTGGTGATGGCGTCGACGAGCGCCTTCTGGTCCGGGTCGTCGGTGCAGTTGAAGTACCAGGGGTCGGTGTAATAGCTGTTGTTGGTGACGTCGATGTGGTGCTCGGCCGCCCACACGAACCCGCAGACCACGGCCTCCGTGTAGAAGTACCCGGCCGTGGTGGCGACCTTGATGCCGGCCACCTTGACGCCGGGCGCCACGCCGGTGATGCCGATCCCGTTCCTGGCCCCGGCGATCTCGCCCGCCACGTGCGTGCCGTGCGGGCTCTCGGCCGCCGTGGGCCGCCAGGCGCCGTAGGTCGTGTCCGGCTTGCCCGTGACGCAGTTGGTGGACTGCGAGGCGGAGAAGTTGGGGGCGATGTCCGGGTGGGTGTCGTCGACGCCCGTGTCGATGACGGCGACGGTGACCTTCGAGCTGCCCAGGGTCTTCTCGTGCGCCTTGTCCGCCTTGATGGCGGGCAGGTCCCACTGCAGCGGCTCCAGTGGGTCCTGCCCGTCGGTCGCCTGCGCGTCCGCCTCCGAGACCTGCTCGGAGGTGAGCACCTCCGGTGTGCCGACGTCGGTGGTCGACTGGGCGGGCAGCGGCGCGTTGCGGGTGTTCCCGGCCGAGTCCACGCCGGGCACCTTGCGAATGATCTTGGCGAAGTCGGCGTTCGACGAATGGACGACGATCACGCCGATCTCGTCGTACGCGATCACCACCGAACCGCCGGCCCGCTCGATCGCCCGCTGGACACGTTCGGAGGTGCTGTGTCCGCGACGGACGTTGACGACATAGCTGAGAGACGTCGCGTCACCGGCGTCCGCTGCGGACGCGGACGTACCGGTCTCGGCGGCTGACGCCGAGACGTTGGGCAGGAAGGCGAGGGCGGTGGCCATGGCCATGCCGAGCGGGAGGGCGAGGATGCGACGGTAGCGCGGCTGGGGCGCGGTCATCTGAGGTCTCCAGTTCGTTCGCGGAACAGGCGTGCCGTGCGGGAAGTCCTGCTCTGTGGTGCCTACTTGACCGCACGGAGCGCGTTGACGACACCGGAGCCGTAGAAGCCGTTGACGTGCTTGCCGCCCACGCAGGTGGCGTCGACGACGCCGTCGCCGTCCCCGTCGTACGGGCCGGCCGGGCAGCCCGGGTTGTCCGCCTCGGCCTTCAGGAGGGCCAGCAACCCGGCCGGAGTGGCGTGCGGGTGCGTCGACTTCAGCAGCGCGGCCACGGCGGCCACGTGCGGGGACGCCATCGAGGTGCCCTGGAGGAAGCCGTACTGGTCGTTCGGCAGGGTGGACAGGATGCGGCCGTTCTTCGACGGCGTGTCCGGGATCTGGTACTTGTCGCCGCCCGGGCCCGCCACGTCGATGACGCCCTGGCCGTAGCTGGAGTAGTAGGACTTCGTGTCGTTGACGCCGACCGCGCTCACGGTGACCACGCCGGGCAGCTGGGTCGGCACGTCGAAGCACTCGTGCGGGTCGACCGTCCGGGTGGTGGCCGTCGAGTCGTCCGGGCTGGAGGTGTCCGTGAGGGCGTGCGAGTCCAGGTCGTCGTTCGAGTTTCCCGCCGAGGCCACGTTGAGTGTGCCCTTGTGCTGGGCGTACAGCTGCGCCCTGTTGACCGCGTCAACGATGGCGCGTTGATCGGGGTCGTCCATGCAGTTGTACAGCCATGGATCAACGTAGTAGCTGTTGTTGGTGATCTCGATGCCGTGGTCGGCGGCGAAGACGAAGGCGCAGACGACGCTCTCCGGGTAGAACAGCTGCGTCGGGTCGGGCTGGGCCACCGTGATGCTCGCGACCTTCACGCCCGGTGCCACGCCCGCCACGCCGATCCCGTTGCGGGCGGCGGCTATCTCACCGGCGACGTGGGTGCCGTGGTAGTGGTCGGCGTCCACCGGCCGCCAGGCGCCGTACGTGGTGTCCGCCTTGCCGCTCACGCAGTTGGCGGACTGCGAGGCGGAGAAGTTCGGGGCGATGTCCGGGTGGGTGTCGTCGACACCGGTGTCGATGATGCCGACCGTCACCGAGCGGCTCCCCGGATTGACCGCGGCGGCCTTGTCGGCGCCGATCGTCCGCAGGTCCCACTGGTCGGCCTCGAGGGGCTCCTGACCCGCCGTCGCCCGCTGCTCGACCTTCGCGGCCTCCGCCTTCGACAGGACCTGTACGGCACCCTCGTCCGTGGTCCCCGCCGCGCTCAGCGCGGCCGTCCGGGTGGCGCCCGCCGACTGCACCCCGCGCACCGCGCGCAACGCCGTGCCGAAGCCCGGGTTCGCCGAATGCACGACGATCACGCCGATCTTGTCGTACGTCGCGATGATCGTGCCGCCGTTGCGGACGACCGCCCGCTGCACCGACTCGATCGTGCGATGGTCCGTTCTGGTGTTGACGACGTAGGCCAGGTTCGGACCGTCCGCCGCAGGCGTCGCCCGGGTGGTCAGCGGGGCCGCGGAAGCCGCTGCCGGCACGAGGCCCAGCGAGGCGGTGAGCGACAGGACGACCGGGACGGCGAGCGCCAGCCCGCGTCTGGAACGCAGATGAGCCATGGGGTCTCCACATCATCCGGAACATCAACCGAAAACGGGCCCGCCCAGGCCGAGGTACCGCTTGGGCAGGTACATGACGGGTGGTGCAGGGCCGAAGCTATCTCCCGCAGTCACCGGCCAGCAATGACCGGAGGTGACTTGCGCCGACGACTTCCGAAAGAACCCGGGCGAGTTGAACCTGCCCACGCGTGGCGCCGTGACCTTGAGGAGGGAGCCGCAGCAGGATCGAGGCCCCCCGTCGGAATCACTCCCCGGAGTCACGACATCACACCGGGTGGGTGTTCCGCATGTCTGTGAGGTCAGAATCCGCATGTCCGTATCGCGAGGAGACTCCGTGGCCACCGAGACACCACCGCCCTCGAACACGCAGACCCGGCTCCCCTCCGGCGAGGAGTTCGCCGAGGTGCAGCAGAGTCGGGAGTTCGCCGAACTGCGGCACTCCCACCGCTCCTTCGCCTTCCCGCTGACCTTCGCCTTCATCGCCTGGTACCTGCTGTACGTCCTGCTCTCCAACTACGCGGACGACTTCATGGGCACCAAGGTCGTCGGCAACATCAACGTGGCCCTGGTCCTCGGCCTCGCCCAGTTCCTCACCACGTTCCTCATCGCCTGGTGGTACGCCCGGCACGCGGCCGCCAAGCTCGACCCCAAGGCCGAGGCCATCAAGGACCGGATGGAGGGCGGCGCATGAGCCCCGCGATCACGCTGGCTGCCGGCGAGGCGAGCGAGCACCGGACGCTGATCATCACCCTGTTCGCGGTGTTCGTCGCCGCGACCCTCGTCATCACCGTCTGGGCGGGCCGCCAGACCAAGGACGCCGCCGACTTCTACGCGGGCGGCCGCCAGTTCAGCGGCTTCCAGAACGGCCTCGCCGTCTCCGGGGACTACATGTCCGCCGCGTCCTTCCTGGGCATCGCCGGCGCCATCGCCCTGTTCGGCTACGACGGCTTCCTGTACTCCATCGGCTTCCTGGTCGCCTGGCTCGTCGCCCTGCTCCTGGTCGCCGAGCCGCTGCGCAACTCCGGCCGCTACACCATGGGCGACGTACTGGCCTACCGCATGCGCCAGCGCCCGGTCCGCACCGCAGCCGGCACCTCGACGATCGTCGTCTCGATCTTCTACCTGCTGGCCCAGATGGCGGGAGCGGGCGTCCTCGTCTCCCTTCTCCTCGGCATCACCAGCGACGGCGGAAAGATCGGCATCGTCGCCCTGGTCGGCGTCCTGATGATCGTCTACGTCACCATCGGCGGCATGAAGGGCACCACCTGGGTCCAGATGGTCAAGGCCGTGCTGCTCATCGCGGGCGCCCTGCTGCTGACCTTCATGGTCCTGGCCAAGTTCCACTTCAACGTCTCCGACCTGCTCGGCAAGGCCGCCGACAACAGCGGCAAGGGTTCCGCCTTCCTGGAGCCCGGCCTGAAGTACGGCGCCACCGGCACCAGCAAGCTGGACTTCCTCTCCCTCGGCATCGCCCTGGTCCTCGGCACCGCCGGCCTGCCGCACATCCTGATCCGCTTCTACACTGTGCCCACCGCCAAGGCGGCCCGGAAGTCGGTCCTCTGGGCGATCGGCCTGATCGGCGCCTTCTACCTGATGACCCTCGCCCTCGGCTTCGGCGCGGCCGCCCTGATCAAACCGGACGAGATCATCGCGTCCAACAAGTCCGGCAACACCGCGGCGCCCCTCCTCGCCCTCCACCTGGGCGGCGTCGACTCCAACTGGGGCGCGATCCTGCTGGCCACGATCTCGGCGGTGGCCTTCGCGACGATCCTCGCGGTGGTAGCGGGCCTCACCCTGGCGTCCTCCTCGTCCTTCGCGCACGACATCTACGCCAACGTCATCAAGAAGGGCCAGGCCACCGAGAAGCAGGAGATCAACGCGGCCCGGTACGCCACGGTCGGCATCGGCGCCGTCTCCATCCTCCTCGGCGCCCTCGCCCGCGACCTGAACGTCGCCGGCCTGGTCGCCCTGGCCTTCGCGGTCGCCGCCTCCGCCAACCTGCCGACCATCCTCTTCAGCCTCTTCTGGAAGCGGTTCACCACCGCCGGAGCCCTCTGGTCGATCTACGGCGGCCTGGTCACCGCGGTCGGCCTGGTGCTGTTCTCGCCGGTGGTGTCCGGCAAGGAGACGTCGATGTTCCCGGGCGTCGACTTCCACTGGTTCCCGCTGGAGAACCCGGGCATCATCTCGATCCCGGTCGGATTCCTCCTCGGCGTCGTGGGCACTCTGCTCTCGAAGGAGGTCCCGGACGCCGGCAAGTACGCGGAGCTGGAGGTGCGGTCCCTGACAGGGACCGGAGCTCACTGAGCTACGTACGACTGGCCGCGTCGACGGGATCATAGGATCCTACGACGCGGCCGTGTCGTACCTCGTGGTATCGGGCCTCTCGCGATGTCAGTGCCGTCACGTAGGCTCACAAGTGACGGTAAGGATCTGATCCGAGCGAGGGAGGGGGCCCGCGTGCTCATCGACACCTACGGCCGGGTGGCCACCGACCTGAGAGTCTCGCTGACCGACCGGTGCAATCTGCGCTGTACCTACTGCATGCCCGAGGAGGGTCTGCAGTGGCTGGCCAAGCCCGACCTGCTCACGGACGACGAGATCGTCCGGCTGGTCGACATCGCCGTCCGCCTGCTGGGCGTCGAGGAGGTCCGCTTCACCGGCGGCGAGCCGCTGCTGCGCCCCGGCCTGGTCGGCATCGTGGAGCGGGTGGCGGCCCTGGCCCCCCGCCCCCGGATGTCCCTCACGACCAACGGCATCGGCCTGCGCCGCACCGCGACGGCCCTCAAGGCGGCCGGCCTGGACCGGGTCAACGTCTCCCTGGACACCCTGCGCCCGGACGTCTTCAAGACCCTCACCCGCCGCGACCGCCACCAGGACGTCCTGGACGGCCTCCGCGCCGCCCACGACGCCGGCCTCACCCCGGTCAAGGTCAACACGGTCCTGATGCCCGGCCTGAACAAGGACGAGGCCCCCGACCTCCTCGCCTGGGCGGTGGCCCACGACTACGAACTGCGCTTCATCGAGCAGATGCCCCTCGACGCCCAGCACGGCTGGAAGCGCGACAGCATGGTGACGGCCGGGGACATCCTCGCCTCGCTCCGCACCCGTTTCGACCTCACCGCCGAGGGCGCGGACGACCGCGGCTCGGCCCCGGCGGAGCGCTGGCTGGTCGACGGCGGCCCGCACCGCGTCGGCGTCATCGCCTCGGTCACCCGCCCGTTCTGCGCGGCCTGCGACCGCACCCGCCTCACGGCCGACGGCCAGATAAGGACCTGCCTGTTCGCGCGGGAGGAGACGGACCTGCGCGGTGCGCTCCGCTCGGGCGCTGCGGACGAGGAGATCGCCCGCAGGTGGCGGCTGGCGATGTGGGGGAAGAAGGCGGGGGCGGGACTGGACGATCCGCAGTTCGTGCAGCCGGACCGGCCGATGTCCGCGATCGGCGGCTAGCCCCGCCCGGCCGGCCTACCCGTCCTGTTCGGGCGATTCCCACTCCCGCAACAGCACGACGTCCTTCAGGAACCCCCGCACCCCAAGGAACTGCGAGAGATGCTCCCGGTGCTCCTCACAGGCGAGCCAGGTCTTGCGCCGCTCCGGCGTGTGGATCTTCGGGTTGTTCCACGCCAGCACCCACACCGCGTCGGCGCGACAGCCCTTCGCTGAACAAATAACGTCACTCACTGCTTCGTCTCGCAAAAAAGCCCCGCAAACAAGGCGACGCCGAGCAGCCACGGGGGGAGCTGCCCGGCGTCGGTCCGTCGCTCCGACGGGGGATGCGGAGCGCGTACGCAGTATGTCACGGGTCACCCTTGGCCCGGCACTGGAACAGCACGATAGATCTGAGCTTTTCTTGAGCTTCGGGCGGAGCCGCCGCCCGTCCGCGCCGCGTCTCCGGGGCTCAGGCCGGCTCCGGACGCTCGCCGCTCACGGCCCCCGCCGCCGGATCCGCCACCACGTCCTCCGGGACGGGTTCCGCCTGCGTCTCCTCGGCCCGCGGCGGCGCGATCATCAGCCGGGTCGGCGCGACCCCGAAGGTCGACGGAAGCGACTGCGGCCGTTCCCGTCCGGCGTTGGCGATGACGACGGCGACATAGGGGAGCAGCGCCCCGAGCACCAAAGCCACGACGGCGACGTACCGTTCGACGTTCCACAACGTCACGGCGAGGATCACCGACATGGTCCGGATGCCCATCGAGATGACGTACCGCCGCTGCCGGCCGCGTACGTCCTCCGCCAGGCCGGTACGGGCTCCGGTGATCCGGAACACCTGGACGTTGCCGTCGCCGCGCTGCTTCCGCGTCACATTCCACCATCCGCCCGCATCGGACTCTCCCCGGCCCCTGCCCGGTCCGCACCCGCTCGGGGAACCGGGCCAGGACCCTTCCCACGGTACGCCGCGCCTGCGCCGCCTTCGAGACCGGGTCGCCCTCCCGCCTGCGTGAACGCCCTGCGCAGTAGCGCGTACGGGCGTACCGACATGCGCCGTACGGCGTACGGGCCGAGACTTGGCGTAATGCTCACGTCGAGCCGTACGAGGAGGCAGTCATGGGCTGGTTGTGGGCGATCATCGTGGGTTTCGTGCTGGGCCTGATCGCGAAGGCGATCATCCCGGGCAAGCAGCACAGCCCCCTGTGGCTGACGACCATCTTCGGCATCCTGGGCGCCATCGCCGGCAACGCGATCGCCCGCGCGGTCGGCGTGGCGGCGACACCGGGCATCGACTGGACCCGTCACCTGTTCCAGCTGGTGGCGGCGATCATCATCGTCTTCCTGGGCGACATGGCCTACACGGCGACACTGGGAAAGCGGAAACAGCGCGTCTGACGCGCCCCGAACCCCAGCGCCCCGTCAGGGGCGCTGGGGGTACCCCCGGCCGAAGGCTGGGGGGGAGGAACTGCGCGACCAGCCACCTCGAACCCGCGGCCGACAGCGCACCCCGCACCCCTACGGCGCCTACGAACCGACGACCTCCACAGCCGCCAGATTCTTCTTCCCCCGCCGCAGCACCAGCCACCGCCCGTGCAGCAGCTCCTGCACGGAGGGCACGGCGTCCTCGGCGGTCACCTTCACGTTGTTCACGTAGGCCCCGCCCTCCTTCACGGTCCGCCGCGCGGCGGACTTGGAGGCCACCAGCCCGACCTCCGCGAACAGGTCGACCACCGGACCCAGCTCGGTGACCTGGACATGTGGCACCTCGGACAGCGCGGCGGCCAGCGTCCGGTCGTCCAGCTCCGCCAGCTCGCCCTGCCCGAACAGCGCCTTGGACGCGGCGATCACCGCGGCGGTCTGGTCGGCCCCGTGGACGAGCGTCGTCAGCTCCTCGGCCAGCGCCCGCTGCGCGGCCCGCGCCTGCGGCCGCTCCTCGGTCTGCTTCTCCAGCTCCTCGAGCTCCGTACGGGACCTGAAGGACAGGATCCGCAGGTACGTCGAGATGTCCCGGTCGTCCACGTTCAGCCAGAACTGGTAGAACGCGTACGGCGTCGTCATCTCGGCGTCGAGCCAGACGGCTCCGCCCTCGGTCTTGCCGAACTTCGTGCCGTCCGCCTTGGTCATCAGCGGCGTCGCCAGCGCGTGCACACTGGCGTGCGGCTCCAGGCGATGGATCAGGTCCAGACCCGCCGTGAGGTTGCCCCACTGGTCGCTGCCGCCCTGCTGGAGCGTGCAGCCGTACCGCCGGAACAGCTGGAGGAAGTCCATGCCCTGGAGGATCTGGTAGCTGAACTCCGTGTAGCTGATGCCCTGGTCGGACTCCAGGCGGCGGGCCACGGAGTCCTTGGTCAGCATCTTGTTGACGCGGAAGTGCTTGCCGATGTCCCGCAGGAACTCGATCGCGGACAGGCCCTCGGTCCAGTCGAGGTTGTTGACCATGACGGCCGCGTTCTCGCCCTCGAAGGACAGGAACGGCTCGATCTGGGCGCGCAGCCTGCCGACCCAGCCGGCGACCGTCTCGGGGTCGTTGAGCGTGCGCTCGGCCGTCGGGCGCGGGTCGCCGATCAGGCCCGTCGCACCGCCCACCAGCGCCAGCGGCCGGTGACCGGCCTGCTGGAGCCGGCGCACGGTGAGCACCTGCACCAGGTGCCCCACGTGCAGGGACGGCGCGGTCGGGTCGAAACCGCAATAGAACGTGACGGGACCGTCCGCGAGCGCCTTGCGCAAAGCGTCCTCGTCAGTGGACAGGGCGAACAGCCCCCGCCACTTCAGCTCGTCGACGATGTCCGTCACGGTTCTCGTATCTCCTTGAGCGATCTTCGGCAGATCTCTGGATGATCTTCGGGCAGTCGTGCGACCACCGGCTACGAGGTTATACGCCCTGACTGACAGAGCTCATATTGAAGTCGGGCACGCGCAGCGCGGGCATCGCAGCCCTAGTGAACCAGTCGCTCCACTCTCTCGGCAGCGTCTTTTCCGTGCGCCCGGCCTCGGTCGCCCGCCCCAGCAGGTCCACCGGCGACTCGTTGAACCGGAAGTTGTTCACCTGCCCGGTGACCTGGCCGTTCTCCACCAGGTAGACGCCGTCCCGGGTCAGGCCCGTGAGCAGCAGCGTCGCCGGGTCGACCTCGCGGATGTACCAGAGGCAGGTCAGCAGCAGCCCGCGCTTGGTGGCCGCGACCATCTCGTCCAGGGAGTGGTCCCCGCCGCCGTCGAGGATCAGGTTCCCGCCCGCCGGAGCGGTCGGCAGTCCGGTGAGGCCCGAGGTGTGCCGGGTGGTCGTCAGGTGCTTCAGCACGCCCTCCGACACCCACTCGGTGGCGCCGATGGGCAGCCCGTTGTCGAAGACCGACTGGTCGCCGCCGGAGGAGTGCGCGACGACGAACGGCGCGGACTCCAGACCCGGCTCGTTCGGGTCGCTGCGCAGGGTCAGCGGCAGATCGGTCAGCTTCTCGCCGACGCAGGTACCGCCACCCGGCTTGGAGAACACCGTCCGGCCCTCGGCCGCGTCCCGCCCGGACGCCGACCACAGCTGGTAGATCAGCAGGTCGGCGACGGCGGTCGGCGGCAGCAGCGTCTCGTACCGGCCGGCCGGGAGGTCCACGCGCCGCTCGGCCCAGCCGAGCCGTACCGCGAGCTCGGCGTCGAGCGCGCCGGGGTCGACGTCCTTGAAGTCCCGCGTGGAGCGTCCGGCCCACGCGGAGCGCGTGCGGTCGGGTGACTTGGCGTTGAGTTCCAGCGTGCCGGTGGGCTGGTCGTGCCTGAGGCGCAGTCCGGTCGAGGTGCCCACGTACGTCGACACCAGCTCGTGGTTGGCGAAGCCGTACAGCTCGCGACCGCCGGCACGCGCGCGTGCGAAGGCCTCGCCGAGCGCCGGGGCGAAGTCGGCGAACACGGCGGAGGAGGTCTCGGCGGGCGCGTCCGTGAAGTCCGGCGCCTCCGGTACGCCGGTGACCAGCGGCTGGGCGTCCTCGGCCGGCCCGGCACCGCGCGCGGCGGCCTCGGCGGCCCGCACCAGCGGCTCCAGGTCGTCGGCGGTGACGGCCGACCGGGAGACGACACCCGAGGCCGTGCCCTCCTTGCCGTCCACGGTGGCGACGACGGTGAGCGAACGGCCGCGCGTGACGCCGTTGGTGGTGAGCGCGTTGCCGGCCCAGCGCAGGTTGGCGGTGGAGTGCTCGTCGGCGATGACCAAGCAGCCGTCGGCCCGCGACAGTTCCAGAGCGCGCTCGACGATCTCGTGCGGCTTGTTGTTACGGGCACTCATCGACCGGCCTCCTGCGTGGTGTTGAGGATGTTGACGCCCTTGAAGAGGGCCGAGGGGCAGCCGTGCGACACCGCGGCGACCTGTCCCGGCTGGGCCTTGCCGCAGTTGAAGGCGCCGCCGAGGACGTAGGTCTGGGGGCCGCCGACGGCCGCCATGGAGCCCCAGAAGTCGGTGGTCGTCGCCTGGTAGGCGACATCCCTCAGCTGCCCGGTGATCCGGCCGTTCTCGATCTTGAAGAACCGCTGTCCGGTGAACTGGAAGTTGTACCTCTGCATGTCGATCGACCAGGAGCGGTCGCCGACCACGTAGATCCCGCGGTCGACCCCGCCGATCAGGTCCTCCGTCGCCAGCCCGCCGGGGTCCGGCTGCAGGGACACGTTGGCCATGCGCTGTACGGGGACGTGTCCGGGGGAGTCCGCGTACGCGCATCCGTTGGAGCGGTCGAAGCCGGTCAGCCGCGCGATCCTGCGGTCCAGCTGGTAGCCGACGAGCGTGCCGTCCTTGACCAGGTCCCAGGACTGGGCCGCGACGCCCTCGTCGTCGTACCCGACGGTCGCCAGGCCGTGCTCGGCGGTGCGGTCGCCGGTGACGTTCATCAGCTCGGAGCCGTACTTCAGCTTGCCGAGCTGGTCGAAGGTGGCGAAGGAGGTGCCGGCGTAGGCGGCCTCGTAGCCGAGCGCGCGGTCCAGCTCGGTGGCGTGGCCGATGGACTCGTGGATGGTCAGCCACAGGTTGGAGGGATCGACCACCAGGTCGTACAGCCCCGCCTCGACGCTCGGCGCCCGCATCTTCTCGGCCAGCAGCTGCGGGATCTGCTCCAGCTCGGTGTCCCAGTCCCAGCCGGTTCCGGTGAGGTACTCCCAGCCGCGGCCGACCGGCGGCGCGATGGTCCGCATCGAGTCGAACTCTCCGCTGGTCTCGTCGACCGACACGGCCGTCAGCTGCGGATGCAGCCGCACCCGCTGCTGGGTCGTCACGGTCCCGGCGGTGTCCGCGTAGAACTTGTTCTCGTGCACGGTGAGCAGCGAGGCGTCGACGTGGTTGACGCCGTTCGCCGCCAGCAGCCGCGCGCTCCACTCCGCGAGCAGCGCCGACTTCTCCTCGTCCGGCACGGTGAACGGATCGATCTCGTACGACGAGATCCACGTCTTCTCCGCGTGCACCGGCTCGGCGGCCAGCTCCACCCGCTCGTCGGATCCCGCGGCCTTGATGACCTGTGCCGAGAGCTTCGCCATCGCCACCGCCTGGGAGGCGACCTTGGCGGCGGCGTCCAGGGTCAGATCCACCCCGGACGCGAAGCCCCAGGTACCGCCGTGCACGACCCGGACCGCGTACCCGAGGTCGGTGGTGTCCGACGATCCGGCGGGCTTGGCGTCCCGCAGCCGCCAGGACGCGCTGCGCACCCGCTCGAACCGGAAGTCCGCGTGCTCGGCCCCCAGCGCACGCGCGCGTGCCAGCGCGGCGTCGGCCAGGGCCCGTAGCGGAAGCGCCGTGAAGGCTTCGTCGATGGAATGAGGCACGGAGGTCTCCCTGCTGTCGTGGCCTGTCCGTCCGATCATGTCGCGCCCGCGGGCCCACGGACCACAGGTTTCGGCCCGGCGTCGGGCCTTTCTGTAGGGATCCGACAGCGACACTCCCGAGCCACTGTCGGTGCCCGCTTGCCCGCGGCGATGGCGGGACCGATAGGTTTTCGATGAAGCCGCCTGTCGTGCCAGCTGTTCGGGCGGGTGGTCAGACCGAACGAAAGGGTGATCCGTTGAGCCGCTCGGTTCTCGTCACTGGAGGCAACCGGGGCATCGGCCTCGCCATCGCCCGTGCTTTCGCCGACAACGGCGACAAGGTTGCCATCACGTACCGCTCCGGTGAGCCGCCGGCCGTCCTCAAGGAACTGGGCGTCCTGGCCGTCAAGTGCGACATCACCGACTCCGAGCAGGTGGAGCAGGCCTACAAGGAGATCGAGGACGCGCACGGCCCGGTCGAGGTCCTGATCGCCAACGCCGGCATCACCAAGGACACGCTCCTGATGCGGATGTCCGAGGAGGACTTCACCTCGGTCGTCGACACCAACCTCACCGGCACCTTCCGGGTGGTCAAGCGGGCCAACCGCGGCATGCTGCGCGCCAAGAAGGGCCGTGTCGTCCTCATCTCGTCGGTCGTCGGCCTCTACGGCGGCCCCGGCCAGGCCAACTACGCCGCCTCCAAGGCCGCCCTGGTCGGCTTCGCGCGCTCCCTCGCCCGTGAGCTGGGCTCGCGCAACATCACCTTCAACGTCGTCGCGCCCGGCTTCGTCGACACCGACATGACCAAGGTGCTCACCGACGAGCAGCGCGCCACCATCGTGTCGCAGGTGCCGCTCGGCCGGTACGCGGAGCCCGAGGAGGTCGCCGCGACGGTGCGGTTCCTCGCCTCGGACGACGCCTCGTACATCACTGGAGCCGTCATCCCCGTTGACGGCGGACTGGGAATGGGTCACTGATCACCATGAGTGGAATCCTCGAGGGCAAGCGCATCCTGATCACGGGTGTGCTGATGGAGTCCTCCATCGCCTTCCACGCGGCCAAGCTGGCCCAGGAGCAGGGTGCCGAGATCATCCTCACCGCGTTCCCGCGGCCCACGCTGACCGAGCGCATCGCCAAGAAGCTGCCGAAGCCCACCAAGGTCATCGAGCTGGACGTCACCAACGACGAGCACCTCGGCCGCCTTGCCGACCTCGTCGGCGAGGAGCTCGGCGGCCTCGACGGCGTCGTCCACTCCATCGGCTTCGCCCCGCAGGACGCGCTCGGCGGCAACTTCCTCAACACGCCGTTCGAGTCTGTCGCCACCGCCATGCACGTCTCGGCGTACTCCCTGAAGTCGCTGACCATGGCCTGCCTGCCGCTGATGCAGAACGGCGGCTCGGTCGTCGGCCTCACCTTCGACGCCCAGTACGCCTGGCCGCAGTACGACTGGATGGGCCCGGCCAAGGCCGCCCTGGAGGCCACCAGCCGCTACATCGCGCGCGACCTGGGCAAGCAGAACATCCGCTGCAACCTCATCTCCGCCGGCCCCATCGGTTCCATGGCCGCCAAGTCCATCCCGGGCTTCAGCGACCTGGCCGCCGTCTGGGACCACCGCTCGCCGCTGGAGTGGGACCTCAAGGACCCGGAGCCGGCCGGCAAGGGCATCGTCGCCCTGCTGAGCGACTGGTTCCCGAAGACCACCGGCGAGATCATCCACGTGGACGGCGGCCTGCACGCCATCGGTGCCTGACCCGCACGGACTCTTCGAGGCCCGCATCCCGCGAGGGGTGCGGGCCTCACCCGTTCGGCCCACCGGCCGGGTGATCACCCGACGGGCGGCGCACCCTGGAGACGCGGCGGCGCGCCCTGGACGCGCGTGCACCGCGCGATGTCCCTCCCCAGCCCGGCCGAGGAGGTCCCCTTGTGCGCCTTTCCCGCAGCCTGGCCCCGGTGACCCTGGCCCTCGCCCTCGTGGTGTCGCTGCCCTGCGACGCAGAGTCCCACGCACGCGTGCCGAGCGGACACAAGCCGGCCCCGCAGTTGTTCGGGGCGTCGTGCCGGACCGCCGTGCGCGGCTCCCACGTGGTGGCCTACTGCCACAACCCCTACGTCGACACGGACCGGGTCCGGCTGCACATCGAGTGCGCCCAGTGGTGGGACATCGACACCGACGGCTCCCCGGTCGACACCGGCCCGGCGATGACCGTACGGCTCTCCGGCCGCTGCTGGAAGGACGTCCGCGCGGTGTGGATCAGTCACCAGAAGGTGGGCTGAACCGGTCCGGACGGCACTGGAACGGATAGCTCGCCGCCTCCTTCGCCGCCGCGTCCGCGTCGCCCGCGCGGATCGCCTCGACGAGCCGGGTGTGGTCCATGTACGACTGCGGCGTCAGCTCGGCGCCGACGTCCGCGCGCAGCCAGTCCCGCAGCACCTCGCCCAGGTCGGCGTACATCGCCGTCAGCACGTCGTTGTGCGAGGCGGCCACCACGGCCAGGTGCAGGGTCGCGTCCGCCGTCACGAAGGCCTCCGCGTCGCCGGACCGCCAGGCCTGCTCGCGGCGCGCCAGAAGGGCGTCGAGCTGCCTGAGGTCCTTCTCGGTGCGGCGCACCGCGGCCAGCCGGGCGGCCGACGACTCCAGGGTGGAGCGCAGCTCGGCGATGTGCCGGGGGTCGGCCTCGGCGAACCGGCGGTGCATGACGCCGGCCAGCTCACTGGTCGCCGCCACGTACGTCCCCGAGCCCTGGCGGATGTCCAGCAGGCCGTTGTGCGCCAGCGCCCGGACGGCCTCCCGGACGGTGTTGCGGGCCACCCCGAGCTGCTCGACCAGCTCCGGCTCGGTGGGGATGCGCGAGCCCACCGGCCACTCGCCCGAGGTGATCTGGTTCCGCAACGCGGCGATGACCTGCTCGGACAGCGCCGAGCGGCGCGGATGACTCAGAGGCATGACACACCTTCGCACGCGAGGGCCCGGCGGGAGCGGCCGGGCCCGCCCGGGGATGGACAATCAATCATCCTATGATTCTATGATGGGCCTCATGGTAGGCAAGGAAATCGGCACGACGAGCTCTCAGACCTCCGAGACGGCCGGGACGGCCGGGACGGTACGCGCGACGGCATCCGGCGGCCGCCCCGCGACCGCCACGCGCGCGTGGACGACACGGCTGGTCGTCGTCGGCATCGTGCTGTCCGCCGTCAACCTCCGGCCCGCCATCACCAGCCTCGGCGCGCTCCTGGAGGAGGTCCGCGACGGCCTCGGCATGAGCGGCAGCGTGGCCGGACTGCTCACCTCCGTGCCCCCGTTCTGCTTCGCCGTCTTCGGCGTCATGGCCCCCCGCCTCGCCCGCCGCTTCGGCCCGGCGACCGTGGTCTGCGCGGGTATGGCGGCCGTCACGGCCGGCCTGCTGATACGGCCGTATGCCGGGAGCACCGGCGGGTTCCTGGCCGGCAGCGCGCTCGCGCTCATGGGGATCGCGGTCAGCAACGTGCTGATGCCGGTCATCGTCAAGCGCTGGTTCCCCGACCGGGTCGGCTCCATGACCGGCCTGTACTCGATGGCCCTCGCCGCCGGCACCTCGGTGGCCGCCGCGGTGACCGTGCCCCTGACCGACGCCCTCGGCGGCGGCTGGCAGACCGGGCTGGCCGTCTGGGGCGGGCTCGCGGCGGTCGCGGTACTGCCGTGGGTTCCGCTGGTAAGGGACCGGGGGACGGCGCCGGCCCCCGAGGCCGAGGCACGCGCCCGTGCGGAGCGGCAGCCGCCCGCCCTGCGGATCACCCGCAGCCGTACCGCCTGGGCGCTCGCGGTTTTCTTCGGGCTCCAGGCCACCGCCGCCTACATCACGATGGGCTGGATGGCGCAGATCTTCCGGGACGCGGGTGTCTCCGCGAGCACGGCCGGGCTGCTGCTGGCCGTCACGATGGTGATGGGCGTACCGCTGGCCTTCGTCATCCCGCGCGTGGCCACCCGGCTGCCGCACCAGGGCCCCATCGTGATCGCGCTCGGCGTCTGCGGCCTCGCCGGATACGCCGGCCTGTACCTCGCGCCCGCCGGCGGCGCCTGGGCCTGGGCCGTACTGCTCGGCATCTCGAACTGTGCCTTCCCGCTGGCCCTCACCATGGTCGGGATGCGGGCCAGGACCGGCGCGGGCGTCGCCCAGCTCTCCGCCTTCGCCCAGAGCACCGGATACCTGATCTCCATCCCCGGTCCGCTGCTGGTGGGCGTGCTCTACCAGCACAGCGGCGGCTGGGGACTGCCGATCGCCCTCATGGTCGGCCTGATGGTCCCGCAGATGGCCGTCGGCGTCCTGGCGGGCCGCGACCGTGTCGTGGAGGACGAGGCGGCCGCGACCGCCTGACGTCGCACCGGCCCGGTCGGCTCCCCGTCACCCCCCCCGCGAAGCAGGTTGGCCCGTGTCGCGGCCACCCCGCGCGGTCCGTCCCCTCCCGGGAGTGCCAGACTGACCCCATGCCAGTGCTCGACCCGAACCCCCAGAACGGTCAGAAGAAGATGCTGATCGTCTTCGGCTCGTTCTTCGCCATCTTCATCGTCATCGCCGTCATCGCGACCCTCGCGTCACCCTGACCACAGCCGGCCACCGCCCCCGCGGCCGGTGGTGGGGCTGGCCCCACCATCCCCTAGGGGGTGAGGGTCAGGGTGAAGTGGGTGGATCGCCGGATGGGGCGGCGACCGCGGATTCCGTAGTTTCGAGGTGTGGCCGCGAGGGCGGCCACGGACCCCGGAGACCCACGGAGGCGACCATGCCGGCCCCCACGCACACCCGGTCCCGCCCGGCGACCCCGGGCAGCGTCGACATCCGGCTCCCCTGGTGGGCGC
This sequence comes from Streptomyces sp. NPDC001714, assembly GCF_042892755.1. NCBI lineage: Bacteria > Bacillati > Actinomycetota > Actinomycetes > Kitasatosporales > Streptomycetaceae > Streptomyces > Streptomyces sp. NPDC001714. The sequence continues at coordinate 542,237 of NZ_JBIAUL010000006.1, forward strand.
TCGCTCTTCCCGCGCTCGCCTTCGTCGCCCTGCTGATCCTGATACTGAACCCGGCGGACGCCCACGCGGCCACCAGCGACCCCGCCGTCACCCACCTCTTCGAGCGCGTCCAGCAGATCGTCACCCGCTAGCGCATCCGGGGGCTCGGCACCCGCGGACCGGGCGAAGCCGCATGTCAACTCCCTGCGCCCGATGGCCTGTTTCATGCGAAGCTGGGTGCCATGAGCGTCGCAGAATCCCGCAGGATTGTCTTCTTCCGCCATGCGAAAGCCGACTGGCCACAGGTGACCGACCACGAGCGACCGCTCGCTGAGCGGGGCCGAATGGACGCCGCCGTCGCCGGACGCAAGCTGGCGGACAGCGGCATCACCTTCGATCTGGCACTGTGCTCCACCTCCGTGCGAACCCGGGAGACCTGGAAGCTCGCCGTCCATGAGCTCGCGCACCGGCCGAAAACCGTCTATGAGGAGCGGGTGTACGAGGCCTCGCCGGGCGAGCTGATCGCCGTGCTCAACGAGGTGCCCGACGACGTACAGACCGTGATCCTCATCGGCCACAACCCCGGCGTGCACGGCGTGGCCGAGATACTCGCCGGCACCGCCGAGGCCGACGCCCGTGAGCGGATGGACCGGCGGGGCTTTCCCGCCGCCGCCTTCGCCGTCCTGACGCACGAGGGCTCCTGGAAGGCCCTGGAACCCGGCGTGGCCACGCTCGTGGACTACTGGGCACCCTCCGAATGAGACCACCGCACCACCACTGACGTGGTACGACGAGGGCCCGGCACCGATCTCCACGGTGCCGGGCCCTCGATCCGGATCGGCCGGACGGCTCAGCTCTCGTCGTGCGTGTCCGCCGCCTCGACCTCTTCGCGGGTGACGCCCAGCAGATACAGGACCGTGTCCAGGAACGGGAAGTTCACCGCCGTGTGCGCGGCCTCGCGGACCACCGGCTTGGCGTTGAAGGCGACACCGAGACCGGCCGCGTTCAGCATGTCGAGGTCGTTGGCCCCGTCACCGACGGCCACCGTCTGCACCAGCGGTACGCCCGCCTCGGCGGCGAACCGGCGCAGCAGCCGCGCCTTGCCCGCCCGGTCCACGATCTCGCCGGTCACCCGGCCGGTCAGCTTCCCGTCGACGATCTCCAGCGTGTTGGCCTGGGCGAAGTCCAGCCCCAGCCGCTCCTTGAGATCATCGGTGACCTGGGTGAAACCGCCCGAGACGACGCCGACTTGGTAGCCGAGCCGCTTCAGCGTGCGGATCAGGGTCCGCGCGCCAGGCGTCAGCCGCACCTCGGCGCGCACCTTCTGCACGACCGACTCGTCCAGCCCCTTCAGCAGCGCCACGCGCGCGTGCAGCGACTGCTCGAAGTCCAGCTCACCACGCATCGCGGCCGCCGTCACCTCGGCGACCTGGTCCTCGCAGCCGGCGTGCGCGGCGAACAGTTCGATCACCTCGTCCTGGATGAGCGTCGAGTCCACGTCCATGACGACCAGCCGCTGGGCCCGCCGGTGCAGGCCCGCCGACACCACCGCGATGTCCACGCCGAGCTCGGCCGCGTCGGAGGCCAGGGCGGTGCGCAGCGGCTCGGTCTCCACGCCCGACACCGCGAACTCGACCGCGGTCACCGGGTACTTGGCGAGCCGGAAGATACGGTCGATGTTGCCGCCGGTCTTGGCGATCCGGGCGGCGATCGCGGCCGTCGACTCGGCGGTCAGGGGGTGGCCGAGGACGGTGACCAGGGAACGGCCGAGGCCACGCGGGCGGTTGTCGCCGCGCCCGGAGATGATCTCCGCCTGCATCTTCATCGACTCGGCCCAGCTGTGCACGGTCGCCCTGAGGTCGCCCTCAAGACCCGCCGGGGGCTGGGTCACGAGCGCGCACAGCACCAGGCGGCCCCGGGTGACGACCTGCTCGATGTCGACCACGTCGACCATGTAGGCGGCAAGTGTGTCGAAGAGGCCGGCCGTGATGCCCGGCCTGTCCTTGCCGAAAATCTTGACGAGGAGAGTGGGGACCTCGGAGGTCTGCGCATCGCTCATGGTGTAACCAAGGTAACCGGCACGCAGTGCCTGCGGCGCAGGTGGTCCGCCTGACGGACACGGAACAATAGGTGTCGGGCCGGTGTCGGACGCCTTGCCTCCGCCCTACGAGCGAACGTGCGTGCGATGTCCATGGCCGGGACCGGGGCGCACGCCGCCGCGTCTTCACGCATGGTTCAGCGCCAGGACAGGCACGGCCCCGCGCGGCCGCCGCTTCCCGGCCCGGCGCCCGGCCTCACCTGGGGGGCCGCCTGGGCGGCGGCGGAGGAGGCGGTGGAGGCGGCGGAGGAGGCGGTGGAGGCGGTGGAGGCGGTGGAGGAGGCGGTGGCGGCGGTGGGGGCCCGGCGCTCGGGCCGCTCTGGGACCCGTCCGGCCGCCGCGCGCCCGGTCGGGGCTGCGAGGAGCGGGGCGGTGGATCGAGAGGCCGCGCCATGGTGGGAGCGCCGTACACATCACCCGAGCCGGGCGGAGGCACGTCGGAGGGGACGCCGCCCGCCCGACCTTCCTCCGGTGCCCGCCGGCGGTCGTCCGCCGGGGGCGGAGCGCCTGTCGGACGACGGCCTGGGACGGCGGGACCGCCCGGCGGTGCCGCCCCCGCCCCCTGCACTCCACCGGACCGAGCTCCTCGGCCGCCCCCGGGCTCCCGCAGTTCCTCCGGCACCCGGAGATAGGGGTTGGTGTTCGGATTCGGCGGACGGTACGGAGTCCCCGGCAGGTAAGGCCCCGCCGCCTCGCCGCCGTCCCGTCCCGGAGCCCAGGCCCCCTGATGAGCAGGCCCGCCGCCCGCCCCGCCGTCACCCAGTGCCAGCGGAGCCGCCCGTGCCCCCGCCGCCCCGGTCACCCAGGCCAGCAGCGCTCCCGCGGCCCCCGCCGCCGCACCCCAGACCGCTCCGAGCAGCAGTGCCGTGCCCAGCTGCCCGTGCAGTTGGATTCCCGCCCCGAACGCGTCGAAGCCCAGCACCGACAGCGAGGCGTCCACCGACACGTCCGCCAGCCAGGCGAGCAGCGGCAGCGCGAGCGCGGTGGCGATCCCCAGCCGCACGGCGCACCGCCCGGCGAAGCCGAGCGCGCCCGACCGGGACTCCGGCTCGCCGGTGCCTGCTGTCCCGGCCGCGTCGGTCCTCCGCTCCACGGGACGCCCCGCCGGCCGCCCCACCGGTGTCCGGACCGCCGTGAACACCCCGGCCAGCAGCATGAGCAGGGCCGCCGCCACCCCCAGCAGCCACACCCGTCCGTCCAGGCCGGCCAGATGGCCCAGCGTCACCGACCGGTCGGACTTCGAGTTCAGGAACTCGTCCAGGGGGTGCGGCAGGAACATGGTCAGGACGCCGGTGGCCCTGCCGTCGAAGGGGACGAATAGCCCGATCGGGATGCCGAGCCAGACGCCGTTCGGGGCGCCGAGCAGGGCCGCACCCAGGATCCGGGCCGGATGCGGGTCGCCGATCGCCGCGTAGGCCGCCGCCGCCCAGCCGGCCGCCACGGCCACCAGCAGCACCGTCACCAGCGCCGAGGCCGCCGGGCGTACCACCCGGTGCACCGCCGCCCAGCCGGGTGGCAGCGGAGTCCGGCGCGAGGCCAGCAGGGCGATCAGCAGGATGCCCACCGACCAGCCGAGGCCGCCGAGCAGGGTCGCCGCCGTGTCCACGCTGAAGCCGACCGCCGCCTTCGCGTGCACGAGGTCGCCGAGGCGGTCCGGCAGCAGCCCGCCGATGTCACCGATGCCGGGGATCTTCAGCCCGCCGCCGCCGCTCCCGCCCCCCGGCAGCCTGTCCAGGCCGAGCGCGCCGCCGTCGATCGTCACGACGGAGTGACCCGCCCACGCCAGTCCGCCCAGCATCGCCACGAACAGCACCACCACCGAGCCCGCGCGGGCCAGCAGTTCGGCCGGGGAGATCACAACTCCGGCCGTGCGCAGGGACCGTAAGAAGAACCACGACAAAAGGAGCGCACCGACCAGGCTCACCCCCAGTGGCGTGATCTCGATGGCCGTCGTGGCCTGCGCACCCTTCAGACCGAAAGCGGACAGATCTCCGTCCGGGGTGACCGAACCACCCGCCCCGAGAGCCACAACGGCCGCGGTCATCGGGCCCAGCGAACCCGCCGCATCGGCCCGCAGCAGATGCAGGCCCAGGGCCGCCGTACCCGCCATACCGATCAACGCCCAGCTCACGGCGGCTGTCGAGGACAGCAGGATGTCGGCCCACGGCAGCCGCCCGCCGTGCCTCCCGTGCTCGACTCCCGTACCAGACACACCAGCACTCATGGCAGCCCCCCCGATCCGCAGCAGCCACGGACCACTCCGTCGTGCTTGTCCCCCTCGCGTGAATTACCACTCTCCGGCCCGGTTTCAACCCCGTCAACGGAAAGAGTTGAAGCGCTCGTCCGAGGCCTCCACAAGGCCCGGATTTCGGTCAGAGGGCCGAGCCTGAAATAGTTCCCGACGATGTTCGACATCCCTAGACTCCCTGTGATGGGGGTAACTCGGGGGACTACTCATGGGGCTTGGAGTGCCGGAACTCGTACTGGAATCAAACGGACGCACCTGGACGCTCGATCCGTCCAGGTCATACACCCTCGGACGCGATCCGCAGGGGGACATCGTGTTCGACGACGCCAGGGTCTCCTGGCGGCACGCCACGATCAGCTTCGACGGCCGTAGTTGGGTCATCGAGGACCACGGCAGTACCAACGGCACCTTCGTGCAGAGCAGCCGGGTCCAGCGGTCGGAGATCGGCCCGGGCTCGGCCGTCCATCTCGGCAACGCGAACGACGGACCGCGCCTGAGCCTCTCCGGCGCCGCGGCCGCCGTCGCCCGACCGCAGCCCCAGCAGCAGCCGTTCGCGGCGCAGGGCGCGGGCGGCGCGGGCTGGTCCCAGCCGCCCGCTCCGCAGCCGCGGGCTCCGCAACAGAGCTGGCAGCAGGCCCCGCCCGCGATCCCGCAGCAGCAGAGCGCCCCGGCCATGGCCTCCGGTGGTGGCGCGGGGGCGCCGCCGGTCTACGGCGACCGCAGCCCGACCACCTTCCACCAGTTCTCCATCGGCCGAGTGATGCGCATCGGCCGCGCCCTGGACAACGAGCTGGTCGTCTCCGACCTGCAGGTATCGCGCCACCACGCCGAGTTCCACTCCACGCCCGACGGCCGCATGGAGATCCGCGACCTCGGCTCGCACAACGGCACGTACGTCAACGGTATGCCGATCGCCAAGGGCGGCAGCGCGCTGCTCGACGCGAACGACATCGTGGGCGTCGGCCACTCCACCTTCCGGATCGTCGGCGACCGCCTCGAGGAGTTCGTCGACACCGGTGAAGTCTCCTTCTCCGCACGTCACCTGACCGTCACGGTCGACGGCGGCAAGCAGATCCTCAAGGACGTCTCCTTCGGTGTCCCGGAGAAGTCCGTGATCGCGGTCATCGGCCCGTCGGGATCCGGCAAGTCGACCCTGCTCAAGGCGCTCACCGGCTACCGCCCCGCCAACGAGGGCGAGGTGCTGTACGACAACCGCAACCTGTACAAGCAGTTCGCCGAGCTGCGCCAGCGCATCGGTCTGGTCCCGCAGGACGACATCCTGCACAAGGAGCTGACGGTCAAGAAGGCCCTCAAGTACGCGGCCAAGCTGCGCTTTCCCGCCGACACCACGGGGGAGGAGCGCGAGGCCCGCATCGACGAGGTGCTGCGCGAGCTGAAGCTCGACGTCCACAAGGAGAAGAAGGTCACCTCCCTCTCCGGCGGCCAGCGCAAGCGCGTGTCGGTGGCCCTGGAGCTGCTCACCAAGCCGTCGCTGATCTTTCTCGACGAGCCCACCTCGGGCCTGGACCCGGGCATGGACCGCGATGTCATGCAGCTGCTGCGCGGCCTCGCGGACGACGGCCGCACGGTCCTCGTCGTCACCCACTCGGTGGCCGAGCTGGCGCTGTGCGACAAGCTCCTGGTGATGGCGCCGGGCGGCGCGGTCGCCTACTTCGGGCCGCCGGAGGAGGCGCTGAACTTCTTCGGCTACGACACCTGGGCCGACGTCTTCTCCGCCTTCGAGAACTACCGCGACTACGACTGGGCGGGCCGCTGGAAGGGCTCGCAGCACTACCAGATGTACGCCGCGGACATCGACGCGATCGCCCCGCAGTCCGTACAGATGCCGCCGATGCAGGCGATGAAGCCGCGCAAGCCGCAGGGCTGGATGTCGCAGTTCGGCACGCTGGTGCGGCGATACGTGTCGGTGATCGCCTCCGACAGGGGCTTCCTGCTTCTGACGGTGATCCTGCCGCTCGTCCTCGGCTCGGTGAGCCTGCTGATCGACTCGGGGAAGGACCTGCTGGTCAACACGGAGATCAATCCGGCGACCCAGCAGCCCGTTCCGAACGGCACGGCCACCACAGTCCTGCTGATCCTGGCGGTCGGTGCCTGCTTCGCCGGCGCCGCGAACTCCGTCCGTGAGCTGATCAAGGAACGGGTCATCTACGAGCGGGAGCGCGCGACCGGCCTGTCCCGTTCCGCGTACCTGATGTCCAAGGTCTTCGTGCTCGGCATCGTCACGATCCTGCAGGGCCTGCTGGTTGGCGTCATCGGCTTCGCCAGCCGGAAGATCCCGGCGGAGGGCGTGGTCTTCGGCCACCTCACGCTCCTGGAGCTCTGCGTGCCGGTCATGGCGCTGGGCTTCACCTCGATGATGTTCGGCCTGGTCATGTCGGCCCTGGTGAAGACGTCCGAGAAGACCATGCCGCTGCTGGTCATGTTCGCGATCATCCAGGTCGTCTTCACCGGCTGCCTGTTCGCCCTGAACGGCACGGTCGGCGTCAACCAGTTCTCGTACCTGATGCCGTCGCGCTGGGCGGTCGCCGCCGCGGGCGCCACCCTGGACTTCAACAGGATCGCCCCGCCCGGCAAGGGCAAGCCCGACGACCCGCTGTGGGCGCACACCGCCGGCGCCTGGACCCTGGACATGATCGCCCTGGTCGTCCTCGGCGTGGTCTGTGCCTTCCTCGTGGCCCGCTTCCTGCGCCGCCACGAGCCCGAGGTCATGCGGAAGTAGCACGCGCGGTCTCTGACGCCGTACGACGCCGAAGGGCGGCACCCGCAAATGGGGTGCCGCCCTTCGGCGTGTGCGTGCAGAGGTCCGCGCCGGCCTCAGTACGCGCTGTTGACGTTGTCGATCGAGCCGTAGCGGTGCGCCGCGTAGTTGGCGGCGGCGGTGATGTTGGCGACCGGGTCGTAGATGTTCCAGGACGTGCCGGAGACGTGGTACGTCGCGAAGGTCGGCGGGATCACCTGCAGCAGGCCCTTGGAGGGGATGCCGTTGATGGCGTTGATGTCCCAGTTGTTGATGGCGTTCGGGTTGCCGGAGGACTCCCGCATGATGTTGCGGTGCAGGCCGCTGTAGGAGCCCGGGATGCCCTTGGCGTTCATGATGTCGAGGGCCTGGCGGATCCAGCCGTCGAGGTTGTTGGCGTAGGTCTTCGCGGCGACCTGCTGGATCTGCGGGCGCTGCGCGGACCGGCTCGCGGCCTGCTGGGCGGCGCGCTTGGCGGCGGCCTTCTTGGCGGCGGCGACGTGCTTCACGTGGGCCGCGTGGACGTGCTTCACGTGAGCCGTGTGCAGCTTCCTCACGTGGTCCGCGTGGGCCTTCTTGACGTGCGCGACGTGGGCCGCGTGGACCTTCTTCACGTGAGCCACGTGCAGCTGGTGGGCGGAGGCCTTCTTCTTGGCGGCGATGGCCTCGACCTTGACGCTCTGCAGCGCCAGCTGGTCCGTGACCTTGCCCGTGACGCCCTTGATCTGCGCGGTGCCGTAGGCCGCCTTGGCGGCGGTCTGGGGGGTACCGGACGCGATCGTCTCGGCGCTGCTGGGCACGGCCGAGAAGGCGAGGGCGGCGGCGCCGAGCGTGGCGACGCCGGCGAGCGCGATCTTGTGGTGCTTGGTCAGCGTGGGACTGTGGGCGTGCTTGGGCATGCGGTGGAGACCTCTTCGGATAGCGCGGAGGTCGCTCGTTGTCCGCGGGGGAGACCGGCTCCTCCTGCACGAGCACCGGGAGGAAACCGCGGTGCTGAGCGACGGCAGCCATTCTTAGCGGCCGCAAAATGCCCTGGCAAAGGTGTGACGTACGAACCTCGATAGTGGAGCCCGGAGGTGCAAATCGGGACAGACTAGAACGTCTGCCCCGTTCGCGCCGTGACCGTATATCTCCTATGTCCGTTCGTACGTGATGTGCGCCCTATGTGCGGCCTCACATCGGCCGCGCATGAATCTCACCTGGAGTTGCTGGCGCAACGCTCTGCGTGAGGCATCCTCCTCCGGGAGGATGAGGTGCACGTCCCCGAACTCGTGCCACAGGTAGAGCCCGCGCAACGCCTCCTCGTAACTGCGGTCCACAGCCGCCCGCCCCGCGACCGCCTCCAGCATCAGCAGATGCGAGGCCTCCGGCTCGTGCAGCCCGGTCAGCAGCCCGTCCACCACCCGCACCCCGCGCTCCGGCGTCACGACGAGCTCCGTCCACCCCTCGGCCGCCCGCACCGCCCCGTCGGCACCGGCGGCCGACTCCACCGCCCGCACGGCGGTCGTCCCGACGGCGACGACGCGGCCTCCTCCGGCCCTCACGTCGTTGATCAGCCGCGCCGACGCCTCCGGCACGGTGAAACGTTCCGCGTACGGCGGCTCGTGCGCCTCCGCCGACGACACCCCGGTATGCAGCGTGACCGGCGCGAACTGCACCCCCCGGCTCACCAGCTCCACCACCAGCCGCGCGGTGAAGGGCCGCGCCGCACTCGGCATCTCCGCGCTCCCCGCCCCGTCCGCCGACGGCAGCGCGAACACCGTCTGATAGACGGACAACGGCTGGTCCCGCTCCGTATAGGAGTAACGGATGGGCCGCCCGTGCTCCCGCAGCACCCCGCGCACGTCCGCCGAGGCCCGCGCCCACCACAGCCGCTCGCCCCGTTCGCTCAGCGGCTCCTCCAGCACCAGCCGCCCGCCTCCGGGCAGTCGCACCCCAGTACCCGCGCGGGTGCCCGCACGCGCGCGGGTCGTGCCGTTCCCGTCCGGCTCCCGAAGCTCGACCGCCCACCGCCCGTCGTCCCCGCGCGTGGAGAAGTGCACCACCACGCGCGCGTAACCGACCCTCCCGTCCACGGCGGCCGCCAGCGTCGGCGAGGTGTTCACCACCAGCAGGTCCCCGGCCCGCAGCAGGCCCGGCAGCTCGGCGAAGGCGTGATGCGACACCGCCGTCCCGCGCGACACCAGCAGCCGTACGGCGTCCCGCTCAAGACCCGGCCCGCGCTGCTCGGCCGGCACCCGCGCGGACAGCTCCTCGGGCACCCGCACCACCGTCGTCATCGCCCCTCCACCAGGGCCGGCGCCCCGTACCGCCCGCTCGCCGGCCGCTCGTCCAGCAGCCGCAGGAAGGCCGGTACGACACTCACCGGCGCCGGCCGCGGATCGTCGTCGTCCGGGACGGCCGCCGCGTACAGGCCGGTCGCCATGTCCCCGGGATCCACCGCCCACACCCGCAGCCCCGGCTCCTCCACGCCGAGCACGGCCGCCAGCTGGTCCAGGGCCGCCTTCGAGGCGCCGTAGCCGCCCCAGGTCTCGTACGCCTCGGCGCCCGCGTCCGAGCTGACCGCGACCACCGCACCCGCCGCCGACTCCCGCAGCAGCGGCAGCGCCTCCTGGACCAGGCCCAGCGCCGCCACCACGTTCACCTCCAGCGCCCGGCGCAGCCCCGCCAGGGGCAGCTCGCCCAGGCGCACCAGCGGCTCGGCCCCCAGCGCGCTGGCGTTGCTCACCAGCAGGTCCACCCCGCCCAGCTCCCGCGCGGCGGCCACCAGGTCGGCCCGGTGCGCGGCATCCGTGACATCACCGGGCAGTGCCGCCACCCGCGTCCCGTGCCCCGCGACGGCCTCGGCCGTCTCCTTCAGTACCGCGGCCCCCCTGGCGTCCAGCACCAGATCCCAGCCGCGCGTGGCCAGCGCCTCCGCCAGCGCCCGCCCCAGCCCCTTCGAGGCCCCCGTGATGATCGCTACCGGCATGACAACCGTCCCCTCGGCTCCGTCCGCCCGCGTCGGCGGTGAACCCAACGTAGGAACCGGACCACCCCGGCCGCCTCGGACGCGGGCCGCAACCGGGCGGGGCCCTTCGGACTAAGCCGCAGGTCCGGGCCCCGAGCCCTAGGTCCCCAGGCCTACGGCCACCGGCCCAGGCGCTGCCGCCGTCGGCCCGATCCGCGCTGTCGGAGCCCACCGGTACCGTGAGGACATGAGTCAAGGTCCCCGGTCCGGTCTGGCGGCGGTCAGCTCCGCGCTGCTGGCCATGAGCAGGCATCTGGAGGTGCGCGACGTCCTCAAGACGATCGTCGCCTCCGCCCGTGAGCTGCTCGACGCCCAGTACGCCGCGCTGGGGGTGCCGGACGACCACGGCGGGTTCGCCCAGTTCGTCGTCGACGGCGTCACCGACGCCCAGTGGAAGGCCATCGGCCCGCTCCCGCGCCAGCACGGCATCCTCGCGGCGATGCTGCGGGAGGCGAAGGTCGAGCGGCTGGCCGACGTGCGCACGGACCCCCGCTTCGAGGGCTGGCCCTCCGCCCATCCCGAGATGTCCGACTTCCTGGGCCTGCCGATCCGGGACGGCGACGAGGTGATCGGCGCGCTGTTCCTGGCCAACAAGAACTGTGGGAAGCCGGAGGGCGGCTGCGGCTTCACCGCCGAGGACGAGGAACTGCTCTCCATCCTCGCCCAGCACGCGGCCATCGCCCTCACCAACGCCCGCCTCTACGAGCGCAGCCGCGAACTGACCATCGCCGAGGAACGCTCCCGGCTCGCCCACGAACTGCACGACGCGGTGAGCCAGAAGCTCTTCTCGCTGCGCCTGACCGCCCAGGCCGCCGCCGCCCTGGTCGACCGCGACCCCTCCCGCGCCAAGGGCGAGCTGCAGCAGGTAGCCGTGCTCGCCGCCGAGGCCATCGACGAACTGCGGGCGGCCGTCGTCGAACTGCGCCCCGCCGCCCTCGACGAGGACGGCCTGCTCGCCACCCTGCGCACCCAGGTCCAGGTCCTCGACCGCGCCCACACCGCGCGCGTGACCTTCGCCGCGAGCGGCTTCCGGGCCCTGCCCGCCGCCCAGGAGGAGGCCCTGCTCCGGGTCGCCCAGGAGGCCCTGCACAACGCCCTGCGGCACTCCGGGGCCGAGCATGTCGACGTGACGGTGAACCGGCGCGGCGGCGGAGCCGTCCTGCGGGTCACCGACGACGGCAGCGGCTTCGACCCGCACCTCACCCGGCGCGCCGGGCGCCACCTCGGCCTGGTCTCCATGCGGGACCGGGCGAGCGGCGTCGGCGGCACGCTGACCGTGGAATCGGCGCCCGGCAAGGGCACCACGATCGAGATGGAGGTCCCCGGTGGCTGACGCAATCCGGGTGCTGCTGGTCGACGACCACCAGGTCGTCCGGCGCGGCCTGCGCACCTTCCTGGAGGTCCAGGACGACATCGAGGTCGTCGGCGAGGCCGCCGACGGCGCCGAAGGGGTCGAGCGCGCCCAGGAGCTGACCCCCGACGTCGTCCTCATGGACGTCAAGATGCCCGGCCTGGACGGCGTGGCGGCGCTGCGCAGGCTCCGCGAACTCGACAACCCCGCGCGCGTGCTGATCGTCACCAGCTTCACCGAACAGCGCACGGTGGTCCCGGCCCTGCGCGCGGGCGCCGCCGGGTACGTCTACAAGGACGTCGATCCCGACGCGCTCGCCACCGCCATCCGCTCGGTGCACGCCGGGCACGTCCTGCTCCAGCCCGAGGTGGCCGGCGCCCTGCTCTCCCAGGAGGAGGCCAACTCCGGCCAGGGCAGGGGAGGTTCACTCACCGAGCGGGAGCGCGAGGTGCTCGGGCTGATCGCCGACGGCCGCTCCAACCGCGAGATAGCGCGCGCCCTGGTGCTCTCCGAGAAGACCGTCAAGACGCACGTCTCGAACATCCTGATGAAACTCGACCTCGCGGACCGGACCCAGGCCGCCCTGTGGGCCGTTCGCCATGGCGTGACCGGCTGAAACGCCCTCCGCAACGCTTCACCGCCGGCAACCTGAAGGGTCGTCCTACGGGCTGAGATTCATACCGTCGTGGGAATGTCACCCGGACGGCGCATCCTCCGCCGGCCGCCGCCGTTCTTCAGTGCGTGCCGCGGCGACCGCCGTGGCGATCGCCAAGGAGGGCTCAAGAAGTGAAGAACCTGAAGAAGGCAGCGGCCGTGACGATGGTGGCCGGCGGGATCGTCGCCGCCGGTGCGGGCATGGCCTCCGCCCACACCGGCGGTGCCGCCGCGGTCGGCGCGGCCCACGGTTCTCCGGGCGTCGTCTCGGGCAACGTCATCCAGGTCCCGGTGGACGTCCCGGTCAACGTGTGCGGCAACAGCGTGAACGTCATCGGCGTACTGAACCCCGCGTTCGGCAACACCTGCCTCAACCACTGACACCGCGCCGCACGGCGGCATCGACCTCCGGCCTTCCGGGCGCTCCCGGAAGGCCGGTCGGCTTTTCCGGCCGGCCCCCTCCGTACGCCCTAACGCCCCCGCTCGCGCTCCTCCACCACCGAGTTGTACGCCGCGACCTGCGCCCGTCGTGCCGTCCGCTCCACCGGCCGCAGCGCCAGCGACCGCGCCGCCATCTCCGAGGCGCTCACCGCACCGCCCGGCCCGTTGTCGTAGGCCAGCGAGATCAGCAGCCCCACCCGCTGCGCCAGCTCCAGCACCCGCACCGCCCGCGGCGGATACCCCGGCGCCAGTACCTCGCGACCCCGCTCGGCCCGCGACCGGTACGCGTCGATCGCCGCCTCCGCCACCGGCCCCGACCCGGCGACATCGAGCTTCGACAACACCTCGGTGGCATCCCGCAGCGCCTCCGCCAGCTCGCGCTCCGCCTCACCGAGCGACGGCACGTCGGCCGGCGGCGCCTCCCGCACCGGCAGCACGTGCCAGACCACGTCGACATGTACATCGCCGGCCGGCCCGGCCTCGTACACCTCCGGCACCAGCCCGAACGGGGCGCCGTGACAGATCACCGCCTCCTCGGCCTCCAGCGCCCGCGCATTGAACTCCGGCGGCCCGCTCAGCCCCAGCGGATGCCCCGACGCCGGCAGCGCGACCCGCAGCCCGGTCGTCCCCAGGGTCCGCAGCCGCCCCAGGGCCAGCGTGAGCCCGACCGGAGCGGACTCACCGGGCAGCCCCTCCACCCGGTGCACCGCGTCCTCGCCGACGATGGCGAGCACAGCGTCATCCGGAGAGACAAGTCCGGCCAAAAGGGCATTTCCCCAAGCGGCGAGGCGTCCTGAACGCGGTTCCGAGAGCATGCCCCCACCCTAAGGACCGGACCGATGGAATGGAGCGCCGCACTCGTGGCGTAGATTTCATGAGGGCTGCGCCCACCGGCGCCGCCGCCCGGGCCACAGGCGTACGCGACAGCCGAGAACGGCGACACTGCAAGGGGAGACAACGCGCTCATGAGCGATGTTCTGGAGCTTCAGGACGTATCCGTGGTCCGGGAGGGCCGGGCTCTGGTGGACCAGGTCTCCTGGTCGGTGAAGGAGGGCGAGCGCTGGGTCATCCTCGGCCCCAACGGCGCCGGCAAGACCACCCTCCTCAACGTCGCGTCCAGCTACCTCTTCCCCAGCAAGGGCACCGCCACCGTCCTCGGCGACACCCTCGGCAAGGTCGACGTGTTCGACCTGCGCCCGCGCATCGGCATGGCCGGCGTCGCGATGGCCGAGAAGCTCCCCAAGCGCCAGACCGTCCTGGAGACCGTGCTCACCGCCGCCTACGGCATGACCGCCCACTGGCAGGAGGAGTACGACGAGGTCGACGAGCAGCGCGCCCGCGCCTTCCTGGACCGCCTCGGCATGACCGACTACGTGGACCGGAAGTTCGGCACCCTCTCCGAGGGCGAGCGCAAGCGCACCCTGATCGCCCGCGCCCTGATGACCGACCCCGAACTGCTCCTCCTCGACGAACCCGCCGCAGGACTCGACCTCGGCGGCCGCGAGGACCTGGTCCGCCGCCTCGGCCGGCTCGCCCGCGACCCGATCGCCCCCTCCATGATCATGGTCACCCACCATGTCGAGGAGATCGCCCCCGGCTTCACCCACGTCCTCATGATCCGCCAGGGCAAGGTCCTCACCGCCGGCCCGCTGGAGCTCGAACTCACCTCCCGCAACCTCTCCCTCTGCTTCGGCCTCCCGCTCGTCGTCGAGCAGCTCGGCGACCGCTGGACCGCCCACGGACTGCCCCTGTCCTGACCGGACCTGACGGGCCCTGACCCGGCAAAGCGCACTGTCGTGGTCGGCACCCCCGGCCCTACCATGACTGTGTGAACAGCATCGACGCATGGGTGTGGTGGCTCGTCGTCGCGGCGGCGCTCGGAATTCCGCTCGTGGTGACCGCGATGCCGGAGTTCGGCATGTTCGCGGCCGGTGCCGTGGCCGCCGCCGGTACCGCCGGACTGGGCGCGGGCACCGTGATCCAGGTGCTCGTCTTCGTCGTCGTCTCGGTCGCGCTGATCGCCGTCGTACGGCCCATCGCGAACCGGCACGCCGCGCAGCGCCCGCAACTCGCCACCGGCGTCGACGCGTTGAAGGGCAAACAGGCCGTCGTGCTCGAACGCGTCGACGGCGGCGCGGACGGCCGGATCAAGCTCGCCGGCGAGATCTGGTCGGCGCGCGCCCTCGACCCGGACCGTGCCTACGAAGTGGGGCAGGAAGTCGACGTCGTCGAGATCGAGGGGGCCACCGCGATCGTCATCTGACCTCGTAAGACTCAACTGAACAGAAGAGTCCCCGAGTTGCGCGTGCGTCTGTCAGACTCATCCAGCAAGATCTTCAACAACCATAAGATCTGCCGAAGCGCCGAGGCGGAGAAGGGTACGGGGAGCGACGATGGAACCGGTCATCATCGTCCTGGTCATTCTGGTGGTGTTGGTCTTCATCGCCCTGATCAAGACGATCCAAGTCATCCCACAGGCGAGCGCCGCCATCGTCGAGCGCTTCGGCCGCTACACGCGGACCCTGAACGCGGGCCTCAACATCGTGGTCCCGTTCATCGACACCATCCGCAACCGGATCGACCTGCGTGAACAGGTCGTACCGTTCCCGCCCCAGCCGGTGATCACCCAGGACAACCTGGTCGTGAACATCGACACCGTCATCTACTACCAGGTCACGGACGCCCGCGCGGCCACCTACGAGGTCGCCAGCTACATCCAGGCCATCGAGCAGCTCACGGTCACCACGCTCCGCAACATCATCGGCGGCATGGACCTGGAGCGCACCCTGACCTCCCGCGAGGAGATCAACGCGGCCCTGCGCGGCGTCCTCGACGAAGCCACCGGCAAGTGGGGCATCCGCGTCAACCGCGTCGAACTCAAGGCGATCGAGCCGCCGACCTCCATCCAGGACTCGATGGAGAAGCAGATGCGCGCCGACCGCGACAAGCGCGCCGCGATCCTCACCGCGGAGGGCACCCGCCAGGCGGCGATCCTCACCGCCGAGGGCGAGAAGCAGTCCCAGATCCTGCGCGCCGAGGGTGAGGCCAAGGCGGCGGCCCTGCGCGCGGAGGGCGAGGCCCAGGCGGTCCGCACGGTCTTCGAGGCGATCCACGCCGGCGACCCGGACCAGAAGCTGCTCTCCTACCAGTACCTCCAGATGCTCCCGAAGATCGCCGAGGGCGACGCCAACAAGCTCTGGATCGTCCCCAGCGAGATCGGCGACGCCCTCAAGGGCCTCTCCGGCGCGATGGGCAACTTCGGCCCCCTGGGCGGCGGTTCCAACGGCGGCGGCAACATCCCGGCACAGCAGGAACGCCGCGAGAAGCCGAACATCGACTAGGGCCACTGGTAGGCAAACGTTCCCCGCGCCCACCTTCTTCTTGGGGGCGCGGGGCTCTGTTTGATTTGCGGCTCCGCCGCGTGGGCGCGACAAGCCACAACGCGGCCGCAGCCGCACGACGGGACGGCCATGCAGACGATTAGGCGGCGGCCACATCCCCCGAAAGCCACTCAGGCAACGCCGCCAGATCCTCGGCCCCCATAGCCAACAGCATCGCATCCTGCGGCGAAGGCTCGAACGGCTTCCGAAGCAACGGCATCCCCGCCTGCTCCGGCGTCCGGTCCGCCTTCCGGTGATTGTCCTCCGCGCAGGACGCCACCGTGTTCAGCCAGGAGTCGGCACCGCCCTGAGCCCGCGGCACCACATGGTCCACGGTCGTCGCCCGCTTCCCGCAGTACGCGCACCGGTGCCGGTCCCTGACCAGCACCCCCCGCCGCGACCACGGCGCCTGTCTCCGAAAGGGCACCCGCACATACCTGCACAGCCTTATGACCCGAGGCGCAGGTATGTCCACCTCGGCACCGCGCATGCGCAGCTCGGGGTGGGCCTGCTCGACGACGGCCTTGTCCTGGAGCACCAGAACGACGGCGCGGTTCAATGTCACCGTAGACAGCGGCTCGAAGCTCGCGTTCAGCACCAGCGTGTCACGCATCCAGCCCACCTCCCATGTGCACCTGCCCACCCCCGGCGGGCTTGGATCAACTCTGGACGGGCGCGCCGAGATGGACAACGCAATAAAAACTGCCCGCCTCTGATCACTTCCATGACCAGAGACGGGCAAACGTTCAATGAACGCTCAGCCGATTTCGCGCGTTGCGTCAGCCCTGCCCGGGGTTCTCGTACTCCCCGATGAGCTGCGCCCGAGCGATCGCGTGGAACCGCAGATTGAACCCGACGACGGCAGGCGACACATCGGCGTCCGGACCGAGCTTCTCCTGGTCCACCGCGTACACCGTGAAGACGTACCGGTGCGGGCCGTCCCCGGGCGGCGGCGCGGCACCGCCGAAGTCCTTCGACCCGTAGTCGTTGCGCACCTGGACCGCGCCCTCGGGAAGCCCCTCGAACTTGCCGCTGCCCGCGCCCGCCGGCAGCTCGGTCACCGAGACCGGGATGTCGAACACGACCCAGTGCCAGAACCCGCTGCCCGTCGGGGCGTCCGGGTCGTAGCAGGTCACGGCGAAGCTCTTGGTCCCGGCCGGGAAGCCCTCCCACCGCAGCTGCGGCGAGGTGTTGCCCTTGGCGTAGACCTGAGGGTCCTTGAGCGTCGCCCCTTCCTCGATGTCCTCGCTCGTCACCGTGAAGGACGGGACGGGCGGATGGAAGTCATGGGGGAGAGGCCGCCGCTTGAGCTCGGTCACCTCGGTACCTCCTGATCGATACTGATCGATGACGGACCCCGTCACGGAATCCGCGGTTCCCGAGCCTAGAACCAGTTGCGCTTGCTGCCGACCTCGGACAGCCACTGGTTGAGATAAGCCGCCCAGTCGGTCCCGTGGAAGTCGTGCAGACCCACCTGGAACGACCGGAACGTGTCACTGCCCTCGCTGAACAGCCCCGGCTTCTTGTCCATTTCGAGGATGACGTCCATGGCGTGGGCGTCCGCCACGAAGCTCAGCTCGACCTGGTTCAGCCCCCGGTACTGGGACGGCGGGTGGAACTCGACCTCCTGGTAGAACGGCAGCGTCTGCCGCGTCCCCCGGATGTGCCCCTTCTCCAGGTCCGCGTTCCGGAACCGGAAGCCCAGCTGGATGAAGGCGTCGAGGATCGCCTTCTGTGCCGGCAGCGGGTGCACGTTGATCGGGTCCAGGTCCCCGGAGTCGACGGCACGCGCGATCTCCAGCTCGGTGGTCACCCCGATGTGCATCCCGCGCAGCGCCTGTCCGTCGATCATCGTGACGGGCGTCTCCCACGGGATCTCCAGCCCGAACGGCACCGCGTGCACGGCCCCGGCCTGCAGCTCGAAGGCACCGCCGAGCCGCGTCTTGCCGAAGCCGATGTTCTGCTTGTACTCCTCGTCGCCGTGCTCCACCTCGACCCGCGCCTGGAGCCCCACGGACAGTCCCTGGATCTCCTGGTTCACCGAGCCGCCCTGGATCCGCACCTCGCCCTGGACGACACCGCCCGGTACGACGTTCACCTCGGTGAGCACCGTCTCGACGGACGCCCCGCCGGCCCCCAGGCTCGCGAGCAGCTTCTTGAACCCCATGACTCTCCTCTACTACCTGCTACGTACGAACGGACCCTTGATCCCTACAAACGCGATCCGGTGACGACCGGTTCCGGCCCACACCCTGGCAAGCAGACGAATCCTTGACCAGCCCTTGGGGTCCCCGGTCTGGACTAGGCTCGGACGCCATGATCGCGCCACCGGACCGTACGCCACTCCCCAGAAGCTTCTTCGACCGCCCTGTACTGGAGGTCGCCCCCGACCTCCTCGGCCGCACCCTCGTCCGCACCACCCCGGACGGTCCGATCGCGGTGCGCCTCACAGAGGTGGAGGCGTACGACGGCCCGAACGACCCCGGCTCGCACGCCTATCGCGGCCGTACCCCCCGCAACGACGTGATGTTCGGTCCGCCCGGACATGTGTACGTCTACTTCACCTACGGCATGTGGTTCTGCATGAACCTCGTCTGCGGTCCCGAGGGCACCGCGTGCGCGGTCCTGCTCCGTGCCGGCGAGATCATCGAGGGCACCGAGCTCGCCCGCAAACGTCGACTTTCGGCCCGATACGACAGGGAACTGGCCAAAGGACCGGCCCGCCTGGCCACCGCCCTGGGCGTCGACCGGGCCCTGGACGGCACGGACGCGTGTGCCTCCGGCGAGACACCGCTGCGGATACTGACCGGCACTCCCGTCCCCTCCGACCAGGTACGCAACGGTCCGCGCACCGGAGTCGCCGGCGAGGGCGGCGACGGCGACGTCCATCCCTGGCGCTACTGGGTCGCCAACGACCCCACCGTGAGCCCCTATCGGGCCCATGCGCCGAGGCGCCGCTCAAGTTGACGCGTCCCTGGAAGGTGCGTAATGTAGCCCGAGCCGCTTGAACCGGGTACGGCAATCGCCAGCAGCCGGAAGCGGCCACCCACTACCTACGACTTCCCCTGACGGGGTCGATTTCGGCGTGCCTGCATGTCCGAATTCGAGCTCACGGAACTCGATTATGAGTCCCGGCGGGAATCGGCTAACGTAGTGAATGTCGAAAGGCCGACGGGCGAAAGCCGGAAAGCCAAAGACAATCCCGCCGACCGGGAATCGGACGCCGAAAGGATCTGATAGAGTCGGAAACACCGAAGGGAAGCCCGGAGGAAAGCCCGAGAGGGTGAGTACAAAGGAAGCGACCGTTCCTTGAGAACTCAACAGCGTGCCAAAAGTCAACGCCAG